>NC_007974.2:1935063-2580084 GCF_000196015.1 Cupriavidus metallidurans CH34 | reverse complement strand
CAAGGCTGGTGGGAAACGGCGAGGCCGTACCCGTTTCTGCGTACGAATGCCGGAAAACAGCGTACCCATTTCTGCGAGCACCCTTCGGAATGGGACATCGGCGCCGTGGTGGCGAGTGCGCTGTACCCGTTTCTGCGTGGATAACCCGATTGCCTCTTTGATAGGCAGGAAAGGTCGATCAGACTCCTTGACCGTGAGCGCTCAGGCTCGTTGGATCGGCGCGACATGAAGATGGACCTATTTACCCACCAGGCGTACCCATTTCTGCGGAGCAACTGGAGGTGTCCGTCGGATCCGCGCGAAAAGCGTACCTATTTCTGCGTGCCCATGCGGATGGGTTGGGACGAGGGGACCGTGCAGGCCAGCGTCGACGGAGGACGAGAGCGTACCCGATTCTGCGAGAGGGTCAGGAGTGGGTAGGGGCTGCCAGGGGGATGCCGGGCGCAGTGCTTGGCTTGGGGCGCTATGAAAGCGTTGGGCGTAAAAAAACCCGCCATAAAGGCGGGTTCTTCGCGATCGAGCGCACCGTCAAGGTGCACTCGGAATCACAACGCTTACAGCGGGGTGATGTTCGCTGCTTGCAGACCCTTCGGGCCGTTCTTGACTTCGAACGACACGCGTTGGTTTTCCTGCAGCGACTTGAAGCCGTCGGCACGGACTTCCGAGAAGTGAGCGAACAGATCGTCACCGCCAGCGTCCGGCTTGATGAAGCCAAAGCCCTTGGCGTCGTTGAACCACTTTACGATACCGGTTTGCATGGTATTGCTTTCCAAAAAAAATATAAAAGAAACCGATGGTGCACACACCACCGTACAGCGAACTCAAGGAAAGGACACCATGGACAACCGAAGTACCAAGACGGTGGCTAACGAATGAACTGTTGCCTCGTCGCTTGAATCTGGCGGAGATTTATACGGGGGATTGAGGCTCCCGTCAAGGCAGGGGATTACCCCAACCTAAGCTGGATCAACAAACCCAGCATATGGGATCATCTCGCCTTTTTGCATATTGTCGATGAAGTGCCCGTTGGCAGACAGCGCTGGCGGCGCAGTGAGCACTTCGTCAACAGTCAGGAGACCAGTGATGTCCACGTCGGACCAGAGGCCACGGCCAGGCAGCGAATCCACCCTCGCACAGCCATCGACCGGTGTGCTCGAGCGCCTCTTCAAGCTCGGTGAACACAAGACCGACGCCCGCACCGAAATTCTCGCGGGCGTGACCACATTTCTTACCATGGCGTACATCATTTTCGTCAACCCGAGCATCCTTGGCGATGCCGGTGTGCCGAAAGATGCAGTGTTCGTGGCCACCTGCCTGGCCGCCGCCATCGGCACGTTGATCATGGGGTTCTACGCGAACTATCCGATCGCGATGGCGCCTGGCATGGGGCTGAACGCCTACTTTGCCTATACGGTCGTCAAGGGCATGGGCTTGCCGTGGGAAGCCGCGCTTGGCGCGGTTTTCATTTCAGGCTGCCTCTTCTTGCTGGTGACGCTGTTCCGTGTGCGCGAGATGATCGTCAACGGGATTCCGCACGCGCTGCGCGTGGCGATCACTGCGGGCATCGGCCTGTTCCTCGCGATCGTCGCGCTTAAGAATGCAGGCATCATCACAGCCAGCCCGGCCACGCTTGTCACCATCGGCGACCTGCATCAGACGTCCGCGATCCTGGCGGTGATTGGCTTCTTCGCCATCGTCGCGCTGGATCATCTTAAGGTGAAAGGCGCCATCCTGATCGGCATTCTCGGCACCACGATCCTGAGTTTCGTTTTCGGTGGGAACACGTTCCACGGCGTATTTTCCGCGCCACCGTCCATCGCCCCCACGCTGTTCAAGCTTGATATTTCCGCTGCGCTGTCGATCGGCATCGTCAACGTCGTGCTGGTGTTCTTCCTGGTGGAGCTGTTCGATGCCACGGGCACGCTGATGGGCGTGGCCAATCGCGCCGGGCTGCTGAAGGCAGGTCGGATGGACCGTCTGAACAAGGCGTTGATGGCGGACAGCACCGCGATCATGGCCGGCTCGTTGCTCGGCACGTCGTCCACCACGGCCTATATCGAAAGCGCTTCGGGCGTGCAGGCCGGCGGCCGTACGGGCCTGACAGCGGTAACCGTGGCGGTATTGTTCCTGGCGTGCCTGTTCATTGCGCCGCTGGCTGGCACCGTTCCCGCCTACGCAACGGCGCCCGCGCTGCTCTATGTCTCCTGCCTGATGTTGCGCGAACTGGTCGATGTGGACTGGAGCGATGCGACCGAGGTCGTGCCCGCGGTGCTGACGGCGCTTGGAATGCCGTTCACCTACTCGGTGGCCAATGGCGTGGCGTTTGGTTTCATCGCCTATGCCGGCCTCAAGCTCCTGACCGGCCGCGCGCGCGAGGTGCCGGTGATGGCGTGGGTCATCGCGGCAGTCTTCCTGTTCAAGTTCTACTACCTGCCAGGGCACTGAGCACGGCGGCTTGGCCATTTGCTGTGAAAACAGGGCGGCCTTGGCCGTCCTTTTTCTTTCCGCGGGCGTTGCCATGCCATCGTCAAAATGAAAACGATGACATTCGGCGGATGGAAATGCTGCAGTGCGTACCTATTTCTGCGTATGAAACGCGGGATCGGGACACCCACCGTACCCGTTTCTGCGGGGAATGTGAGTGCTTATTTACCTTGCAGCCTCCGCATAAAGCCGCGTACACGCCTCATACAAAAGTATGAGAGTAGGAGGAAGGGGACTACGCCGGGCTGGACAAAAGAGGCCAAATGCACTGAACTATAGGCGTGGCAAAAATTTGAGGGCGCAAGAGCGCCCTTTCTTGACTCCGGGAATCGGAGGACGCCGGCGATAACCGGCAAGCGTTTCCGACAAAGCGCCAGATCCGGCAAGTTTCAGCCAATACAAGGATCGGCCGACAATGAGACCGTTCGCTTTCGCGCCAACGGCTTCGCCACCACGAAATAAAGAGCGCGCGAACCAGATACGCGTCATATAAAGACAGATCCAATCCAGAACAGAGATAGTGGTAACAAGCGAACGTGTAGTGCCGGGGGATGTTGTGCAACGGGGAACAGATCATGACCGCAGGAGAAATCCGGCGTCCCGCCATCGGGCCCATCAGCGAATCCGCCAAGCCGTCCGCCCACCGTGCGTGGACTGTCCTGGGTGAAGCGTCAGCAGGCATCGCGCTGTCAGACTGGCACGAGGATTACGCCATTGCCGAAGTCGCCGCCGTGCTTGCCGATGACCAGGAAGTATCGCCGCGCACCCGCGCCGCGGTAGAAGGACTACTGCACCGGCACCGCCTGCTGGCCGAAGAGCTTTCGCGACAGCGCAAGCTGCTCCAGGAATGGATTCTCAGCCAGCAGACCTACAAGACGCTGTACTTCCAGTACTCCGGCCAGTCACCCGACGCACCGAACATCGAACTGATGCTCGAAAAGGACATGGTGCGCCGACGAATCCGCGACCAGCTGAGCGCAGGACGCGACCAGGTCAGCGTCGCGGAAGAATCCCCACACAGTTTGTCCAGACCGTGATTCCCACGTTGCGCGCGGCACCGACCGCGCAGCCAGCGGACCCCGAACGGGCCATGCGGCTCGCCGCCACACCTGCGGGCTTGGGTTCCGCCACTAACAAGAAGTTCAACGTCCGGGAGAACGTCATGGACCGACTGTGCAAGGCGCCGACACGGACCGCACAGATCGTGCTCGTGTCGCGCTATGAAGATTTTGGATTTAACGCGAACCAGTTTGGCTCCGGATGGGAAATCCGCCGGGTGCAGCAGGTTCGCGACCTCGAGCGCCTGGTGCGTGCGAGTTCGCCCATGGCTGGCGTGCTCGACCTGCAGACGCCTTACACCGACGCCGAGCTGAGCCAGCTCGAACAGGCGCTACAGCACCTGCATGTGATGTGGGTCGCCATTACATCCACGGCAATGCTGGAGGACGAGCGCATCCGTCGTCTGATCCGGGACTATTGCGTCGACTACGTGCGCACGCCATTCTCGTTCGACGAGTTGCTTTACACGCTCAAGCACGCGCATGGCATGGCATGTCTGCACGGGGCTCGCTCGCCCGAACTGGTGGCGCGCGGGCCGATGATCGGAGAGTGCGCGCCCATGGGCAACATGTTCCGCTCGCTGGCGAAGGTCGCGCACAACGACGCGCCGGTGTTCATCTCCGGCGAATCGGGCACGGGCAAGGAACTCGCAGCCCAGGCCATCCACGAAGCGTCGAGCCGCCGCAAGGGGCCGTTCGTGGCGATCAACTGCGGCGCGATTCCATCGCACCTCGTGCAATCGGAACTGTTCGGCTACGAGAAAGGCGCGTTCACCGGCGCGAACCAGCGCAAGATCGGCTGGATCGAGCAGGCCCAGGGCGGCACGCTGTTCCTCGACGAGATTGGTGACCTGCCGCTGGAAAGCCAGGTTGCCCTGCTGCGATTCCTGCAGCAAGGCATGATCACGCGCCTAGGCGGGCACCAGTCGATTCCGCTCGACCTGCGCATCATCTCCGCCACGCACGTGGACCTGGTGGCGGCACAGAGCGACGGCCGGTTCCGCTCCGATCTGTTCCACCGGCTCTGCGTGCTGACCCTGACCATTCCGCCGCTGCGCGAGCGTGGCGAGGACATCCTGCTGCTCGCGAATACGGTGCTGGCCGAACACGGCCACGAGGCGCACCGGCGTATCCGTGGCTTCTCCACCTGCGCGACGCAGGCCATGATGCAGTACATGTGGCCCGGAAATGTGCGCGAACTGATCAACCGCGTGCGTCGCGCCATCGTGATGACCGACAACCGGAAAATCACGGCGGAGGATCTGCAACTGCACGGTGGGGTGGAGGTGCCACGCAAGACGCTGGATGCGATTCGCGAGGAGGCGGAACGCGAGGCGATCCGCTCCGTCATGGCCAGCCATGGTTTTCACGTGGTGCCGGCGGCGCGCGAGCTCAACGTGTCGCGCGTGACGCTATACCGGTTGATGCACAAGCACAACATCCGCATCGACACGCAGCCCGGCGCGTCGGCGGAGTAGCGACTTCGATGCAGAAAGTTCTGAAACAGCACGTGCAGTAAGTGCCAAGGGAGACTTGGCGACGTCCGCTCGCCAAGTCTCCTTTGTCCTGCCGCCCGGACAGCGGTGGCAGGCTAGCGCGGCTTGGCCCGCGCAATGCCGAACGATTCTTCCTCCCGGAGTGATCAGCTCATGCTGATCTTGCCGCGCCGTCCGCGCGGCGGCGTGGTGCCATCGTGGTTGTGATCGGGCAGCGCCTCGTGCGGATCGATCGCGCTATCGCGAGCCTGCCGCTCATCGGATTTTGCCGGCTGGTCCGGCTTGAAGCGCACGTCTCCCCATGCCCAGCCAAAGGTACGGACATAGGTGTCGTTGCTGACGGCCGCATGGCTGTTCAAGTTCACGTCGTCGGGCCGGTCGAAGTATGCGTAGTTGCCTGCCAGGGCCGGCGTCGCAATGCTCGAGAGCAAGGCCAGCGCGAGGGCGGCAAGGACTCTAGCGTGCATGGGTGGCTCCCTCCCTCACTAAAAAAGGTGCCCGCCGGGGGACGGAGCACGTAAACCGGTGTAGATCCGCGCGCGACAAAAAGCAACGACCAATCACCCGCCCGCGTGAGAAAGCGGCCCGTCAGTAACTGGGCGGCCCGCTGCGGGATCGGCTGGCGCAGGCAGCCACGCCACAGCCGGCGGCCGCGCAATAGGACATGGCGGGTCGTCTGGGCGCTCGCGGCGACGGGAGCAGGGGCGGCGACAGCAGATCCTGGACGCTTGGCGCGGGGCCCGCAAGTCGATAGGCGCGTCTGCGCGCCGTCATGCGCGCTGGTGGATGACGCATGGCTGTTTCCTCTCCCGGGGTCACTTTCGTATTGTTGTCACTGGCTCGTGTTCTTCTGGCACTGACTCTCCAGAGCGACAAGCGTGCCAATGTCATGCTTTCTCTTGTGCCGCAAGGCCTGCAGGCCGTTGACGTGCCAAGCGTTCCCGGCGGGATGACATGCTTCGATGCCATTCGGTTTCGCGGCTGTAACCGAAGGCGTGAATGTCGGCTGCAAGCGCGTGCACGCGCGCAACAAGCCGGCAAACCGTGGGCGCTTCAGCGGGCCGGCCTGGCCGGCAGCCCGGGCCGGATTCGGGGGGAAACGGAAGATGAGCGGTGGATTAACGGCCTGCGCATCCACTGGAAGGGCGGCCATGCGAGTCCAGGCCACGAGGTGAGCGGTTCGGCGTCCACATGGCATGTCCGGCGTGGTAGACAGCGATGCCTGTGCACCTTGTTGCAACCCTGAAACAGGCGGTCAGGCGATCCGCTGCCGCAGAAATGGGTACGCTCGGTGCTTGCCGAACCAGACCGCACCGCGCTCGGTGCCGTGTTCTAGCGAGGCGTGCCGGCCGGGGACGACGCGCTGGTGGCTGCGGCTTGCGATCCGTTACTGGAGATGGGTTTGGGGCCCGGCCCCGGCGCCTGATTCCGATCGCATCCTGCCAGCGTGCCCAGGCAGAACGTCAGGCAGAGCGTCAGCCCGATGTCGCGCACAACATGGGACCGGCCAAGCATGGTGCGAATCACGATTGCCTCCTGGTATCCCGGCGAGTGGATGACCCGGCCGGTTATTGTGCCTTGATCTACTCTAGCAGGCGTGTCCGCGCGGTGCTTGACCGCGCGCACTATGATGAACTCACGCCCGGATGCCGATGACGGCGGTCGTATTCATCGTGGCGCGGCCGCACGACTTTGACGGTGCCGATCTCTCCACTTATGCTTGGCGAAGTTACCCAAGGATGAACGCCATGCCCCCTGAACACGCCCCAAACAACCCGGAGCAGGCTTCCTCGCAACGGGCGCCCAGGCGCTGGCTTCCAGACCGGCACACCGGTGGGCGCACCGTGCGCGTGGTGTCGGCCTCAATCAATTCGTGGCTGGACCATCGCGCCGCCAGCAAGGGCGCGGCGTTGTCCTTCTACATGCTGTTCTCGCTGGCGCCTATCCTGGTGCTGGTCATTTCCATCGCCGGACTGTTCTTCGGCGCCGAGGCGGCGCGCGGTGAGATCTTCGCGCAGATTCAGGATCTGGTCGGTGCCAAGGGCGCCGCCGCGATCGAGGGCATTCTGGCCGCCACGCATCGCGCTGGCGGCAGCGGTGTGGCGGCAGTCATTGCCACCGGCATCCTGTTCGTCGGCGCCACCAGCGCGTTCGCAGAGCTCAAGAGCAGCCTGGACGACATCTGGCATGCGCCGCCGCCGGCCGGCGCTGGCTGGCAGAAGCTGCTGCGGGCCCGGCTGCTGTCCTTCAGCATCGTTCTGGTACTGGCTTTCATGCTGCTGGTGTCGCTAATCGTGAACGCCGCGCTGGCCGTGATCGACCGTTTCTGGGGGCAGCTCTGGACGGCCACATGGTTCGCGCCGGTGGCTGAGGGCATCTCGACGCTGTTTTCGTTCGCCGTCGTTACCGCGCTGTTCGCAGTGATCTTCAAGATGCTGCCGAATGCGCGCATCGCGTGGCGCGACGTGATGATGGGCTCCGTCATCACGGCCTTGTTGTTTGCCGTGGGCAAGCGCCTGATCGGCCTGTACCTGGGCAACAGTGCGGTGGCATCGTCGTACGGGGCGGCCGGATCGGTCGTGGCGCTGATGCTCTGGATCTATTATTCGGCACAAATCTTCTTCTTCGGTGCCGAACTGACGCGCCAATACGCACTGCAATTCGGTAGTCTGCGCGGTCATGATCCCGCGCAGGAGCGCGAAACGGTAAAATAGCGCCCCTGTCCGCCCTCGGGCCAGCCGCGCCCCGGTGCCGCTGCGCCGTTCGGGCCTTTGCCATCACCAGATATCACCTGCCAGGTTCCCCCAGCCGTGAGTTCGCTCGTTTCCGAAATTGCGCGTCGGCGCACATTTGCCATCATCTCCCACCCGGACGCGGGTAAGACCACACTGACCGAGAAGCTGCTCTGGTTCGGCGGCGCAATTCAGGTGGCCGGCGAGGTGCGCGCGCGCAAGGCCGATCGCCATGCCACCTCGGACTGGATGGAGCTGGAGAAGCAGCGCGGCATCTCGGTGACGTCGTCGGTGATGCAGTTCCCGTATCAGGCGCGTCCGGAGTTGCCCGAGAACATCGTGAACCTGCTCGACACGCCGGGCCACGAGGACTTCTCCGAAGACACCTACCGCACGCTGACCGCCGTGGATTCGGCCGTGATGGTGATCGACTCGGTCAACGGCGTGGAAGCGCAGACGATCAAGTTGCTCAACGTCTGCCGTTTGCGCGCCACGCCGATCCTCACGTTCATCAACAAGCTGGACCGAGAAGGCCGCTCGCCGATCGAACTGCTCGATGAAATCGAGGACGTGCTCCAGATTCAGTGCGCGCCGATGACCTGGCCGATCGGCATGGGCAAGGCGTTCCGTGGCGTGTATCACCTGATCGACGACAAGGTGCAGCTGTTCGACCCCAAGGGCGAGAAGGGCACGGCGGCGATCATCGACGGCATCGACAACCCGGAACTCGACCGTCTCCTGGGCTCGCAGGCCGAGGAGCTCCGCATCGAGGTGGAACTGGTGCGCGGCGCGTCGCACACGTTCGACAAGGAAGCGTTCCTGGCCGGCAAGCAGTCGCCGGTCTACTTCGGCTCGGCCATCAACAACTTCGGTGTGCAGTCGCTGCTCGACGCGCTGTGCGAGCTGTCGCCCCCGCCGCTGGCGCGCCAGACCGAAAGCCGCACCGTGGAGCCCGAGGAGGCCAAGTTCACCGGCTTCGTATTCAAGATCCAGGCGAACATGGACCCGCGTCACCGCGACCGCATTGCGTTCGTGCGCGTCTGCTCGGGCCGCTTCGATCGCGGCATGAAGCTGCTGCACGTGTCGCAGGGCAAGACTGTCGCGATCAACAACGCCATCACCTTCATGGCGCAGGACCGTAACACGACTGAGGAAGCCTTCGCGGGCGACATCATCGGCGTGCCGAACCACGGCACGATCCGTCTCGGCGACGTGTTCACGGAAGGCGAGCCGCTGCGCTTCACGGGCATCCCGTCGTTCGCGCCCGAGTTCTTCCGCCGCGCGCGACTGAACAACCCGCTCAAGGTCAAGCAGCTGCAGAAGGGTTTGCAGCAGCTTGCCGAAGAAGGCGCGACGCAGATGTTCCGTCCGCTGGCTTCGAACGATCTGGTGTTGGGCGCGGTCGGCATGCTGCAGTTCGATGTGGTGGCGCACCGCCTGGAGCACGAGTACGGTGTGGACGCGATCTTTGAATCGCACGAATGCGCCACGGCCCGCTGGCTGAAGGGCGATCCGGCCGAAATCGAGAAGCTGATCGACAAGGCCGGGCACAACGTGGCGCTCGATGGTGCGGGCGACCATGTCTACCTGGCCCCAAGCATGGTCAACCTGCGTCTGACGCAGGAGCGCTTCCCGAATATCCGGTTCCTGGAAACGCGCGAGATCGTCTGATCCCCAGCGTAGTTCGAGAACGGAAACGGCCCGCAGAAGCGGGCCGTTTCCGTTGGTGCGTGAGGCGTGACCTGTCAGTACGCCAGCGATGCCTGGATATAGAACGTGCGCGGCATGCCGACGTACATGCCACGGTTGTTGTCGACAGAACGCGTGAAGTAGCGGCGATCGAACAGGTTCTTGATGCCGACTGCCAGCTTCAGGTTCTGCGCGGCCTTGCCGAAGTCGTAGCCCATGCGCATGTTCAGCAGCGCATAGCCGGGAATGTCGCCGAGCGTGCCATCCGCCGATTGCTGCGTCTGGTACATGGGGTTGTTTTTGGCCGGGTCGCCTGACGAGTGTTGCTTCGACTGCGCGAAGCCGTCCACATTGAAAGCCCAGCGGTTGCGCACGTATCGCATCCCCAGCGTGGCCACGTGGCGCGAATAGAAGGGCAGGTCGCGGCCAGCGAACGCGCCTTGCTGGTAGGTGGCGTCCGTGAACGTGTACGTGGCGTAGGCGGTCAGGCCGGCCAGCTTTTTCGTCAGCGAGCCGAAGTCGAAGCGCAGGCCCGATTCCATACCGCGGTGCTTCGTCGCGCCAAGGTTCGTCCACGCATCCTGCAAGCCGTTCCGGCCGGCGCGCAGCTGCAGTTCGTCATCGAAGTTGATGTTGAACAGCGTCAACTCACCGCCCCAGCCGTTCACGTCATGAAAGTGCGTGCCGATTTCATAGGTCTTCGCCTTCTCGGGCGTCAGACCGTTAGTGGTGCGGTTGATCTGCGAGTACTGGACGGGCCCGAACGAAACGCCCGCATTGGCGAAGGCGGTCCAGTTGTCGGTGACGTGGTACATCACCGAGACCGACGGCAGCGGCTCGTTCGCCGAGTTGTCGGTTCGCTTGCCGATCATGTTGTCCGTGATGTTCGAGCGGATGAACTCGTAGCGCAGGCCCGGCGTGATCGTCCACTTGCCCCAGTTGATGGTGTCGTCGATGTAGATCGCGTTGGCCGTGGTGCTGCCGTCGCTGGACTGGTACAGGTTGCCAGGCAGGTTGGGCGCGTACACGCTGCCCGGCGTGTAGAAGGCCGTGCGTGTTGTCCGTTCGGAACTGGCCTCGCGCAAATAGCGATAGCCGACGCTAACCTCGTTGCTGACGCTGCCGGTGCGGAACAGCTGCGAGTAGCGCGGCTCGATCGCGAACACGTGATAGCCGCGCGGCGATTTGGTCAGCAGCATCCGGCCGCCGTTTTGCCGCTCGAGTGTGCTGCCGCGAAAGCTGTCGGTGTAGTACGTCAGGACTTCGAACTTGCGGTTGTTGTCGTTGTGCGCGTACTTGAGCGAGAAGTCCGTACGGCGGCCTGTGAAATCGTCATACGGGCGCGTGGACTGGAACGGGTTAGCCGCGAATTGCTCCGGCGTGAGGCCCCCCGGCATTCCGGCGTGCGCTTCGTAGTAGTGGAAGGCGGCCGAGAGCTCGTCGGTCTTGGAGATCCGGTAGGCGCCCTTGAGCATCAGGTCGTCGATATCGACGTTGTCATTGCTCTCGCGGTAGCCATTGCCATGCACGCCCGAGTAGAGCAGGGCGCCACCGAGACCGTTGTCGTTGGTGCCGCCGATGAAGGCCGTGGGGTTGGCCTTGATGTTGCTGCCGTGGCTGTAGATGTCGGTGGAGACCGACGCGTCAGCCGCGAAGGTTCTGGGGATCGGGCGCGTCACGAAGTTGATGATGCCGCCCACGTTCTGCGGGCCGTATCGCACTGAACCCGCGCCACGCACCACGTCGACTGCCGCGAGGTTGCCCAGCGACGTAGGAGCCATTGACAGTTGTGGCTGTCCATAAGGCGCTGCGGCCACAGGCACGCCATCCATCAGGATCGTCGAACGGGGGGAGAGCCGCGAGGTCAGCCCGCGCACGCCCACGTTTAGCGAGATATCGCTGCCGCCTGTGCCATTGTTGTCCTGCACTTGCACGCCGGGCACGCGTTTCAGCACGTCGCGCACGTTATTGGCGCCCGTCTCGACAATGGCCTTCCGGTCGACGATGGTCCGTGCACCGGGATGCTCCAACACCTTTTCCTCGCTGGGGGCCTCGAGCCAGTTGCCCACCACGGTCATGGTGTTGAGCGTGGTCTCATTGGCCGGGGTGGCGGTCGGTGCGGTCTGGGAGCGGGAGGAGAGAGGAAGGGCGAGTAGGGCGACGCCGGTGGCGCAAAGGGTCAGGCGAAAAGCTGGCAGCACAGTGAACATCCGAGGTAGGTAAATGCAAGGGCCTGATGGTGCGCAGCGCAGCGCGTCGCGAAACGCACGAACTGCGTCATAAGGCCTTTAAGTCTTAAATAGGAATGATTTGCAATTACACATCCAGCGGCGAATGTTGTCGAACATGTATCGTGATTGGATCAATGTTGATACATATAAGATTGCAGGCGGCCCGGCTTGCCTCCGTTGTCGCTCGACATGGTTCGCGGCGCCAACCGCATGCGTTGCCAATCCGGTGCTCGGGAATCGTCAGTACGCCAGCGACGCCTGCAAATAGACCGTGCGGGGCATACCCACGTACATACCCAGGTTGTTGTCGTTGGAGCGCGTGTAATAGCGGCGATCGAAGACGTTCTTGATGCCGAGCACCAGCTTCAGGTTCTGCGCGGTCTTGCCGAAGTCGTATCCCACGCGCACGTTCATCAGCGCATAGCCGGGGATGTCGCCGAGTGCGCCGTCTGACGATTCCTGGGTTTGATACACAGTCGATTGCGCCGGATTGCCTGGCGAGCGTTGTTTCGACTGCGCGAAGCCGTCCACATTGAAAGCCCAGCGGTTGCGCACATATCGCATTCCCAGCGTGGCCACATGGCGCGAATAGAAGGGGAGATCGCGTCCAGCGAATGCGCCTTGCTGGTAGGTGGCGTCCGTGAACGTGTAGGTGGCATAGGCGGTCAGGCCGGCCAGCGTATTCGTCAGCGAGCCGAAGTCGAAGCGCAGGCCCGATTCGACACCGCGATGGGTGGTGGCGCCGAGGTTCGTCCACGCATCGAGCGCGCCGCCGCGGCCTCCCTGAAGCTGCAGTTCGTCATCGAAGTCGATATTGAATAGCGTTAGCTCCCCGCCCCAGCCGTTGACGCCATCGAAGTGCGTGCCAATTTCATAGGTCTTCGCCTTCTCGGGCTTCAGACCGTTCGTGGTCGACGCGATCTGGAAGTACTGCAGCGGACCGAACGATACGCCTGCGTTGGCAAATGCCGTCCATTTGTCGCTGAGGTGGTAGAGCATGGACAACGATGGCAGCGGTTCGTCGGCCGATACGTCCCGCCTGACGCCAGTGAAGTGGTCAGTCAGGTTCGTGCGGATGAATTCGTAGCGCAGACCCGGCGTGATGGTCCAGTTGCCGACATTGATCGTATCGTCGACGTAGAACGCATTGGCCGTAGTGCCGCCCGTGCGCCACTGATACACGGGTGCCGGCAAATCGGGCGCATAGACGCTGCCCGGGGCGTAAAAGGCGGTACGCGTGGCTTTTTCCTCGCTGCCCTCGCGCAGGTAACGGTAGCCGACGCTTATCTCGTTGCTGATGCTCCCGGTGCGGAACAATTGCGAGTAGCGCGGCTCGATGGCGAACACATGGTAGTTCCGTGGCGAGGTGGTCAGGCGGAGACGCTGTGGCGTGGTGTTTCTGCGCGGTTGCTCCAGCGCGCTCCCGCGGAAGCTGCTGGTGTAGTACATCAGCACTTCGAAATTGCGGTTGTTGTCGTTGTGCGCGTACTTGAAGGAGTAATCAGAGCGCCGGCCCGAGAAACTGTCGTACGGACGTGTGGACTGGAAGGGATCGTCCGCGAACTGCTGCGGTGTCAGGCCGCCCGGCATACCGGCGTGTGCGTCGTAGTAGTGGAACGCAGCCGAGAGTTCGTCGGTCTTGGAGATCCGGTAGGCGCCCTTGAGCATCAGGTCATCGATATCAACGTTGTCATTGTTCTCGCGATAGCCGCTGCCGTGCACGCCCGAGTAGAGCAGGGCGCCACCGAGGCCATTGTCATTGGTGCCGCCGATGAAGGCGGTGGGGTTGGCCTTGATGCTGCTGCCGTAGCTGTAGATGTCGGTGGAGACAGACGCGTCGGCCGCGAAGGTCTTGGGGATCGCCCGTGTCACGAAGCTGATGATGCCGCCGACGTTCTGCGGACCGTATCGCACCGAACCCGCGCCACGGACCACGTCCACCGCTTCCAGATTGCCCAGGGACAGCGGCGCCATGGACAGTTGCGGCTGCCCGTAGGGCGCCACGGCCACCGGCACGCCATCCATCAGGATCGTCGAACGGGGGGAGAGCCGCGAGGTCAACCCGCGCACGCCCACGTTCAGCGAGATATCGCTGCCGCCTGTGCCGTTGTTGTCCCGTACCTGGACACCAGGCACCTGGCGCAGCACATCGCGCACATTGTTGGCCCCTGTCTCGGCGATGGCTTCCCGGGCGATGATGGTCCGGGCGCCGGGGTGCTCGAGGACCTTTTCCTCATTTGGGGCCTCAAGCCAGTTGCCCACCACGGTCACGGTCTTGAGCGTGGCTTCGTTGCCCGCGCTCGCGGCTGGTGGGGTTTGGGATTGGGAGGAGAGGGGGAGGGTGAGAAGCGCGACGCTGGTCGCGCAGAAGGCAAGGCGGAATGCTGGCAGCACAATGGATATCCGGGAAGCATTGACATGTGCCCGGTGCGACATTGGCGTGGCAAAAAGCGAGCCATAAGGCACAAGGCTGGGCGAGTATAAATGCGAATGGTTCGCATTTACTTTGTGCTTTCTCAAGTTCCTGCCCGAAGGCACTACATCAATGCATCAACGTTGATACATGAAGCGTCAGCACTTCCCGACCGCCTCGTTTAGAATCACCACCTTTGTGTCCAAGTGCACGCATTCGTGCGCTTCCCGCCTCGCAGCACACCAAATATGCTGCCGAAACATCTCCGACGTGCTCCTTCGAGCGCCGATACACCCAATGTCCACCGCCCCCGCGCAAGCGGCTGACGAGCCGCAAACCGTTTTTCGTGATCCTGCTTTCCGGCATTTCTGGTTCGCCCGGCTTTGCACCACCATCGCCTATCAAATCTTCACTGTCGCCGTCGGCTGGCAGATGTATGACCTGACGCGCGATCCGTTCATGCTCGGCATGGTCGGGCTGGTGCAGTTTCTGCCGTCGATCGTCCTGCTGCTGATGTCGGGTCATGTGGCGGACCGGTTCGATCGCCGCATCGTGGTGCGTACCTGTCAGGTGCTGGAAGCGCTGATCGCGGCATTGATGGCCGCGGCGAGTTTCTCGGGCTGGGTCACGAGCGAGCACATCTTCCTGTTCGTTGCAGCGATCGGCGGATGCCGCGCCTTTGAAACCCCCACGCTCCAGGCATTGCTGCCCAGCGTGGTGACGTCACGCCAGTTGCCGCGCGCCGTGGCGTTGTCGAGTTCGGCGGGGCAGACCGCGATCATCATCGGGCCGGCGCTGGGTGGCTTTGCCTACGTAGCGGGGCCCGGTGTGGTCTATTCGATCAGCGCCGCGCTGTTCGCGATTGCCGCGATCCTGGTCACAACGCTGAAGCTCCGGCAGGCCGCGCAGCGGATGACCGCGCAGGCCAGCCTCAAGACCCTGTTCGCCGGATTTGCCTATATCCGAAGCCATCAGGTGCTGCTGGGCGCGGTGTCGCTGGACCTGTTCGCGGTGCTGCTCGGCGGCGCCACGGCGCTGCTGCCGATCTACGCGCGCGACATCCTGCATACCGGTCCGTGGGGTCTTGGCCTGCTGCGCTCGGCGCCCGCGATCGGCGCGTTGACCACCGCGCTCTGGCTGGCCCGCAACCCGCTCAACCGTCGCGTTGGGCGCGTGATGTTCACGGCCGTGGCGATCTTTGGTCTGGCGACGATGGTGTTCGGCGTTTCCAAATGGCTGCCGTTGTCGATGGCAGCGCTCGTGGTGCTCGGTGCTTCAGACATGATCAGCGTCGTGGTGCGCCAGACGCTGGTGCAGCTCGACACCCCCGATGACATGCGCGGACGCGTGGGCGCGGTGAATTCGGTGTTCATCGGCGCTTCCAACCAGCTTGGCGAGTTCGAATCCGGGGTGACCGCCGCGCTGCTCGGGCCGGTTGGCGCGGTCCTGCTGGGTGGTGTCGGCACGCTGATCGTGGTGGTGGCGTGGATGCGCCTGTTCCCGAACCTCACCGAGCGTGATCGCCTGCACGACCATCATCCGGCCAAGGCAAGCTGAGCGGCATGGCCGCTCGCCGGCAGAAAAGCGTACCCGTTTCTGCGCGCCGGTGATCGCGCTATAGTCGCCCAATGTCCGCCCCCTCCACACCCCTCCATGACAACGCGGTGTTCTCCGCGCTCACGCAATCGCGTGCGTCGCTGGAGCGTGCCTGCGCGCTGGGTGACGGGTTTGGCCTCGCGCTCTGGCGCAACCGGATGGACGACACCGCGTATGCGCGGCCCGGCCATCACACGATGTCGGTCTACCTCGAAGGCGGCTTCTCGACGTACCGGCGCGACGCACCCGACCGCAAGGGCGCGCCCGACCGCCTGTGCCTGCTGCCTGCCGACCATGAGTCTCGCTGGCACGTCGGCGGCACGCAGCGCTTCATGCATCTCTACTTCCAGCCCGAGCATCTGGCCTGGCACTGCGTGCGTGTGCTGGACATGGAGCCACGCGCGCTGCAGTTGCAGGACCGTCTGTTTGCCGAGGACGATGCGCTGGTCGCGCTGACCCGCCAGATGGTTGCGCTCGACTGGGAAGCGCCCGACATGCGCATGGCCGCCAATGCGATGGCGCACGAGGCAGTGACGCGGATGCTGCTGTCACACGGTACGCGCCAGCCTTCGGTCGACTGGCGCGGCGGTCTTTCCGCCGCCGCGCGTCGGCGTGTGACGGAGTGGGTTCACGCCCATCCGGCCGCTAATCCCACGCTCGGAGACCTGGCCGCGCTGGCGGATCTGTCTGAGTACCACTTCGCGCGCATGTTCCGCATTTCATTCGGAATGCCCCCGCATGTCTGGATCATGCGCGCGCGGCTGTCACGGGCGTGCGGGCTGCTGGGCGACCGGCGGCTCTCGTTGCAACAGGTAGCCGACCAGGCTGGCTTTGCCTCCGCCAGCCATTTCAACAACAGGTTCCGCGCCGCCTATGGGGTGACGCCGGGACAAGCGCGTGCGTCTGGAATGGGCGCACTACCGTCTATTTCGGCCTCTCAGGGATCGTAAGGCGCACATTTAGGCCGCTTCGCTGCACTGCGTCACGCAGAAATGGGTACGCTTTTGCTGAAGACCGATCCGGAACGTCTCGGTCCGACGGGTGTCTACGAGCTTTGCCCTGAAAGGAAGGAGCCGACGGATGGACCTGAAATTCATTGATGCCGCCAAAGTCGAGGCCACCTGGACCTATCTCGCGCAATTCGCGGTTAGCCAGGGGCTGAACCTGCTGGCTGCGCTGGCGATACTGGTTGGCGGGTGGTGGTTGTCCGGCCGCGTCAGCCGGGCGTTGACGCGGGCGCTGCAGCGCACCTACATCGACGACACCCTGAGGCCGATGCTGACCGCGGTGGCGCAATGGATCATCCGGATCCTGACCATCGTGCTGGTGCTGTCGCAGTTTGGTGTGCAGACCGCCAGCATCATCGCGATGCTGGGTGCCGCCGGCCTGGCGATCGGGCTGGCGTTGCAAGGCACGCTGCAGAACATCGCGGCCGGCATCATGCTGGTGCTGCTGCGGCCGTTCCGCGTCGGGCAGTACATCGACGCGCAGGGCGTGGCGGGCACGGTGCGCGAAACCGGCCTCTTCATGACCGAGTTGACGACGGCCGATGGCGTTTGCATGCGCGTGCCGAACGGCAAGATCTGGGGCAGCGCCATCACCAACTACAGCGAGAACCCGACGCGCCGCCTGGACATCGAGGCCATCGTCACGTTCGACAGCGACATTCAGGCGGGCCTCGATGCGCTCAAGGCCATGATGGCCGAGGAGTCACGCCTGCTGCCCGAGCCGAGGCCCGAAGTCATGGTGACCCGCTACACCGACCGGGGCATCACGCTGAACGCGCGCTACTGGACGAACAGCGGCGACTTCTGGAACGTCCAATATGGCTTCTTCGGCCGGCTGCAACAGCGGCTAGAGGATGCCGGTTGCCGCCTGGCCGTACCCGTGCAGGAGGTACGCAGGCCAGAGAGCGGCGACGCCGCCCGGGCGTAACCCACACGCACGCGAAACGCGGGCAAAACGCGTACAAAACGCGCGCAAGAATCGTACGCAGAAACGGGTACGCTTTCGCGGCCGCCGCCCCGGCGGCCGTCCCCCCAATTCCATTAATGCTCTTCCGCGAACAGCGAACACGCGCCGGCTTCGGCTGTGCTCACGTGCGCGCGAAAGCCGCCGAAGAGGTCGCGGCCCACGCCATGCCGATTGCGTGTCAGATCGGGCGTGTCCATGGGCCGGGACGCCCATTCCGCCTCGTCGACCCTGACCGTGAGCACGCCTGCCGGGGCATCCACGCGCACGATATCGCCCGTGCGGACCTTGCCGATCTCTCCGCCCGAATGCGCTTCGGGGCAGACGTGGATGGCAGCCGGTACTTTGCCCGATGCGCCCGACATGCGGCCATCCGTCACCAGCGCCACGTGGAAGCCGCGATCCTGCAGCAACGTCAGCGTCGGCGTGAGCTTGTGCAGCTCGGGCATCCCGCACGCGGACGGGCCTTGCCACGGGAGCACGGCCACGAAATCACGCTCCAGCTCGCCACGCTTGAAGGCAGCCAGCAGATCGTCCTGGCGATGGAACACGATGGCGGGTGCTTCCACGACCTGATGCTCGGGTTTGACGGCCGATGTCTTGATGACGCAGCGGCCGAGCTTGCCATCGAGCAGCTTGATACCGCCGTCGGGGGCGAACGGGCTGTCGGCGGTGCGCACGATGGTGTCGTCCAGGGACTTCACCGGGCCGTCGATCCAGCTCAGCTTGCCGTCTCGCAGCACCGGCTCGCGCGTGTAATCGGCCAGACCGGTGCCGGCGATCGTATTGACGTCGTCATGCAGCAGTCCCAGCGACAGCAGCCCACGTATCACCACCGGCAGCCCGCCGGCCGCCTGGAACTGGTTCACGTCGGCCTTGCCGTTCGGGTACACGCGCGCCAGCAAGGGCACGGCGGCGGACAGTTCGTCGAAATCGTCCCAGGTCAGGAGAATGCCGGCCACGCGGGCCATGGCGATCAGGTGCAACGTGTGGTTGGTGGACCCACCAGTGGCCAGCAACCCGACGATACCGTTAACAAAGGCGCGTTCGTCCAGGACTTCGGCAATCGGCATGTAGCGCGTGCCGCCGTGGACGAGCCGCAGCGCCTGGCGCGCGGATTCGCGGGTCAGGGCCTCGCGGAGCGGCGTGTTCGGATTGATGAAGGCCGTGCCCGGCAGATGGAGGCCCATGATCTCCATGAGCATCTGGTTCGAATTGGCGGTGCCGTAGAACGTGCAGGTGCCCGGGCCGTGGTACGACCGTGTCTCGGCTTCCAGCAGTTCCTCGCGCCCGATCTTGCCTTCCGCGTAGAGCTGGCGGATGTGCGCCTTTTCCTCGTTGCCCATGCCGGTCGTCATCGGGCCACCCGGCACGAACACGGCGGGCAGGTGTCCGAACGACAGCGCGCCCATCACCAGGCCTGGCACGATCTTGTCGCACACGCCGAGGCAGAGCACGCCGTCGAACATCTGGTGCGATAGCGCGACCGCGGTGGCCATCGCGATCACGTCACGCGAGAACAGCGACAGGTCCATGCCGTCCTGGCCCTGCGTGACCCCATCGCACATGGCCGGCGTGCCACCGGCGAACTGCGCGGTACCGCCGGCTTCCAGCGCGGCTTCCTTGATCCACTGCGGAAAGGCGTTCAGCGGCTGGTGTGCGGACAGCATCTCGTTGTAGGCCGACACGATCGCGAGATTCGGCCGCTCCTGCGCCTTGAGCCGGATCTTCGCGTCATCGGGCATCGCCGCCACACCGTGTGCGAGATTGGTGCACGACAGGTTGGCGCGTTCGACCTTCTGGCCCGCCATGGCGCGGGTGCGTTGCAGGTAGGCCTGGCGGGTAGGGGCACTGCGGGCCACGATGCGGGCCGTGACCGCATCCAGTACGGGGTGGCGGGGCATGGAAGTCTCCTGTAGGGCGCTATCAGCGTAGTCGAAATTCCTGGGCATCATCGGAATGCCGTCCCGATCGACGACATGTCCGTCTGCATGGGGCGTCTGCATGTGGGATTGACGCGGCTCACGGATGTTCCGCCACGGTGACCCGGGCCACGCAGAAACGGGTACGCTTTGGGTCCGATGTGCGGCGCGGGTCATGCTCGTGGCCACTTCCCCCTGCCCAAGCGGCGGCGAGTGACGTACCATGGCCGGAACCAATGCGCCGCGCGGCGGACTCAATAGTTGCCGGGGCGCCCCATCCCCCGCAAGGAGCCCAGGGTGAGCTTGCCCGATTTCGACATGGTGCTGTTCGGCGGCACCGGAGACCTGGCGCGGCGCAAGCTGCTGCCAGCCCTTTTCGACGCGCACCGCACGGGGTGTCTCCACCCGTCCTCGCGCATTCTCGCTACCGGAAGTCATCCGCACACCACCGAGCAATACAAGGCGATGCTCGAGGAAAGCGTGCGTCCTGGCCTCGAACATGCGCCACCCGAAGCGTGGACCTCGTTCATGGATCGTATCGGCTACGTGCAGGCCGACGCGCGCCAGCCGGCGCACTTCGACGCGCTGGCCGAGCAGGTGCTGGCCCGCAAGCCCGAAGTGGTCGTGTGCTATCTGGCCACGGCGCCGCATATCTTCGTGCCGATCTGCGAGCAACTGGGGCGAACCGGCCTCAATGCACCCAACGTGCGCGTGGTGCTTGAGAAGCCGCTCGGCCATGATCTCGACTCGTCGGAGGCGATCAACAACGCCGTGTCGCGGTATTTCGGCGAGGAACAGATCTACCGGATCGACCATTACCTGGGCAAGGAATCGGTCCAGAACCTGATGGCGATCCGCTTCGCCAACGCGCTGTTCGAGCCGCTGTGGCGGCGCGAGTGGGTGCAGGACGTGCAGATCACCATCGCCGAGGAACTGGGCGTGGAGACACGCGGTGATTTCTACGATCGCACCGGCGCGCTGCGAGACATGGTGCAGAACCACCTGGTGCAACTGCTGTGCATGGTGGCGATGGAACCGCCGGCCAGCCTGTCCGAAGACGCGATTCGCGACGAGAAGATCAAGATCCTCAAGGCGCTCAAGCCAATCCTGCCGCAGGACGTTGCCGAGAAGACCGTGCGCGGCCAGTATCGCGCCGGCGCCGTCGGCGGCAAGCCCGTGGTCAGCTACGTCGACGAGCAGGGCATCGCCGCCGACAGCACGACCGAGACCTTTGTTGCCATCAAGGCCGAAATCGCCAACTGGCGCTGGGAAGGGGTGCCGTTCTACCTGCGCACGGGCAAGCGGATGCAATCGCGCGTGGCCGAGATCGTGGTCCATTTCCGCGACGTGCCCCATGCGATCTTTCCCCGGCCGCTGACCCTGTCGCCGCAGAACCGGCTCGTGATACGGCTGCAGCCCGAAGAGAGCATCCGCCTGTATTTCCTGGTCAAGCAACCGGGCGATACCGTGGAGCTGACGCCGACCTCGCTCGATCTCGACTTCGCCAACTCGTTCAAGATGCGCCGTGCGGGCGCATACGAGCGGCTGTTGCTCGACGTGATCCGCGGCAAGCTTGGCCTGTTCGTGCGACGCGACGAGCAGGTGCAGGCGTGGCGCTGGGTCGAGCCGATTCTCGATACGTGGGACCAGAGCACCGTGCCGCCCAAACCGTACACGGCCGGCACCTGGGGACCGGCGGCATCGTCGGCCCTGATGTCGCGCGACGGCGCGTTATGGCATGAGGAGGCCTGACGCGCCACCGAAGGATCGGAGACATCGGAAACATCGGATTCACCACGACACGAGAACCATAAGGAGTAGAAGGAGCAGCCCATGCGCCAATTCGAACATGCGACGTTGATGGACCAGGCTGAATCACTGGCCATCTCGATCGGTCACGCGCTTGATCTCGCGATCAAGGCCAAAGGCTGGGCCGTGCTGGCCGTGTCGGGCGGCAAGTCGCCACAAGCCATGTTCGAACGACTGCGCTACCGCCCCGTTCGCTGGGAAGCCGTGACGGTCACGCTGGTCGACGAGCGCGCGGTGCCGCCCGATGACGCCGACAGCAACGGAGCCATGGTGCGCAGCCACTTGCTGCGCGAAGGCGCGGGCGTGGCGGCCTGGGCGCCGTTGATCCGCGATGAGGCCGAGGCCGCGCATCCGCAAAGCGCGGTGGCGCGCCTGAATCAGGCCTTCCTGCAACCGGATGTAGTAGTGCTGGGCATGGGCGAAGATGGTCACACGGCCTCGCTGTTTCCGGATGCGCCTGAGCTTCAGACCGCCCTGTCCGAACCGACTCCGGGCTATATCGTTACCCATCCGTCCGTCGCGCCCCATGCGCGCGTCACGCTGAACCTGGCCGCGTTGCTGGCGGCGGACCGCATGTTCCTGGCAATCAGCGGCGAGAAGAAGGCCGCCGTGCTGGAGCAGGCGCTGAAGACGCCGACGCCCTCGTTGCCGGTCAGTGTCGTGCTGGCACGGCACCGCCACGGCGTCGATGTCTTCCGGGTCTAAGCCGATGACGGATCGCGCGATGTCCTATCCCCGGATCCTGGCCGACGTGGGCGGCACCAACGTGCGCTTTGCCATGGAGACGGCGCCGATGCGGATCGGCGAGATCACCGCATACAAGGTGGCCGAGCACGCCTCGCTCGAAGCCGCGATGCGGCTCTACATGCTGACGCGTAGCGGCGCGGCCCGGCCGCGCCATGCGGCCATCGGCCTGGCCAATCCGGTCACTGGTGACCAGGTCAAGCTGACCAACCACAACTGGGCGTTCTCCGTCGAGGCCATGCGCCGCGCGCTCGATCTCGACACGCTGGTGGCCATCAACGACTTCACCTCGCTGGCGCTGGCGCTGCCGTATCTGCCCGACGCCAGCCTTGTGCAGGTACGCGACGGCACGGCGGTGGCCACGGCGCCCCGGGCCTTGATCGGGCCGGGAACCGGCCTTGGCGTATCCGGCCTGATTCCCGCGCCGGGTGGCGCGGTGGCGCTGGCGGGCGAGGGCGGACACATCGAGATCATGCCGGTCACCGACGACGAGTGGATCGCCTGGCGCGCCGCCCACGATCAGTTTGGGCGCGTGTCGGCGGAGCGGCTGCTGTCGGGTATGGGTCTCTCGCATATTCATGCCGCGCTGTCCGCAGAAATGGGTACGCCTCTGGAGGTGCCGCTGGCACCGGCGCAGGTGACGGACGGCGCGATGCGCGCGGGCGACCCGGTATGCCGCCGCGCTTTCGACGCGTTCTGCGGGATGCTCGGCTCGGTTGCCGCCGATGTCGCGCTGGTGCTCGGCGCACGTGGTGGCGTCTATCTCGGCGGTGGTATCGTTCCACGCTTTGTCGATGCCCTACGGGCGTCGACGTTCGCGGAGCGCTTTGTCGCCAAGGGCCGCATGGGCAGTTTCCTTGCCGATGTGCCGGTGTACGTGATCACGGCCGAGTATCCGGCGCTGCCGGGCCTGGCTCGCGCACTGGCGGATCGGCTTGAAGCCGACGCGCGCCGCGCCGAGACCTCTCAATCCTGAAAGACGATGCGTGTATTGCTGGTAGAAGATGACGCCATGATCGGCGAAAGCGTGAAGGTGGCGCTGCGCCAGGAGGGTTTTACGGTCGACTGGGTGCGCGATGGCGATGCCGGGCTCGACGCCGCATCGGACCAGCACGGTCCCCGGGCCGACGGCGGCTACGACGTGGTGCTGCTAGACCTGGGTTTGCCGCGCCGCCCGGGGCTCGACGTCCTGAAGACGCTACGGGCCCGCAACGTACGCACGCCGGTGCTGATCCTGACCGCGCGCGACGCGGTGGCCGACCGCGTGGCAGGACTCAACGCTGGCGCCGACGACTACCTGATCAAGCCGTTCGACCTGCAGGAGCTGGCGGCCCGTATGCACGCGCTGGTGCGCCGTGCCGAGGGGCGCGCGGAACCGGTGCTGCGCTACGGCGACATCATGCTCAACCCCGCCACCCGCGAAGCCACCCAGGCCGGCGCGTCCGTCCGGCTGTCGGCGCGTGAATTCGCACTGCTGTCGGCGCTGATGGCTCGACCCGGCAAGGTGTGGTCGGTGCCGCAGCTTCAGGAGCGGTTGTATGGCTGGGATGATGAAGTCGGCAGCAATACGGTGGAGGTCTATATCCATGCGCTGCGCCGCAAGTTCGGCGCGGCGCTGATTCGCAATATCCGCGGGGTGGGCTATGTGATCCCCGCCGAAAGCGGCGCGGAACAAGACACCAAGGGTGGTCCCGAGGGAGCCATGCATTGATGCGCTCGATTCAACGTACGCTGCTCTGGTGGCTGGCGGCGGGGCTTGCCGTGGGGATCGCCGTGGCCACCGCGCTGATCTATGGGCAGGCGCGGCAGGAAGCCAACGCGCTGTTCGACTACCAGATGAAGCAACTGGCGGCCGCGTTGCCGAGCCAGTTTTCCGCGCCGGCGCCGCCGCCGTTCGATTCCGGCAGCGCCACCGGCGCCGACCTGCTGCATGCCGACGAGGACGTCGTGATCCATATCTGGGATGGATCGGGACGCAGCCTCTATCTGTCGCACTCGCATCCGGCGTTGCCCCCGCAGGCGGAGCTGGGTTTCTCGAATGCGCAGACCAACTCTGGCGAGTGGCGCATCTACAGCGTGCAGCTCGGGCCGGCGGTCGTGCAGATCGCCCAGCCGATGAGCGCGCGTCGCACGCTGGCCGCGCATATGGCGCTGCGCACGGTGGCGCCGCTGCTGCTGTTGTTGCCGCTGCTTGGCTGGCTGGTGTGGCTGGCGGTGGGGCGTGGCCTGCGGCCGCTGCGCGAGATTGCCAGCGAGGTGAGCGCGCGCGATGCCAACACGCTGGCGCCGCTGTCCGTGCGCAATATGCCCGTGGAGATCGCGCCGTTATCCGATGCCTTGAATCAGTTGCTGGGGCGGCTGGCGCATGCCATCGACACGCAACGCGCGTTCGTGGCCGATGCCGCTCATGCGTTGCGCACGCCGCTGGCCGCGCTGCAGTTGCAGGCTCAACTCGTCGAACGCGCCGAAAATGCCGAGGCCCGGCAGGAGGCCGTGGGCCAGCTACGGCAGGGGCTTGAGCGGTTGACCCACCTCGTGGCGCAGTTGCTCACGCTGGCGCGGCAGGAGCCAGGTGCCGTGCCGCCGCCACATGAACCGATCGACCTGCGCGAACTGGCCGTCGGCGTGGTGGCGGATATGTCCCAGGCCGCCATCAATCGCGATATCGACCTCGGTCTGGATGACAAGGCCGGGAGTCAGGCCACCGTGCGTGGCGATGCCGATGCCTTGCGCATCCTGCTGACCAATCTGGTCGACAACGCGCTGCAATACATTCCGCGTGGCGGTTGCATCGATGTGCGGGTGAGCGAGATCGCGGCGGGTGTGGAACTGGCCGTGATCGACAACGGCCCGGGCATCTCAGCCGCCGAGCGCGAGCGCGTATTCGATCGCTTCTATCGCGTTCCAGATGCGCCCACCGGCGGCAGCGGGCTGGGTCTGGCCATCGTGGCCGAGATCGCACAGTCGCACGGCGCGCGCGTCTTTCTGGAAGATGCGGCGCCGGGGCTGTGTGTGCGGGTGGTGTTTCCTGTGACCGCCTGATCTGTCGGCTGATCAGAGTACCGGCGCCACCAGCGGCTCGCCGGCAAAGTGCCGCCGCGCGTTCTCGACGAACTGGCTGACCGAGGCGAAGATTGCTTCGGGCGACCAGCCGGCCACGTGCGGCGTCAGCACGACGTTGGGGCAATCGAACAGTTCGACGGGCGGTGCCGGCTCGCTTTCGTAGACATCGAGCCCCGCGCCGCCTAGTTCGCCTGCCCGAAGCGCGGCCGCCAGCGCCGCCGTGTCTACCACGCTGCCACGCGCGATATTCACCAGATAGCCCGCCGGGCCCAGCGCGCGCAGCACGGGCGTGTCGACCATATGGCGCGTCTCTGCGCCGCCCGGCGTGGCGATGATCAGGTAGTCGGCCCATTCGGCCAGGGACATCACGCTGTCGAAGTAGCGATGCGGCACGTCCGTGCGCGGGCGGCGGTTGTGATAGCCGATTTCCAGATCGAACCCGAGACCACGTTGCGCGATTCGCCGGCCGATCGTGCCCAGCCCGACGATGCCCATCCGCTTGCCCGACAAATTCGGGGCCAGCGGCAGCGCATTGCGCCAGATGCCTTCGCGCGTGGCGCGATCGTACGCGGGTACGCGGCGTACCGACGCCAGCAGCAACGCCATCGCATGGTCTGCCACGCAACTGTCATTGGTGCCGGCGCCGTTGCCGACGGCAATGCCGCGTTCGCGGCATTTGGCGGTGTCAATGTTCTCGTAGCCGGCACCCATCGCGCAGACCAGCTCCAGCGCGGGCATGGCGTCGATTTCTTTCGCGGTCAAGCCAATGCTGCCGATGGTGAGCACCGCGCGGAAGGTCTTGCCATTGGTAGCGACCTCGGTAGCGCGTTCGGCGGCAGTCGGCGCATAGCGAACGTCGTAGTGTTCGGCGATAAGGGCGAGGTGGGCAGGTTCGAGATGGTTGAGGATGAGCAGAGCGGGCTTCATGACTTCAGGACGTAACGGCAAGGCGAGGGAGAGACTGCTTCTGGATGTCGGCTTCAGCGGCCGAAGCGCCATTTTATGCCTGATGCTCGATGGCTGCCGGCCCTCGCCCACGCTCGCAGAAACGGGTACGCTTCGGGCATTTGGCGTGCGCAGAAATGGGTACGCTTTGGCGGTCGAGGATGGTGGAGATGTCCGGCATCCTCCCGCAGCCGCTCGCAATCACCCGATGCCCACTACCCTCACCCGAGAATCCCCAACCTGGCTGCCCGCCCCCGATAGCTGGCAATACCACCTGCTGCTCGGCGCGGCCGGGATGCTGATCCTGGGGCCGCTCGGCGGCATCGCCGCGGCCTACATGAACTTTTCGCTCGGGTTCTTCGTGGGGGGACAGGTACTGGCCGGCATTCTCGGGTCGGCCGTGACGGCGGGCTACGGCGCATCCGGGCGTCACGGCGCGAACTACATCCAGACCGCCGCCGCGTCCGTGGCTGGCATGAGCGGCATGGCCGTCGTGATCCAGGCGATGGGCTGGATGGGCATGACGCCGCCGCCGATGTGGCAGTTGATCAGCTATATGCTCTGCATCGGCATGTATGGGGTGGGCGTGGGAATGCTCTATACCCCGCTGCTGGTGGACCGGATGCAGCTCACGTTCCCGTCCGGGCTCGCGGTGGCCAATATCCTGCGCGCGCTGACCGATCCCGTGCTGCTGCGGCGCTCGGTTGCCCGCCTGGCGGGCGGCACCGGGCTTGGCGTGCTGGCGAGCATCGGTGCCACACGCGTGGTATGGCTTGGCGCGATCGACCTGTCGGCTTCCACGTTTGGCGCGGGCATGATCGTCGGTGCCCGCATTGGCATCGCGGCGCTGGTCGGCGGGCTCGCGAGCTGGGCGTTGACGCCGTACTTTGTTTCCATCGGCTGGCTGGCACCGGGCGACCCCTATCGCAAGATCACGTTCCTGATCGCGCTGGGCATGATCATGGGCGCGGCGGCCGTCGATGTGTCGCTGCTCCTGATGCGCGCGGCGCAACGCACGCGTGCCATTGCCTCGGGCGGCAGGGCGCCGCAGCGCTGGATCGTCGCATGGGTAGCGGTCTGGGGCGCGGCGGTCGTGGCCACCGGCGTGGCCTGGTTCGGCCAACCGGTCGGCTATCAACTGATGGCCGTGGCACTGGTGCTGATATTCGCGCTAGTCAACGGCATCTCGGTCGGCATGGTCGACCAGAATCCGATTTCGTCCGCGTTCGTGCTGACGGTGATCCTGATGGCGGCGGTGGGTTTGCGTCAGCCGCATGTCGGCTTGATTGCCGCAACCGTGCTGCTGGTCTCCACCGCGGAGGCGTGTGACATGCAGCAAGACCGTTCCACCGGCTGGCGCCTTGGCACCAATCGCATGATCCAGTTCGGCTATCAGGTCGCCGGTATCGTCGTGGGCGCGATCCTGGCGGTGCTGCTCGCGCGTCTGTTCATGGAAGCTTATCCGGTTCTGCGACTGGATCAGACCACGCTGCCCGCCGATGCGCAGCCCGCGCGCTGGACGTCGGCCATGACCTACAAGATTGTCGGTGCGCTGCGCAGCATGACTGAGGACAAGCCGTATCTGCGTCTGGCGGTATGGATCGGCCTGGGCATTGGGCTCGTCACCGAAGTCCTGCGCAAGCTGATAAGGGCGTCGGCGCGTTATCGCCGGTTCGCGGAGCAGAGCCGTGTTGGCAAGGGCTGCGATTTCCTTCTGGATGCCGTGCTGCTGCCGTCGCCGTATGCGTCGTCCTTCGGCGGCTTCGTCAACTTGCCCGCCGCCGCGTGGATGGCGGCCGGTGGCGTGGTCGCCAGCCTGGTCGACAGCCGGGTGCAATCGTCATCAAAGGATGCGGCGTTGCCCGATGACATGAGCACGACATCGCTGGTCGGTGGCGGACTGATCGCCGGCGATGCGCTGGCCGCGCTGGGGTTCGGCATCGCGGGCCTGCTGGCGGTCGTGCACTGATACGGCGGACTAGATCACCTGCAGCATTGCGTGTGGCGGCTTGCGTGCGAGCAACCCCGACAGTTTCTTGAGCGCCATCGAAAGCTGCGCGCGCTCCGCCACGCCGCCGAGCGATATACGAATGGCGTTGGGCGCATCGGCTCCATCGGAAAACGCATCCGATGCGGTCACCCGCAGGTGCTCGTCGCTGGCCGCGCGGCTGAATCCGCTCGACGTCCAGTAACTTGGCAACGGGTGCCACACATGGATGCCAGATTGCGGCGACTGGTCTGCACCGATCAGCCATTGCCGCGCCATCTGCTGCCGCGCCGCCGCTTCGCTGCGAATGCCGTTCAGCAATGCCTCGGCGGACCCATCGCGAATCCACTGCGTGGCAAGCGCGGTGGCAATCGGCGACGCCATGAGGGTGATCGCGCGTAGCGCGGCCAGAATCAATTCCTGCGTGTCGACATCGGGCGCCACCACGTATGCGGTGCGCAATCCGGGGCTCAGGCATTTCGACAGGGTCGCGATATGAATCGTTTGCGCCGGCGCGAGTGCGGCCACCGGGGGCGGCGCGTCGGGCGTGAGCAGCCAGTACGGGTCGTCCTCGATGATCCGCGCGCCGCACCGGGCGGCCACCCGTGCGATGTCACGCCGACGGTGCTCGGGCATCGTGTGCGTGGTGGGATTCTGCAGCGTCGGGTTCAGGTAGATGAGCCGAATCGCGTGCGCGCGGCAAGCGGCCTCGAGCGCGTCGGGGCGCATTCCGTCGTCATCTGTCGCCACCGTCACCACGCGCCGCCCCGTTTGCGCCGCCGCCGCGCGCAGCCCCGGATAGATCAGCGGCTCCGCCGCGATGACTGACCGGGGGTCGCTGAGGCTGAGGATCACTGCCGACAACGCCGATTGGGCGCCGGGACTGGCGATCACGCGTGAGGACGCTACCGTTCCAAGCATCGGTCCGAGCCACCGCGCACCGGCTTCGCGATCCGGCTGGGTGCCGCCGCCCAACTGGTAGGTCATTAACAGGCTGGCGTCCGCGTGCAGCGTCACCTGCGCCAACCCGCGCCGGAGCATGTCGTCGAAGTCGATGCTCTCCGGCGGTGGTGGCACGTTCATGCTCAGGTCCACAGTCTGGGCCAGTTCGAAGACCGGCGCGGCGACGAAGGTGCCGAGCGAGCCGCGTGGTTCGACCAGCCGGCGGCGCCGCGCCTCGGCCAGCGCCCGCGTCACCGTGGTCAGGTCCACGCCAAGCATTGCTGCCAGTTCTCGCTGAGGCGCCAGCCGGTCCCCGGGAGAGAGCCGCCCGTCCGCCACCGCGTGTTCGAGGAATCCCGCGATCTGCAGATAGCGCGGCCCGCCGGTCGGGCTGAACTCGCCGATCCAGGCCGGCTTGCCTGTAAGCGCGGATGTCTTTGTACGCACCGAAAAATCCGTCTTGTATGGATGTTGTCTTACCTTAGCATCCCGCGCACCTCAGGCCAATCCATACAAATACCCGGAATACGCCTGTGCCCCCATCAATAGGTGTCTGAAATGCGTGAGCGAGTTACCGCCCCGGAGCATGTCCGCCGGCGGATACCCATCCCCCCCAAAGTCCGCGCGTGGCTCTACGTCGCGGCTCCCCTGATCCTCAGCGGTTGTTCCTACGATCTGCTCTCCCCGAGCGGCGCCGTAGGTGTACAAACGCGCAACCTGATCGTGTTGTCCACCGCGCTGATGCTGTTGGTGGTCATCCCGGTCATCATCCTGACGCTGGTGTTCGCGTGGCGGTATCGCGAGACCAACACCAAGGCCGAGTACGCGCCGCGCTGGTCGCATTCGACCAAGATCGAGGTCGTCGTCTGGGGCATCCCGTGCGTGATCGTGGCGCTGCTCGGCATCATCATCTGGGACACCACGCACAAGCTCGACCCGTTCCGGCCGCTCGAGTCGAAGGTGGCGCCGATAGAGGTGGACGTCGTCGCGCTCGACTGGAAGTGGCTGTTCATCTATCCGCAGTACGGCGTGGCATCGCTGAACGAGCTACCTGTGCCGGTCGGCACGCCCATCAACTTCCGCATCACGGCCGAATCGACGATGAATGCACTGTTCATCCCGAAGCTCGGCAGCATGGTCTATGCGATGAGCGGGATGCAAACCAAGCTGCATCTGATCGCCGATGAAACTGGCGTGTTCGACGGCCGCTCCGCGGCCTACAGCGGCGCCGGCTTCTCGGACATGCATTTCCGGACGGTTGCCACCTCGCGCGAGGATTTCGATGCGTGGATCGCCCGCGCCCGCGCGTCCGGCAACGTGCTCGACGAACAGACCTACCGCGCGCTGAAGCAGCCCAGCAGCAAGGACCCGGTCACCATCTACGCAAACGTTTCGCCACGCCTGTTCCAGGGTGTCGTCGATCAATACATGGCCAGCAATGGCGACATCTGCCGCGCGGACAGCCCCGAGACGCTGCGCGCCGCTCTGCCGCCGCTGCCCGACACCGTGGAGCAATAACCCATGTTCGGAAAACTGACTCTCGATGCCATCCCCATGCACGAACCCATCATCATGGGCACGCTGGTGGTGGTACTGCTGGGCGGCGCCGCCCTGTTCGGCGCGATCACGTATCACCGCAAGTGGACCTACCTCTGGCGCGAGTGGATCTGCTCGGTGGACCACAAGCGCGTTGGCGTGATGTACATCATCATGGCGCTGGTCATGCTGCTGCGCGGCTTTGCCGACGCCATCATGATGCGCACGCAGCAGGCCATTGCCGTCGGCGAGACCGCCGGTTACCTGCCGCCGCACCACTACGACCAGATCTTCACGGCGCACGGCGTGATCATGATCTTCTTCGTGGCCACGCCGTTCATCCTGGGCTTGATGAACGTGATCGTGCCGCTGCAGATCGGCGCGCGCGACGTGGCCTATCCGTTCGTCAACTCGCTGAGCTTCTGGCTCTCGGCCATTGGCGCGGTGCTGGTGATGATCTCGATGTTCGTTGGCGATTTCGCCGCCACCGGATGGGTGGCCTACCCACCGCTCAGTGGTCTTGAGTACAGTCCGACCGTTGGGGTGGATTACTACATCTGGGCGCTACAGATATCAGGGCTTGGCACCACGCTGACAGGCATCAACTTCATCGTCACGATCCTGCGGATGCGCGCGCCGGGCCTGACGCTGATGAAGATGCCGGTGTTCACGTGGACCGCGCTGATCACGAACATCCTGATCGTCGCGATCTTCCCTGTGCTCACCGCCACGCTGGCGCTGCTTACCGCCGACCGCTATCTGGACATGCATTTCTTCACCAGCGAGCTTGGCGGGAACGCGATGATGTACGTGAACCTGATCTGGATCTGGGGCCACCCCGAGGTCTACGTGCTGATCCTGCCGTGCTTCGGCGCGTTCTCGGAGATCATTGCCACGTTCTCGCGCAAGCCGCTGTTCGGCTACAAGTCGATGGTCTACGCGACGTCGTCGATTGGTGTGCTGTCGTTCTTCGTCTGGCTGCACCACTTCTTCACGATGGGCTCGGGCGCCAGCGTCAACGCGTTCTTCGGCATCATGACGTCGATCATCTCGATTCCGACCGGCGTGAAGCTGTTCAATTGGCTGTTCACGATGTATCGCGGCCGCATCCGCTTCCATTCGTCGACGCTGTGGACCATCGGCTTCATGGTGACGTTCGCGGTGGGCGGCATGACCGGCGTGCTGCTGGCCGTGCCGGGCGCGGACTTCGTGCTGCATAACAGCCTGTTCCTGATCGCCCACTTCCACAACGTGATCATCGGTGGCGTGGTCTTCGGTTGTCTGGCGGCCATGTCGTTCTGGTTCCCGAAGGTGTTCGGCTTCACGCTCAACGAGTTCTGGGGCAAGGTCGCGTTCTGGTGCTGGCTGATCGGCTTCTACCTGGCCTTCATGCCGCTGTACGCGCTGGGCCTGATGGGTATGACCCGCCGCATGAACCACTACACCAACCCCGAGTGGCAGCCGTACCTGATCGTCGCGCTGGTTGGCGCGTGCATCATCGGCGCCGGCATCCTGGCAATCCTGTGGCAGCTCTACGTCAGCGTGCGTGACCGCAACCAGAACCGTGACTTGACCGGCGATCCGTGGGATGGCCGCAGCCTGGAGTGGGCCACCGCCTCGCCCGCGCCGTTCTACAACTTCGCGCACGTGCCGAACATCACGTCGCTGGAGCAGCACTGGGAAGACAAGGATACCGGCCGCGCCTACGCGCAGCCCGCCAGGTACGAGGACATCCATATGCCGCGCAATACATCGGCTGGCTTCCTCGTCTCCGTGTTTGGCCTTGTGTTCTGTTTCGGCTTTGTCTGGCACATCTGGTGGATGGTGGGCTTCGGCCTGGCCGCGATGATCTTCACCTTCATCGCCCGCGCGTATGACCGCGACGTGGACTACTACGTCCCCGCCGCCGAAGTGGAACGCATCGAACGCGCGCGCTTCCAGCAACTGCAAGGCTCCAACTGATCATGACGACATCCCTGAAACTCCGGGCCGACGCAGCGCCCGGCATCCATGCGCCGGGCCATGCGTCCGACGCCCACGGCCATGACGCTGCCCACGGTCACGACGGACACGACGATCACGTGGTGCAGTCGCGCACCACGCTGGGCTTCTGGCTCTATCTGATGAGCGACTGCCTGATCTTCGCGGTGCTGTTCGCGACGTTCGGCGTGCTGGTCAACAACACCGCGGGCGGCCCGGGCGGGCGCGAACTGTTCGACCTGCGCTTCGTGCTCGGTGAAACGATGCTGCTGCTGACCAGCAGCCTGACCTTCGGCGTGGCGATGATCAAGTTGGAGGACGGCAAGGCCAATCCGAACCAGGTGATCCGCTGGATAGTGCTGACGTTCGCGCTCGGCGCGGCGTTCGTCGGCATGGAGATCTTCGAGTTCATGGAACTGATTCACGAAGGGGCGGGCCCGGGCCGCAGCGCCTATCTGTCGGCGTTCTTCATGCTGGTGGGCACGCACGGCCTGCACGTCACGGCCGGGCTGCTCTGGATCATCGTGATGGTGCACCAGATCCAGGTGTTCGGCCTCGACGGCATCGTGCGTCGACGCCTGGCCTGCCTGAGCCTGTTCTGGCACTTCCTGGATCTCGTGTGGATCTGCGTTTTCTCCATCGTCTACCTGAGGACCTTCCTGTGAAGCCCACCAGCGCTACCGCTCATGAATCGTCGCACGGCAGCATTCGCAGCCACCTGATCGGCTACGGGCTGTCGGTGGTGCTGACCCTGGTGTCCTTCGGTGCCGTGATGAGTGGGGTACTGCCGCCGGGCTACGGGCTCGCGGTCATCGTCCTGCTCTGCATCGCGCAGTTGCTGGTGCAACTGGTCTTCTTCCTGCATCTGGGCCCGCGCAAGGGGCAGCGTGGCAACACGGCGATCTTCGCCTGCACGGTGTTCCTGATTGCCATCGTGGTGTCTGGCTCGCTGTGGGTCATGCACAACGCCAATCTGAACATGATGCCGATGCAGTCCATGCCGCTGCAGGCCAGCCCGAAGGGCTGAGCGAATCGAACCGATCCGGTTTGGGGAAGGCGTGGCGGCACAATGGGCGTTGTGCCGCCGCGCCCCTTTTTTATCCAGGCTTCAACTCGGCGGCGAGCCGTCCTTGAAGCACGCCTTGAGCTGGCTGCGCAACTCTGGCGTGTCCTGATGCTCGTGCACCTGTACAGCGTGCTGGACCGCGGCTTCCAGCAGTTCCTCTTCGGTATCAGCACTGAGTGCCACCGTGCAATGCATCTGGCTGGGATAGTCGCGGCAATCGATGAATTTGCGTCCCATCGTTGCCTCCTGGCGCGAATGGTTCGTCGGGATGGGAACCTCGGGGGCTCCCAGTGCGGAGGCCGGCTGCGCAGCATCCGCGAGTTCGGCTCCTCCTGCAGGCGTGGTCGTTGACGGGACACCGGCGCGGTTGGCCGATGTCATGTCCAGTATAGAGCGTGGCACGCATCGCCAAGCACGGCCCGGCGATTCACGCTAACCTGTCGCGGTTCCCATATTCCGCAGATCAGGAAAAGTCATGACTCAAGCACTCAGGATCGATTTTGTTTCCGATATCGCATGCCCATGGTGCGCCATTGGCCTGACGTCGCTCAAGCAGGCGCTGGAGCGTCTCGGGGACGAAGTGGAAGCCGAGATCGTCGTGCATCCGTTCGAACTGAATCCGGACATGCCGCCGGAAGGCCGCACCATCCTCGACTACGTCAGCACGAAGTACGGCAGCACCGCCGAGCAGCTTGCCGAGCGCCAGGTACAGATCCGCGAGCGCGGCGAGGCGGTCGGATTCGAGTTTGGCCCCCGGACGCATATCTACAACACGTTCGACGCGCATCGCGTGTTGCAGTGGGCCGGCACGCAGGGCAAGAAGCTGCCGCTCAAGCTGGCCTTGCTGAAGGCCTATCACGGCGCGGGCAAGGACCCGAGCAATCACGACGTGATTGTGGAGGCCGCGCAATCGGCGGGTCTCGATGGCGCGGAGGCGCGCCGCATTCTGGAAAGCGATGCCTATGCCGATGAAGTGCGCGCTGAGGTGGCGCAGTTCCAGTCGATGGGTATCAACTCGGTGCCATCGGTCATTTTCGACAACCGCTACCTCCTCACGGGCGGGCAACCGCCGGAAGCCTTCGAGCAGGTGATTCGCGAAGTGCTGGAAAAACGGCAGTCATGAAGTGATCGTGGCCGCGTGCGGGTCTCCACCCGCACGCGGCCACGTTGCCTGCTGGACGTCGGGGCGACTTTACTCGTGCCCCTTACTCATGCCCCGTTACGAACTTCTTCGTCGAGTGATAGCCACGCTTGCTGGCATCGGCGACGGCATGGCCGGCAGCCTTGGCGCCGTCGCCAATCGCAATCGCGGTCTCGTGCACCGCGTGTCCGGTCTTCTTGCCTGCCGCCTTGACGTCGGCCTTGAATTCACGGGCGCCTTCGGCCACGCTGGCGTTGGCCAGCGTACTGAAGGCGATCAGCACGATCGCAACGAGGGAAGTTGCTTTCTTCATCAACGGTATCCCGACTCGGTCTCTGATGCGTGCATTGTAGTACCGTCCGATGCGTGTGACGTTCAGCGCGCACCGGCGCCCGGCTCCGTGATCGCGCTGTAGACCATCGTGCGCAATTGGCGGCGCACGGGATAGGCCGACGACGGCAGGAGCTGGGTCAGGAAGAGGCCGATCAGGTCTTCCTCAGGATCGACCCAGAAGAAGGTGCTGGCCGCGCCGCCCCAGAAGAAGTCTCCGGCGCTGCCGGGAATCAGCGTGGTGGCTGGCGTGAGCGTCGTGGCGAAGCCGAGTCCGAATCCGACGCCTTCGTAGGTGGCCTCGCTGAACATCGAGCGGGACATGCGCGGCAGATCCACACCGCCCGGCAGATGGTTGGCGGTCATCAGCGCCAGGGTCTTCGGACTCAGCAGGCGCGCGCCATCGAGTTCGCCACCCTGCAGCAACATGCGTGCGAAGCACATGTAGTCCGCCGCCGTCGACACCAGACCACCGCCACCCGAGACAAAGCTGGGCGGCTTCAGGTAGGTGCTGGCCAGAGGATCGTCCTGGAGCATCGGCCCACGCGGCGAAATGACCTTCGAACCCAGCGCGCCGATGGCGTAGCACGCGCAGAAGCGCGATACCTTGTCCTCGGGTACGTGGAACGCGGTATCGACCATGCCCAGCGGATCGAAGATGCGTTCCTTCAGGAAGGTCTCGAACGGCATGCCGCTGATCTTGCCGACCAGGTAGCCCAGCACGTCGGTCGATACCGAGTAGTTCCAGGCCTCGCCCGGCGAGAACTCTAGCGGCAGCGTGGCCAGCTTCTCGATCATGTCGTCGAGCGTGCCGTCCGTGGCGATGTCGCCCAGCTTCAGCCTGCGATAGGCGGCATCGACATTGGTGTTCTGCTGGAAGCCGTAGGTCAGTCCAGAGGTGTGGCGCAGCAGGTCGACCACCTGCATCGGTCGTGCTGGCGCGCGCGTCTGGAAGCTCTCCATGAAGCCGCCGGTGAAGACGCCGAGGTTTTCCCATGCGGGAATGTACTTGCTGACCGGATCGTCAAGCGCGATCTTGCATTCCTCGAGCAGCATCATGATCGCCACCGAGGTGATCGGCTTGGTCATCGAGTAGATGCGGAAGATCGAGTCCTCGGCCAGCGGCACCTGCCGCTCGCGGTCGGCCTGGCCCAGCACCGAGTTCAACACCAGCTCGCCACGCCGCCACACCTGGGTCAGCGCGCACGGTAGCTTGCCGTTGGCGATATACGCTTCATTGATGAAACGATCGATCCGCCCCAGCCGCTCCCGGGACATCCCCTGCGTTTCCCTGCCTTGCATATCCATGGCTTCTCCTCGATCCGGCGTTCAGTCCAGTGCTGCATGTGCCGTGAAGGGTCAAGGATACCCCGGGAGACGCGGATCCCGCTCAGTCGCCAGCCTTCTCCGGCGGCACGGCCTTGCCGAGCAGCTTGCCGAGCAGGCCGGTCTTGCCGGTCTCCGCGCGGCGGCTGCCCTTAGGCAGCGAGCCAGCCCGGTTGGCACCGTACTGTTTCATGCTGTTGTTGATCTTCAGGCCCTTGTTCTTTTCCAGATCGGTTTTCTTCACGGACGTCATCCCACTAGTTGAGCCCGGCATTGTACGCAGGTGGGCCGGCAAGCGGCCGGTTCGGGCCGTCTGGTGGCCTTGCGCGGGGGCATAACAATTCATTACAACGCCAGCATCCCGCCCGCATTATGCTCGCCGACCGTGACGATAAGGGATACGGAAGGATCGAATGAAAAGGGATTGCGGCGTTCGTGTGATGACGGCGGCATGGCTGCTTGCGGCAGCCAGTTCCGGTAACGCGCTGGCCCAGCATGTGGTGGGCGGCATGGGCGAACCGGTGCGGATGGGGGCGTTCGACGCGCGCGGCCAGTTCGAGGGCCAGGCCATTCTGGCTGCGCCGGTGTCAGGCAAGGAGAAGGCGCGCGCCAGACCGACCGGCACGCGCCGTGTGCCCGCCGCAGGCACGCGTGGCGTGACACCCACGCTGCCCGGCAAGCAGTTGCCGTAGGCGCCGCGGGAGGGCGACGCCGGGCGGATCAGTGGCTTGCGGCCCCGACGGCGCCGATGCCGGTCTCGGAACGCAGTTCCTGTGCCTCGAAGCCGGCACGGTCGATACGTGCCCGGGGTGACCTGTCGGTGATCGAGAAGAACCAGATGCCGACGAAGCCGATCGTCATTGAGAACAGCGCCGGAGACGTGTACGGGAATGGCGCATTCTTGAAGTGGAACACGTCGACCCACACCGCCTGGGACAGGACCGTCAGAATCACGGCTGACAGCAGGCCGAGGAAGCCGCCAACCATCGCGCCGCGCGTGGTGCAGTTCTTCCACAGCACCGACATGAACAGGACCGGGAAGTTGGCCGATGCCGCCACGGCGAACGCCAGCGACACCATGAACGCGATGTTCTGCTTCTCGAAGACGATGCCGAGCACCACGGCGATGATGCCGAGGATGATCGTGGTGATGCGCGACACGCGCAGTTCCATCGAACTGGTTGCCTTGCCGTGCATGAAGACCGTGGAGTACAGGTCGTGCGACACCGCCGACGCGCCGGCCAGCGTGAGGCCGGCCACCACGGCCAGGATTGTCGCGAACGCCACCGCCGAGATGAACCCGAGGAACACGTTGCCGCCCACTGCAGTGGCCAGGTGAACGGCCGCCATGTTGAGGCCGCCGAGCAGCTTGCCGCTACCGTCCTGGAACGTCGGGTTGGTGCTCACCAGCACGATGGCGCCGAAGCCGATGATGAACGTCAGGATGTAGAAGTAGCCGATCCACGTGGTGGCCCAGAACACGGACTTGCGCGCTTCCTTGGCATTGGGCACGGTGAAGAATCGCATCAGGACGTGCGGCAGGCCGGCCGTGCCGAACATCAGCGCGATGCCGAATGAGATCGCCGAAATCGGGTCCTTGATGAATGTGCCCGGGCCCATGATCGCGTCCTTCTTGGCATGGACTTCAACGGCCTTGGCGAACAGTGCTTCGGGGCTGAAGTGGAACTGCGCCATGACCATGAAGGCCATGAATGATGCGCCGCCCAGCAGCAGGCCAGCCTTGATGATCTGCACCCAGGTGGTTGCCGTCATGCCGCCGAACAGCACGTACACCATCATCAGCGCGCCAACGATCACCACCGCGATCCAGTACTCGAGCCCGAACAGCAGCTTGATCAGTTGCCCGGCGCCCACCATCTGCGCGATCAGGTAGAACGCCACCACCACCAGCGTGCCCGACGCCGCGAACGCGCGGATCGGGCCCTGCTTGAAGCGGTAGGCGGCCACATCGGCAAACGTGAAACGGCCGAGGTTGCGCAGGCGCTCCGCCATCAGGAACGTGATGATTGGCCAGCCGACCAGGAAGCCGATCGAGTAGATCAGGCCGTCGTAGCCGTTTGCGAACACGGCGGCGGAAATGCCGAGGAACGATGCTGCCGACATGTAGTCGCCAGCGATGGCCAGGCCGTTCTGGAAGCCGGTGATGCCACCACCGCCCGTATAGAACGCCGCCGCGGACGTGGTCCGCTTGGCCGCCCATTTGGTGATGAACAGCGTGCCGATGACGAACACGACGAACATGCCGATGGCCGTCCAGTTGGTGGGCTGTTTGACGGCCTGTCCAAGATCACCACCCGCGGCCAGCGCGGCCGTCGACAACAGCAATGCGCCGCCTGCGGCGATAACGTGATGCGTTTTCATGCGACCTCCCGCTTGATCTGCTCGGTGAGCTCGTCATAGGTGTTGTTGGCATGACGCACGTAGAGCCCCGTGATGACGACGGTGAAGACGATCACGAACAGCCCGATCGGCATGCCCCAAGTGGTCACGCCGTCTCCGACCTTCTTGGCCATCAGGTCCTTGTCGAAGGCAATCAGCAGCACGTAGCCGTAATACACCACGAGCATGACGAGCGTGAGTATCCAGCCAAGCCGCGAGCGCTTGTGGACGAGTCGTTGATACCGTGGGTTGGTCTTCAGTCTTTCGACCAGATCGTCATTCATCTCTGTCTCCTGCGTACTTGTGCGCTTTGCATGGCCGAGTGCCGCCCGCGCGCCACGCCAGCGGGGTGCGCAATATGAGCGTCATCAGGGAACCATGCCGACAAGGTACGGTGCTCGGCTTACCTGCTTCTTACACGGGTCAGAGAATTTCCCGGGGGTAAACGCGGAGTGGTGCGTCGGGATGGGCTTGGGGCGTCACGACATTGCGTGCTGCCGCGCGCGGGAGAACTAGAACGAGACGGTGAGGTTCGTCATGACCACCTGTTCGGACGAGCCGGGATTGAACCAGTAGCAGCCGACCGTCACGTTCTTGAACGTGAGTTGCACCAGGCCGCCACGCTGGAACTCACGATCGCCGCCGTAGATCCGCGTTCGTTGCATCACGAAGCCAAGCCGCAGCCAATCGACCGGACGATACCCAAGCTCGCTCCAGGCATAGAGATAACTTGGCGTTTGCGTGCCGGAGCCGGTCAGGTACTCGGCTTCGATGTAGTAGTCGAACTTGTACGCGGCGAGACTCGCCTCCAGCCCCGGAATCACGCCGTGGATGCTTCCCATGGCGAAGCCGATGATCGGCGTCACCTTGTAGGTGAATGTTTCGCCGCCGGCGAAGGACCAGCCAACGAAGGCCGATTGCGCGTGCATGGCCTCGTAGTTGGCACGCGCTTCGAGATGCAGCTTGTCGCGCTCCGCGATCGCGATGGCGGAAAGGTAACTCTGTTCCTGACGCGGCATGTTCCAGTAGCCGGCGAGCGAGAAATTCCAGGCGGGTGGCTGCGCTTCCTGCGATGCGTTGGCCGCAGGCGCGGCAGCCTCCTGCGCGTGCGCGCTGGATACGGCCAGCGCGATACCCAATGCGGCGACCGGGTGGCGCATCTCATCCCCCCAGGGCGATGACGGCCATCGTCAGGACGACACCGAGCGCAGTCATGCCAAGGCCGGTGGCCCAGCCATTGAATCCCGCGTGGCGACCGAGCGCCATGCCGCCGACGAACAGCATGATGAGGGTCAGGATGCGGGAAACGATCAGGGCCGTCGGCACATCGCTCAGCAACACGAATGGCAGCGCGACGGGAAACGTGGACAGCACGACGATGAAGAAGATGCGGATGGACCCCAGCAAGTCGCGGGCATTGAGCTTCGCCCGCTCAGGGAGTTCTACGGCATTGGCCATCCGCTGACGCAACATGTCGATCTCGGCGTCACTCAGCAGCAACTGCGCGCTGGGTGACAGCGCGGTGCGGATGGCACGCACGGCCTCGGTTGCGGTTGGCGCCTCCCGGGCGGCCGTTGCGACCTTGAATCGCATCCCGCGATCCGCCAGGGTACGTACCAGGAACATGATCGCGTCGACGAGCCCCCAGGCCAGATTACAGCCAAGCGCCGTGACGAGCATCGTGTGGCCCGCGTCGGCCCCGGAAGTCGGGGAGGCTGCAGAAGTTGCCGAAGATACCGCGCCGACGAACGTCAGGGCCATGAACAGCCCAAAGCACATCTCCGCGACACGATCGACGACATTAAGGGCTGGATCGCGCCCTTCGTCCGCCTGCTCCATCGCATCGGACTCCGATTGGCTTCCTGGCATGGCTGTTCACCTGGCGAGTAAGTTGGAGTGGTTCGAGTTGGTTCCGGGCGGACGGCTGTGTTCAGGACTGCGGCGCTACTGGCCGTCGCACGCCAGGCTCGATGCGCCCGTGTCCTTGAAGGTCACCACTACCTTGCTGTCCTTGGCGATGGTGATGGTCTGGCCATAGCTCACGGTCGGCATGAAGGCGATATCCGGCGCGACGGCCACGGGCGGATTCCGCGCGCCGTCGACACTCAGCGCCAGCTCGACGCGATAGGTATCCACCGCCACGCCCTGGCCCTGTGCCTTCTGCGCGAACTTCTGCTTGAACGCGCACAGGTCGGTGGTGATCTTTTCCAGCGCAGTGGAGATATCGACGGGTTTGCCGGGCGGGATTGGCGCGGTGTTGCAGGCCGCCAGCCAGCAGGGGCCCAGCACTGCAATCAAGGCGGTACGCATCAGTGGCTTCAAGATGTTCTCCTGCGAGGCGGCTGTCCGTTGTGCTCGATCCACTTTATCTCTGCCGCTGTATGGTCTCCATTGGTCCAAAGCCCTAGGGACCCCCCAAGGGACCAATGGAAACCAGCCGGATGCTCAGAACTGATGGCGCATGCCGACCATGACGCCCACGCGTGTGGTGCTGTCGATGTCGGTCACCGGCGTGCCAGCCCAATACTCGGTCTCGCGGCCGACGGTGCCGCCGCGCGCGTAGACGACATCGGCCTCTACGTACAGGCTGGTGCGCTTGGAGAGCGCGTAGTCGCCGACCAGGGCGACGCTGTCGGCGTTGCCGCTGCCCAGCAGGATGGGTGTCTCCTGGAACTGCGTGGTCACGGCCCCGCGTTGCTGGTAGCGGTAATAGGCGCCAGACAGATGCAGCGCAGGGGTGAGCTGATAGCCGAGGCCGATGAACGAGGTGGCGAATGAGGCATCGCTGGCTGTTTCGCGACGTCCCATGTGGCCCAGGTAGGCCGTGGCCTTGCCGAACGCGTAGGACCCGCCCACCGAGTAATTGCGGATCGTGTTCGTGCCATCGGTGCTGCTGCGCTGGTCGTAGGCTACGCCCAGCGCCAGCGGTCCCTGCTGGTATTTCACGCCGCCGCCGAGCGTGGTGCCGCGGCTCTGGTTGCCGGGTTGCTCGCCCGCGCCGTAGTCGAGCTGGACGGAGAACGGGCCGACCGTGTTTTGATAGACCACGCTGTTGTTGATGCGGTAGTCCTGGAAGAAGATGTCGCCGCCGACGTACAGCGGGTCGGACCAGAAGTTGCCCCAGCCCTGATCGAGCGGATTGAACGCCCAGCCGATGTTGTTGAGCGCGTTGTACTGGCGCCCGAAGGTCAGACTGCCCCAGTTGCCGGAGAGACCGGCCCAGGCCTGGCGGCCGAAAAATGCGTTGTAGGCCGCGCGGCCATCGTCGCTGCCGATGCCGGCCTCGAGCTGGAAGATGGCCCTGTTGCCGCCCCCAAGGTCCTCGGAGCCCCGCAGGCCGAAGCGGCTGCCTACCATGCCGCCCGATACGAGCGCGACCTGGTCATGATGCCGGCCATCGAGGTTCGAGGTATAGCGCACCGCCGAACTGACGATGCCGTACAGGTTCACACCGGATTCGGCGTAAGTGGTGCCGGGCACGACGGTGGCGGCAAGCAGCCAGAGGCTGGCTGACTTCTTCATGGATTGTCCTCCGGAATTCGGTCCCGCCCGGCGCAAGAGCGCGTCCAGGGGCAGACCGGCCAGGCAGTTGCCTGGGGGGTTCCAGTCCCGTGCGGCGGTCCCGTCAGGGCGCGCGGGGCGTTATCCAGACCGTGCGCGGCAAACGGCGCGTAGGCCCGGATCGAGGGTCGAAGCGGCAGGCAAAGCCTGGAGGGGGCGCAAGCCGGACCGCTCGTTGGCAGGTTCGGGCAGGCTGGTGGGGCGGGCGCGAGGGCCCAGGGATGTGTTCGCCGGATACCCACTTCGACGTTCGTGACGGCGGCTCGTGTGCGGATAAAGACATGCACGATGGGCCGCGTCCGGCGTGGCGAACGATGCGTAGTTTACTGCATTCGCCCCGACGCCCCGAAATGCGCGTCTTTTGACGCACGTCCCTTTCTGACAGGCCGGTTCTGGCAATAGACTGAAAGCGGCCACATGCGGCGTGCGTCGCGCCGCCCGGCGTTCATCCAATCAGCGAGCCCCTATCCATGTCACTGCCCCATCTTTCGTCTGGCCAGACCGCGAGCGTCCTGCCGCTCGGCACGGACCTGGCGCAAACACCGAGTAGCGCGCTGTTCAAGGCCCCCCACCTCGAAGTTGCCCGGCTCGTCATGCTGGCCGGCAAGCGGCTGCCACAGCACGCGGTACCCGGCCCGGTCACGATTCAATGTCTCGAAGGCGAAATCGAGGTAACGCTCGGCAGCGTTGCCCAACGGCTTCGACACGGCGATCTGCTCTACCTCGCTGGCGGGGAGCCGCACGACGTGGCGGCGCTCAGCGATGCGTCGCTGCTGTTGACGATCGTGCTGCTGAATCACGGCTGACACACGACTGACAAGAGGATCCGATGGGTATCAGCAGATGGTTCAGGCGTCGCGGGACCGAGGCATCCGGTGGGGGCGCCAGAGGCGGACGTGACGTCGAAGACACAATCGAGCGCATGACGGCGTTGAATCCGCGCCTGCGGTTGGCCACGCGCTACCAGCAGAGGCTGGCGCCCGATACCGCCGCGGCGCTCGAATACGTCAGGGGGCTGGTGGCCCAACTGCCCGCCGTTCATGAGGCATGTGCGGCCGACTGGTCCACGGATGCCTGCATCCATGCCTGCTTTGCGACGGCGGACGACGTATCCCGCGCGCTGAATGGGGCCGCGACACTGCGCAAGTTCTTCGACAACAACCTGGCGGCCGATGAGGCGTACGCGGTGCTCGGCATGACCATGGTGGAGCGCCACACGCTCGGCGTGGCCACGGAAGGCGATACCGTGCGCTCCGATGTGCCGCAGACGACATTCAGCTTCAGCGATCACCAACTCACGATGTGCGAGCCGACCGAGGCAGCGCTGCGCGAGGAGATCGTGCGCCGAATGCTCGACCAACTGGCGATCCAGGGGATGGCGCGCATTGCCAGCAGGCTGACGAAGCGCGATGCGCTCAAGCAGGAGATCGCACTGCTCAAGACGCGGCAGCGCCTGCTCGAGTCGCAAGGCAAGGGGATGGGCGCGGTAGTGGGCGGCGCGGTGGAACCGGCAATCGGTGAGGTGGCGAAACTGGACGCCGAAATCGCGCGCAACGATGCCGAACTGGCCAAGCTGTCCGAGGCCACCGGCACGCTCGATCGCCAACTGGACATCCTGATCAAGGTGATCGGGGATGTCAGGCAATTGCTCCGGGTGGATTACCGGCACGTGCGGCTGAGCCGCATGAATGTCCTGCTGACGAATGACGACGTGGGTGGCGATGACGTCGAGCTGTCGTCGGCGACCATCCCCGGTGACCCGCCGCTGGTCCGGGCGTTCATGCTGGTGCGGGTGAAGCGCAGTGCGATAGTCCCGGTGCGCAATATGCTGGACGAAGCGGAGCGCTTCCTCTAAGAGCCGTTTCGTTTTCTTTCGATAACGTCTCTACGCGCTTCAGGCGTCCAGTGCCTGACACAGCGCCCGCAGATCGCGAACGATCAGGTGCGGAGGCGGGCTGCTGCGTGACCATTGCGCGGCGGACGCCTCTTCGGAGCGCACCACCCATGCGGCCTGTGCGCCGGCGGCGATCGCGCCGGCTACGTCGAGGTCGGGATCGTCACCGACGTGAAGCATTCGGCCGGGCGCGCATCCGGCTGCATCGGCTGCCGCGTGGAAAATCGCGGCGCCGGGTTTGCCGCTGCCGAAGCTCTGCGGGTTCAGCGATGCCCGGAAGAACTGGTGCCCGCCAGTCAGCTTGAGATTCGCATTGCCATTCGATACCGCGACGAGTGGAAACCGCTGGCTCAGCCATTCCAGCGCGGGCAGCGCATCGTCGAAGAAATCGACCTGCTGGCGCGCAGCGTAGAAAGCGTCGTAGGCGGCCTCGGCAAGGCCGGGGTCTTCGTTCGACATGTCGAGCACCAGCCGGATCGAGCCCAGCCGCAGCGCGCGCATGTTGCCAGCCAGTTCGGGGCGCATGGCCTCGAACTGGACGCGGAGGTCACGCAGCACCTGGGGCGATGAAAGGATCGGTGCGGATTTGGGCGCTTGCTGCAGCAACCAGTCATGCAGGACCTGTTCCGCGCGCACGACGGCAGGTTCGAAAGCCCAAAGGGTGTCGTCGAGATCGAGAGATATTGCGGAGATACCGGCCAGACGCATGGTGGGGAACGTGAAAAAGCGGAGTTGCGGGGGACTCCGCCGAATTTACCATCTTCGTTCGCATCGCCCCCGCAGGCCGTGTCGACCGCAAGGTCACTTCAGGCTGAGCGTGAATGGCAATAGCAACACGTTGACCAGCAGCAGCGCATACACGATCACGATGGCCGCAGGGATGACCACGGGCGGCCGATAAGGCGGGTAGGCGTGTCGACGGCGCCAGAGGACTCCAGCCGTGGTTCCTGTGATGACCAGTGCCAGCAAGGCGCTGGCCCACGCCAGTGATGCAGGTCCGGACTCGTCGGCATTGGTCGCCGTGTCCGAATCGGTCAGCGAGATGTCGACAGCGGTTGTCGAAGTGATGGGGGCGCGGGCGACAGACATGGCAACGGGTGTTTCAAACGATGTCGTGCGAACCGGCTGCGCGATGGCAGCGGTGGCTGTCGCGCGGACAGGTGCCGTTATGGTTGTCACGCGTTGCGCTGGCGCGGCGGGTGTCGGCGGCGCGTCATGACGTCCGGTCGATGGCGCGCTCGCTGCGACGTGCGGCGCGGCGGCCGCTGTGCTGTGCATCGAACTGCGGTCCCGCCAGAACAGGTGGAACAGGCCATCGAGGCAGCGTGCCGAATCACAGGCATCCCGCCGGGCGCGCCAGGCGACGATATCGGCGTTCTGGATCGTGCCCTTGTGCAGCATCCTTTGCTGCTCGGCATAGATGCGTTCGTAACGCTCGGACAGTCCCGGTGAATCGCACACCAGGCGATTGCGCGTGCCACTTGCGCGTGAGCTGCTGGTGTTCAGTGAGCAGCGCATCCCGTTGCCGCTGGGGTCATCGCAAATCACAGGGGCGTTGGTTCCGCGCGAATGGCAGATGATGTCCGATGCGCTCACGTTGCCTGCCGCGAGCAGGCCGGTTGCGAGGCAGATGGCCATACGAATGGCCCAGCGCACAGTGACCCTCTTCATCATGCCCCCCTCATTGAAGCGGCCTGGTTTTATAACGTAGACGAAAGCCCGGGCGATGCCCAAGCACGCAATGCGATGGGCGGGTCATGATGCACTTGCCGCCAGATCGGGTTTCCCATACGCGCGACGTTCCGATCATTCGTCCGCCGTCGTAATTCCTGAGACGGAAAGCCTCCATCGTGGCGGCGCCGTTACTGGGTGATTGCGTGTGCATCCTCAGAACGCTCGTGACGCAGCGTGCCGTGATCAATGGGACGCCGCGCCCGGTATGTGGCGAACGGGCGTTTGAAGCCTGGGGCTGGCTCCTTGCACCCTATTGCGCCACGAGGGGCGGCCGCAGCCGCGTCGAGTCGTGGCTGTCACGAGATGAAGACAACCTGATGTGAAGCCTTTGCGCTGCGGAATTGAATTCTTTCGATGCGTCGGCCGAACGCAAGCGGTGCCCATAGAATGCGTCTGGATTGGGTCCATTGCAGTACCGCTGCTGTGGGGAGGCCCGCGGTGGCATCACAATAACCTGAGTTACCCGAGGAGACTGATATGAGCCATCGTTTCGCCGCTGCCGGCGCAGTGTTCGCGTTGTTGTTGCTGTCCGCCACCGCTGGCGCACAGACACAACCGCAGCCGCAACCACCCGCGAACGCGCAGGAAGCCAAGGCGAAGTTCACGGAGAAGTTCAACGAGGCGGATGCCAACCACGATGGCAAGCTGACGCGCGAGGAAGCCGAGGCAGGAATGCCGCACGTGGCGAAGGACTTCGACAAGATCGATGCCAAGAAGAAGGGCTACGTCACGCAGAAGCAGGTTGGCGCGTACTACGCCGCCAAGGCGAAGCAGCGCCGCGCTCAGGACCCGGGCAACCTGAACTGATCCGAGCCGCATCCGCCAGGGCGGTCGCCACCGGCGCCGCCTTGTGCGCGTCTGAGCGTATCTCCAGACCGGTCCCCCCGGTTGTCGAAAGTCCCGTGTGACGTGCGTGATAACATTTAAAAAATTCGCGCGCGAACTAAATCACCCGGGTGCCGTCTTGAATCCTCGACTTGTCTACCTCCTGAATGTCGGTCAGCGTCGGCTGCATCGATGGACACAGGCGCGCACCGCCGCCGGTGGCGTCACCGCATCGCAGGCCGGAATGCTGTTCTTCCTCGGCAAGAACGATGGCGCGTTGATGAGCGAGGCAGGCGCGGCGCTCGACCTTGGCGCGCCGGGCGTGAGCGGGCTGGTGGATCGCATGGAGCGGGCGGGGCTGGTCGAACGCGGCCTGGACGAGCACGATCGCCGGGCCTTCCGCATCTGGCTGACCGATGCCGGACGCACCGCGCTCAAGCGCTCCCGGTCGAATCTCACCGAACTGAATGCCCGATTGACCGAGGGGTTCACGGCCGCCGAGATCGATGTGGTGGCGCGCTGGCTGACGAGCCTGCAGGACAAGTTCCCGGCCAGCGACGACGAGTGATGCAGGGGATGAACGAAGGCGCCGAAGCAGACGACGCGGACGACGCCTTCTGACCCATCACTGCTTGGCGATCCTGCTGAAGTCCGGCTGGCGCTTCTGGACAAACGCCGCGAAGGCTTCCTTCGCTTCCGCGCTGCGCAGCCGCTCCACGAACGTCGAACTCTCGGCGTCCATCTGCGCGACCAGTTTCTCGGCCTCCCGCATCAGACGCTTCATTGCCGTCAGAGAGCCGGACGGCTTGGTGGCGATCTTTTCCGCGATGCGTCGGCCTTCCGCGCGCAGCTGGTCGCCCGGAACCGTCCGGTTCGCGATGCCCCATGCCACGGCGGTGTCCGCCGGCAACGGATCGCCCAGCGAGAACATTTCAAACGCGCGCGCGTGGCCGATGCGCAACGGCAGCAGGTAGCTCGACGCTGCCTCGGGCACAAGCGCGAGGTTCACGAACGGCGTGATCAACTGCGCATCGTCGGCCAGAACCACATAGTCACAATGCAGCAGCATGGTCGTGCCGACGCCGACGGCCTTGCCCTGGACTGCCGCGACGATCGGCACTGTGGCATTCGCCAGGCTATGCAGGAATCGCACGACATGGCGCTCCTTGGGTGCGTTCCCGGTGGCCTGGGCCGCGAACTCCCCGATGTCGTTGCCGGCCGTGAAGGAATCACCGTCAGCCTGAATCAGCACGACCCGGACCGATGCGTCGGTCGATGCATTCTCGATGGCGTCCGCCAGGGCGCCGTACATGTCGTTGGTCAGCGCGTTCTTCTTGTCCGCTCGCGAAATCGTGAGGGTCAGCACGCCACGTTCAAGTCCTGCTTGGATTTCCGGAATCACGGCTTTGTCTCCTGCAATGGAAGGGGTAGGGGCAATGAAGATGTTCGTATGCGAAGTAGATGCAAAGTATAGTTGATTCGCGTGCGAAGTAAACCGGCGCGAGCATCACCCTTTCCTCCGGAGCCGCGGCAGGCGCGTGACCTGTATGCCATCAGCAATCACCCCATGAGGGTTTGTGCCGACTTTTCCGCTTGGCGGCGTTGCAGTCTACTGAACCCAGGTTGTGCAGTGTGGCCGGGGGGCGCGCGGCGTCTCCCGGGGTTTGGAAACCTTTCTGGAGACAACACCATGGTGACCAAGCAGGACGATGCCTTCATTCTGAGAAACCTGATCGCGCTGGCTGCCGTGGAGACACTGGGCGGCGCCATTGCACTCGGGCTGGTGTTCAATCTACTGACATGACCTGATGCTCGTGGCGCTGCGTGCGGCTGATCCGCGCGCAACGCCACGAGACCCGGATTCCGGGCCATTCGGCGACCGGCATTTCGCTTCCAGCAGACTTTCCAGGCCATCACTACAATGGCGCATTGCCCGGCTCGTTGCCGGGCCAGATCTGGGAGTGGAGGATGCGAATTCTGGTTGTCGGAGTGGGAGCCACGGGTGGCTACTTTGGCGCGCGGCTGCTGCAGGCCGGGCGTGATGTGACGTTCCTGGTGCGCCCCCGCCGCGCCGCGCAACTGGCCGAACACGGCCTGCGAGTTAAGAGCCCGCACGGCGACCTGCATTTCCCGAATCCCCCTGTGGTGTTGTCCGAGCAGATCACGCAGCCTTATGACGTGGTGTTGCTGAGCTGCAAGGCGTACGACCTCGAAAGCGCCATGGATGGCTTCGCGCCCGCCATGGGGCCGAACACGGTCATCATCCCGTTGCTCAACGGCATGCAGCATCTGGATCGCCTCGATGCGCGTTTCGGCGCCGGGCGTGTCATGGGGGGCCGCTGCCTGATCTCCAGCACGCTCGATGACCAGGGCACCATTCTTCATCTGTCGAGCTTCCACGTTCTGTCGTTTGGCGAGCGCCCTTCGGGCAGCAGTGAGCGCGCGCTGGCCTTGGCCGCCGCTTTCAGCGATGCCGGCTTCGACGTCCAACGCAGCGACGCCATGCTGCAGGACATGTGGGAGAAATGGCTGTTCCTTGCCACGCTGGCATCGGCTACCTGCCTGATGCGAGCGACCATCGGCGATATTCTCGCCGCGCCACGCGGGCGCGAGACCATCGCGGCGTTGCTTGGCGAATGCGCCGGCGTTGCGGCCGCCAATGGCTATCCGGCCCGGGGCCCCGTACTGGAGCAGGCGAAGACCACGCTGTTTGCCGAAGGATCGCCGCTGACGGCCTCGATGCTGCGCGACCTAGAGCGCGGCGGGGCGATCGAATCGGACCAGATCGTGGGTGACATGCTGGCCCGCCGTGGCCAGACCGCAGCGCCCACGCTGGAGATGGCGCTGACCAGCCTGAAAGCCTACGAAGCGCGCCGCGCGCGCGGAGGCTGAAGCCGCTGGCGTCCGATTCGCCCGCATCGCAGAATTTGTCAGGACAGAATCAAGCCTGATACACGCGATTTCGATTGGGCGAACGACGCCGTTTACCTACACTCCGCACATTACAAGCAGCGCCCGGTACGAGCCATGCCGGGTAAAACAAGAGCGGAGGAGGTCGTAAATGCGGGAAATCCTGTTCAAGGTGGGCCTTGCCTCGCTGGCGGCCTGCACCACGCTGGGCGCCAGCGCTCAGAGCACCACGGCATGCAATGGGGCCGGTTGCGGCTTTGGCGGAGGTGGTCTGCTGAACCAGCAGACCACCTTGCGCCTGAGCGCGGCCCAACTGGCGGCACTGCTCGGATCCACTGACGATGGACGCCAGCTCATGCAGGTTGCGGGCGTGCCACGGTGCGACATCGAGATCGTGACGCTGCGCTACCGCACGGTGGGCGGCGCCGGGGAACCGGCGAACGCCAGCGCCGCGCTGATGATTCCCGGTGGCGCGGCCTGCAGTGGTCCGCGCCCGACGCTGCTGTACGCACACGGCACCACGACATACAAGAAGTACAACCTCGCCGATATCACGCAGACCGACCCGCGTAACGGCGACGGCGCGTCGGAGGGCATCAGCGTGGCTGCGATGTACGCGGCGCAGGGCTATATCGTCGTGGCCAGCAACTATGCCGGCTATGCGGGCTCGGATCTCGACTATCACCCGTACCTGAATGGGGCGCAGCAATCGGCCGACATGGTGGGCGCGCTTGCCGCCGCGCGTGTCGTCATGCGGGCGCCGGGTGGCGGGCGCAACGTGCAGGAGAGCGGCAAGCTCTTCGTCACCGGATATTCGCAGGGTGGCTACGTGGCGATGGCCACGCACCGGCTGCTGCAGGCTGCCGGGATTCCGGTGACCGCGTCGGCGCCGGGGTCGGGGCCGTATGCACTGGCGGCAATGGGCGACGCACTGGTGGCCGGACAGGTGGGTATCGGTTCCACGGTGTTCGCCGTGCTCGTCACCACGAGCTACCAGCGGTCCTACCAGAATCTCTACCGCAAGCCGTCCGACTTCTACGAGTCGGCCTATGCGCCAGGCATCGCCAGCCTGCTGCCGAGCATGAATTCGCTCGACAAGATCTTCACGCAGGGCAAGTTGCCGCCTACTCAGCTCTTCAACAGTACGCCGCCGGCCTCGCAGTTCGCATCGCTGACGCCGCCGAAGGCGCCGCCGCTGGCATCGCCAGACCTGACGCCGGTGTTCGCGCTCGGTTTCGGCAACGCTGACCTCGTGCGCAACGACTACCGGCTGGCCATGCTTGAAGATGCGCTGGTCAATCCGGACGGCGCGTTCCCGAGTTCGACCGTGTCGATGGCGCCGGCAACGCGGCCCGTGCAACCGCTGCGCGTGGACTTCAAGATCAACGATCTACGCAACTGGCAGCCACGCGCGCCGGTCCAGCTATGCGGCGGGCATGACGACCCCACCGTGTTCTTCTTCAACGCCACGGTGCAGCAGGCGTACTGGAGCAGCGCGAAGGTGCCGGCGGGCCTGACCAGCGTGCTGGATGTGGATGCGCCCATCGCCGGCCCAAGCGACCCCTATGCGGCGCTCAAACAAGGCTTCTCGTTGGCGAAGATGAATGTTGCCGCACAGGCGGTGGCGGCGGGTGCGCAGGATGGCGGCGCGTCGGCGGTCATCCAGGCGTATCACGGCACGCTGGTGGCACCGTTCTGCATGGTCGCCGCGCGAGCGTTCTTCGGACAGTTTTGAGCGGGAATGTCGATAAAAAACGCGCGGCGGGGCGACCCGCCGCGCGTTTTTTCCATCAAGCGATTGGTCGATTGGTCGATCGGTCGATCAGACGTCGATGGCAGCGTTCGACTGCATCTTCTTGCGCAGTTCGAACTTCTGGATCTTGCCGGTAGAGGTCTTGGGCAGCGGCCCGAAGTAGACCGCCTTCGGCACCTTGAAGCCGGCCAGCAGCGTGCGGCAATGTGCAATCAGTTCTTCGGCCGTGACGCTTGCGCCATCCTTCAGTTCGACGAACGCGCACGGCGTCTCGCCCCACTTGGCATCCGGCTGCGCCACCACGGCGGCGGCCAGCACCGCGGGGTGGCGGTAGAGCGCGTCTTCCACCTCGACGCTGGAAATGTTCTCCCCGCCGGAGATGATGATGTCCTTGCTGCGGTCCTTGATCTTGATGTAGCCGTCAGGCATGCACACGCCAAGGTCGCCCGTATGGAACCAGCCGCCCGCGAACGCCTCGCGCGTGGCCTTGTCGTTCTTGAGGTAACCCTTCATGCAGATGTTGCCGCGGAACATGATTTCGCCGATGGTCTCGCCGTCGCGCGGTACGGGCTGCATCGTATCCGGGTCCAGCACCGTGACGCCGGACTGCAGGTGATAGCGCACGCCCTGGCGCGCCTTCAGCACCGCGCGTTCTTCCTGCGACACCGTGTGCCAGGCGTCCTGCTCCGCGCAGACCGCGGCCGGGCCGTAGACCTCGGTCAGGCCGTAGACATGCGACAGGTCGAAACCCATCGCTTCCATCTGCGCCAGCACCGCCGCCGGGGGCGGGGCGCCCGCCACCATGCCGCGCACCGGCCCGCGCAGCCCTTCGCGCCACGACGGCGGCGCGTTGACCAGCGCGGTGTGGACGATCGGCGCGGCGCAGTAGTGCGTCACACCTTCGTCGCGCATCAGGTCGAAGACGAGCTTCGGCTCGAACTTGCGCAGGCAGACGTTCACGCCGGCGCGGGCCGCGACTGTCCACGGGAAGCACCAGCCGTTGCAGTGGAACATCGGCAGCGTCCACAGGTAGACCGGATGCTTGGCCATGTCCCACTCCAGGATGTTGGAGATGGCGTTCATGGCCGCGCCGCGATGGTGATAGACCACGCCCTTCGGGTCGCCGGTAGTGCCCGACGTGTAGTTCAGGGCAATGGCGTCCCACTCGTCGCCGGGCATCTTCCAGTCGAATTCCGGATCGCCGCTGGCCAGGAAGGACTCGTAATCGGTGTCACCGAACCGCTCGGCGTCGGGCCCGAGCACGTCTTCCACCGCGATCACCTTGAGTCCACGCACCTCGCGCGCCATCTGACGGGCGGCATCGGCGAACTCGGTGTCCGCCAGCAGCACCTTGGCTTCGCCGTGGCGCAGCATGAAGACCAGGTTGGCGGCGTCCAGGCGGATGTTGAGTGCATTCAGCACCGCACCGGCCATCGGCACGCCGAAGTGCGCCTCGACCATCGCCGGGGTGTTGGGCAGCAGCGCCGCCACGGTATCGCCCTTGCCCACGCCCGCGCGGGTCAGCGCGCTGGCCAGGCGCCGGCAGCGCGCGTAGGTGTCGCGCCAGTTCTGGCGCACCGTGCCATGCACGATGGCCAGGCGATCGCCGTAGACCTCGGCCGCGCGGGCGATGAAGTCGAGCGGGGTGATCGGAACGTAGTTGGCGGGGTTGCGGGCCAGTCCGGTGTCGTAGTCGGTCGGCATGGCGTGTCTCCTATGGTGATCCTTGGGGATTCGTCGAATGAAATCCGGCGCAAGCTATCATCTCGCCTCCGGCGGACTCTGTCGTCCGGATGACAGATCTGGCGTTTTCGATGCGTTGCAGCATTGTGAATGCCCAGAAAATTGATTCTTATCAAATGTCTTCGTCCCTTGATCAGGTTAACGCCCTGCTGGCCCAGCATGACTGGTTTTGTGCGCTGTCCCCGGCGCATCAGGCGCTGGCGGCGTCCGAAACCGTTGTCCGCGAATACCCCGCAGGCGGCTATATCGCCCGGCGCGGCGAGTTCTCGCGCTACTGGATCGGGGTGGATACGGGGCTGATCAAGCTCGCGGTCTATACGCCGGACGGGCGCGGTTGCACGTTTTCCGGCGTGCCCGCCGGAGGCTGGTGCGGCGAAGGCAGCGTGATCAAGCGCGAGGATCGCCGCTACGACGTGATCGCGATCCGCGACTCGCGCGTGCTGCTGGTGCCGGAGGCGGTTTTCAACATGCTGCTGTCGGACAGCCTGCCGTTCGCGGGTTTCGTGGTGCGGCAGCTCAACGAGCGCATGGGCCAGTTCATTGCCACGGTGCAGAACGATCGGCTGCTTGGCGCCGATGCGCGCGTCGCACAGGCCGTCGCGCAATTGTTCCATCCGGCGCTGTACCCGAAAACCACGGAAGTGCTGGAACTCTCACAGGAAGAGATTGGCCTGCTGACCGGTCTGTCGCGCCAGCGTGTGAATCAGGCGTTGCGCCGGCTGGAGGCTGGCGGCATGGTCAGCCTCGCCTACCAGACCATCAGGGTGACCGATCTCGAGGGATTGCGACGCTTCGGCTTGTCGGAGTTGTAAGGGCGAGAGGCTGACGGCGTCGAAATTGCGGCGCAGTGTGCGCAATCTGGTGCCGCGAGTCACGTGTCGGACACTTGCGGCTAGCGCTTTCCCTTAATGCCTTTCCCTTAATGCCTTTCCCCAAGTGCTACTGGTTGCGGATGTTCCCATACTGAGGGCTCGCCACGTTCGCGCGGCGATCACTTTGACTCATGGGATCTGCCACCATGCTCGCGATTTCTGTCTGGTTTCTCGCTTCCCTCGGTGTCGGCATGTTTGCCACTGCATTGGGACGCTCCAGCCCTGCCTGGATTCTCTTCTCGCTGATCCTGAGCCCGTCTCTTGGGCTGATCGTTGTTGCCGTGCTCGACAAGAAGCGCGTGCGGTCCGCTCGCGTGCTGGCCACTTCCTCCTCGCCCGCGGCGGCGATCTCCGTGCCCGCATAACGCTGCGGGTAGCGCAGGTGGGCCAGGGCCCACCTGATTGCTGTCGTGGCTTAGCTGTGCGCACCGTCGGTGTACGGGTCGCGCCGGTCCGTGACATTCGCGGTGTCTGCATAGACATCGAACCTGCTTGCCTTGCCGCCATCGGTGTACGGATCACGTGGTCCGATGGCATGTGCGTGACCTTCCGGCATCGCCGTCGTAGTAGGGGTGAGTCCGGCGGCGGACGTCACCGTGGCGAAAGATGCAAGCGAGGCAATGGCGGCAACGGCTGCCGCCGCGATACGGGCTTTCATGATCATCTCCTGAGGCAGTAGAAAGGGTGCCCAGCGCCTGTGGCCACAACGGGCCGCAACGGGCCGCAGCGGGTCGCAATGGATCGCATGGCCACCAACGGTCGCGCATGGGCTTGCATGCCGACCACGCGCCCGAGAATCGTTCGATCCTGTCGTTCCGGCTCTACGCGCCGCGGTGCCATGCACCTGTAGAACTGCCCGGCCCGGCGCCTTATTCCCGAAAGAAGACGAAAATATTCCTGGGAATAAATGCCGGATTCCGGCGGTAAATGCCGCTTTGAAGTGACCAGGGCGCTGCTACGCTGTGTTGATATGGCTGTCAGGCAGCCATGCTCGAGCCGGTTGCAGCGGTGCAGTTCGCCCCTGGTGGTCACCGGCATTCCCATATCAAGACGGAACGCTCATGTTCACAGGGTCGATTCATTGGTTGAGAGGCGTCGCGATCGTTGTGCTGCTTGGCGCAGCGTCTGACATGGCATTCGCCGCATCGCAGGCGAAGTCGCTCGATACGCAACGCGGTATCCGTGATGGCAGCAGCGGCGGCACCGAGCTGAGCACCGCGCCGCTTTCGCAGCGGGGCGTGACCGGCACCCAGTCGATGGGGTCAACCGACGGATCGGGGCAGTACCCGTACATCGTCGCCCCGTATATCCAGGTGGGGCCCGGCGGCGGGCCGATTCCCTATCCGCCGAATCCACCTCACCCGCCGCAGCCGCCTCGCCCCAGGCCCACGCCGCACGCACCGTAAGCCACGAGCGTCAAGGGGGAGTGGCAGGTGGCTATTGCAGGTTGCCCCAGCGTGCAACCGCTGGCTCGGCATTGGCCCATTTCCACTGGCCATGCTGCTGGCAGGCCGTGACGAAGAACCATTGGGAAGTCTTGGAGGGCTGCCCGTTCGTCCCCGACTCGACAGTGGAGAACAAGGCTTCCTTGCAGAGAGCGAGCGGACTGTCGATGACGCGGATTACCTGTAGCACGCCGCGTTGATTGCCATAGGCGACGGCATGCCGGACCTCCCACGGCTGCTCGAAGCCGATGGGCGTATCACCGATGACCGCTGCGATGCTGTCCTGCTCCTCGCGTTGCCAGTACCGGTAGACGTACTTGCCAGCCGCATCGGCCGCCGCGCTGACGCCGACCGCAACACCGTATCCCACAACAGGATTTGCCGTGACGGCACCGGTGGTAATTCCGGCCACGGCCCCCGAAATTTCGCCGACGGAACTGCACGCGCAGAGACTCGCGATCGCCGCCGACAAGACCAACCTCGCGCAGAGCGGCCTCACTGAAGCGAACCCCACCGCTCGGTAGCGGGCTCGGCGGAAGCCCACTTCCATACCGACCCGTCGCGGCAAACCGCGGCGATATAGAAGCCGTTGCCCTTGTTCGCATCGTCGACGGAGAAAATGATCTCCTTGCAGGCAAGGTAGGTATTGCCCAGCAATCGGGTCACGGTCACCCGTCCCTTCTCATCGGGCTCGAGCGGCACGGTGTGAGCCACTTCCCAGGTCGCCACCGCGCCGACATCGAGGTTGCCGGCCACCTGCGCGATCTGATGCTGCGTTTCGGCGTGTACCTTGCGCTGACTGGCCTGCAGGGCGGCCTTGGCGCCAGCCTGCACACCGAGGCCAATGCCCGTGGCAATGGCTGCGTTGTCCGTGACCGCGCCGGCAATGGCGGCGCCGCCCATGCCAGCGACAGCCGTCGTGCCCTCATTCATCAGTGAACTGCAGCCGGTCAGCATCCCCGCCGACATCGCCGTCAGCAGGAGGGTGGTGACACAGACAAGCTTATGCATGGGGCACATCCAGGCAGGCATTGAAACAACCTGCGGAAACTATCACGTTGCCGCAACGCCCGCAGCCATGGCCCTTTGCCATGGGTCATGAATCAGACCGTTCTGGGCATCGTCGCGGAAGTCGTCCTGGAGGCGGCCCACTGATCGAACTGCCCATACGCGGATCGAGTGCGATCACCGATCCGCCGCAAGTCCTTTGATGGTGGCAATCTCGCTTGCCGCCATGGCGAAGCGCTGGCGGATGATCTCGAAGGCCATCATGGTCGCGGGCGCCATGGTGCGGTTGCCATGCCGGACGATACCGAGCGTCAAGTCCAGTTCCAGTGCGGGCCGTACGGCAAGTTCGACAATGAGCTGTGATTTGAGCGCGGAGATCGCGGCAAGGTCCGTCAGCGGGACAACTGCATCGGTGGATGCCACGATCTCCAGTACGGTGCCGATGTCGTCCGAGATCAGCGCGAACTGGTCCTGCACGGGCGCGGGCAGTTCGTAGAGTTGCGCAAGCCGCTGTCCCAGCGATGGTTCGAAGTAGCCGGGCGCGATCAGAGGGTACTCGCGGATCTGCGCGGCGCTGACATTTTCGTTGTTTGCGAGCGGGTGATCGCGCCGCGCATACCAGCCAAATGTGCAAGGAAAGATGGATTCGATCGCCAGCCCATCGTGCAGCTTTGCCACGCGGGTGTCGCCGACGAAGAAGTCGATGCGTTCGGCATGCAGGGCATCGAGGAGTCGCTCGGACGTGTCGATCAGGCTGCGCAGCCGCAGTCCAGGCGATGTGCGCAGCAGTTCGGCCAGCATTGGGCGCAGGATTGGCGTGGCAAGCGAAGAGCCCATGCCTACCGAGAACGTGCCGAGATCACCGGACTGCATCAGGCCGAGTGTCCGCAGGCCTTCTTTTTCGTCGGAAAGCATGCTGCGCGCGCGGGGCGCATAGGCGATGGCATAGGTGGTCGGGCGCAGCCGCCGGTCATTCCTGTCGAACAGCGGCACGCCAAGCATGTCTTCAAGCGCGCGGATGCTGCGAGATAGCGCTGGCTGGCTCAGATGAACCGATTCGGCCGCCGCGGCCAATGAGCCAGTATCGAGAAGGGCCAGAAAGTGGCGTAGTTGACGCGTATTCATGACGATGACAGTCCACTTGCATAAATTGCATTCTAACCAGAATTTAGTTGCAATTTACACAAGTAGTGGATGTCTCCAAACTGCGGCCAGATCCATTCCGACTGCCACATCGTTCCATGTCATCCGCCCCAATTCAAAAGTCACTTCTTCCGGTCGTGGCGATCATCACGGATCGTATCGACCTCCACAGGCATCCGGCTTACTCGGTTCTCGGTGGCTATGTGCGGGCTGTTAGCGAGATTGCCGGTGCGCAGCCGCTGCTGCTCCCGGCGTGCGCCGACGCCATCGATGCCGACACGTTGATCGACACGCTGGACGGCATCGTCCTGACCGGCAGTCCGTCCAACATCGCGGCGGAAAGGTATGGAGCCACGCCCCTGCCGGCAATGACATGCCAGGACCCCCACCGTGACGCCGCGGTTTTTGGTCTGCTGCCAGCCCTGATCGATGCCGGGGTCCCAATACTGGGGATTTGCCGTGGCTTTCAGGAGTTGAACGTCTTGCATGGCGGCACGCTCGAGCGCGCGGTGCACGCCCAGCCTGGCCGACTGGATCATCGGGAGGGCGACCACGACCGACCGATCCAGCAGTGGTACGACGATAGCCACGATATTCACATCGTGCCTGGCGGCTGGCTGGCAGGGATCGCCGGGCGTTCGGCCGCGGTCAATTCGCTGCATCACCAGGGCGTCGAGCGGCTCGGTGCCGGACTGCGTATCGAAGCGACGGCGCCCGATGGACTCGTGGAGGCGTTCTCGCTTGCCAACGCAGCGCAATTCACGCTTGCCGTCCAGTGGCATCCGGAGATGCGTATCGACGATTGCGGCCTGGCCAAAGCGATCTTTTCCGAGTTTGGACGCGCATGTGGCGAACGTCGCGCCACTCGGACGCGCGCATCCAGACCGACATTCCCTGCCTGAGGTCATCGACATATGGAATCAGCGCTGCATCATCGAGGAGTCAAGGTGCAACCAGAAGTTCGTAACCTGTTCAGTCGAACCTACGCGGAGGCCCGGCAGAAGTTCCTGCAGGCCGCCGCATCGCGCGGGCTCGACGTCGAGTCCCATGAACTGCCGCTCGATGGCGCACATGGCGAGACGCTGGCCACGGACGTCGTGCGCGACGGGCCGCTGCATGCTTCGAAGCTGGTCATCATCATCAGCGGCGTGCACGGCGTGGAAGGTTATTGTGGCTCCGCCATTCAGACCGGGTTGCTTGGCCTTGGCCCGGTAGCTGCGCCGGACACGGCGGTGCTGTATATCCATGCGGTCAATCCCCACGGGTTTTCGTACTCGCGCCGGGAGACGCAGGAGAACGTCGACCTGAACCGCAACTTCGTCGACTTCTCGGCTCCGCTGCCGGACAACAAGCCCTATGCGGAGATCCACGAGCTCTTGCTCCCCAGGGAGTGGCCGCCCGGCGATGACAACGAGCTGGCGCTGTTCATGTTGCGCAAGGAGTGGGGCGTGAAGGGGTTTCAGCGTGCCGTCTCGCTGGGTCAATACCGCTTCGAGGATGGCATGCATTTCGGCGGGCGCGAGCCAGCCTGGAGCAACACCACATTTCGTCGGATCCTCCAACGCCATGCGCGCAACTGCCAGCATCTGGGCTCCATTGACGTTCACACCGGGCTTGGACCTTATGGCGTGGGGGAGCGCATCTTCGCTTGCCTCGACGAAGGGCGTTCGCTGGAGCGAGCGCGTCGTTGGTGGGGGGATGTGACGTCCGTTCATGCCGGGACTTCGAACAGCATCCCCATGACCGGGCCGATCCAGTTCGCACTCTTCGACGAGTGCGCGCAGGCCGAGCAGACCAACCTCTGCCTGGAGTTCGGCACGTATCCGATGCCACAAGTCATTGGCGCCAGCCGTGCCGAACACTGGCTGCACCGCCACGGTTCGTCTGACCCGCTGCAGGCGGCGGCCATCCGCCAGACCCTCAAGGATGCGTTCTATCCCCAGGCGGACGACTGGCAACAGGCTGTCTGGCAACAGGGCCGCGACGTGTTCCTGCAGACCCTGAATGGACTGCGGGAAGACTGATCGTCTGAGCAGGCCCTCAGCCCATTCATAACGATTCCAAGGAGACAAAATGCGCGCCACCAGTCCGGCGTCTGCCCAGACGCTTGCGGTTCACACGGCGAGGGATGTCGGCGAGCCCGACGTTCGGCCAGTTATTGGTCGGGCCGCGGTTGCCGCCGCCGTTGCAGGCAACGCCCTCGAGTTCTACGACTTCGTCATCTACGCTTACTTTGCCGTCTACATCGGTCGCGCATTTTTTCCGGTCGGTGGCGAGTTCGGCAGCCTGCTGCTCGCGGCCGCCACCTTCGGAGTGGGATTCTTCACTCGCCCACTCGGCGCCGTACTGATCGGCGCGCTGGCTGACAGGGCCGGTCGCAAGCCTGCAATGATCCTGACCGTGGCGTTGATCACCTTTGGCACGCTTGGCATGGCCGCCACGCCAAGCTATGCGTCTATCGGTATCGCCGCTCCCATCATCGTGGTGGCTTGCCGTCTGCTACAGGGCCTTGCGCTCGGCGGAGAGGTGGGGCCAGCAACCGCGCTACTCGTCGAGGCCGCACCGCCGCATCGCCGTGCACTTTACGCGAGTTGGCAATTGGCCAGCCAGGGTATTGCCGTGGCGGTTGGTGGACTGCTGGGCGTTGCGGTGTCGATGTTGCTTCCGGCGGAAGACCTGGCCGCCTGGGGGTGGCGTATCCCCTTCGTGATCAGCATCGCGCTCGTGCCGGTCGCCCTGAAGATTCGCCGCAGCCTGCCCGAAACCTTCGAAGCCCGGACCGAGCGCAGCACCGCCGAGGTGGTCGGTGGCCTGATGAAGTCGCACCGGCGCTATGTTGTTCTGGGTGTGCTGATGGTGCTGTCTGCCTCCGTCGCGTCTCAGATTGGCAACTACATGACCACTTACGCGATCCAGACGTTGCACCTGCCCGCAACACTTGCGCAGACCAGTGCGCTGGTTGGTGGCGTGATGACGTTCGCGTTCGGCCTGGTGGGAGGCTGGCTATGCGATTGGCGCGGCCGGAAGATTGTCCTGATTGCGCCGCGCGTCGCGCTGATGCTGTTGATCGTGCCAATGTTCTGGTGGCTGGGCGCAATGCCCGGTGCCATCAGCTTCCTGACCGTGACAGCGGTACTCGCAGCGCTCACCGCCATGAGTGCCGCGGCATCGATCGTCGTGATTCCCGAGTTGTTGCCGGCTGGCTTTCGCAGTATCGGCGTCTCTCTGGTCTACGCGATCGGTACCACGCTATTCGGAGGGACCACGCAGTTCGTGGTGACAGGCTTGCTGGCCTGGACGCACAACCCTAATGCGCCGGCCTGGTACCTCGCCGCCACCAGCATCGTCAGCCTTGTGGCGATCTGGCTCCTGCCGGAAACGCGCGGCACCGACATCTCCGAATAGCACACACCTGTTCGCCAGTGGGACGCAGTGCCGTCCCAGTGTTCCCAATCAGCAGTGCGAGCCAAAGCCGGGGTAATTCGCTGGCGGGGGGCAATTGCGCCCATTTTCCTGACCAGCAACCTGTCTGGGCCATGTCGGCTTGAAGTTTTGTGGGAGTGGTCGTGTTTTCGCGCCGTTCCGGCAGGAGTGGAAGGTCTTTCAGACCGATGAGAGGAGAAACATAACGATGAAGAAGATTTTGTTTGCGACGGCGGTGCTTGGCGCCATGGGTACTGCACACGCTCAGTCGAGCGTGACACTCTATGGTGTCGCGGATGCCAACATCGAGTACGTGAGTCATCTTGGCTCTCAGCCGCCAACACCTGCTAATGGCTTCAATGCCGGGCAGGGTGGGAACACATGGCGACTGACTTCGGGTGGCCTGTCCAGTTCACGCTGGGGTTTGCGCGGCGTGGAGGACCTCGGCAGCGGCACCAAGGCCGTGTACGTGCTGGAAAGCGGGTTCAGCATTGACAATGGTGTGCAGTCGCAAGGCCGGTTGTTCGGTCGCCAGGCATACGTTGGGGTCGACAGCCGCTATGGCCAGTTCCTGTTCGGGCGCCAGTACACGTCGCTGTTCCACATCATGGCGAACTACTCGCCCACGGCTTATGCGGTGCAGTACGAACCCGTCGTGGCGTTCGCAGGTGCGAACCTTCGCGAAGACAACACGGCCAAATACATCGGCACCTTCGGCCCGGTGACGGCCATCGCGCACTGGTCATTCGGCACGGGAGTCGCGCTGCCGGGCACGAGCCAGGGTGCGCCAAGCGTGGGCGGCAATGGCGAAGTGCCGGGCCAGTTCCGTCGCGACTCCGCCTATGGCCTCGGTGCGGAATATGCAGCCGGCCCCTTCGGTGTGGCCGTGGCCTATGACCAGTACAACCCGAGCCTTAGCTCAGCCGCGGGCGCTTTCGTCGGTACCGGCTCATTCAAGAAAGCGACGATCGGTGCCAGCTATACGCTGGGTGCCACCGCCAAGATCATGGGCGGCTATCGCTGGGGTCAGAACAAGGCGCAAGACGGCTCCACGCTGATTCTGCGGGACGACTTCTTCTGGATTGGCGGCAACTACCAGGTCACCCCAGCCCTGGGTCTGACGCTGGAGTACAACTACGACAACGTGAAGAACCTGCTGGGCCAGACGCATTTGGCCAACCCATGGCAGGTGTCCTTCATCGCTGACTACACGCTGTCCAAACGCACCGACCTGTACCTGACAACGGCGTTCTCGAAGAACGCGGGCCTCAACTTCGATACGTCGGCCATCAGCTTCGCGAACGGATACTTCCTCGCCAGCGGCCAGAGCACGATGCTCGGCGTTGCGCTCGGCGTACGTCACAAGTTCTGAGCGTCTGGGCCCCGGCCTGCCGGTGGCTAAAAAGGCCAGGCAAGTGAATCCCTTCACTTGCCTGGCCTTGTCGTTTCAACCAGATCAATAGCGCGTTCGCTTTCCTGATCGCCTCTCAGACTTCCTTCGTCATTGCCTTGAAGTCGATCCACTGATCGAACTGTTCGTTGGTGACGTGGCCTGATGCGATGGCGGCCTCGCGCAACGAGAGGTTCTTCTTCACCGCGAGCTTCGCGATCTCGGCAGCCTTGTCGTAGCCGATATGCGGGTTGAGCGCGGTCACAGACATCAGCGAGCGCTCAAGCAGTTCCTGAATGCGCGCGCGGTCGGGTTCCACGCCTTCAACCATGTGTTCGGCGAAGCTCGATGCGGCGTCGGCCAGCAGTGTGACGGACTGCATCAGGCTGTAGATGATCACTGGCTTGTACGCATTGAGTTCCAGCGTGCCGAGGCTGTTTGCCAGTGTCACCGTCGTGTGATTGCCGATGACGCGGCAACAGACCATCGCCAAGGCCTCAGCCTGCGTCGGATTGACCTTGCCGGGCATGATCGACGAGCCGGGCTCGTTGGCGGGCAATTGCAGTTCGGCAACGCCGGCACGGGGCCCCGAGCCCAGCAGCATGAAATCGCGGGCGATCTTCAGGAATGACGAAGCCGTGGTGTTCAGCGCGCCGGACAGGTCGGCCAGCGCGTCGTGGGCGGCTTGCAGTGCGTAGCGGTTTGGCGCGGGCTCGAACGGCAGGCTGGTGTAGGTGGCCAGCGCGCGGGCAAAGGCGACGGCGAATCCCGGCGGCGCGTTGAGTCCGGTGCCGACTGCCGTGCCACCCTGAGGCACCGGCATCGCGCGCAGCATGGCCTGTTGCAGGCGCGACTGGGCATCGGCCACCTGTGTCATGTAGCCGGAGAATTCCTGGCCCAGGGTCAGCGGCACGGCGTCCTGCAGATGAGTGCGGCCGACCTTGACGATATCGTCGAATGCCTCGACCTTCTTCGCGAAAGTCTGCTGGAGTTTCTCCAGCGAAGGCAGCAGCGTCTGCTGGATCGCGCGTGTGGCCGCGATGTGCATCGCCGTCGGAAAGCTGTCGTTGGAAGACTGGCTGCAGTTGACGTGGTCATTCGGATGCACCGGCTTCTTGCTGCCGACCTCGCCGCCCAGGAGCTGGATGGCCCGGTTGGCGATGACCTCGTTCAGGTTCATGTTGGTCTGCGTGCCGGAGCCCGTCTGCCAGACGGAGAGCGGAAACTCGCCTGGCCATTTGCCGGCGATGGCGGCCTCAATTCCGAAGTGCAACACCGAGAATTGAGGCCAAGATGACCAAGAAAAATTACCAGCAGTTGAGTGAGACCGAACGCCATGCGATAGCCCTGGGGCTGCAGCAAAAGCAAAGCCTCAGCGCCATAGCCAGGGCCCTGGGGCGTGACAAGAGCACTATCAGCCGCGAGTGCAATCGCAATGCAGGCGGCAAGGGCTACGCCTCCAAGTTCGCCCAGCAGCGCAGTGACAATCGCAAACGCCAAGCCCGTCCCAGCCCCAAGCTGCACCGCCAAGGGCCCTTGTTCCCGCTGGTTTGCGACTACCTGCGCCACAAGTGGTCGCCCCAGCAAATCGCCAACGAACTCCAGCGTCTTCACCCACAGGATCGCCGCTTGCAAGCCTCACACGAAAGCATCTACACCTGCATCTACGCCCAGCCCCGGGGAGAGCTCAAGAAGGAGCTGGTGTCCTGCCTGCGCATGGCCCACGCCAAACGTTGGCCCCGCTCCAGGGGAAAGGATCGCCGCAAGGAGACGCAAGACTTGCTGAGCATCCATGTGCGAGCACCCGAGATCGAGGATCGCCAGTTGCCCGGCCACTGGGAGGGTGATCTGATCAAAGGCAAGGCTAACGCCAGTGCGATTGGCACGCTGGTCGAGCGCACCACCCGTCTGGTGGTGCTGGTCAAGCTGCCACACCCCAACCCCGCCACAGCGGCGCATGTACTGCAAGCCTTCAGCGACAAGCTCAAGACAATAGCCCAGCCGATGCGCCAGACCCTGACCTACGACCGGGGCAGCGAGATGGCCGAGCACCGCCAGCTCAGCGAGAACACAGGCATGAAGGTGTACTTCTGCGACCCCTACAGTCCCTGGCAAAGGGGGAGCAACGAGAACACCAATGGGCTCTTGCGCCAGTACTTCCCCAAGGGGACTGATCTGAGTGGCTACAGCCAGGAGCAGTTGGACGCTGTGGCCGATGAGCTCAATGGACGGCCCAGGATGACTCTGGGGTGGCGCAAGCCCATCGAGGTCTATGCCGAGCATTTGGCGCGGCTGGCCCAGCAGCCGGATTTAGTGCATTGAGTTTTTGTTGCACTTGGACTTGAAACCGCCGATCACTTCCTCGGCTGCGCGTTCGATGGCATCGGCCAGATCGGGCTTGAGCACGCCGAGTTCCCGGTTGGCGCGGGCCGCGCACAGTTTCAGTATCGCGAACGCCTCGATCAACGCAGGCGGCATCTTTTCGCTGCCGATTCGGAAATTCTGACGCGATCGCTCGGTCTGGGCACCCCAGAGATGATCCGCCGGGACGGCGACGTCTCCAAGGCTGTCTTTCTCGATACGGGTGGCGGACGACTTCTCGGACATGGACGGACTCCTTCAGGAAAGGGATCGCAGCGAGTGCTGAGTACGATCTGCAAGGATAGCCGCCTGATGTGATATCCGCCGTGTACGGGAGCAAAGTCCCTGCCGCCGGTGCGTGCATAGATGCACGCCGGCGGCGGTTGCCTGGTCAGGTTGGGACGGGGGGCTTCAGGCAGTCATCTTCAGGCACATCTCCATGCAGGCGGCGCAGGCCTTGGCGCATTCCTGGCAATGCCAATGGTCATAGCGCTCGCATTCCTCCTTGCACCACTTGCACACTTCGGCACAGTCTTCGCAGACCAGCGGCGCGAACTCGCTGTTGCGCAGCATGTAGGACGCGGCCAGGTTGGCGATGCCTGCGCAATCCATGTCGAGCGCAATGCAGCGCGTCATCTTCCGCGTGTCGGGCTCCTCCAGGCAAGCGGCCGCGCACTTGAGGCATGCGGCGGCGGCGGCATTGCAGGCTGCGATACAGTCGGCGTAACGGGAGAAATTCTCCTGCACGGTGGGTCGAATCATCGGTGTCCTCCTTGGGGGGTAGGTGGTAGGCAACCGTTATCCACAATAGCAGGCGTATCGTGGTCGTGCCGGACACGCGTACTGGTCTACAATGGCACGCCCGTGCCATGCGCCGGCGGAGTCTGGATGAATCCTTTGAGTGGGGTTTGGCCGACGAAGCGCGCAGAAGGCCGTGGTAGACGAAAACAGGCAGTCAGAAAGGACAGCATCATGGGTGAGGCAAAACGGCGGGGAACGCCCGAGGAACGGGCACAACAGGCGCGTGCGCGCGTCGATGCACTGCGGCCGGCACAACTGGTCTGCGGGGCCTGCAAGACGGCGTTCACCAATTTCGATGCCATCCCGGCGCCGGGATTGCACGGCATCGACGCGGTATTCGGCGGTCAATGCCCGAACTGCGGCAACGACGTGGTCGTGTTCAAGGGCGAGTCCAAGGCCGTGGCCGAGGCCATGCTGGCCTACGAGAGGATGATGGGCGAGAGCGCGAAGCTCGGTTACCAGTCGGCGGACGGCCGCCATGTGCCGTTTGACGCGGATGCGCCCCAGGCGTCGGACGCTTCCGACGAGTCCACGAAGCACTGAGCAGCAGCTCCAGCTCCAGCTCTGGCGCCACCGGCCAGCCGATTCTGACACTGTCAGGCGGCTTTCAGCGCCGAAAGTGGGTCAGGCCCCAGCGTCTGCCAGCAGTTCCGCGGGGCCGATTTCGTAGCGACCCCGGCCCAGTGCCTTGGCGCGATACAGCAGTACATCGGCCTGCCGCATCAGCGTTTCCTCGCTGATCGGCGTGCCCTTGTAGAGAGTCACGCCGATGCTCACGTCGACGTCGGCCAGTATTCCATCGAAATAGAAGTGCCGACCGACCGATTCCAGGATCGCGCCGGCAATTCGCTGCGCCGTGGCTGGCGTGCCGATGTCCTCGAGAATTACCGCGAATTCGTCCCCGCCGATGCGCGCGACATGATCGCTCTCGCGCACACAGCGCCGCAGACGCAGCGCGAATGCCTGCAGCAGCAGATCGCCGGTGGCATGGCCGTGTATGTCGTTGACGGCCTTGAAGCGATCCATGTCCAGATAAAGCAGGGCCATCAGTTGCTGCTCGGCGCGGCTCAGCATCATCGCGTCCCGCAACTGGCTTTCGAAGGCGTTGCGGTTCTGGAGTTGGGTCAGGTGGTCCGTTCGCGAGATGTGCGACAGCCGCAGATTCTCCACCTTGCGCCGCGTGATGTCCTCCACGTGGATGTGTACGCCCACCACCTGCCGGCCATCCTCGCCCCATTCCGGGCGATAGTTCATTTCCATCCAGTGATGATGCGGGAAGTGATACTCGGCCTCGAAGCTGACCTCCTCGCCCCGCAGCGCGCGTTGCAGGAAGGGCTGGGCGCGTGCGTATCGTTCCTCGCCCAGCACTTCGCGCACGGTCTTGCCCTGGATTTCATCCAGCGACATACCGAACACACGCTCGTAGGCGATGTTGTTGAAGACGTAGCGTTCGTCGCTGTCGATGAAGGCCAGCAGTGCCGGGAGCGTGTCGGTGACCGCGCGCAGCCGCCGTTCGCTGCGTGCCAGTTGCAGTCCGCGCTGGCGCATGTCACGCATCAGGCGGATGAAGGCGCCGGTGACATCGCCGATCTCGTCGCGGTGCGGACGCTTTGGCAAGCGCTGAAATGCATCCAGGTCGTTCGCGCTCGCCTGCACCACCTGATGCAGGCGAGAAAGCGGCGTCAGCAACTGGCGTACCGCCAGCCAGATCAGCAGCGCCACCACCGACAGGGCGATGGCCGACATCATCAGGAATCGACGCTGCATCTGGCGCAGTGGCGCATAGGCTTCCTGTGCCGGCATCACGGCCACGAGTTCCCAGCCCGTGCTTGCCATCAGCCGGCGGGCGATCACGGGCCGGGTCGGGGTGAGAAATTCCAGCGGCGCGCTGTGATCGTCCACGCCGCAGGTCTCGCCAACGGCGTGGGCGGGCTTGCGCGCCATGGTGGGGTCCGGATGCTGGACATAGACGGGTTCGCTGCCGGCCGACACCAGGCAGTAGAAGCCCGTGGTGCCCAGCCGGTTATTGGCGATTTCCACCAGGAAGTTCGAGTTGGCAAGGTTGAGCCAGCCCCCCGCGACGCCCAGGAACTCGCCGGACAACGAGAGCACCGGTACCGCCACCAGGACGCCCACATAGCCGCCGACGCGGGAGCGGATCGGCGCGGCAACCACGACATTGCGCGTGCGAATGGCCTCGAGGAAGTAGGCGCGGTCACCCACCTCGACGGGCTTGCCGTCCATGGTCAGGACTGTGCCAGCCGCGTCGACGACCATCACGGCATTGAACGCCTCGGGCATTGGTATCGTGCGGTCGATTGCCTGCTGTAGCGCCGCCCGTACGGCATCGTGTGGCTGCTCATGCGCGGAAGCGAGCGTGTCGCGCAGTTGCGGTGCCAGGTGGGAGAGCAGCTCGATACGGTCATCCATCGCCGTGTCGAGCTGGTCCACCGATAGCTTGACGATGGAGTCCTGCTGATTCTGCAGCGCGTCTTCGAGATCGAGATGGGCGAAGTAGAGCGAGCCGATGACGATGCCTCCGCCGAGAATGCCGGCAAGCACCGTGGTGATCAGCGCAATGCGTACCTTGAGCGACGGCAGTAACCGGGGCATGTGAGTGTCACGGAGTCGATGTGGCATCGAAAGCCTGTGAATTCGCTGGAGCCAGCGCTTTGCGCAGATCTGGTTGCTGGCGAACGTAAGTTATCACGTTCGCCTGATGATGAAAGTCCGGAGAAACCGGGTTTGACAGCCTGCGTTCCATGCGTCTCTTGTCATCGAAAACGAATCGACCGCTACTGTGCGGGCGCAAGCACACAAGGTATAGTGCGCCAGACACGGTGTTCTTCGGGTGTCCATCGCCAGAGAAAGGGCCCACAACGCCTCCACTGCTGTTTCATTCTTTCGTTCATGCAACCGCTCTTGTCACCGCTCGTCTGGCTTCCGCTGCTACTCGCGACGGCTGCGGTCATGCTGGCGGGATGGCTCGCAGGCCGTCTTCGGCGTGAGCGCCAGGAAGCGCGCAAGCAAGCGACGCTTGCGGATGCCTATATCAGCCACATGGCAAAGCACGATGCGCTGACGGGGCTGCCAAACCGGTCGGAACTGCATGAGCGATGCGAAGTACTGCTCGCGGAAGCGCGCCGTCGTGGCAGTGGTGTGGCGCTGCTGTTGCTCGATCTCGACCATTTCAAACACATCAATGAAACGCTCGGCCATCCCGTGGGGGACGACCTGCTGCGGACCATCGCCGACCGCATTCGCGGGGCGGTGCGGCCCCGCGATGTGGTGGCGCGCATGGGCGGCGACGAATTTGCCGTGGCGCTTGGAGACTTGCGCTTCGATGGCGAGGCCGAGCTGGTGGCTGCCAAGATTCTTGCGCGCGTGTCCGAGGACCTGCCGCTGGCGGGCGAACATGTTCGCGTCACGCCCTCGCTCGGCATGGCGATCTTTCCCCAGGATGGCAATTCGCTGACGGACCTGATGAAATCGGCCGACGCGGCGATGTATGCCGCCAAGCATGGCGGGCGCGCCCAACTGCGGCGTTTTGCCAGCGAGATGGCGGAGGCATCGCGGACGCGCTTCACGATCGAGGGGTTGCTCCGTCGCGCGCTGGCCAAGGGGGAGTTCCGGTTGCGCTACCAGCCGATCGTCGACGTTTCCAGGCTGGCGTTGCTCGGGGTCGAGGCCCTGATCGCCTGGGAGACCCCCGAGCGCGGCGTGATGCAGCCGTCTGAGTTCATCCCGATCGCCGAGCAGTGCGGTCTCGTCAGCGAGCTTGGCGAGTGGGTGCTGGGCAAGGCTTGCCAGGATATCCAGTCGGTGCGTCAGGAGCTGGGGTGCGATATCGATGTCGCGGTCAATATTTCGCCGCTGCAATTGCGTCAGGCAAGTTTCCCGGCGGCCGTTGCGCAGGCGTTGCGCGCTTCCGGGCTGCCGGCCGCCAGTCTGACCATCGAGGTGACCGAGGGCATTCTCGTCGACGGCAGCGAGACCACCGTCGAGACGCTCCGGCAGGTGCGCCAGCTGGGCGTGGGGATTTCGATCGACGACTTCGGTACGGGCTACTCGGGGCTTGGGTATCTGACCCGCCTGCCAATCAGCAAGCTCAAGATCGACAAGTCGTTCGTCGATGATCTCGCCGTGCCGGGACACGACCGGGCGGTGGCCGCGGCCATCGTCGCGCTCGGGCGCCAGTTGCATCTGCAGGTGGTGGCCGAGGGCGTGGAGACAAAAGCGCAGTTCGATTTCCTGCGCGCCGAAGGATGCGATGCCGTGCAGGGTTACCTGTTCAGCCAGCCGGTTGGACTGGATACGCTGCGTCAGATCCTGCGTGGCGATAGCAGTCTGGCCAATGCGGACGTGCTTGCGGCCTGACATGGCGGCATGACGTCTGGCACGCCGTGGGCGCCCGCAGAAACGGGTACGCAACGTCACGCACGCATCGGGTGGATACGCGGTGGCTGAGACGTTTGATCCCACCCAAACAAACAAACCGGCAGGCCGCTGGCGCGGCGTGCCGGTTTCGTCATTCAAGCGTGGCTTGGGAATCAGGAATCAGGTGTGGGAAACGGTCGCCGGTGCCATGGCGACGGTCTCGGCGACGGGATTGTGGAGTCGGCGATACAACTCGTCGATCCGTGTGCGGCTGGTGGCCAACTCTTCACGCCCCAGTTCGGTGAGCAGGTAGACCCGCCCGATACCGTCGCGCAGGACGCTTTCGAGATAACCCTCCATCTGCAGCGCACGCAGCAGAGGTCGTACGGAGCCGATGTCTACCTGGAATCCGTAATCCATGAGCATTTCCGCAAGCATCGCAACGGTGGCGGGCACCTCCATGGCGAATTGCATGACGTAGACGCGGGCGAGCAAGCCGAGGAACTGTCGTTTCATGTCGCTGGCAACGCTGTAAGGGGGAGGATGGTTGACGCGGGAACACAACGTGCACCATACGCCAGTTGCTGTATGTGGCCCTGCTGTGACATACGATACAACTTTTCGTCACGACAAAAAAAGAAGCCGCCAGGATTGCCTGGCGGCTTGTCGGGAATGCGTCGGAGGGGTCAATTAACTCTGGCGCAGTACAGATTTTAAAGGAATCGAATACGCGATGTCACGCCCTGTGGTAGTGCCCCCTACATTTGAGGGGTGATTACGAAAGGCAATCGAAAGCAATATGCGGCGGAAGCGCAACAATCGCTGTACTTCTACGCTTTAAGATGCGATTTCGATGATTTTGCGGCGCAGCAAAGGCGTCTTCTGGTCGAGCAGGGGAATGTCCGAATCCAGCGTGCTGCTTGCCGGTTTCAGCGCTTTAATACCTTCCCGTGGCGCTGTTGCTGCGCGTGGCATCGACCAATGTGCCGATTCTGTCGCATATCGACAACGGTCTGATGTTTTTCGGTTTGATCATTGCATTTCATAACCCAATGAGACCCGCTGACCTGTTCCGTCTTCTACTGCTGTCGGCCATCTGGGGCGCCAGCTTCTTATTCATCCGTATCGGTGCCCCGGTGCTCGGGCCGCTGCCGACGGCATTCTTCCGGGTGCTGATCGGTGCCGTGACGCTTGGCGCCTGTCTTCCGATGCTCGGGCTCAAATGGGACATGCAGGGCAAGTGGCGTGCCGTGATCATCCTCGGCATCATCAACTCGGGCATTCCTTTCGTGATGTATGCGATCGCCGCGCTCTGGCTGCCAGCTGGGTACTCGGCGATCTTTAACGCGATGACACCGCTGATGGGAGTGCTGATCGGCTCGCTGTTCTTTGCCGAAAAGCTGACGCGTGCCAAGGCTGCCGGTGTCCTGATGGGGCTGGCGGGTGTCGGCGTGCTGACGCGGACGGGGCCGGTGGTGTTCTCGCACGAGGTGTTGCTCGGCGCGCTGGCTTGCCTGGTGGCAACGTCGTGCTACGGACTGGCGGGCTTCCTGACGCGCCGGTGGATCACCGCTCGTGGCGGTCTGGACAGTCGCCTGGTCGCTGCCGGCAGCCTGGTAGGCGCAACGTTGTTCCTGCTGCCTTTCAGCGCGGTCGCGCTGTGGCGAGAGAACACGCTGCCGGCTGCGGGGCCCGGCGTCTGGGCGGCGATGCTCGCGGTCGGGATGTTCTGTACCGCGATCGCCTACGTGCTGTACTTCCGGCTGATTGCCGACCTGGGTCCGGTCAGATCGCTGACCGTGACCTTCCTGATCCCGCCGTTCGGCATCGTTTGGGGCTGGATGTTCCTTGGGGAATCGCTGTCGTGGGCCCACGCCGCAGGGATGGCGCTGATTGGCGTGGCGGTCTGGCTGGTATTGCGACCAGCCGCGCCGGCAGTGGCGCCGGCGCCGGCCCGGTCGTGATCGTCACGCTGGATCAGCGGCGGTAGTAGTCGTCGTGATGGTGCCACGCGTGGTACTCGCGGCGGTCATACCAGCGGCGGCCGTCCCAATAACGATCCCCGTGCCAGCCGACGACAACTGCCGGCGCCACATAGACCGGCGGGCCCGGGCGGTAGACCACCGGAGGCGGCGGCGCTATGTAGGCGGGTGGTGGGGGCGCCACCACCACGGGCGCGGGAGCCACAACGACGGGTGCGGGAGCGACTACCACCGGCGCAGGCACGCCGAGACTGACGCCGATATCGACGCGAGCCATTGCGGAGGCGGAGGCAGCGAGCGCGGCTGCGCCAGCGAGGAAAATCGAAAAGTAGAGAGGGCGCTTGTTGTTCATGGTCTTCAGCCTTCACCAGAAGGGGTGAGTTGCTACGCCTCCACTCTACCCATGTGGCGTATTACCATTCGCGCGTGTTTGTAACGGAAGCTGGCTATTCTGTAAGCAACATCCGGGGTGTCAGCGCGCCGCGTCGACGTCTGCTTCCACCGCCCCAATGCGTGACCGCTGGCAATCGGGGCAGAGCCCATACAGCACCAGCATGTGCTCGCGCAGCACGAAATCATTGCGCGCCGCCACCTGCTTCTGGCGCTGCTCGATCGCCTCGTCACGAAACTCCTCGACGCGCCCGCATTCCAGACAGATCAGATGGTCGTGATGACCGCCCTCGTTGAGTTCGAAAACAGAATGATCGGATTCAAAGCTGTGGCGTAACAGGATGTCCGCCTGCACGAGCTGGTTGAGCACCCGATAGACCGTCGACAGCCCGGCATCGATGCCCAGTTCAAGCATGGTCCGATAGACGTCTTCCGCGCTCAGGTGGCGGCGTTCGCTTGCGCGAAATACCTCAAGCACGTGCATGCGCGGAGACGTGGCCCTCAGGCCAGCGCGCTTGAGTGGGACTACATCGGCATTCACGTTGGAGGTCATCATGCGGATCTCACCCGCGGGCGGGCGGTGCAATGGAACCAGGCGAGGGCCTGGAATGGAACGGGAAAGAAGAAGTCAGGCGGAAGACGCCCGGTCCGGCGCGTGTTGCATCGTCCCGGGCGGCGCGCCGTGCCTGGACGGCGCGCGGAATAAAAAGGTGGCCTGGCTTGTTGCTGGATGACGCGATCGGGAAAACGGGGTCTGGTTGTTTTCCCGATCTTCCTGCAACTGGCTACTACCAAACGCTCCGTGTTTCGGAGCGGTCCCCACAAAAGTCGGTATAAGGCGTCGCGAGCCCGGTTTCGGCCGGAGACGACGCTCTGAAAACTTGTACCGTCCGGTTCCGGCGACTTGCCGCGCGTCAGACAGTGATCGAATAGTAAATAGGAATCGATCTCATTACAAGAGATTTTTTCGATCGTGGCTTGTGGTCTGATATGTAGGGCAGGTATCGAGCAGCGGGTTCGTCGATACTCGCGCCACTGCGGCATTTCCGCTAGCCATGCCGCTCCTGACTGCCCGAAGAAGTTCGGACCGAACATGCTCCAGTCTTCTGGCTGCTAGCGCACAGATCTTGCCCTTCTAGCGAGCGTAGTAATGGCAATACTTGCCGGGCCTCTGGGCAAGTGCCAGCTCTGCATGCTTGCCATGCCGCCATCGAATCCGCGTTGACGGTGGGGCGGCAAAGTGCAGTGCGCCGTCGTCCCGACATTCGTAGGATGCGCTGTGGGTGACAATCTCAAATCGGCTTTCGCCGCTCTCATATCCGCCAGTGTCATTATCTTTGCCTATGCAAAGGTCTCGAACACCGAGGTAACTTCCGTGCTCGCGCAGTTGTTCCACGTGGTCGTCGAGCCGTTGCGCTGGCTCCTCTAGAGCCGCCGACGTCCCTTGGCGGACGCACAGCACTGCACGGAACGTATCCCTGGGCTGGATCCCGGGCCAAGTGCATCGACGCGACCGCAGTCGGAAGCCAAAGCCAGCCCTGGAACGTTCATTCCCGCCTGACACGCTGGTATTCCCCGGCTGCCGGCGCCAACCCCCGAAACCTATACTTCAACGTTGTTGCAGCGCGACTTCTTGCCAGTCGCCCACGCCTGACGGCGGGGTACGGTTGGGTGTTGGCTCGAATGCCGCGCACCGTTCAGGGTATTGGTAATTCGCTGTTCATTCGAGAGCGCTCTACCGCGCCAACCAGGAGACAAGGATGAAAGACGGGGCATCAGGAGCCGCAGCATTCGTCGCCGCACGGGACTTTCTGCTGCGACATCGCGCGGACTACGATCGCGCATATGGGGAATTTGCCTGGCCACAGCTCGGCGAGTTCAACTGGGCGCTCGATTACTTCGACGTCATGGCGCAGGGAAACGACAATCCCGCACTCTGGATTGTGGACAGCCCCAATGATGCAGGCGCGCCATTGTCTTTCAGGGAGATGTCGGAGCGCTCTTCTCGCATGGCCAACTACTTACGCGGCTTGGGTGTCTCGCGCGGCGACCGGCTCCTCCTGATGCTGCCCAATCGGGTCGAGTTGTGGGATGTCATGCTGGCGGCGATGAAGCTCGGTGCCGTTGTGCTGCCTGCCACGACCCAGTTATCTCCCGACGATGTTCGCGATCGCGTGCAACTCGGCGAGGCGCGGTTCGTCGTGGTCGACGGTGCGGAGCTGGGAAAATTCGAAGATGTTGACGCGAGCGTCACCCGTATCGCGGTGGGCGAGCGCGTCGCAGGGTGGCATCACATTGGTGACGCGTATCAGGCGTCGCCAACCTTCGTCCCGGACGGGGTAACCCGCGCGACGGATCTGCTGCTCCTGTATTTCACGTCGGGCACGACATCGAAACCAAAGCTGGTCGAACACACGCATCAGAGCTATCCCGTTGGCCACTTGTCGACGATGTACTGGATTGGGCTCCAGCCCGGGGACATTCACTGGAACATCAGTTCCCCGGGATGGGCCAAGCACGCATGGAGTTGCTTCTACGCGCCGTGGAATGCCCAGGCGTGCGTCTTCATCTACAACTTCGCCCGCTTCGCTCCGAGGGATGCGCTGGACGTGCTCGTGCAACGCAACGTCACTACGCTCTGCGCCCCGCCAACGGTATGGCGAATGCTCGTGCAGGAGCCGTTGGCTTCGTATGCGGTAAAGCTGCGCGAGATCGTCGGGGCAGGAGAACCGCTCAACCCGGAAATCATCGAGCGGGTGCAGAGCGCGTGGGGCATCACCATTCGCGACGGATTCGGGCAGACCGAGACAACCTGCCAAATCGGCAATCCGCCGGGTCAGCCCGTCGTGCCAGGCTCGATGGGCAGGCCGCTTCCCGGGTACCGTGTCGATCTGGTGGATCTGGATGATCATCCCGCAAACGAGGGCGAGATTGTCCTCTCGCTGGCCAGCCGCCCGCTTGGATTGATGGCGGGCTACTCGAACAACGAGAAGGCGACTGCGGAAGCCATGCGCAATGGCTTCTATCACACGTCCGATATCGCGATGCGCCGGGACGACGGGTACCTTGTCTACGTGGGTCGCGCGGACGATGTCTTCAAGGCATCGGACTACCGGCTGAGTCCATTCGAGCTGGAGAGCGTCCTGATCGAACACGAGGCCATTGGCGAGGCCGCCGTTGTGCCGAGCCCGGACCCGGTAAAGCTGTATGTGCCGAAGGCCTATGTCACGGTTCGCCAGGGCTACGAGGCTGGCCCCGAACTGGCCAGGGCGGTATTCCGCTTTTCGAGAGAGAAGCTCGCTCCGTACAAGCGGATTCGCAGGCTGCAGTTCAGCGAGCTACCCAAGACGATCTCCGGAAAGATCCGGCGCGTTGACCTCCGCCGCCGCGAGATGGAGCGCGAGGATCAGTCGTCGAGGATGCCCGGTGAATACTGGGAGGAAGATTTCCCCGACTTGCGTTGACTGATGTTGACTGATGGCGTGGCAAGACCCGCGGAGGGCGGATCACGTGCTGCAAGTGCTCGAAGGCATTGGGAAGCTGTCGCTCGATAATGGGTGGGATCGGTGACTCGCGTGGCTGACACCCATGTGCCAGACGCGGATTTCAACTCTGCCGCTGCGGTGTTCGGTGAAAAGGAACTTGCCGACCTGACGATAGCAATCAGCCTGATGAACGCCTACAACCGGCTGGCCATCGCCTTCCGACCCGCTCCGGATTCCACGCTGGCGGCAGGCTTCCTGGCCGACCTATCAGTCCGTCACGAAGGCGGTGGGATTGAAGATGGAGTGATGTTTGGTGAGTCCCGGGGCATGCCTTCTCCTTGCGATTGACGAAAATGACATCTCTTTGAAATCGGCCAGAAACTTCCGATCTGATATGTTCAAGACGCGGTTTCGCCAGTTCCCCAATTGGCGCCGCAACTCCCCTTCCCCGCCCAGTGTTCGCTGGGCGGTCTTTTCATGCCGTCAATGCGCGCATCTTTGCGCCAGCTCCTCTCTTTGATGGCATGTCACGATTCCCTACGAGGAAGTTTCCGCATCTTGATTCAGAAACGCCCGGTGTGAGGTACGGGGGCGGCTGTGTAAGGTGATGCGATGCCGTGCGTCGTAATCGCGAAAAGACCAACCGGCATCGCGTCCACACACAGGAATCCAGATGCCGCTCACATTGTCGAAGGCCTGCCCCCGATCGCTCCAGCTCGCCCTGATGATTGTCGCCGGCGTCGCACTGTCTGGCATTGCCTTTCCGGTAGCCGCTGGCGCGAGCGTTGCGACCTACACCGGCAACTACATCGTGCGTTGGCGCGATGGTAGTACCACGATCGATGCCGCGGGAGACACCGCACGCATACGCCGCGTCGAATCGAGTACCGGGCTCGGCATCGCCCTCAAGCGCCCGATGAGCGGAACGATGCAGTTGCTGGCAATCCAGGACGGCCGTGGCGAAGGCCCTGAGGCCGTTGCGAAGCGCTTGCGAAATGACCCGCGCGTGGCCGACGCCGTACCGGACCGGTGGCTGCGCCTACACGACACCGTTCCCAACGATCCGGATTTCAGCTATCAGTTGCCCTATATGGGCGCACCGGCGAACTCCGCTGGTGGCGTCAACCTGCCGCGCGCATGGGATCGCTCGCGTGGCGCGAGCAGCGTCGTAGTGGCAGTCGTTGACACTGGCTACTTGCCGCATCCAGACCTCGCCGGGCGACTGGTTGCGGGATACGACTTCATCACGCCCACTGACGTATCGCAGGACGGCGACGGCCGCGATGCCGACCCGACCGATCCGGGCGACTACGTGCCGAGCGGCACTACCTGCCCGGATGGCAGCGGCGCATCCAATAGCACCTGGCACGGCACGCGCGTGGCAAGCGTCATCGGCGCAATCACCAACAATGGGCAAGGTATAGCTGGGGTCGACTGGAATGCGCGTATTCAACCAGTAAGAGTATCCGGCCGCTGCGGTGCCTTGCTTTCCGACACTATCGATGGCATGCGCTGGGCAGGCGGGCTTAGCGTGCCCAACGTGCCGCCAAATCCCACACCCGCACGCGTGGTCAACATCAGCCTTGGTGGTGGAACGTGCTCAAGCTTCGAGCAACAGGCCATCAACGATTTGAATGCCGCCGGCGTGATCGTGGTGGCGGCGGCGGGCAACTCCTCCGGCGCCGTCGAGTCCCCGGCCGATTGCACTGGCGTGATCGCGGTAACGGCACACGCCAACGACGGGGAGAACGCAAGTTATGCCAATGTCGGGCCGGAGGTGGCAATCAGCGCGCCAGGCGGAGGCTGTGGCAACTCCAGGCTCAGTGTGTCGGGTGGCGTTGCCACATGTGCGTCACCCGCAGGCATGTCGTACATCGCCACACTGAGCAACAGCGGTGCGGCAGGGCCCACAACATATTCGGTCGTCGGCTCTCAAGGCACAAGTTTCGCCGCACCCATCGTGTCAGGGGTGGTGTCGATGATGCTGGCGCAGAATCCGGCGCTGACCCCAGCGCTAGTCACCACGGTGCTGAAGGCAACAGCGCGTCCGCATCCCGCCAACACGTACTGCACAACTGGCGACCATGTTGGCGATTGCGGCGCCGGGTTGCTTGATGCTGACGCGGCGCTGGCGGCTGCGCCCAAAGCTTCGCCGGCGACATCGACTACCCAGCCACCGGCGCCCCCCACAGGCGGTGGCGGCAGCAGCAACGGGGGTGGTGGCACTAGTAGCAGCAATGGCGGAGGTGGCGGTGCCTTCGCGCCGTGGAGTGCCGCCGCGCTACTGATGATTGGATTAGCGGGATTTGCGCGGCGCCGATGTGTGTGGCGCGCCGGTCGGGGCGTCACGCAAGGGCGGTTGCAGTAAGAAGATCGTTGGGTCCGCGCTCATCGGCGAACAGAGGAATGCATTCGGATTCTTCCATGTCATCAATCCGACGTGTCCGATTGATGCGCGCATTGTCAATACGGATACTAGACGTTGCCAGCGGGTTACCCGACCCGCTGGCAGATTCGTTGAATTGACCCCAACGATCTTTTCCCGCTACGCCCATCTCGAAGATGGGCGTCTTTTTTTGCGCTTGCGGCGTGTGTTTTTGCAAAGGATCTACTTCTTGTCGATCCTGTTACTGCACGTGGAGCATTGATTCGTCTGTGCGGGGGCTACAAAGTATCCAAGCTGTTCCGGTGTGAGCGGTTCGGCAACAACTCTTCCCTGTTCGGAGAGAATGTCGATGGCATCCAGAATCATGATGGTTCGCACATTAAGTGCCCTGGCCAGCTGACAAGCAGCGAAGCGTTGGCCCGGACGCCGGTTCAAATACAGGAAAACCATTTCGTACAGACTACGTTGATGGGTTCTCGCGGTCATTCTGTGCTCCTGAGGCAGCTCATATGAGGGAACGCATTCGGTGAATGGGGCCTTGCATTGTAGGAATGCGTACTGACTGTGCATTCAGGAGTATTCACAATGTGCTGACGTACTTGTCCTAATTGCAACCGTGCTGCGCTGAACCCAACACGCTCGGTTCGGGAAGGGCGATCTGGCAAAAATAATTAAATCAGCGTGGTTCGCGTGGACCTCGATCACCATACCTTGAACTTCAGCTGTAGCGACAGAGAGCCGACGTTCTTGTCTCCCAATGGCGGCACGAGAACAAGGTTGAACCCGAACCTGCCATACGCGTAGCTGAGTGTCGGCAGAATCATCGGAATCCAGCCACCGTGGTTGAGTTTGGGGTATCCACGTATCACCCCCAAGGCAGCGCCGAGCTGAGTAGCGCCGAGGGTAATCGGTTGCCAGCTGACGCCGCCATAGGTGGATTGCTTGCGCACGCTGTTCACGTACGTCCCGGCGATAACTCCGGTGTCCTCGTTGAAGCGCCACTCTGCCCCGAATCCAAGATTCAGTGGATTGCGTTCCTCAATCTTAGTGAAATGCAGCGAGATGAATCCGGGATTGATCCATAGTTGCTTCTGAAAACTGCGGGCTTCCTCATCGGCATCCGAGTCTGTGGTCACTGGTTTCGCGCTGACTTCTGATGTCAACTCCGTGTTCTGCTCCATGCTGATCTCTGCTGCCGATACCGATGATGTGGCGCATCCAGTAGCAAGCGTGGCGAATACTGGAAGTATGAAAGCGACACGGGAAATACGGGCGCACGATACCCGCTCGACCTGAGACGACAGGTTAAGCATGATGGCTCTTCCGATAGTGAATTTCGAGAAATCGGGGCATCACGTCAACTCGCCTTGCCTCAATGGCGTGTCGCGTCAGTTGCCCTTCATGTAGTCATGCAGACTGATTGGAAATCTATGGTGGTTCGCGCATGAAATGCCTCCGGCTTGGTAGCGGTCTTCCTGATCCGAACCATGCGGACAAGCATTAATGACTCGGAATATTCCGAATTCTAGATCTGAAATTTCTGAATAGAGATCTAGCTATCACAATTTGTCACAAGCCCGCCAATGGTATTGGGGCGTGACAATCGGGAAAAGGATCATCGCGAGCGTGCGATGGCGAGCAACACGGCTTGCGGCGGATACAACTCCACCGGGAAGTCGGCAAATCAGAGAGGGGAATGACGCGTGAGGTGTCGATTGGTGCAATCGGCTATATGAGGGATGACTCAGCCGTAGATCCGGCATGCGCCTGCTCAGGAGAGCAGGCGCACCAGATAGGTCCGTGAAGGTGAGCAGGGACCGGTCCAATCAGAGGCGAGAGGAAAGCTCGACTCTTACGTCAGGATCGCCGATTTTCCTAGACTCTGACGTACGCAGCTTCAGATTGGCTTCAGTGAAAGTTCTTGGATAGCCCGGCCAGTGTCGGTGCGCTTGCCTCGTCCTTGTCATTGCACGGAAGTATTCCTGTTGACGGCCGCGCGTCGGCGTCTGGCCTGATTCAAAAAAAAGCCGCTCCGGGAGGAAGCGGCCATACGGGGAAGTGTTGATGCTGGGGTCAAAGCAGTATCAACACAAGGGATAATCAGCAGTGAGCATCCCTTGGACAGCATTCTTAATGCAGAGACGGACTTTTGATCGGAGAGATCTCCTACCTTCTACGAGAAATTTCTGGTTGCTTGTGCGCGAGTTCATGCGTGAACTTCAAAGCCAGGACAAGAGCTCCGATAGCGATGGCGTCTTGAAGCTGCTTTCGCCCAGAGGGGGTCATTCTTAGCCCGTTGCTAACACGATTCCATGCCGGCGACGCTGGTCATGCAGCTTTGGCACCAGTCACACTGGACATCTTCCGCTGGGCAACCTGACGGTGTCCTATCCAGGGCTACGCGTCGTAATCCGAGAATGATTTACGCGGTAAAGGACTTTGCGGCAACGGCTCAGCGCCCTTTACCGGCCTATTCGCGATCGACCCGAAGCGTTGTATTCCGTGGATCGAGGCTCGCAGCAGGCGACCTGCCATCTCTACGAAAGCCCTCGTGGCGCACCGAATGCCGCTCATCCCTTGGCTGGGCACGGCCTTGCCTCCTGTGTAGAAGGACGCGTTGACTTGGGACTCGTGAATGACATAGTGCTTCCAGCGGATCCAGTCCAGCCGGTTCGTCGGTTGGGCCAACGTCCAGAACTCGTCGAGCGTTCCTTGCCAGGTCATGCCCGTGTGCCCGTAGAAGGCACGGCCGAGTGTCATGACAGGGACACCGTGGTGCAGAGCTTGTACTCCCATGGTGGAATTAACTGTGACCACCCCACTGCTGCGTCGCAACAGAGACGGTAAATGCGGATCATGGACATACACGATCCTGTCAGCCACTGCGAACCGGTCGCTGATCGTAGCAATGGCTGCGGCATAGTCGCGATGGCCTCTATCCATGGGATGATGCTTAATGACCAGCAACGAGTCCGGGGGAGCGAACTTCGAGAACGAGAAGATGGACCATTCGATAACGTCCTCCATTCGACGCCACGGACTGCGGCTGCGGATCTGGCTATCGTTATAGACCTGCAGAGCCAGCAGATAGAACCGCGGATGCCCAGGCATGAGCAGCCGCGCCACCAAGCGCCTTTCGCGGAGTCGATACCACGGCTTGCGGTAAGCCGCCCGGATCCAGCAAGCCAGTTCTCGCAGTCGGAATGGCTTATGGTGCCGGTAGGCTGGGTAGCGCCCCGCCGCAGCCCATCCCGCCGCGAAGTAGCGCAAGGCATGTCGCGCCATCTTCCAATAGGCACCGGGATACTGCCGCAGCCCTTCTGGCGCTGGAAGCAGCGGTATTGTGTCAAGAGGGATGCGGGCCAGCGGGGAATCGGCATTTACTCCTCCACGTTCCAGAGTGATGAAGTCGGGGCGAAGGTAGCCCTCTTCGAATACCCAGAAGTCGAGCCCGAGTTCCTGAGCGAGCCCGGCAGCAATCCTATGATGACGCCGTGTGCTTCCGAAAACGACGATGGCCTCCACGCGCGCCCGGATCACCAGTTTCCGCAACCAGTCACTCCAGGCTGCCATCGGCTGCGCAAAGTGGAGCACGCGTTCACCGTAGTAGTAGAGGTCATCCCCACCGTTGAGGTTAACCTTCCAGACCTCGGTTCCCTGCTGGGCCAGATCATCTCGCAATTGAGCAAAGAACGGCCCTACAGGCCCCTGCAAAAGCAGGACTCGGGCATAGACGCCAAGCCGACCGACAAGACCGTCAGCCGCGTACGTATGGCCTTTCATTGAAATTAGACGTACCTGGCATGCTGCAGGACGGAGTGGGCCAGATGGCCAGCCTTGCGCCCTTGCCTGACCAGCCAGGACTCGCCTGTCCGCCCGCGCCTTGCGCCCTTGCGTTTCGCAAGCCAGTCGACAACGTCCTCCACCGAGCAGAATCCTTCCACACCCGGCAAGCGGTAGCGCGGATACAAGCACAGCGCGACAAACACCAGCTCGTCCAACGTCAGGCGCCGCTGCCTCCGTGGCAAGGGAAAGTGATCCGTGGTCAGGCCCCAGCCGGCGTAGAACGGCGCGCCATAGCAATGCACGACTTTCCCTCGCAATAGGGCCTCAAAGCCGGACAGTGACGTCATGACGTGTACCTCGTCGGCCAGGACCAAACAGGCGCCCAGACTAGCTTCAGTGATGATCTGATCAGCCAATGTCTCGGAGGCCGGCTTTAGCGAGCCAATGCGGTTTCCAGCCTCGACGTCCGGATGGCTCTTGTAGATCAGCCACGCATCCGGATTTGCACGGCGTGTCACAGCAATAAGGGCATCGTTGCCCTTCACCAAAGTAGAGCCGATCCGAACCGAGGCGTCGTCCTCGACTTGCCCGATCACCAGGATGATTCGTCTTCCTAGAGCTTGTGCGGGCAGGACTGGAGTGGTCGCGTGGTCAAGGTTGTATTTGTCGATACCATTGCGGACGAGCGACTCGCGTATCCGCCGCCCACGCGCGGCATCGTCGTGATTCACCGTGCTCGTCGAGAGCAACTGTTCCAGCTTGCTGGCCGACTTGGGGTCGTAGTGAACGCCATGTGGATCAATAGCAAGCGAAAGCGGGGCATGGAGGTCGGAGCCGAGCCCCGCGGAGCGCACGAACCCGTCCTCCATCTGCAGAACGGTCAGTCCGCGAGCCCGCGCGCGGGCTATCAAGCCAGCATGACGATCGCCCCAGAGGGCGATCGTCGAATCCTGAGGCAATCGGCTCAGTTTGTCCGGACTGAGGTGGCGCAGACTCCTGATCGTGCTCGCTGCGAGGAAGGGCATGACCGTAGCACGCTTCCAAAGCGACATGCCGACGCAGTATGTAGGCGCCCTTCCTTCCTGCTCGATTGCCTTGTTGCAGGCCAGCCATTTGATGACATCGAAGATCGACGCGGACTCCCCCGTGACGGGATGGATGTAGCGCGTATATTGGATGTAGGCTGCGACGAAGAGGTCAACTACGTTTCGTTTGCCCCCGCGCCGCAGTGCAAGGCGGGCCGCTTCCGGATGCACGTCATGAGTGAGGCCCCAGCCCGCGTACCAGGGCAGGCCAAAACAGGTCACCGGCTTACCGACCATCAATGCTTCGAATCCCATATGAGAAGTGGCCACGTAGACGTGATCCATCTGCGTGAGCAGAGAGAGAGGGCAGCATTCCTGTGCCAGAAAGTGGACGCGGCTATCCAACCGGCATTGCTCGTAATGCCCGCGCCGCTTGCCGGAAAGAACATCCGGATGGGTCTTGATCCATATCTCGGCAGCCGGATGATCGGCAAGCGCGACCGCGATCATTCGTGCAAATGTGTCCGCGCTTGCACCACCGCGTAACAGAGACAGATCGCCTTCCGTTTGGTCCACGACCAGCACACGCGGCTTGCCCGGCGTGCTCGAGGGAAGCTGCAGTTCACCCATGTGGTTGTACTTGGAAAGCCTGTGCTGCAGCACCAACTGCATCGCCCGGGCTCCGGCATCCCGCTCGGCCGCCGACGCGTCGCCCTGCGCGATGTACTGTTCCAGGCGGGATGGATGGTGAGCATCGTAGTAAATGCCCAGATCATCTACCACCAGCGAGAGAAGACCCTGTCTGCTCCGTCCCGGATGAATGGAGCGCAGAAAGCCGTCCTCCACAGACAGGAATGGCAAGTGCCGCCGTGCGGCCCACGCGCGGGCCTTGATGCTGGATGGCTTATCGCCCCAGCCGAGCACGGCATCGACATGTTGCCGGGGGCGAAAGGCGACGCCCTCGTGAAAAAACCTGCGAAGCCCGGGCGTGCGCCACAGGCCCGGAGTGACCACCGCGAATACCATGCAAATCCTGTGCGAAACTTGGAATCAAGCGTTCATCGACATACGATCCTCTAGTGCACGCCGGGCGCCTCTTCCGCTCCATGCATTTGGAAGATGCCAATGACCCGGCCATCAATGTCCTGCACCACCAATGCGCCAATCTTCTCCTGGCGCAACAGCGCCTCCGCGTCACCAACGCGCGCATCCGGTGCGATTGCCTTTGGCCTTGTAGTCATCAGGTCTTCCGCGAGGATGGAGCGATAGTCATGCACAGTGTCGAATCCGCGGCGAATATCGCCATCGGTAATGATGCCGAGCAAGCGCTCTCCCTGCATGACCAAGGCCAGTCCCATACGACCCCGATTGACGACATGGACCACATCCTTGAAGGACGTCTGTGCGGTGCATACGGGCAGCGTACCCTTATGCATGACGTCCGCTACTCGCGTAAGCAAGCGCCGTCCGAGGCTGCCGCCCGGGTGAAATCGTGCGAAGTCCTCCGGCTGAAAGCCGCGTTTAGAGGCCAGCACGACAGCCAGCGCGTCTCCCATAACCAGCGCGGCCGTCGTGGAACTGGTTGGCGCCAGGTTGTTGTTGCATGCCTCACGCTCGACGCTGATGTCGAGAATCGTATTTGCCGCCTTCCCCAGCGTCGACGCCGGCTTACCGGTCATGGCGATGACGTAGTTGTTCTGATGCCTGAGGAACGGCAGCAAGCGTACCAACTCCTCCGTCTCGCCGCTGTTGGAGATCATCAGCACGACGTCAGTCGGGCGAATCATGCCGAGGTCGCCGTGAAAGGCCTCGCCAGCGTGTACGGAGAAAGCCGGGGTGCCCGTCGACGCCATGGTGGCCGCAATCTTCCGGCCAATCAGGCCGGACTTCCCCATGCCGACAACGACCAATCTGCCTTTCATGCTGAGGATGCACTTCACGGTGCGCCCAAAATCCTCGCTCACGCGTGCGTTCATCGCCTCCAGCGCGCGGATTTCCGTGGCTACCACTTGCTTTGCAAGAGAAATTGACTCTGGCATGTTCCGTTTGTCCTTTTGTCTGTAGATCTTCAGCTGCCGTCAAACAGCGGGATCAAGAATGGCCCGGACACGCTCCAGGCAAGCGGGAGTATCGACACCAGTTCCGATGGGAGGCACCACCTGCATCCGTATGCGGAAGCCTGCCGCAAGCAGCCTCAATTGCTCCAACCGCTCCGCTTGTTCGGCCATCGGCTGGGGCATGCTCCCGTAGACCTCAAGCACCCTTCTCCGAAAAGCGTAGACACCCGAATGCTTGTAGTAGCGCGCAAAGGCGCCATCGCGCGGGTAGGGGATCAATGAGCGACTGAAGTACAGCGCATCACCTTCGTTCGACATCACCACCTTCACGGCATTTTCGTCGCGGGCTTCCTCCAGCGAGAACTCATGGCAAAGCGTGCCTACGTCGGAGGTCGGATCGGCGATCATCAGGTTCGCCAGCAGTTCGATGTCCGTTGGACGCACCAGCGGCTCGTCACCCTGCAAGTTGATGTAGAGGTCCGCGTGCACCATGCGCATGACTTCGCAAAGGCGGTCAGTTCCCGACTGGTGCCCGGCGGACGTCATCAGACAGCTCCCGCCGAATGCCAGAACCGCCGACTCGATGCGCGAGTCATCCGTGGCAACCACCACGGCATTTACGCCGCGCACCAAACGTGCACGCTCATAGACGTGCTGAATCATCGGTTTGCCGGCAATATCCAGCAACGGCTTGCCAGGCAAGCGCGTCGATCCGTAGCGCGCGGGAATGACGATGACAACGCTCTCGCCATCCTGCCGTGTCATCAGGCGAGCTCCGTTGCCGGCAGCGATTTCACAACATCGTCGAGCATCTTTACCTGGGTGAGGAAGGGCTCAAGTTGGTCCAGTGGCAGTGCACTCGGGCCATCGCATAGCGCTCGATCCGGCTCGGGGTGCGCTTCCAGAAAGAGGCCGGCAATGCCGACGGCAACGCCGGCCCGCGCGAGTTCCACCACCTGAGTCCGACGCCCGCCAGAAGCCGCGTTGCCGGGGTCTCGTTGCTGCAGGCTGTGCGTCACGTCAAAGACAATCGGCAGGTCTCCCGTCGCCCGGCGCATGACGCTAAATCCAAGCATATCGACCACGAGGTTGTCGTAGCCGAAGCATGTACCGCGATCACAGAGCAGAAGGTTCTCGTTGCCAGCCTCGCGGAATTTTTCGACGATGTGCTGAATCTGCGTTGGGCTCATGAACTGCGGCTTCTTGATATTGATCGGCCGGCCCGTGCGAGCTAGCGATACAACGAGATCTGTCTGCCTCGCCAGGAAGGCGGGAAGCTGCAGTACGTCAGCCACTTCCGAGACCGGGGCAGCTTGCCAGGGCTCATGGATATCTGTAAGCACGGGCACATCGAACGCGGCTTTTACGTCCTGGAGAATGCGCAGCCCTTCCTCCAGACCCGGTCCACGATAGGAGTGAATCGATGAGCGGTTCGCCTTATCAAAGCTGGCCTTGAAGACGTACGGAATCCCCAGGCGGGTGGTGATTTCTACGTAGGCGGCGCAGGCTTGCATTGCCAGGTCGCGGGATTCCAGCACATTGATGCCGCCAAAGAGAACAAGAGATGCGTCGTTAGGCACGGAGAGGTTTTTTATCGTAGCCATCAGCAGTTCGTTGCACAGCCACGAGCCGTCAACTGTGGGGGCTGTTGTCGGCTTGTCCAGATGAATGGATTGAATCTACTGGATCGTGATTGGCTGTCTTGGAATATACGGTTGACCGTATTCTAGGAAGTGCAAGTCCTCCAGATTCCCTGAAACTTCCCAATCCCCTGCGCGCCAACTCTGAATCCACCTTGTCCACAGTCGGGCACGGTTCGAGCGCGTAAGGAGTGTCTGTCCCCCCCTGCTGCGATTGGGAGTCTTCCGCATGATCTTCGGATGCTTCTCAATGCGTGCTGCGCGCCGGAACGCTAATGTTCCGATAAATGTCCGGCCGCCTCTCGGCGTTCAACCACAGGGAAACGGTTGGCTTTCACGACCTTGGCGGCGTTGAGTGTGCCCGGCAGCGTTCTTCTCGATCAACAACTTCAGGTACCGCTGTCGTCCTCGGGATTGCCTGCTCCGTGCAGGTGTCGGTCTGGCAGGTGGGCTGTACGAATTTCACCACGCAAGACCATGGCTGTTCTGCTTTTCTTCTCGGATCCTCCAAGACGGACGGTCTTCATTTTCTCGCGAGGTCGGTGATGACGCTGACCATCCCCGCACCGCTGCGTGTCACGCTCACAGTCTGGCGCGCGCTTTTCTTGCGCGAAGCTGTGACGCGTGTATCGCTTGAGCGGGCGGGCTCGCTCTGGATCTTGCTGGAATCCGCCGAGCACATCGCCTTTCTGATGATCCTGCACGGCATCTTGCAGCATCGCCTGATCCCCGGCGCGAACCCACCGCTTTTTATCGGACTCGGCATTCTTCCGTACTACATGTTCCGTCGTATCGCCCTGCGCGGTATCGACGCCGTGACATCGAATCGGGCCCTTTTTCACTACAGGCAGGTAAAGGCATTCGACGTGGTGTTGGTGCGGTCCTTGCTCGAAGCCTTTGTGTATTTCATCGTCAGCGGCGTACTGATCCTGGCATGTTGGCTCTATGGCATGGACGTGGAGCCGACGAACCCGATGCTGGTCATGCTTGGCTTTTTCTTGCTGTGGGCTTTCTCAACCGGAATCTCGCTCATCCTTTCTGCGGCTAGCACGATCGTTCCGGAGATCGGACAGATCGCGAAGATCGTCTCAATGTGGTTGTTCTACATCTCCGGCGTGATGTACCCCATCTTCATCGTGCCCGAGCCATACAGAAGCTGGCTCCTCTACAACCCCATCGTCCATGCGCTTGAGATCATGCGGATTGGATACTTCCCGGCCTATCACGCGTACGAGGGGATCAGCATTTCCTACCTAAGCCTGATATCGGCTGCGTTGGTGACTTTTGGCCTGCTGCTACACGTCCGATTTCGGCGAGCACTGGAGTCGCGATGATCGAGCTACGACAGGTCTGGAAGCGCTACAGCGGCCATCACAGTCGCAACTGGGTGCTCCGGGATATCAACCTCTGTATCCGCCAGGGCGATCGTGTCGGCTTGATTGGTCGCAACGGTGCAGGCAAGTCAACCCTTCTTAACCTGATCGGCGGGATGGATCATCCGAGCCGCGGCCAGGTTCGCCGCGACGGCAAGCTTTCATGGACCCTTGGGCTGAACGGAGGCTTCCAAGGTGCGCTCTCCGGAGAACAGAACGCTCGCTTCGTGTTTCGCATCCACGGCGTGCCGGACCAGGAGATCGCTGAGCGCACGAACTTCGTGCATGTTTTCTCCGAGTTGGGCGATTACTTCTTCGCGCCAATGAAAACATACTCGTCCGGGATGCGCTCGCGGCTTGCCTTCGCTCTATCACTGGCTTTCCGATTCGACACCTACCTCGTCGACGAGCTCATCGCGGTCGGCGATGAGAAATTCAAGAAAAAGTCGAAGAAGGCATTTGAGGATCTCATTGCTTCCGCGGGGCTGATCATGGTCAGCCACGACGAGGGAACGCTCAAAAATTTTTGCGAGAAGGGAATCCTTATGAGCAATGGCGCCGCCTACTGGTTCGACGACATTGCAGATGCCCTCTCCGAGTACAAGAAAAGTATAAACGCATGAAAACGTTGTCCGGCGTTGCCACCGCGGCCCGCCGCTCCCCTCTTCTAGCCGCCTTCGTATTGTTCAGTCTGATCTCTGGGCTGTACTGGGGCGTGATCGCCTCGGACCGCTATGTCTCGGAGGCCCACATTTACCTTCAGAAGACCAACGCCATACAGCAAAGCTCCGCCGATCTGATCTCGATCCTGGCCGGCTCCGGCGGCAACCGCGATCTGCTCCTGCTGCGTGACCACCTGCTTTCCATCGATATGATGAAGCTGTTGGACAAGGACTTGCATCTGCGCGAACACTTCAGCGACCGACGCCGCGATTTGCTCTCGCGGCTATGGTCCAAGGACGCGCCAGACGAGCGATTTCAGCGCTACTACCTTTCCCGCATCGAGGTCACCTACGACGACTATGCACAAGTGCTGTCGATCACCGCACAGGCCTATAGCCCGGAAATGGCGCGTGCGATCGCGCAGATGATGGTGACCGAGGGCGAGAAGTATATGAATGCGCTGGATCACAAGACCGCGCATGACCAGGTCTCTTACATCGAGCAGCAAGTCTCGGCGCTGGGTGTCCGCATGGTCGCGGCGCGCAAGGCCGTTCTGGCCTATCAGGATGCACATGGCCTGGTGTCACCCGGTAACGCGGTGGAAAGTATCTCGGCAATCGCGAGTCGACTGGACGCCGAACTCTCTGACCTGATGACCAAGCGCGCCGCGTTGGCTGGCTACCTGACTCCCGCTGCGCCGGACATTGTGCAACTCGACAGCCAGATTGCCGCGGTGAAATCCCAACTGCAAGCCGAACGCCAGCGCGTGGCCGCCAAGCGTGGTGGTGGGCTTAACGCCGTGGCAGAAGAGCAGGGCCGCCTGGAGGCCGAGGCTGCGTTGGCCGACGATATGTACAAGACGGCATTGGTGGCACTTGAGACAGCGCGCGTGGAGTCGACCCGAAAGATCAAATCTGTTGCAGTCCTGCAGTCGGCCAACCTGCCGGTATATCCCCTCGAGCCGCGGCGCATCTACAACATCCTTCTCTCTCTGCTGGCCGCCGCAATGCTAACAGGGGTCCTGCACCTGCTTGTCGCCATCATTCGCGACCATCGCGATTGACTGACCTGATATGAAACGAATTGCCTGCTGCCTCGTCGCCGCATCTCTGCTCTTCTCATGGGCAGTGCACGCGCAGACGCCCAACGTTCCGCTATCCATGCTACCCAACGCACTGCTCGGACTAACGTCCAGCTCGGATAGCAGTCCCTCGACTGACGTCGCCACTGGCCAAGGCGCGGCAGCACCTGCCTGGCAAAGCGGCCAACCGAGTATCTCTGGCCTGCAATCTCCGATGATTACGGGCGGCACGCCTTTGCCGGGTACCGGGCAGATCCAGCCGCCGTTGCCGAATATCGGTGCGCAGGCATATATCCCTGCGCAGCGGCTGGGCGACTACGACGCCAACCAGAAGAGCGAGGTCTTCGGCACTCAGCTATTCACCGGCGCATTCGCCCGCAGCGCGCCATCCACCTTCAATCCTGACTACGCTGTTGCCATCGGTGACGGCGTGCGCGTCAGGATCTGGGGCGGGTTCGATTTTGACAGCGTGCTTACTGTCGATTCGCAGGGCATGATCTTCCTGCCTCATTGTGGACCAATGCGTGTAGCTGGCATTCACAACCGCGACCTGCAAGCGGCGGTTACCGGTGCGCTGCGCAAGGTCTTCAGTAGTAATGTTTCCATCTACGCGAGTCTTGCCTCGGCGCAGCCCGTTCGCGTGCTGGTCTCCGGCTTCGTCCGCCATCCCGGCATGTACGAAGGAACGGGGAACGACAATGTGCTGCGCTATCTGGACATGGCCGGTGGCGTAGATCCGGACCGGGGTTCCTTCCTGGATATCCAGGTCAAGCGCGGGGCCACAGTACGCTACAACGTCGATCTCTATCGCTTCTTGTTGAATGGCGACCTGCCGAGTACGCCCCTGACAGATGGCGACGTGATCTTCGTTGGTCAGCGGAAGAACACAGTGATGGTCGGCGGCCTGGCAGCGAGCGCCAGGCGTTTTGAATTCAACGGTACCACCACGCTGGCCCAGATCGCAGCCGCTGCGCGGCCGGACGCCACCTCTACCAACGTGCGCGTCACGCGTGGATCGGGAACGGTGCAGCACGTTGAGTACTATCCGCTAAGCAAGACACCAGACGTCACCCTGATGAATGGCGATCTCGTCGAGTTCACAGCCGACAAGCGGCCCGGCACGATTACGGTTCGGGTGGAAGGCGAGCACCTGGGTCCACAGGAGTATGTCGTGCCTTATGGCACCAAGCTGGGCGACCTACTGGGTCGCGTGGAGATGACATCCAACTCGCTGCCGGAGAGCACGCAACTCTTTCGTCAAAGCGTGAAGGATCGGCAGGCAAAGATGCTCGATACCTCGCTCACGCAGTTGCAAAACAGCGTGCTTACAGCACGCTCCGGAACTAACGAGGAATCCCAGCTGCGCCAGCGCGAGGCTGCCCTGGTTCTGCAATGGGTGGACCGCGCGCGCCACATTGATCCCTCCGGTCAAGCAGTCATCGGCCATGGCGAGGAACGCAGCGCCCTGCTGCTGGAGAACGGTGACCGACTGAGGATCCCCACTCGCAACGATCTCGTGTTGATTGGCGGTGAAGTCCTGTTCCCGAACTCGTTCGTGTTCAAACCTGGTGCCAATGTCCAGCGTTACATTCAGCAGGCAGGTGGATACACGCAGAACGCTGACAGCTCACGCGTCATCATCGCCCATCTTGACGGTACGTTTGTCGATGCGCGCCAGGACGATACCGTGATGCCGGGAGACCAGATCATGATCCTGCCCAAGGTGGACTTCAAGACGATGCAGTTTGCCAAGGACGTTTTTTCCATTCTCTACCAGATCGCCATCGCCGCGAAGGTGGCAATAGGTCTCTGACATGCTTCTTGTAAACCACGTAATGTCGAACGATGTCGCGAGCGGAATCTTCTCTGACATCATCTCGTACTACCGTAGCTACGCGCCGCCCGGCATCGAGCACGTGGCATCAGCCAGTGCCGCGCTCGGAGGAATGATCCGGCACTATCACCGGCCAAATCTCGAATCCCGCCTCTCAGGACCGTGTGTGGTCACAGTCCACCACGATCTGCGTGATGACGATCCTTCGCTCACAGTCCAGCACTTTACTGACCGCTACCGAGAGGCTAACCGCGTGATTTGCCTCAATTCGCTACAGCGGGACTACCTGGCGGCTGACGGCATTACCAATACCGTCGTCATTCCCCATGGTTATCACGCAAGGTATATCCGTGCGCGTGGCGATGCCACTGACACACCCTACCTTGAGAATACCGGTAGCGGTAAGAACGGCCGTGTGGTGATAGGCGTGTTCTCGCGCCGCTACCCGAGAAAGGTGAAGGGCGAGGGCTATATCTACGAGCTTGCCCAGCGCCTCGATCCAGCCCGCTTCGAATTCGTATTGATTGGGAAAGGCCGCACCTACGATGCCGCGGTGCTGGAGCGGTTTGGCTTCGACGTGAACGCGTACGAAGCCTTGCCCTACAAAACAGTCGCCTCTGCCTACCGTACCGTGGATGCCCTGCTGATGTCTTCCTGGTTCGAAGGCGGCCCCGCAAATATTCCCGAGGCCGTTGGCGGCGCCGTGCCTGTGCTGTGTAACCCAATTGGCATGGCGAAAGATATGGTCGTCGACAGGGAGAATGGGCTTCATCTTTCCATGGACGCTGGGTCCGATGCCGAGCGGATCTCTGCGTGGCTTCTTGATCCAGCTTCCCGCGCGGACCTGCGTGAAGGTGCCATGCGCAATGCCGGCAATGCCATCACCTGGGCCATCCACGCCTCCCGAGTGGTCGACGTCTATCGGGAAGTACTCAACGAGACTCTGGGAAGTATCCTGACATGGCAAAACGCGTCCTGATCGCAGATCGTCTGCACATCACCGACCGAAACTTCAAGAGCCTGATCGCCTATCTCCGCCGCGCAGGCTACGAGATGCACGCGATCGAGCACCCAGAAGGCCTGCTTACTGCCTTTGGCCACTATGAAGATCGCGAGGAAATTGCGCCCTATCTCGAGCGCATGGCCGACTGGACCGAGGCGCAGCTGCGCGCGCTCAATCTTAATGGCTTCAATGCTTTCTCGATCGCCAGAGCCGAACTGATGAGCAGGCTGGCGCCCTTGCCACACTGGACGGATTCCGAGCACTATGGCGTCGATGCCGACGACCTTCTTGCGCGGCTATATCAGACTGACCGGGCCGCCCTGTTGGAGAGCTTCGCAGCAACCTGGTTCTGGATGGATCGGTGGCTGGAGATCATGCGGAGCCTACCTCCCATGAACATTGCCCTGGTCTTCTCCGGCAGCCTCATCTATGCGCGGACATTCTCGTGCATCATGCAGCGCCGTCAAGGGCAGCTCTACGTTTGCGAGAGCTTTTTCACAGGGCAAGACTACTACCTGGAGGCGCGACACAGCCCGCTGCCCAATGACTCATTGCTCGGCGCCCCGGGGCTGTATGGCTCCATCGAGATACCCACGCAAGGTGGCAAGCGTCGTGGCGACCGGGCAGCGCTAATGGAGCGGCTAGCCAGGCGTTCCAACAAGAATGTCAAGCAGCCTGAGCATGACGGTGGCCCCTTGTTCCAGAACGACGAGAAGCTGGTGGTAATCCTGGGGCAGGTCATCAACGATTTCTCCCTGCTTAACCACGGCGAAACAGGTTTCCACAGCATCGCTTTTTATCGTAGCTGCATTCGGGCGCTGCTCCGCGATACTAGTGCGAATATTGTCTTCAAAGCCCATCCGTGGGAGCAAAAGAAAGCGAATGTCGGCCGCGCACTGACACGCGAGTTGATCGAAGCCGGGTTCCCCGGCCAGGAGGAGCGTCTGCGCATTGTCGAAGACTACTCTCTGGAACACCTGCTGGGCTCTGCGGATTTTGTCATCGGTGTCAATTCGCAGGGGCTGCTGGAAGCGGCCTTGGCCGGCATCAAGCCAATCCAGGTTGGAAAGGCTTTCTTTGGCCGTAAGGGCTTTACCTTCGATGACCTCACGATCTCCCAGATTGTCGAGACGGTCAACAGCCTGCCTGGTAGCTACCTCTCCCTGCCTGAATACGCAGCGCTCGAAGACTTTTTCTTAAAGGCATTGAATACCTGGCTGGTTCCCGAAGTCGAGAAGGAAGGGATTGAGCGCCTGATCCGGATACTTGGCCCGTTGCCGAAAGCTCCAATTACACCGGCCAAGCCGGTCAGTCGGCCCACCTCAGCATCCGCGCCTAAGAAAGCGTCTGAGGCGGAACTGCTTATCCAGGACAACCCAGCCGCTTCGCGGGAATCGGCTACAACCAGAAAGCTCAGGAAGTTTCGCCAGAACCCTTATGCCTTCTTCCGCGACGCAAACTCGCCACTACTGCGTTCGGTGGCCCGGCTGATTGCACATTGAATGAGGGGTAGCCATGCGCGAGTGGCTCCTATCCGCCATTTACAAAGGAAGAATCATGCCGACAGAGAACGAGGCTGAGCGACAGTCCGCCGATATCCGCAAGCGCTGCGCCGAACTCGGCGGCCGCATCGCTCCTACAGCACAAGTCAGCAGTGCGGTGAGCTTCGACGAAGCGATTGATATTGGTGACGGCGCTGTGGCCTACGCGCCGGCATTTATTGGCGGGTTCACCTACGTCAATGTAGGTGCTGTGGTCTTTCCCCACGTCCGCATCGGCAAATTCTGCTCGATCGGGCGTAACGTGCAGATCGGGGCGGCACGTCACCCCGTGGAATTCCTGAGTTCCCACCCATTCCAATTCTCCCCAGCGCTCTTCAATCGCGTGCCGGGCTATCCTGCCTTGCAGACAGAGAAGTGGCGCTTTCACGCGCCAACTACCGTTGGCAACGACGTTTGGCTTGGAACGAACTGCGTAATCGTGGCTGGCGTCAAGATTGGGGATGGGGCGGTTGTGGGCGCTGGCGCTGTGGTGACGAAGGATGTCGCCCCTTACGAAATCGTGGGAGGAGTTCCAGCGCGGCGCATCCGACTTCGCTTCGATGAAGACAAAGTGTCGCGCCTGCTCAAGACACGCTGGTGGGATCTTCCCCTTGATTCATTGAAAGATATTCCGTTCGGCAATATCGATCAGGCCATTGCATCCATTGAAGCCATCCGAAGCAGCAAGGAAAGCGCGTGAAACACTCGCTATCAAGAGTACTCGGTTCCATTCTTGCAGCCACCGTCTTTCCGTGCGGTCTGGCTTTTGCTGACGACTGTACGCTGCCGGCGCTGGACAAGGACGTCACTTTACGCGCGGAGTGCACCTATCACAGCGGAATGTTGATCACCCGGCCTGTCCGCGTAGATTGCAATGGGGCAACTCTGGAAGGTGATAACTCGCGGGCAACTGGCATTCTGATCGACTCCAGGGGGGAAAGCCTGCAAGGCGTTGAGATTCGAAACTGCCGCGTGCATGGATTCACCAAACTCGGCCTTGGCATTGGCTGGTCAGTACCGGATGGAAAAAAGCGACAAATCGTCGGTGGAGACGACCCGCAACGCTACGTTTCTCGCACTCCTTCCGGCACCCACCTTATTGGCATCACGATTGAAGATATTGGCGGAGTGGGGATCTACATTGACGATCATGCCACTGGCACTGTCATCGATAACACTACGGTGCAGCGCGTCAGTGGCGCAGGGATCTACCTCGAACACGATTCCAGCGGCACCTCCATCGTTCGCTCCCGAATCCTGCAAAGCGGATGGGATGGCGCCAGGCCAATGCAGCCTGGCATCGCGATTGATGCTTCAGCTGACAATCGTATCGAAGCCTCGACTATCGCTGGCAACGGCTTGGGCGGTGTATTTCTGTACCGGAACTGCCAGGAACGTGGTCTGATAGATCCTGAGTCAGTGCCTCGTACGCATGGGGCCAATGGCAATCGCATCCAGGGGAACAGAATAGACGGCCGTGTGGGTGTCTGGGTAGGTTCGCGCATGAGCCGGAATTTGCGCAGCATGCAATGCGGCAGGACTCCCTATTACAAGAACGCCGACATGGACGTTGTACTCGACGAGGCCCGAGGCAATTATGTCAGTGGTAATGCGTTCGGTGGTCCTGCAAACTGGGGGATGATCGTGGAGGACGATGACACCATCGTCGAACATAACGCGTTCGTTGGCCCCTTCGCCAATGGCTCCTTGCTTATCGGCACGAAGTACCGCAATCAGGTGCTGAACCTGCCGGTTCGCGGCACAGTGCTCCGGGACAATCGCACTCCCGAGAAGCAAGCACCGCATTGGGAGTTCGGCAGTACTCAATAGGGTGGCGTGGTGCTGGGATCTAGCCTTGGCTCATCTCGAACAATCCGTGCGGGAACGTGGTTCGCTCCCTTGTCCTCGGGCGCAATGGGCGGCTGTTTGCGGCAACGGTCGCAGGTGTCGATGCGAGGGCGAACCTCTACTTGCTTATAGAACGGCATCTTCGAATGACAAAGCCTGAGTGCGGCGTCCCGACGTGGAGGAGTTTCCGGTAAGGAGGGCGCCAGCTCGCACGCCGGGGCCGTGGCAGGCTATCCCAGAGGCCACCGACCTGGAATCACCGAAGCACCCACCGCTGGATGCACGCGCGTAGTTCCGGGAGTTTGAGCGGCTTGAGCAGGAAGTCGTCCATACCGGCGGCACGGCCGCGGTGTCTTTGCTCATCCGAAGCATCCGCGCTCAGCGCGACAATCGGGAGCCGTTGTCCTTGAGCCTCGGATGCCCGAATCGCGCTGGTGAGTTCGTAGCCGTCCATATACGGCATGTGGCAGTCGGTCAGGATCATGCCATATTGCTTGTTGCGAATCGCAGCCAGCGCCTCCTTTCCGTCGGATACGACGTCACATGCCAGACCAAGCTTTTCAATCTGCCTGCGAATTACGATCTGGAATGGTGTGTGATCTTCCGCGACGAGAATCGGTAGAGATGTCAGACCGGCCAGCGAATCGGAGATCGGTGGTGTTGCCGTGACATCTTGACCTTGCGCGGGAAACCGATGCGTATCGCGAAGAACTGCATCGAGACATGCCGCGCGAAACTCGCTCCACCAGATGGGTGGGCCAGACAGATTGCCGTGCTTTTTCCCGTAAGGGATGGTCAGCACGCCCACAGGCACTTTGTCTGAGGCGGCGTCTTCATCAATCACAGCAATATCGGAAGGATTCAGGCAATCAAGGGGGGCAAGCTGCATACCGAGTGCAACAGCGTGCTCACGAAACACTGCTGCGTCATCTGCACGCGACACATCAATCGCGATGTGAGTTTTTGCAAACTCCACCATCCGCGTGCTGCGCTCGACGACGGGCAGCGTCAGTTCCACGCGGAACGTGCTGCCGACACCTGGCGTACTAGTCAAGACGACGGCCCCACCCATGGCTTGAACGAGCCTGGAGCAAATCGACAGCCCCAGACCACTGCCCCCGAATCGGCGCGTTGTGGAGACATCAGCCTGAGAAAATGCCTTGAAGAGAGCGGCTTGCTTCTCCGCGGGGATTCCGATACCAGTGTCGCTGACTTCCAGTTGAATCGTCTGTGTTTCGGGATGGTCCGCTATCAACAATGCTCGAACAACGATGCTGCCCTGAAGCGTGAATTTTGTAGCATTACCCACGAGATTGAGCACGATCTGCCTGAGCCGCACTGCATCGCCAAGCAACGTCGCGGCCAGCCCCGCTTCCACGTAGAAGTCGAGTATCACGCCCTTCTTTTCGATTTGGCGCGCCTGGATGCGCAGAACATCCTCGATGATCAGTCGCAGGTCAATCGGCGCCTGTTCAAGCTTCATCTCCCCTGCTTCGATCCTGGAAAAGTCGAGGATATCGCCGAGAATCTCCAGGAGAAGCTTGGCCGAATGATCGGCCAGATCCAGTTCTTCCCGCTGGTGGGTGGAGAGTTCGCTCTCGCGCAGCAGGTCCAGCGAGGCAATGACCGTGGCCAGTGGCGTGCGAATTTCATGACTCATTGTGGCCAGAAAACGAGACTTGGCTTCCGTGGCAGCTTCGGCCTCACGACTGGCCGTAGCCAGAAGCGTGTTGTAGCGCTGCATTTCGGTTACGTCCATCGCATAGGCATACCAGAGTGTTGCGCCATTGGGGCCAACTCTCGGATTGCCACTGGCGATGTGTACCCACCGGTTATCCGAGGTGAGGCGCACGGTAACATCCATCGGCTGCTGCGTTGCGATGGATTGGTCTACTGCCCCGATGAATAGTGTCTTTTCGGAGGCATCAAGATTCGGAAGGATGCCACCGCCGTCGCGCATCATTCTCTCGGCTGACCAGTTCAGCGTGGTGTTTTGCATCCCCTTCACCCAGGGAAGCCAGATATGGCCGTTTGATTCGCGACAGAGCTGGAAGAACGTCACCGATAGCGCATCAGTGATGTCATCCATGGCTGCGGAAGTCTGATCGACGCGATGCTGCGCTGCCACCTGTTCGCTGATATCCGTCAGCACTATCGCGGTACCCGAGAACACGCCATCTTCCGATCTGCATTGTGTGGCGTTCACCCTGAATGTGCGTACAGATTGCTCCGGAATTCCGAGAGTGATTAGATCGGAGCGTTCATTGCCGTCCATTCTGAGCAGGGTGAGTTCCAGTAGACCACCCAGATCGAGAAAGCGGCTTGTCGTGTGGCTGTGGACCAATGGCTTCCCGATGAGATCTTCGGTACTGACGCCGCACAGCCTTGCGTAAGGTTCGCTGACTTTGAGGATGCGGTGCTCGTGGCTCACCACCAGTACCGCATTGGGCGAGGAGTCCAGCAACGACTGGAAAAGGGTGCGCTCGGCCTTGAGTTCTGCCATCTTGGCGCTTGCCTGTCTGGCGTTGCGCCAGCAACGTGCCACTACGAGCATCATTGCAGCGAGCAGGGCAAACGGAGTCACGAAATAGGCCGCCGAAAGATGGAGCATGGTGCGTCACGAAGTCCCAGGCAGTGTCAATACGACAACCACCGTCCCCGACGATTGGAGGCGGCACTCCATGATGCTAGTTGAAAATCAAGAATTGCAGAAGTGATAGATATGCAACATGCTCGCGAGTTGACGGGCATGCCACGTGCTTCTGTCTTCCGACACGGTCAGAGCGGGCCGCAACTCAGTGATGTGACTGACCAGGCGCAGGCATGCCCCGTAGGAACGCGCCGGACTCCGCTCTCGAATCCGTCAAGCTATGGGCCATCAAGCGCAGTGTCATCGCAATGCTGTCGCGATGCGGAACATGGGGGTGCAATCGCTCGGACTCATACAGGAGTACTGCGGCGAAATTGTTGATCACATTCTGGTCATACTCCGCCTGCACGCGGACATGGGTTTCAAGCATCCAGCTCAGGCCCTGGACAAAACCGATGACGAGCTCCAGATCGTCCGAGTTAGGACCGGTCTTCTGAGTCTGATTCAGGCGATCAATCTCGGATTCAAGGGCGGCAATTCGATGCTCGAGCGCTTCTATTCGCGAAGTCATGGAAATTCCGGTTGAGACACGGTGATGCGGCGAGGTTGAGAAGGAATGCGTCGCGAGCGGGTCATGCGCCAAAGCGATCCAGACTGGAAATCTGATCAGGCGCGATGCCAAGCGCAGTCGCCAGCTTCTCGATCGACGATCTGCGCAACGCTTCGCTGTTCGCGAGTTGGGCGTAGCTCTGCTGGCTTATTCCCAGGCGTTCCGCAACCACCTTCTGTGTGTGGCCAAAATACTCGCGCCACGCGCGAACCGGAGTGATGTCATCCGCGAGCACCCTTCGGGATGCCACGTCGGGCACCAGATTCCGGTCGATTCCCAACTGGACCACATGGCTGGCGTAGGGGATGACGACGAAGACTGGATGATCACAATGGTCATCAATGATCTGGAGGAGATTCCACGTATCCATTGCTATCGACAATGTAGCCCGTGGACGCGGCGAGAACTCCGATTCATCGCAGGCGTCGCGTTCCATGGACCCGCCCATTTTTTACGAAGCACTTATCACCTTGATCAGCTCACGTGGAGTTTCGGCTGGGATAGTTGTCCCAAAGAAGAGCCGATCATTAAGCATCGATTAAGTCTAACGACCATAACGAACGCTGATCTAGGAGAAAGACCGATTCATCATCGGAAATTTCCGATTTCAGCGCGACAAGCACCGAAGGCGTGGATGAGCGATCGCGTGTGCGTGAAGACATCGCGCGATGGATGAAGAAGCCTGTTCATGCTGGGTCAATTGTGATCTCTGAGAATTTTGTTTCTGGATAGAAACCGTACTCAGTTCGCAACACTATTGGCTTTCCGTGGTCTCGCCAGCATAACGAGAATTTCAGAAAAATTCCGGGAAGATTCTTATAAGGCCACAGGAAATCTCGTAGTCCATTCTCTACATGATCATATGTGGCTGTTTTAAAAGAGAAAAATGGAAGTCAATGGAACGGATCATTAAGTGTAGAGCTGGGCTGATGGCTATTTCTTGTCAATCTCGATCCAAAGATAATTCGCATCGTTGCATGTTCACCTTGTGACGTTAATCCACGGAAGAGGAATTCAGTATGAAAATCAAGATGCTCACCGCTGCGGTCGTTGCCTTGGCGTCGACAGGTGCCTTTGCACAATCGAGCGTGACAATGTACGGCGTGGCGGACGTCGGTATCGAATATCTGACCCATGCTGGTGGCGACAACAGCACGGTTCGCATGTCGTCAGGCAATCTCTCAGGATCGCGTTGGGGCCTGCGTGGCACCGAAGATCTGGGTGGCGGCCTGAAAGGCATCTTCACGCTGGAAAGTGGCATCAACATCGACACCGGCAGCGGTGCCGACTCGAGCCGCATGTTCAATCGTCAGGCCTTCGTCGGCTTGCAGAAGGATGGCATCGGCACCCTGACGCTGGGTCGCCAACAGACGCTGCTGTATGACTTCGGTTTGAACTATGATCCGATGGCCATTGCGACGCGTTACTCGATCATCGGACAGGACGGTGCGTTTGCAAGCCGTGCCGACAATGCGATCAAGTATGTCGGTACGTTTGGAGGCGTCACGGCTTCCGCACTGTATAGCTTCCGCTACAACGGCCAAGAAGTCCCTGGCCAGACCAGCCGCGGCGCTGAGTACTCGGCCGGCCTGAACTACGCTACTGGCCCGCTGTCGGTTGGCGCTGTGTATGACCAGGTGCGCCTGGGTTTGACGGCAGGTGTTGCCGACACGGGTGCGAAGATCCAGCGTGCAACGATTGCTGGCACCTATATGTTTGGTCCGGCCAAGGTGTTCGGTGGCTGGCGTTGGGCAAACCAGACGATGGCCGACAACCACGTACGTTCGAACCTGTGGTGGACGGGCCTGGGCTATCAGGTGACACCGGCTCTGTCGTTGACCGGCGCGGTTTACTATCAGGCCTTCCACCAGACTTCGGCTGATCCTTGGACGCTGGTGGCTTCGGCTGACTACGCGTTGTCCAAGCGTACTGATCTCTATCTGAACATGGCCTATGCCATTAACAAGAAGGATAGCGACCGGGGCATCGTGTCGGTAGTTGGCGTGAGCAATGCTGATCAGCCAATCAATGGACAGAACCAGTTCGGCGCCGTTGTCGGCATCCGTCACAAGTTCTGATGACCTGATTGTGTCCTGAAGATCGTGGAGTGCCTGGACGGGTACTCCGCATCTACCAGATCGAAAAGGCCACGGCATATGCCGTGGCCTTTTTGCATGGATACCCGTGAATAGGCTCCATAGCAATAAATTGTGATATTGCGGCGCGCATTCGGACATGTCTGCATTAGGATTCGGAAAAATCCTAATTCGGAAACTTCCCTATGCCAACCGCAGCCCCTGAATCCGAGTTCGGACCGCCGCGAGCGTGGGTCGCGCGGAAGCGGTGGTCGTTGGCAATGGCGATGGCGCTCCCTTTGGGTGCCGTCATGCTCGGCGCCGCCCCACCTGCCCATGCGCAGAAACGGAACCCGTCCGAGGTGCCATCGGCGCCAGTTGTGCAGTTGATCGTCAAGGAGTCCGGCGCGATCAGATCAGCCGCGGCCATTAACGGTAGCGGCGATGAGATGCGACGCGTCCAGCAGTGGTCGGCAGCGGCGCTGCAACCGTTGACATCCAAACGGGTCATGAGCGGAGGGGCACGCATACTTCGGTTGAGCACGCCGCTGACGGCAAGTGACGCCGCCGCAGTGGCGCAGCGGCTCAGGGCCACGGGTGCGTTCGATTATGTCGACGTCGACTACCGCATTCACGTGGCTGGCGTGGCAGCCAACGACACATACCTGTTGCAGTAATGGAACCTGTCGCCAACCACCTCGTCGCGCGACGGGGCGGATGTCTTCGCTGCGTGGCAGCGCATGCCGACCGGTGTCAGTGTGACGGTGGCTGTCGTCGACACCGGTATTACTGCTCACGAGGATCTGGACGCCTCTCGTCTTGCCGCAGGCTACGATTTCCTGACTGCTGAGACATTGACGACGATAGCCGATGCAAAAACCGGAAAATTCCTGCCGACAGGCTTCGTGAAGAACGATGGCATCGCTGACCGGGATACCGACCCCTCCGATCCGGGAGACTGGGTCAGCGCGGACGATGCGACAAACTACCCCGATCTTTGTGGTGCTGCCGTTCCAAGCAATTGGCATGGCACCTATGTGAGCGGCATCATCGCCGCCACGCGTGGTATTGGCTTGGGCATCGCAGGTATTGCCCCGTTTGCCAGAATCTCGAATGCGCGGGCGCTGGGCCGATGCGGTGGCGTGACTTCGGATCTCATTGACGCAATGCGCTGGGCAGCGGGTATCGCGGTCCCCGGCGTGCCACTGAATGCCGAGCCAGCGAAGGTCATCAACCTGAGCCTGGGTGGTTACAGCCCATGCGGTCCGGCGTTGCGGCAGGCAGTCAACGATGTTCGCGCGCGCGGCGTGGTGATCGTGGCGGCAACGGGAAACGATGCGGCCATGGGCGCAGGTGCTCCCGCGAATTGCTCTGGGGTCATTGGGGTGACCGCGCACACGCCCGAGGGCGATAGCGCGGACTATGCCAACGTCGGTACCGGAACAACGCTGAGCGCGCCGGGCGGGGGGAGGGGCGTGCTGATGACGGGCAGTCAGTTGAGTGTATTGTCGACCGTGAATCTGGGCATGACGACACCAACCGGATCGGGATATGGGCTCAAAACTGGCACCAGCATCGCGGCACCTCATGTGACCGGCGTTGCCGCAATGCTGCTGTCGGAGAATGCTTCGTTGACGCCGGACGACATCGCATCATTGCTCACGCAATCGGCACGCCCGTTTCCTGCTGCATCCTGGTGCCAGAGCCGTCCAGGTACGTGCGGAGCAGGCATGGGCGGTTTCAAGTCCAAGTGCAACAAAAACTCAATGCACTAAATCCGGCTGCTGGGCCAGCCGCGCCAAATGCTCGGCATAGACCTCGATGGGCTTGCGCCACCCCAGAGTCATCCTGGGCCGTCCATTGAGCTCATCGGCCACAGCGTCCAACTGCTCCTGGCTGTAGCCACTCAGATCAGTCCCCTTGGGGAAGTACTGGCGCAAGAGCCCATTGGTGTTCTCGTTGCTCCCCCTTTGCCAGGGACTGTAGGGGTCGCAGAAGTACACCTTCATGCCTGTGTTCTCGCTGAGCTGGCGGTGCTCGGCCATCTCGCTGCCCCGGTCGTAGGTCAGGGTCTGGCGCATCGGCTGGGCTATTGTCTTGAGCTTGTCGCTGAAGGCTTGCAGTACATGCGCCGCTGTGGCGGGGTTGGGGTGTGGCAGCTTGACCAGCACCACCAGACGGGTGGTGCGCTCGACCAGCGTGCCAATCGCACTGGCGTTAGCCTTGCCTTTGATCAGATCACCCTCCCAGTGGCCGGGCAACTGGCGATCCTCGATCTCGGGTGCTCGCACATGGATGCTCAGCAAGTCTTGCGTCTCCTTGCGGCGATCCTTTCCCCTGGAGCGGGGCCAACGTTTGGCGTGGGCCATGCGCAGGCAGGACACCAGCTCCTTCTTGAGCTCTCCCCGGGGCTGGGCGTAGATGCAGGTGTAGATGCTTTCGTGTGAGGCTTGCAAGCGGCGATCCTGTGGGTGAAGACGCTGGAGTTCGTTGGCGATTTGCTGGGGCGACCACTTGTGGCGCAGGTAGTCGCAAACCAGCGGGAACAAGGGCCCTTGGCGGTGCAGCTTGGGGCTGGGACGGGCTTGGCGTTTGCGATTGTCACTGCGCTGCTGGGCGAACTTGGAGGCGTAGCCCTTGCCGCCTGCATTGCGATTGCACTCGCGGCTGATAGTGCTCTTGTCACGCCCCAGGGCCCTGGCTATGGCGCTGAGGCTTTGCTTTTGCTGCAGCCCCAGGGCTATCGCATGGCGTTCGGTCTCACTCAACTGCTGGTAATTTTTCTTGGTCATCTTGGCCTCAATTCTCGGTGTTGCACTTCGGAATTGAGGCCGCCCTGCTCGATGTGGACTCCGCGCTGGCGCTGTTGTCTGGGCAGCCCGTCGTGCATGTCGCGGCAAGTGCTGACACTGTGCAACCCGGAGCAACACTTACCCTTTTCGCGAAGGGAGCACCAGGCTTCAAAGTGAGTGGGGCCACTATCCAGTGGTCGCAAACGGCGGGCCCGGCAGTGTCAATCACGCCAGTGACTTCGGATAGCAGCGGCGCGACAGCAGTATTGCCAACTGCCGGTACGTACAGCTTTGTCGCGACGATCCGCAGTGACGCGGGTAGTGTGGCGACCGATACGGTGACTGTTGCCGCGACCGACCCTGCATCAGTGTTGTCGGGCAGTGGTGGAACCAGCAGCGTCTCGCCAGGTGGGAGCGATTCTGGTGGCTCTCCGCCGACGGCGGGTGGGGGCACGGGTGGCACGGCTTCCCAGGCCGGAGGTTCAGGCGGCGGCGGTGCGATCTCCCCGATCTTGGCATTGCTGCTGTTGTTCGCTGGCGGCCTGGGCTATGGACTAAGGAAGAGCCTAAGCGCATAGCGTGGCTCTAGAACCGGTCCGGAGCCTGTCAGGCACGGAACACGCCGGGGGTGCGTTAGGCAGCGGTCGCCTGGAATGCGGCTAGATCCGCCTGAAATGCTTTCATGGCCTCGCTCTGGAGCAAGGCTTGGTCTTGCGGAAAGGGGGTATCGAAATCGAAGGCTGCTGTGCTGTAGGTGACCTGCATGGAAGCCAACGCTTCGGCTAGTGCCCGGGCTTTCGGCGACCGGTGCATCCGTAACTGCCAGATCGCGGTGTCCAATGGACTGTCCAATACATTGGGCGTTGGCGGGCAGATCGCGGCGATGAGCTTACGGGCAAGCCTGAACGCCACTACATAGGCACAAACCGCTGCCTGTCGCCAGCTCGCTTCGGTTGTGGAGTTGGCGAGCATTGACACGGAAGCGGTCAGATCGGCCAGCACTGTTGGTGATCCGGCAAGCGCAGCGTCGGGATGGGCAATTGGGCCCACATCGATCAGCAGCGACGGCGGCACGACCCGCTCGAAGCTGGCGCCTAGTGCGCGGTGTACGACGCGTGTCAATTGTGCGCACCGGAAGATGTCCGCCGCGAGGTGGAAGCAAAGTGCGGCGCGTTCCTTGTCGAAGAAGATCACTCTTGCATAGGCGGTATGGGCATTTGATTGGTCCAGAACCTCGATCGCCACCTTCGCGCGCCCAAGCCATTCGTCGTTATAGTGCAGCGCGGCGGAAAGCTCTTCGAGATCGTAGTTCACGTTGCTCGGGCGGATCATCCGCGCTGTGCCCTGGGTGTCTGTGCCTGTACCTAGGCTGGGCGTCGTTGGGTTGCCTGGAGTGGAATGAAGCTGCTTGATTCCAGTGGCCATGCGTCTTTCCCCCTTCGTTGCCCGTTGATTCAAATGCAAATGCCAGACCACGCACCTGTCGCCGGACAGGTGAGTGCAGGGCAAGTATCGACGCTCGCCATGATCGACTGGGAAGGGAAATTTCGGAAAATAAGAGCGGAATATTCCTAAATGAAACTGCTCGGCGCACGCGGCGGGTGCGCCATTGTCGCGAGTAAGCTGCCGTTTATCAGGCGTGATGTATGTGCTTTATGGGACATATAGCATGGGGTTGCGCCACTGGTTGTGGAGGGCACCTATCTTGCGAAGGGACGAAATCTCGCTGCAGAGAATTCGGGCAGGATTTCAAGAACGATCGGATCGTTCGGCGAGCCATACCGTCTCGACAGAGAATTGGTGTTTATTGAATCATGGCGTCATATCACTGCACGTCGTCATGGTTTTCATCGCTTCCTGTTTCATCGCCGCAATCAGCCTCGTCGTTTTTGTTGCCTGCATCTTTCTATTGGTGTCATACGACTAAGTCCGGTGGTTCGGACTGTTCCACGGGGTGGCTGCTTACGCCCTCTTGTCTGTTCTCTCCAATAGACGCCCCCCTTGCGCTGGCCATCACTCCGCCTTTCGAGGCGCACGAAGATGAGATGCTGCGTTGCAGCAACGCACATGAATCGAAAACTCGGAGTTATCCTAGTGCAAATGCGGAATCTTCTCGATGCGGTCCTAGCGTATGGCAATGACAATAATCCATGGGGAAGCTACGAATTTTCCCGTGGTTCGATCAGTCATTGAACCGCCTTACAGGTATGGAGAAGTCAAAGATGATTACCGTCCTCATTGTCGACGATCACCCAGCAGTCCGACTCGTTATCAAAACGCAGCTATCGCAAGTGCTCGGCGTTTCATCCGTGCTGGAAGCCGACAACGGCCAGGCGGCGATCGACGTTGTGCGGCAGTGCAAGCCCGATCTGGTTATCCTAGATCTCGATATTCCAAAGATCAATGGGCTTGAGGTGATCCCCCGCCTGAAGGCCATCCAGCCCAATATCCGGGTGCTCGTGATTTCGGGGCAGGATCCGATGACCTTTGCTCCTCGCGCCATGCAGGTGGGCGCAAAGGGCTTCGTCAGCAAGATGCAGGACATGACGGACATCATGCGCTGTGTGGAATCTGTCCTGGCAGGCTATACGCTCTTTCCCGCCGAGGTGGTTGAATCCGGTGCCGTGCCCGGCAAGGCCCGCGAAGATAGCGAACTGCTGCAGCAACTGACTGACAAGGAGATTCAGATCATGCAGATGCTGAGCAAGGGAATGTCGAACAAGGCCATTGGAGACTCGCTCTTCATCAGTAACAAGACCGTGAGTAGCCACAAAACGCGCATCATGGAAAAGTTACACGTCACGACGTTGCTGGAACTGATCGATTTTGCGCGGCGCTGCAATATTGCACCTTGAGATGAGGTGTCGCTATGTCACGGGTGATCATCTCAGGTGAGGAATGGAGTGGCGCGGAGCGCGATGAACTCGCTGCAAGTCTGACGTCACTGGGGCTATTCACAGAAGAGGCAAGCGCTGCGGCATCCACCGATGCCGCGGACGTCGTCGTCGTTCGGTGGCCACTATCAGTGGCATCGCAGGCTTGCCTTTCCGTTCATTCACCTCCCTGTTTGCGACTGCTGATGGGTGATGCCGGCAGTCTGCCTTCGGAGTTGCCCCTATCTATCGATGCGATGCTTCCCCTCCACGCAGGCACGGTGGTGATCGCGGAAACGTTCGCTGGTCTTGGCTTTGTGCCATTCTCGGCGGCCGATGGAGAACGCCTGTGGCCAGCACTCGATGCCCTGACCGGGGGCGACGCCGATATTCGTATGGAGCTGGTGCAAAGCCTTGTCCTCACCAATACCGAGGACCTCGTGGCACTTTCGGCCGCTTGCCACGCTCTCGATTGGGATCAGGCGCGGGCAATGGCGCACCGGATCAAGGGAACCGCCCGGATGCTGGATTGCCAAGCGACGGTGGCGGTCTGCCAGGCGATTGAAACCGCCTCGATCCGGCAAGACGGTGATACGGTCACTGCCTTGGTGCCATTGCTGACACAGGCGATTCAACGCCTTCTTGCGGCGTTAGGCGCTGTACCGGACTGAGCCGTACCACGCGGCCAAGCTGACGGGGCAGCGACTCAGTTGGCGCCCGCCGCCGGAATGCCGCCAGCCAGCTCTAGCGGGTCGGCACGCACCTGTTCCAAGACAGGTTGCCAGTCGCGATACGTTACCTGCCGATAGAGTCTGGTGGTTGGATACCACGGGCTGTCCGATCGACCGAGCAGCCATTGCCAGGAAGCGTTCACGTCGAGCATCACCCAGGTCGGTTTGCCGAGGGCGCCCGCAAGGTGTGCGACGGACGTGCACACTGTTATCACGAGATCAAGACTGGAAATCAGTGCGGCGGTGTCGTCGTAGCTTCGCAGTTCCGCAGTGTGATCACGGATATCGAAATCGGGGACGCTTGCCAGTTCCGCCCCCCATCGATCTGCATGCTGTGGAACTCGATGCCGGGAAGGTCGCTGAGCGCCCCGGCCAGCTCAGCGACAGGCACCGCGCGAAGCGGATTGCGCTGGTGGCCACGGCTGCCGCTCCAGACCACGCCGACGTTGAGCTTGCCAGACGCCGACAGGCGTTGCGCCCACGCGCTTGCGGCGGCAGCATCCGCACGCAGATATGGCACATCGGCGGGCAACGTATCCAGTTCGGTGCCAAGTCTTAGAGGCGCGCTACAAAGCGGCAGGTGATAGCCGAAGCGGGGCAGACTGGGAGTGTCATGCGGGATGACCTCCGGGGTCACGTCCGCAAGACCGCGCGAGAACAAGGTATGAAGCTTCGAGAAGCAGCAGTAGTACAACTGTCCACCTTGCTGTCTGACGAACTCCGCAATCCCGGGAACGAAGCGGACAAACTGCATCGCGTCACCGAAGCCCTGTTCGCCCCACAGAAACAGCGTCTTGCCAGCGAGGGATTCGCCACGCCGGATCGGTGCCTTCAGATCCGGGAATGTTCCCGCCAGTTCTGGCGAAGCCCAGCGGTGTTCGAAATTGATCAGGCCATTGCGATAGTCGCCGTGCAGCATTTGTAGCATGGCGAGATTCCAGATGATGCCGCCCGAAACTGGCGCCTGCATCGCTGCCTTCTCCATCAGGGCCAGCGCATCTGCCCATTGGCCAAGGTCCTTGAGCGCATTGGATTGCGCTTGCAAGGCGAGCGGCATCGTTGGGGCCAGGGCGCAGGCGCGCCGGGCCGCCAACGCGGCGTCATCCGGGCGACGCAGTTTCAGCAAGGCATCCGACAGGTTGATCCACGCCAGGGGATTGGAAGGCTTCAGCTCGATGGCCCGACGGATCGGTGTCATGGCTTCTTCGGTCCGGCCTGATTGCAGATATGCGGCGCCGATGTTGTTGCAGAGATTGTCGAGGTCAGGGTCTAGCGCATGTGCTTTGGGATAGGCATCCAGTGCCTGCTCGTGGAAGCCGCTGTGATGCAGGGTGAGCCCGAGTTGAAACCAGGACGTCGCGGCTTTGGGTGCGCGTTCGCAAAGATGCCTGGCAATGTCCGCGCCGTGCGTCAGGTCGCCCGTAGCCGTAAGTGCTTCGCACCAATCGGACAATTCAGCTTCATCAAGTGCTTCCGGGCCGGTTTGCTGAAACCAGTCCACGGCCGATTTCGCATCCCCGGCGCACAGGGCCAGATGAGCCAAGCCTGCCAGCGCCCGCGGGTGATTCGGGACTGTGGCAAGTACCTGTTCAAGAGCGGTTCTTGCGCTTGCCGTGTCGCCGAGTTCCACGTCCAGCGCGGCCTGCGCAACGATCGCATCTACGGATTCCGGCGTTCTCTTCCGCCAGTCTCGTATCAAATGCGCGGCGCTGCAGCAGCGCCCCTTCGCGAAGCCATGTGTGAATCTTCCCTAGGGGGTCGTGCCCGGGACGGGGGACTTCCTGTGCCGGGGATGCCATTGAACAAGAAGTGACTCGTTCGATGTTGGCCAGCAAGCCGGGTCGGATTTTCAATGACCGGGGCGCGCGAATGATCACTGGAATCACGCCGTGAGTGCCGATTTTCCGCAAGGCGCAAGCGCAAGTGCGAGCCCAGGCAACCCAGGGTGCGCGCGGCGGTTGACGTTCGCCGCCAGCGTTGTCTCCAGCGTGGCCATGTCGACAGGCTTGATCATCACGGCATCCATCCCACATTCGATTGCGTGCGCGCGGATCTCTGGTTGTGCGCTGGCCGTATAGCCCAGGATAGGCAGCGTGCGATACGGCAGATCGCTCGAGCGGATCGTTCGCGTCAGCGTGGGGCCATCCATGTTTGGCATGGAGTAGTCGCAGATGATCAGATCGAAGGTAGCGTCCGTCAGCTTTTCAAGCGCCTCGCATCCGTCACTTGCGGTGAACGCGCGGTGGCCGAGTTTTTCAAGCTGCCGCTGCAGCAGGATGCGGTTTGGCGCATGATCATCGACGATGAGGACGCGCAGTGCCTTGCCGGGCTTGGAGGCGGGCTGATTTTGCTGTTCCGATTGCAGGACCGGCGCGATTTCGGCGGCAATCGGCAACTCGATTGTCGCGGTGACCGTCGTGCCTTTGCCTACCTCGCTGGTAATGCCAATCGTGCCGTGCATCTTGGTCACCAGCCGTTGGCAAATGGACAGACCCAATCCCGTACCTCCGGCGGAACGCTTGGTGTCGCCGATCTGCGTGAATGGCTGGAACAGTTTCTTCAATCCATCTTCGGGAATCCCGGTGCCGGTATCGCTGACCGAGAACGTCAGGCTTTGACAATCTGGCGTGAGATTGGTGGCGCCGAGTCGGATCACCACCGAGCCACGGTCGGTGAAGCGCACCGCGTTCGACACGAGGTTATTGAGAACTTGCTTGAAACGAAGCGGGTCAACCATGTGGCAAGGGGCCACGGCATCATCGACGATGGCTTCAAGCTGGACGCCCTTGCGCGACGCTGCCAGCCCGAAGAGACTCGTGACGTCGCCGATGAGCTGGCGCAGTGGCGCTGGCTGAGGCGTCAACACGAACTTGCCGGCTTCCATCTTCGACGCGTCAAGGATGTCATCGATCAGCCCGATCAGCGATTTTGCGGACTCCTGCGCGGTTTCCACCTGAAGGCGGTCATCGTCAGGCAGGCGCTTGTCCTGAAGCGTGAGTTCCAGCATGCCCAGGATGGCGTTCATCGGTGTGCGGATTTCGTGGCTGATGGACGCCAGGAATGCACTCTTTGCACGATTGGCGGCCTCGGCGCGGTCCTTGGCGGAAGCCAGTTCAGTGACCATTTGCTGGCGTTCGGTCATGTCGATCCATCCGCCGATGATGCCCACCACGCCGCCCGTGGCATTGCGCAGCGGTTCCACCCAGTTCAGCACGATGCGTTCCTTGCCCTCAATCATGAGGGTTCGGTCGAGCGTGGCCGCCTCGCCAGTAGCCAGGACCTTGCGATAGGTCTGCATGCTCAATGGGACGTCGCCAAGCTTCAGCGGCATCTGGTCAATCGTGCGCCCACGCATCTGCTTGCGGCCACAGCCGAGGGCACGCTCGAATGCCGCATTGCAGGTCATGAGTCTGAGGTCGATATCGCGCAGATAGATAGGTTGCGGAATGGCGTCGAGGATGGAAGTCTGAAAGGCAAGCTGCTCATGGAGGACGGCCTCCATGCGGCGGCGGCGCTGGATCTGCTGTCGCAGTGACTGCGACCACAGCAGCGATATCGCCAGCAGCACCAGGCCGGCGCTCAGGCTGAACCACGCCCAGGAGGGCAAGGTCTCCGTACTACCTGCAATGCTGCTGGGCTCGGACCAGCGCAGACGCAAGGCGTTGATGTCCTCCCGCGACAGGCTGAGCAACGCCTTGTTCAGAATGGCCAGCAGCATCGGCTCGTCTGCGGGAACGCCAATGCCAACATTGAGTGGCGTGCCACTGATGGGCGCGACAATCCGAAGCGCTTCGGGATAGGACTCGCGTATCAAGTAATTGGCGGTCATCATGTTGCCCAGCGTCGCATCGGCGATGCCCGTGGCAACCATGCGGTAGGCGTCACGATAGGACGCGGCCTTGACAACCTGGAGCGGCACGGTTGCGCGAAGCCGGTCAATGATAGGGTTGGGCAACACGACGGCAACGCGCTTGCCGGCAAGATCCAGGATGTTGTTGATCCCGTGTTGCCGAACGTGCGCCACGATGGCCCAGTACCCCTGGAAGTAGGGCTCTGTGATGGTCAGACCGTCGGTACGCTCGGAGGGACCATCAACTGGCACGATTGGCTGAATCGTGGGTGTGGTTGCGTGGTCGGGGTCGCTATTGCCATCGGCGCTGACGGGCTCGAATCGCAGCCCCGTGCGCTCTTCGATCTTGCCGAGTACCTGCACGCTGAGTCCCACCGATTCGCCATGCTCGTCGGAAAACACGAACGGAACCCGGTCATTGGTAGCACGGTATCGAGCCACGGGATGCGCGGCGATCCAGGCGCTTTCTTCCGTCGTGAGGTTCAGCGCCTTGTCGAAGTGCGGCATCAATGCCGTCGGCACCCAGTGGGTGGAGATCGCCAGACGCGTGGGCTTTGGGATCGCGCGGATCGCCGCGTCGAACCGCGCGCGCAGCGCTGGGTCCCGGACGAGGAACGACAGGTCACCGACGGAGAGTCGTGAGACATTCACCGCGACCAGGTTCGGAATGCCATACTGCGCGGTGATATAGCTGGCAGCCGTGGCGTTTGACAACAGTACGACGTCCGCGCCAAGCGACAGCTGCGTCAGTGCGTCCAGCAGGGTGGCATAGGCTTGCAGTTTGCGCCCAGGGTAGGCTGCCAGGATGGCTTGAGGATCCAGCTGGCCATTCACATATCCAAGCGTCTGATTCCCAACCAGCTTGTGCGCAGTGGTGCGGGTTGCGATCTCGATGATCTGGTTCGGCGTGAATCCAATGGCGCCTTGTGCCGGCTCCGTCTGGCCCGGGTCGGTTGCGACCACGTCAATGGCATCGCGGGAAAGGTCGTGGAGCGCGGCATCTCGGGTGGCGTACGCGCGGACTTCGACCTTTGCGTGCAGCGTGCTGGCGATCATCGCGAGATAGTCGGCGGAGATGCCCTCGTAGTTGCCATCGATGCCAACGAGATCGAACGGTGGTAATCCGTTTGCCATCACGCCGATGCGCAGCAGCATCGGGTCATTTGGTTCCTGGAGTGTCGATGACCCTGGAGCGGGTGAAGACGTGCCGTTGACCCGGATGCTTGTCTTTAATGTCACCGCATGAGAGGGCACGGTCGGATCACGCCGGAATTCTGCCTGCGCGGGATGGGCGGTGCCAAGCGCCAGGAAGACGAGTGCGAGCATCGTGCCGATTGTCCGCCAGATGTTTTGCCAAAGGGAGTGCGCCGTCTTTACAAAGACGGCCTGGCGTACAGCTGGTGAAGGGGAAATCGGGTTTGACATGGCGCTTCTCGATAACAACGCCGGGCATGCTTGAGGCTTCTGGGATTGGCGACTGGGTACGCCTGGCGTCGGTCGGCATGTGGCCCCAATGTATTGGGATGCTGACGACCGAAGTCTAGGAACCCCATTGCTACGCCGGTGACAGACATGTCCGCAAATCAATGTGGAAAGTTCCGAATGCAAAAAAATGACGCACAGCGTCTCCCGCAACGCTGCCGCGTCGTGGCTGTCGGAGACCAGCTTGAGCGAGAGTAGATGTGGCCTTCAGGCTCTGGGAGCAGGCTTGTGGCGCGCCGTGACGAGAGTCAGGCGCGCTGGCAGCGAAGTTCGAATCATCGATTCACGGAGACCAGCGTCGGATTGCGTCGCAATGCGCGCCGGAGCGATGCCTCCATGCCTCGATGCATCTGGAAGATTTGTGTGAGGACTTTGGAGATCCGGTTACTGCGCTTTGGCAACGGCTAGCTTGCTACACGTGAAGGTCAGCTTGCGAGGGTCGTTGGTTGGCGATCCAGACCTGTATCCGTCAACCGAGCCAACCGGCACTACCCGTGGCACCGTGGGCGTAGCGGCCGGCGCGGGCTTCCACTGGTAATTGATCGCGACGATGGTGTACCGCGGCGGCGTCAGGCACGCCGCCGCGTGTCCCGAACCTAACAGAATCCGAATCCAAGAAATGAAAGCCAAATCTACCTGGATCGCTGTCGCGACCGTACTGGTCGCCGCTGCAGCACTGCAGGGGTGCTCGACCACGTCGAGTCGCCTCTCGGATGACGGTCAGTCTGACCAAATCGTATTTCCGGACCCGGCTTCGTCGTGGCCGAAGGACGGTACGTTCCCGAATATCGACAACCTGCGCATGCTGGCACCCGGCATGACGAAGTCTCAGCGCTATCCGCTGCTGGACCGGCCGCATTTCAATGAAGGCTTCCTTGGCGTGCGCGAATGGGACTACCTGTTCAACTTCCGCACGGGCCGCGCCGCGCCGAACGATGTCGTCCAGTGCCAGATGAAGGTCGTTTTCGACAAGAACGAGAAGACACGTGCGTACTACTGGAAGCCGGAATCCTGTGCTGGTTTCCTGAACAAGCCGGCTCCTGAAGTGCAACGAGTGGTTCTGCCGCCGGTTGTCGCCAACGTGCCAACGGTGCTGCGCAACGCAACGCTGTTAGGCGATACGCTCTTCCGGTTCAACGGCTCGGGCCCAGGTGATCTGACCAACGACGGCCGCAGGCGGAGGGTCGCGGCAAGTCTGAATCGGGTACGCAGTGCGGTACCCTGTCGCGCGCGAAGTTGATCGAATGCCTGGCGCCGGACCGTCGCGTGGAGATTCGCATACTGGGTATGAAGTAAGAGGTGCGACTGCCGTCAGTCCTCTTCTGGAGGAGGGGGACGGGCGGTCATGCATCCAACAAGTCCGACAAGAGTCAGACAAACAAAAAGGCCGTTACCCATATCGGGTAACGGCCTTTTGCATGTTCGCTTGGGCGCTCGCGAGCATGCCCTGGTGCGGGATGGTGCCATGCCCGCAGGGCGGGCATGGTTCTCTAGACTCTGGACTCAGGAGCGGCGATATCGAGCCGGTAGCCCATCGAATGCACGCCCCGCAGTGTCACGCCGTGCTCCGGGCGGAGCCGAAGCACGCGTCGAAGCCGGGCTACCATGGCAGCCAGCGCGCGCGATAGCGGTGGCAGGGTGCTGCCCCAGACGACGATCTCGATGTGATCACGTGGCAAGGTCACGGCGGGGGAAGAGAACATCAGCTTGGCCAGCGCAAACTCCTTGGGCGTCAGACGGATGGTCTCTGCGCGGAACCTCACGCAGCAGGCATCGAGGTCAAGCGTGTAGTCGCCTGCACTGAGCTGCCTGCCGCCCGATCCTCCGCGCCGGCGGGCGCGCCGATGGTGGCCGATGATCCGTGGCAACAGGCTGTTCGGGTCGCTGGCGAACATGACATAGTCGTCCGCACCGGCGTCGAAAGCGTCGATCAGATTCACCTGGGACGCGTGGTGAGCGATGATCAGGATCGGCATCTGGAACGTGGTGGCACGCCGGAGTGCCTGGACGACATCGGTGGCCGCGTCGTCGGGCAGGTTGTCCGACACCAGTACCACATCGAATACAGAACGCCGGAGCTCCCGAAACAACCTTTCGGAACTGGTAAAGCGGGACGATACAACACCGCCGGCTTCCAGCACTTTGCTGATGCCGGTCGCGGACGATGGCTCCGCGTCAAGCAGTGCGATCTTGATCGAGTTCACTTTCAACTTCCGAAAGCCAGGCGCCCCGGCTATGGGGGCGCATTCATGCTGAATCGATTGAGAGTAGCAAAGCCATTCAGCAGGGCGATTCGGAAATTTCCGATGAAAGGAGTGATCCATCGGAATGGGTTGAGTACTTGGGAGCAAGTGATGCGCACGCGGATCGCGGGCGTTCGGCAGGCGTCGGACCAGGCTCTCAGCGCTGCAGCGCGAGCGCGAGGAACTCAGCTGCCGGCAGGGCTGGCGCCCCGAGTTGAGCTTGCCCGAAGGCGCAGCCCAGTTCACGCATTGCGTTGAACTGGGCGATGGTCTCGACTAGCGCGCAGCGGGTTGTTGGATGCCAAAGGAAGGTCCGACCGGACCGATGGTCGGAATCCACCGCTGTGACGGCTGCCGTGGTTCAACGGCCCGCACGCGCGCCGCGGCGGGTCTCATCGCGATACTCAAGGTATGCCAGGCAACCGTCGGCGAACGCGCCGGTATATCGGCGGCAGGAAAGGGGCAAGCGGATGTCGTTGAGCTGAGCCCACTGATAGCCCTCCAGCATTTCGGCGCAGTGGTCACCGCAATGCTGACCGACGATGCGCGGCAATGCATCCGAGTAGCCTGGCGCGACCTTCGCGGAAGCGGCCTGTCCGGCTGCAGGGTCAGACAGGATCGAGGAGAGGGTGGCGCTGGCGATGATCACGGCAACCACGGCCACCGCTGCCAGAATCAGGAATCGATTGCGCCCCGGCCTGGCCGCCAGCGGGGCGGGCGCGGAAGGAGACAGGATCTGCATGGCGGAGATCAGCCTCTCAGTCCGCTTCGTTGACGAACAGCAGACGACCGAGCAGGCCGGCCAGGATCGCGCCGCAGATTGGTGCGACCCAGAAAACCCACAACTGCTGAATCGCTACCCCGCCAACGATGATCGCCGGACCCGTCGAGCGTGCGGGATTGACCGACGTGTTTGAGATTGGGATCGAGATCAGGTGAATCAGCGTCAGCGCCAGGCCAATTGCCACCGGTGCTGCTGCGCGCGTGCGCCTGTAGCTGGTGGCGCCGATGATGATGATCAGGAAGAACGCGGTCATCAGTGTCTCGGTCGTTACCACCGCTCGCAGCCCATAACCGCCCGGCGACGCCGCGCCGTAGCCATTGGTTGCCAGGCCATTGGCCATCAGGTCGAAGCCGGGATTGGCGCTTGCCAGGTATAGCAGCGTGCCGGCGGCGCAGATCGCGCCGAGCAACTGGGCCAGGATGTACAGCGGTGCTTCGGCGACCGGGAAGCGTCCGGCCACGGCAAGGCCAACGGTGACGGCCGGGTTGAGGTGGCAGCCGGAGACCGGGCCGATGGCATAGGCCATGGTGACGACCGTCAGACCGAACGCGAGGGATACGCCGAGCAGACCGATACCAACGTTAGGGAAGGCGGCTGCGAAAACCGCGGCGCCGCATCCGCCGAAGACCAGCCAGAAAGTGCCCAGCCATTCGGCCGTGAATCGTTTGCCAATATTCATGTTGTAACGTATGCCGTCGAGTATCGAAAAGGGGGCGTGCGCGGTGCGACCACCGCTCGCCGGTCGCCATTTTCGATATGCCGATATACGACGAGGCTAAGACACTTCCTGCGTCGCCACAGGCGAATTCCCTTTTCGACGCGAACGTTCCGAACGTCCCATTAGAAGCGCATGCCTGTGGCACAACCTCCGGCGGCGTGGCCATTCCCGCCTCCTGCCGCGCAACCAAAGATCCCGCAGCCTCCAAGCAAGGTAACAGCGGTCAGCACAGTTGCCGCACGGAAGGCACGGTTCCTTACGAAGTCAGGAAACGACGGAAAAGGGGGGGGCGGATCATGATTGCCATGGCCGATAGGTGAAATGTACGCCGGTCCCACCGTGGCTCCTGGTGACAATGGCCGGGTCGCGGACGGCAAGGTATGCGTAGAAGACTAGCGCAAGCTTGGCCTGCGAGTAACGGTCACGCGCGGGCAAGAGAGGCTTGATCGTTGCCCAGTCCTTGAACAGCGAACTTGGCAAGATGCCGCCCAGACCACAGAAGCCTGTGCCACGAGACCTAAGCTCCCATAGTTCGCGGTGGAATCCTGTCAGGTGGATCTTGCTGTTCATAGGCGCTTCGGGTGACAGTGTTTGATGTTGGCGACACGGCACCAATGTTCTAGAACCGGCTCGGCAAGTCGTTACGGCAAGCGTAATGGCCGACTGGAATGCGCGGATTCGGAAGCTTCCTGATTGTCTTCAGAACCCTCCGCATTTGCGCGCCACAACATGCAATACCCTTGGCGGGTCAATCCGGTACCTAACCGGAGAGGATGATTCTCATCACCGTCTCATGAATACCCTCGCCATACCCAGGCCGCTTGCAGTTGGCATTCTGGTGCCGGACGGCATCGATGCGACGATCGATCTGCTTCCGGCTGCCAGAGATTTCCACTACTCGATCTTTGCGTCGTTGGTTGACCTTGCAGAGGTTGGCCAGAGCATTCTGTTCGACCTCGTGGTCCTGATGCTGCCGACTGTCAGTGAGCCGGGTCTGGCGTTTGTCGATCAGGTGAGAAAGCTCGGTTTCGATACGCCGCTGGTTGTTATGGTCACGACGCCAGATGCCAATGGCATTGCACATGCATTCCATGACAGGATCGATGGATTTATTTTTGATCCGCGATCTCCGGAGATCGTCGCCGCCGGGCTGATCGCGGCGCATCAGTGCTATTCACTGTCCCGTGAAGGTAGGGGCGCAACTTTTCGGTTAGGCGACTATGTGCTGGATATGCGGCAGCATTGCGTGTTGCTGCGTGGAGTGGCCGTCAAGCTGTCTGGTCGGCAGTTTCGGCTCGCGCTCATGTTGTTCCGGAGCGCAGGCAAGACGCTGACCCGTGCCAGCATCGAGCAGGAAATCTGGGGTGCAAGGCTGCCGGCCTCGTCCAGGGCATTGTCGACACTGATCTCCACCCTGCGCATGCAGTTGGGCATGCGTTCACGCGGCCCGATTTCGATCCATGCCGTGTCGGGCTTCGGCTATCGACTCGAAGTAGGTGCGCCGGCCGGCAAGATATCTCCGTCAGTAGTCGAGGATGATGACGTTTCCCACGCTCGGCAGGCGGCGTGAATCGGAGGCGCTGGGTCATGACGGAGAGGTTCTCCGCGCCACAAGCTGCTTCCGTATTGAATTTCAGAGGCTTCCTAATCTCAGGCAACGGCGCTGACGGCAGAATTTCCGGTCGTTGATTGACTCTCCGTAGCTCGCTCCATGCTGGTCACCCGCCTGACACTTTGCGTACTGGCATTGATTGCCACCGTCGCACAAGCCGCCGACAAGGTAGCCTTCGCCGGCTTCGCCTATGCCGGCGAAGCCCGACAGATCGATTCGCGCTTTCCGCTGACGCGCAAGGTGGAAGCCGAGCTGGCCGCCAATGGCCGGAGTCCTTCGAAGCTCATCACGCAGTCGCTGGCGGCAAATCCGCCGGCGAACTTCGCCATTACTACCGACGGCATGGCCAGTCTCAAGGACAGCGATCAGGCACTGGCCACCGCGCTTGTGGTGACCAGCGAATCGGTGTCCAGCGAACGTTTCGGATCGATCTACAAGGTCATGACGAATCTGCGTGGCCAGGTGCTGGTGTTCGACTTCAAGGCGATGACGGTGGTGCGTGCGTATCCGCTGAACGTCAGCTATCTGGATGTGCTTGACCACATGCCGGGCGATGCCGAGAAGCGCGACCGGGTCAAACGGCTGCTGGCTGGCGGTGAGCGCCCCGGTTTGCTCGATCGCTATGTGCGGGCGTTGTCATTGGCGCAGTTGCCGTCTTCCGGCACGCGTTACCTGCAGATCGAACGCGTAGAACTGAGTCCCGGCGCCAGGGCGCAATTGCCGGAGGCGTTGCGCGGCGATGGTGTGGCCGAGGGCTGGGTGGCCGATATGTTCGGCGAAGCGCTGCTCGACAAGGCGCAAGTGCCGATGCTGCCATTCACCAAGGGCTATGCCATCGGCAATGCGATGTCGATGCGCTTCAGCGATGGCGAGGTCTTCAATCTCCAGCTGCCGAAGCCCGACTACACGATCGACCTGTCCGTGAAGGACTTCAAGCGGGTCGAGTACGGTAGTTCGGCGGCCGGCACGAGCTACATCTACGCATCCTACAGCCACGTCTCGATGGCCGAGCCCATGTCGGGCCGCCGCTATCTGGATGCTGACTTCAAGAACGGCGAGGTCAAGGCGGTACCGGTGACGCAGTCTCGCACCGACGACTTCCCGGCATTCGCGGAATCCCTGCGAGGGCTGTTTACCAAGCTGGCCGATGTGGTCGGCGGCAAGGACAGTGACTGGTTGGCTGCCGCCGCGAGCGGCGACAACGTGAAGAGCCAGATCGAAAGCACACGAGGAGTGATCAAATCATGCAGGTAATTCGTAACCTATGGTGGCTGCTGGTACTGGCCAGCAGTCTTGCATCCGCGCAGGTGGTGACATCCAAGGGGATGGCAACCGTCAAGTACGACGGCTCGCTGTTCTCGAGCAAGGCATCCGCCGAAGACAAGCAGCGCGCATTCCAGACCGCCGAGGTCAATGCCATCGAGCGCTACTACGCCGAGAGCGGCGAATCCCAGGCCGAGAACTTCGACAGCATCCGCGACAAGGTGGCGGCCAACCTGGACAAGTTCGTGCTGGGCGCCACGCTGATCAGTGACGAGGACAAGAAGGACGCGCAGCAGTACTCGGTGGTGGTGCGCGTCGATATCAACGTGGCCAAGCTGCGCAACGCCGTCAAGGGCGGCGCGCCGGTCGCCATGGCCGCTGATGGCCAGAAGTCCCCGCTGACGTTCGTGTTCGTCGCACGCCAGCAGGACAGTGTGAAGTCCTACGACCCACGCGTGTATAAGCGCGCCGACATAAAGGAAAGTGCCACGGAGAAATCGAGCCGTAGCGGCTATGCCGCGAACACGTCGGTGTCGGTGGAGACGGGTGGCAGCCGCACCCGCAAGGCCGACGAGATCAAGTGGAAGCTGGTGCCGTCCGGCAACCTGAACACGATCTTCACTGGCGTGTTCGCGCAGTCTGGCTTCCAGGTGGTGGAGGCGGGGTATGTGGAACCGACGTCGGGTGGTCATCTGCGGATCTCGGCGCTCGAGAGCGATTTCCAGACCGGCAACGACCTGCAGCCGGCCACGATGCGCGAAGCGGTGCTCGGACTGCAGACTGCCCAGGTGCCGTACCTCGCGCTGGGCACCCTCGATATCGGCATGCAGGACACCGATCCGGTAACGGGCCTGACCCGGATCTACGTGACGGTGACGGCGAAGCTGATCGACGTGACGACGCGCTTCCCGCGCACGGTGTCATCGGTGGGCCCGGTGCAGTTCTCGGGCACGGGCCCGGACGCCAGCGTCGCCCAGTCGAACGCCCTGAAGCGGGCGGCGGATTCGGCGGCACGTGAGCTGGCCGCGCAACTGAATAACGCCAAGGTGCGCTGACACCGTTGGCCGGCCAGGCGATAGCGGCTTGCAGCCGCCTGGCTGCTTTCTTTCACATTCTCCAATTGACATCATGATCAAAAAACACCTCGCCATCATCGCGCTCTCGTCGCTTGCCGCTGCGCACGCGCACGCCCTTCCTTCGCTTGGCGCCATTGCCAATGCCGTGACGCCGTCCAGCAGCGCATCGGGCGGTAGTGTCGATACGGGGGCCATGCAGGACCAGCTTTCCGCCGCGTATGGCGCGGCCGGCAAGGAAGTGCTGCTGGCGCAAGTCAATCTGGCGCAGGCTGTCGGCCTCAAGGAAGTTGCCGCACAGGCGCAGGCCACGGCCGATGCGCTGACCTCGGGTGCCACCAAGGACAGCCTGCAGGAAGCGGACAAGGTGCAGAGCGAGGCATCGAAGGCCATCGAGGCCGCGCTCAAGGACGGTAACACTCGCATGGATGCCGCCGGCAAGGCCGCCTATACCGATGGCATGAAGCATCTGGGGCTCGGCATGCTGCGCTACGTCGGCCTGCGATCCAACGTCATGGCGTTCAAGGATGCCGCCCAGGCACAACTGACGAGCGCGTCGATCATGGACAAGATGTCGCTGGGCAGCAAGCTCTCGACCGGCACGTATATCGCCACCGAACTGCCTGGGCATGTGTCGCGTCTGAGCAGCACGCTGCAGGCCGCTACGGCCTATGCCAAGTCGCATGACATTCCCGTACCGAAGGATGCGACGGCCGCGCTGTCGTCGAAGTTCTAAGCGTCTCTGACGGTGACAATCATGATTTCGCAAGCAAGGGCCACTTTGGCCGCAACCTGCGCCGTGGCCCTGCTTGTTGCCTGCGGACAGCAGTCTCCGGGCGACAAGCCCGTTGCCGCATCCCCTCAGAACGGGGCCGCGTCCAATCCGACGGCGCAAGCCGGCAAGCCCGATGTCGGCGTCGTGGAGCGGGTCCACGTCTCCGCTTCGGGTGTGGGCGCGTCAGCGGCGGAGGCCGTGGATCAGGCGCTGCGGCAGGCCATCATGCAGGTCACCGGGACGACGATCGACCTGTCTAGCACCCAGTTCAAGACCGCGCTTGGCGCGGCGGTGGGTCGCGAAGCCATTACGCTATCCTCGGCGGGCTTTGCGGAGTTGGTCAGCCAGACTACCCGCGGCGCGGTGACCAATTTCAAGGTGGTCAGTCTGGATGCGCCGGGGCTGATGGAGCGGGTTTACAAGGCGTCGATCGAAGCCGACGTGGCCAAGTTCAAGGCGCCGGCGGACACGGGCAAGCTACGGATTGCCATCGCGCCGCTGCGGATCGGACACGTGGGCGGCAACAACGCCGAGCGGATCGCCGCCGAGCTGCGTCAGCGCATCACCGATGCCCTGACCCAAAGCGGGCGCTTCACGGTGCTCGAGCGCGGCGATGCGCCCGAGCTGTATGGCGAGATCGAGCGGATTGCCAGCGGCGAGGTTTCGAACGACCAATTCTCGAAGATCGGGCAAGGCCTGGGTGCCGATTTGATCTGGTTCGGCAGCGTCAACGCCTTCGAAACGGGACGGCCCACCGACGCGGATCAAACTGGTCGTGCCGGTCGCTGGTCCGTGTCGCAGAAGTTCGTGAATGTCACCACGCGTGAAGTGCTGTTCAGCAATACCGTGGATGGCGGCGCCGCCGAGCAGTCAGGCGATCGCGTCGATGCGATGGAATCGGCTGTGGTCCGGAAGGTGGTGGCAGACATTCTGGTTCGGCTCTACCCGGTGAGCATTGCTTCGCGCGACGGCTACAACGTGGTCCTGAGCCAGGGTGGGCAATCGGTGCGTCAGGGCGCGACCTATCAGGTGGTGCGTCTCGGCAAGGAGCTGACCGATCCGCAGACCGGTCGTTCGCTGGGCTTCACCGAGCAGGAGTGTTGCACGGTGGTGGTGGACCGGGTGACGGCTTCGATGTCGTACGGTCACCTGGAGTCGGTCAAGATCAACCTTGACGAAGTGAAATCTGGCGAGCTTCAGTTGCGGGCCGAAGCGGTATCGCGCAATGAGCCAGCCGGGGCCAGTTCCGCTGCCGCCAAGGGGGGGCGGAAGGTGGTGAAGAAGAGTGCGCAGCTTGGGCCACCGACTTCGGACGCGAACTGGTAATCAGACTGTGTGGTGGGACGAAACAGGTCCTGCCTGATGGGCGCCGCGAGATCCTTTGGGGGTTTCGCGGCGTTTTGCATGGCGCGCCAGCGATAGCGCGGCCGTGGCTGCCCCGAAATGTCGTCAGGCGGTCCTGGACGCAAGCAGCATTGCCTGGATCTGGCTGATGAGTTGAAGGCGCTCTTTCCGGTACTGCGCAATGGCTGCCGGCGTTGCTTTCAGGAGACCGGACTTGATGAAGCGAAGCACATCCTCAAGGTCGCTGAGCCGATACGACAGGCAGGCAAAGCGCGCGCTCCTGGCCCTGAGTTGCAGGATTTCGTCTTGAAGTTCGGAATGCATGGTTGGAACTCCGGGAGGTGTCATGCAGTGACCGATGCGTGGATCGTCGACCGTTACTCCTCATTGTGATTGCCCAAGGCAATCGCTTTGCTCGGATGTTGCCCATTCGGCGGGACGACGGCTCCGAATTTTCCCATCAGCGTCGCAAACGCCACACCGTGCGGTGATATCGCGACCGGAGTTTCCTGTTGGATTTTGGGAATTTTCGGATAGTTGCGCGTAGCCGCGGTGGCCTATAACGAAGGCAGGGAACGGGTGGCGCATCGCTGCCGGTTCAGGCAAATAGGACTACCTTCGGAGCTTGATCATGTCAGTCAAACCAGCAGAATTCGCGGACGATAGCGTGACGCGCCGCGCGTCAGAACCCCTTCGGACATCACACACACTTGTTGCCCTGGGCATGGTGGCCGTGCTTTGCTCGGCCCTGTTGGCGCCATCCGCAGCGTATGCCGCAGCCGATCCACCGTGCATGGTGTGCGACGCAAGCGCAACCGTCATTACCTGAGTCGCACGTCGATGAGATTTGCGAACTGGAAGGAGGGGCAGGTGACGGTTGAAGTGCCTGTCTTTCCAGGCTGCCAGAGTGGTGGGGTTCTCGATCTGCCCCACAGAGGATCAGTCCGCCATTGCATCAACCTGCCCTTGGTGGCAATGGCCGCTCACGGCCGGTAACAGATTCTCCCGCATGCTTGCCTCTCTCTCGAGGACGTAGCGAAGGAGTGCGAAGGTTACCCTCCAGCCTGTCGCCATGCCAGTCCATGCCGCATGTCCGCGCGGCATGGACGCCCTGATTAAACATCAGCCGCCCTGTGCCGATTTCGGGAAGCTTCCGAACCTGCGCATTGAATCCTCGAATCGATTGCCTCTCGTGTCCGCAGGGGCCGCAATGTACCGTCGCCTGCGCCTGTGACCGCCATGTGTGACTGCCATGTGCGGATGCCAGCCGCACGGTCAGATCGGCATGTTTGGCGCGGATGACGCTTCCGGTGGACTTGCCCGCAAAATGGTCTATCAAGAAACTGTCCACGGATGGGCCGGGCCGACCCGGTATGCCGATGCGCGGACGCCTATGCTCTTTTTTCTTGGGCCGTCGAGTACGCGAGTACCCCTGTTCGACCCCAACTCCAGGATCAGGAGTGCGCTATGGAATCCGGATCTTTCGCCACAATGTGCCGTGCATGCGCCATCGTCCTGCCGATGATCGCCGTCTGCGGCTATGCCCGCGCGCAAACGACGACGGGAACCGCTCCGCCGCCCGTCACTCGCGCGAGCATTCTTCGCGAGTTGCAGGCGCTGAAGTCGGTAGGCTTCGATATCAACGACGAGAACTACCCCAACTCGCTGCAGCAATCGCTGCGCAAGCTTGAGGCGATGGAGGCAACGCACCAGACCGAAGCGGGCGCGGCGGTGCAGGGCAGTGAGAAGCCTGCGATGCCCAGCGTGCCCCAGTAGGTGCCTCAACAGGTGCCTCAACAGGTGCCTCAACAGGTGTTTCAGTAGGTGCCTCTTTGGCATCGCCGGGCTGCAGCTCACGCCCAGGTATTCCGCGAGTGGAGTGACCTCCGCCTCGCGGTGGCAGGTGTTACGCGTTGTCAGCCACGCCTTCGAGCAACGCGCGTACCGTGGCTAACGGTGCCACGAGGGCTGGCTGCAAGCCGTACTCGCTGCTGAGGACACCTGCGGCATCCTGATAATCGATATGCGTGGCGCCACCGTCGTCTTCCCAGACCGCCGCTCGCAACGGCAACTCTATCGCGGCATGGGGGTTGGCCTGCATCGCCGGCGTGCCGCCCTTCGGGTTGCCGAAGAGAAACAGCCGCGTCGGCCTGAGCGATGTGCCGGCCTGTTCGGCGGCAGCGCTCTGATCGATATCCGCGAACAGCGTGAGCCCGCGCGACGCAAGCGCGTCCTTGAGGCGCGCCACCGTCGTTGCGAAGTCGTGGCGGCTCGGCAGTGATTGGGTGCGTGCCGGGTGCGGTGTGTCCTGGGCTTGTGCTGTCATGATCTCGATCTGAAGGCAGGAGCGATGCCACGGATTGCGGCATCGCTCCTTAGAACGCGACCTGCTGGCCGGGATCGGGCACGATTACCGCCGTGGTGGCTCCGGCCCCGAGCGCGGCCTTGAACTCGTCAGGCGTGCCGCGCAGCATCGGCGACGTGCCGTAGTGCATCGGAATGGCATACCTCGGCTTGATGAAATCGCGCACGGCTATCGCCGCGTCCTGCGGGCCCATCGTGTAATGCCCGCCGATCGGGATCATGGCCAGATCTGGCTTGTAGCGTTCGGCGATCAGCTTCATATCGCTGAACAGTCCGGTATCGCCCATGTGCCAGATCTTGAAGCCATTCTCCATCTCGATGATGTAGCCGACCGGCTCGCCGCCGTAGTGGCTTTCGTTCTTGTTCGTGGCCGGATTCTTCCAGACCAGCTCGGACGAATGCTCGGCGTGGACGGCGGTGATCTTCGGACCGTTAGGTCCGAATGGCATGACAGTGCCGCTCTTGCCAAACGGTTGCACCAGATCCGAGGTCACCAGACCAAGGCTGACCAGTTGCGGGCCCATGCCGCCGCCATTCCAGATCGGCACGTGCTGCGTCGTGGCGATTGCCGGCGCATCCCCGAGATGGTCGCCGTGGGCGTGGGTGAGCAGGATCATGTCGACCTTGCCCAGCGCGGAGAGTTGCTTGAACGCGGGCGGCGTCTTCGGATTGCCGGTCAGCCAGGGGTCGATGACGATGACCTTGCCGCCGGGCGTGGTGATGCGCGTGGCGGCCTGGCCGAGCCAGAGCACTTCGGTCTTGCCAGGGGCATGGCTGCCGGTGGTGGCCGGCTGCGGCGCCGGGGCGGGGGCGTTCGAAATACCTGAGGCGCAGGCGGCGAGCGCAGTCGCGGCTGCGGCGGCAATGATAAGGCGGCGTCTGATCATGGTCGTCCCTGATTGGGCCCTGTTGGGCAATGAGTAGGGGAAATGAACTGCGACGATTCGAACTGCCTGCACCGTCTCGGGGGTATCGGGGCTGAGGCGCTGCGTGCCGGCAGTATTTGCAGTGCGGCCCCGGCTGTCAACTGGCGCCTGATGGCGGGGCAAGGTGTTGCTGTAGTTGCAGCAATTGCAACGGCGGATTTCATCCGCCCCAGAAATGCCCCGCCATTAACATCTGCTCACGATCCCGTAACCCAATGTAATGGTTCCTCGTCCATGATGGAGTCGTACAAGCGAGGCCAATCATTGGCCGTCAAGGAGTCTGAAATGCGCAAGTCGATTCGTTATACCGGTATTGCCGTCCTGAGCGCCGCCATGCTGGTCGCGGGCTCGGCTTCGGCGCATGATCGTTACTATCGTGGCGGCTACCACGGTGGCGGTGGAAGTTCGGCAGGCGCGGCGCTGGCCGTGGCGGCCGTCGCGGGATTGGCGATTGGCGCGCTGGTGGCCAGCAGCCAGCCAGTGATGGCTGCGCCGGCCCCGGTTTACGCGCCGCCGCAGCCCGTGGCCTACGCAGCGCCGCAAGTACCCCCGGGCTACTGCTATCGCAGCTATGACGGCGCGTATGTGCCGTGCCGTGGCGCAGCCCCGGTCAACTACGCACCGCAGCCGTACTACGGTTACTGATCCTGCATCGGGCTGGAGCCCTTGCGTGGGCTCCAGCCCCTCACTCCGCTAAACCTCACATCATTCGCGGGCAGGGCGACGCACGACGCGCAGCTTGCTGCTGGCGCCGCCGCCGCAGAAGAACTGCTCCTTCCCATCAGACTCGAGCCCCGACACCATCACGCCGGGAGGCATGTCGATCTGTTCCAGCACTTCACCGGTTGCCGCGTCGATACGACGCAGCGCGCCCTGATCGCCCTCACCGGCGCCGTGCCAGAGCGTGCCGTCCACCCAGCTGACCCCCGTGACGAAACGGTCAGAGGTGATGGTGCGCAGGATGGCGCCGGTCTCCGGATCAATCTGATGGATCTTGCGTTCGCGATACTCGCCGACCCACAGCGTGCCTTCGGCCCAGGCGAGCCCTGAGTCGCCACCGCCGCCGGGCGCTGGAATCGTGGCCAGCACGCGGCCCGTCACCGGGTCGATTTTCCGGATGCGGTCATCGCCGATCTGGAAGATATGCCGGCCATCGAATGCCGTGCCGGCGTGTGCCGCGACGTCGATCGTCTGCAGGGTCTTGCCGGTGGCTGGGTCGAGCGCGACCAGATTGTTGCCAACCGCCATCCAGACCTGCTTGCCGTCATAGGTCACGCCATTCACTTGCTCGACGCCAGGGAAGGGGCCGAATTCGCGGAGGATTGTTGCGTTGGTTCGTTTCATGATGGTTATCCGTTGAGCGGGATTTCATGCTAATCGCCTGGCAGCGGCACGTGGAGTAACAAGGTTGTCGTGAATCCAGGCATCGGCGCGGTGATCCAGCGCTGGGCGCGCCCGCGCCCGATCGACTGCACCTTGCCGGCGGCTGCCAGTGTTTCGAGCGCCCGCTGAATCGAGCGCTGGCTGGCGCCAAGTGCGAGCGCCAGCGAGGAACTTGACCAAGCCTCGCCGTCCGCAAGGCAGGCCAGCAGCATGGCATGCGCATCCTCGACTGGCTGCGCCAGCACCGCGACTTCGGTCGCTTGGCGTGGCGCCAATGCGAAGCCGCGCTTCGTTGCATGGATGCCGGCCATCGAACTTAGTACCGTACGCAATCGGCCGATTTCCACGCGCAGTCGCGCGCGCAGCGTTTCGTCGGCATGACGGGTGCGGAAGGCGTGCGCGATCAGCGTGTCGCGCGCGACATCGTCGGGCCATGCCTCCGCCAGCGTGCGAGCCAGCGCGAACAGCACTGGACGCGACGCCAGCGAGACCACCGCGCCAGCCTTGCTCACGGCCAGGCGGCACGCGTCGGCCACGAGCGTGGGAGACGCCAGCAGCGACGCCACCTCATCGAGCCCAATGGATCGGATGTCACCACGGGCGATCAGGCGGGCCGCCGGCGCATCGAGTTGCGCGGTGGCACTCTGGACCTCGGCGAGCAGCGCGGGGATGCCGGCATCCCGCGCGAAGATCTCGGCGCGGATCAAAGCCAAGCGGGCGTCCTGTGTGCGCAGCCGCCGCATGGCAACACCGGCGGCAACCAGCTCGTGGGCGACGCGCAATGCCGGTGGCAAGGCCGTGGGATCGATGGCGTCCAGCGCGTGCTCGGCCGCGTCGAGCTGTCCGGTCAGCAACTGACGGCGAAGCTCCAGATAGCGTGCGCATGCGGCGTTGGCGTGGTCGCCATGCGCTTCCAGCGTGACGCGCGCCGCGTCGAGCCATTTGGTCCGCCAGCCCAGGTCACGCGAGGCCAGTGCGACTTCTGCCTCGGCAACGATACATCGCGCCCGGGAGACTGCCTCCTTCGCGCCGAAGGCGCGTGCGGCGCTGCGTAGCAGTGCCTTGGCGCGGGCGAATTCGCCAAGCTGCGCCATGGCGATGCCGCGCAGCGCGAGTGCAGGGGGATCGTCGCGCAGGGCTACGCGATTGAGCGCGCCAAGTGGGTCGCCGGCTGCAAGCGCCAACGCCGCAGCCGTGATCAGCGAGTCCATCCGAATCCCGACATATTTGTCACTCCCGCACTGGCGATGGAGGCGCCTAATCTAGCACAGGGATACCTACTGCATTGGAGGGAGCGACGATGACCACACATTCCACCGGGACGCGCGAACAATGGCTGGCCGCACGGCTCGCTCTGCTCAAGGCGGAGAAAGAACTGACGCGCCGCAGCGACGAACTGGCGCGCCAGCGTCAGGCACTGCCATGGGTGCGCGTGGACAAGGCATACCGGTTCGATACCGAGCAGGGCAGCGCATCGCTGGCGGACCTGTTCTGGGGGCGATCGCAACTGCTGGTCTACCACTTCATGTTCGGCCCCGACTACAAGGCCGGGTGCCCATCCTGCTCGTCGATTGCCGATAGCTTCAACGGCATTGCGATCCACCTGGCCAATCACGACGTGATGCTCTGGGCGGCTTCGCGCGCGCCGCTCGACAAGCTGCTGGCATACCGGCGCCGGATGGGCTGGACGTTTCCCTGGGCGTCGTCGTCCAGCAGCGATTTCAACTTCGACTTCAATGTCTCGATGACCGAGGCGCAGCAGCGTGCCGGCGATGCCGAATACAACTACGAGCGCGGGCGGCGCAAGCTGGACACGGCCCAGCCGCCCGAACCGCTCAAGACGTTCGCAGCGACCTGCGGCACGGACGCCGCCACGTTCTCGCGAGACTTGCCAGGCCTGAGCGCGTTCGTGATCGAGGACAACGTCATCTATCACACCTACTCTACGTACGCGCGAGGGCTGGATGGCTTGTGGGGGATGTACCAGTGGCTCGACCGCGCGCCGAGAGGGCGCAACGAGGCGGGTCCATGGTGGAAGCGGCACGACGAATACGCGGATCCGGCACCGGCGTGATCGTCTGATGGCCGGATGTCATGTCACGGCGTGATATGTCGTGCCAATCGCACCTGGGCCTTGTTACGAATGGTTGCAATGAACCGGGCCCTTCTCGTTTGCGGGCCCGGCCGTGCGACTGGCGACGTGCGAATGACGACTATCCGGATCGACTAGAAGTTGAAGTCAATGCCCGATTGATTGGCCGAAGAGACATTCACCGGGGTGTTCTGCGTGACGCCCGCCGCGGAGGTTGCCTGAATCGAGTACTTGCCTGCCACGGCGGTGATGCTCTGCAGTGTGATCGGCAGAGGGGTGCCATACGTGCCCACCAGCGGGGCCGCCGCAGGGAGTGCCAGCGAGTAGGCGCCGGTGTCCAGGTTCGCGTTGGTGGAGGTGATCTCGTAGGATGCCGAGCCGATCGTCTGCAAGGCGCGCAGTGACGCCTGCGCGGCCGGGGTGGTCGTGCCGGCAGCCGTGCTGGTGGCCGAAGTCGGTAGCGTGAACGGTGCGCCGGCGGTGGAGATCGTCGTGGTCTGCGTGGCCGTCACCGGCACCGAGCGGATAATGCCCGTGGCATGGCCCGTGGGGACCTGGTTATCCACGATCACCACATCGTAGGTGCCATTGGTCGAACTCTGCACCAGCGGCGACAGCACGAATTGCCCATTGCCGTCGGCCACCGTGCCGCGCACGACTTGCCCGTTCTGTTCGGCGAAGACCTGCGCGCCGGCCTGCGCCGTCGCGACGTTACCCGTGATCGATCCGCTGACGACCATCGGAATCGCGGTGACAACCGGCTTGAGACTGAACGTGCCGTTGCCGCGCTGGACGATCGATTTGCACGCGTTGAAGTCGAGCACCAGGTCCACCAGCGTGTTCGGCTGCACGGTGAACGGCTGGATGATCTTGAACCCGCTTTGCGTGGCGCTTGGCGTGTCCAGCGGCTGCTCGGTGGTGGTGCCGGTGACTACCACGGAGTTGGCGGGCGTGTTGCCCTGGTTGGCTGCCAGCACCAGTCGAATCTGCTGGTACTGACCCGCGGGAAGCGGGGCGCGGCCAAGGTCGGCCAGCACGCCATTGGTCAGCGTGAGCAGGTCGATCTTCTGGGGGGAGGCCATCGTGATGTCGGTCCAGCCGGCATCGTTGTCACCGGCGGAACTGCTGGTGTTCACCCGGACCTTGTTGACCGTGACGAAGACATGGTCGAAGCCACAGGAGGGGGCATCGGTCATCGAGACCTGCAAGGTACCGTTGCCGGTGGTGCCGCTATTGCTGCCGCTGCCGCCATCTCCGCCACCGCCGCAAGCGGTTAGCATCGAGACGAACGGTACGGCAATCAGTGCTGCGCGGGCGACTGTTTTCATGGTGGCTCTCCCTCGTGTCTTGTTGCCCGAATCTTAGGCTCGGTGGTGGATTGACCGAGTCCGGGGATTGCAACCATTCGTAACAGCCGCCGCGCCCCGACAAGGCTACTTCTTGTCGATCTCGTCGTACCAGTAGACACGCTTGCGCTTGCCAAGCCCGGCAGGCTTCACTTTCTGTACGCCGAGGCCGGACTTCGAGTCACCGCCACCGGTGGCGGTCTGGTTGCCACCGCCCAGCAGCACTGGCGTGACGACGGAGTTGCCGCCAGTACTGACTGTGATCAGGCCAAACACCGAGGAAGGCGGGAAGCCGCCGCCATCCAGCACGATGTAGCGGTTCGTGTTCTGGCCGATGCTGGTCAGGAAGTTGTAGGAATAGCTACGGGCGGTGCCAAGGTTCGGATAGCAAGCGCCGGCGACCGGCACGGAAGGCGTGTTGGTGCCCACGTTCGTATAGCCAGCGACGGTCAGCGGTGCGTTCACCGCCTTCTCGCCCGGGTTGACCAGCGTGATGAAGAAGCCCGACTTGCTGCCATCGTAGGTCGTGGCCGTGGCATCGAACAGGTTGCTTTCCGTGATCGGGCTCCACGACGTCGACATGCCAGTGGTGTTGGTGTCCTTCAGCATGTAGAGGCGGTTGACCACGTTGTATGCGGTGCCGGGTGCGGTGGACGCCGAGTAAAGCGGATGCTCGCGGTCGCCGGAGCCAAGCGAGATCGCATCGTATCCATTCGTCGAGACGACATCAGGCGGGTAGAAGAACTTGCGAGCATCGTTCGTACCTGCGCCGCCCCCCAGGGCCGCAAGCTTCGTGACCGTCCAGGCGGTGGGCGCATTGCTGGCTGCGGTTTCGAAATCGGCGCGCCAGACATTGCCGCCTACATCGCCCACGTACACGCGCTCCACATAGCCATCGCCGTTGCGATCGAGCGGCGTGACATCGGAAGGAATCGCGCGGGTCATGCCGGATACGGCCAGGCATGGCGTTGTGACGCCAGCACAGGACGGCTGCGCGGACCAGACGATGTTGCCCTTGTAGGCGTCGACCATGATCAGGCCGCGCCCCATCGTATTGACGCCCGGGGACGGGTCGCTATCCTCGGCAGGGTCGTAGCCCGCGCCCATGACGATGACGGGGTTCGCATTGCCGTGCACGCGCATCACCTTGGGCTGCGACCAGGTCTGGCCCATCTCGGCGAGGTCAGTGTTGCTGAGCCGCCAGACAAACTGCGGGTTGGTCGGATCGGTCACGTCTAGTGCGTAGACCAGGCTGCCGCCACGTCGTGCGGTCAGGAAGATCATGACGTGCGGGTTGTTCGGATCGCGGAGATCCTGCATGACCGTCGTGCTGCCATCGAAGAAGTAGTCGCGCGGCAGCGGCGTCGGCGTGATGCCAGCCGGCGTGGTCGAGAGCTTGATTTCCGGCGTGTTCTGGTAGAGACGATTGAGCTTGCCGAAGAACTCGGGCGCGATGAAGCCCCAGATTTCGCCGCCGGCGCGTGTGGCGCCGATGCCCTGTGAGCGGTTGCCGTTGACGGCGTGGAAGACGCCGTCGTTCGTGCCGTAGTAGACCACGACACCAATGGAGCCGCCATAGTTGACCACAGCGGGGCGCGAGTGGAGCACGTCGGCGTGGATCGACGAGCGGACGGTTACCGGTGCCCCCGGGCCGAGTTCCGCTTCCGCGCCTGCCATGGTCGTTGCCGTCGTGGTAGTGCCGGAACCGCTGCCGCCGTTGTTCTTGCCATTCCCATTTCCGCTGCTGCCGCCGGAGCTAGTACTGGTGCTGGCAGGGGTCATGTCCTGGCCGCGCACCCAGGCAATCAGGTTAGGCACCTCGGTGGACGGGAGGGCCTGGATCACGTTCTTGTTGGTGGTATCCGTCGTGGCGTTGACATTGAGCGCTGCCAGCCCAGCCGTGGTAGTGAACCACTTGTTGTTGGCATCGAAGCTCGTCAGGGCGCTAACGCCACCCGACGTGGAACACGTGCCCACGCCATTGCAGGTAAGCAGCCTGCGGGAAGTCTGATCGCCCAGCCATTGCGCGCGCATCATTTCCGCCACGCCGCCCTTTTCCACGATTTCGCCGTCTGGCGAATCGAACTGCCAGCCAGTTCCAGACGGACTGTTCTGCCAGTAGCCACCAGACGGCCAGGTCGACATGTTGGCACCGTATCCGGCACTGGAATAGGACTGGGGTGGCTCCGCCGTCCAGAAGCTCACGGAGTTGGGCGAGATGAAACCGGTCTGGGCGTTGCTGATGGCGCTGGCACCCTTGGCATCCTGCAGGACCAGGTTGCCGTTGGTGTCATAGCCCACCTGATACTGCTTCAGGTTCCCCAACCAGCGCGGTGCGGCGGTGGCGTCGGGGCGGAACATCCCGACGTAGACCTGGTTCAGGAACTGGCCCTGCGCATTGACCGAAGCCGGAAGACTGACCGAGGCGAAGACGCTGTTCACCGCCTGCACTTCGTTGAAGATGGCCATCAGGGCGTCGGCCAGCCCGTTCGGGTCCCCGAGCTTGACTTCCGAATACTTGCCCCCACCGTTGCTGGCCATGCTCTTGGCCAGTTGCAGGTAGTCGGGGTTGCTGCCGTCGGTCACCCCGATCGAATAGGTGACGATGTTCTGATGGTCGGTCGAACTGGCCGACAGATTGGTCTGGTAGTTGAACCGGGCCCACTCGTCAGCCCAGTTGGCCTGGTACTTGGCGGTGGCCGATGGCAGCACGATCTGCTGCAGTTGCGCGGTGCTCGCCTTGGCCTGGTTCGTCAGCCTGTCGATGGCATTCTGTCCGGTGTCACCGGGTTTGCCGTTGTTGACCGAGTTGGCGATGTAGATGACGAAGTTGCGCTGGCATGGGTTGTCAATCGGCGACGTATAGGTGATGCCGGACAGGCCCTGCTTGCCGGCATAGTAGGCCCAGGCTTCCTGCATCGACCCCGCGACCTGCGAGTTGCCGGCGCTGTCGCCAGTCCGGTCGATCGTCTTGATGTACGTGAGGAGGTTGTTGACGCCGGTGGTGTCCATCAGCGGCAGCTTGTACGGGGCCGCGGACGGGAACTTCATGATGCCGCCGAAGTTCTTGCTGTCGCCGAACATCATGATGCCGAGGTTGATATTGCCGAGCAGCGTTGGGCTTTTCAGAATCGAGTTGACGGCGTTGTACAGCGCGCACTGCTCGGCACCCGCGTCGGTGTTCGCGTTATTGCTCGACACCACGCCTGAGGTGGAACACGTGAAATTCGCCGAGGCGTTCCAGGCTGACGCGTTGTCGAGCACGATCAGGACGTTGGGCTTGCCAGCCTCCGGCTGGAGACCCGTGTACAGGTCGATGTCCTCGGCCGAGGCCGGCAGCGCGACGGCCATCGCGAGGCAGCCGGCGAGCGCGAGATGAAGGGCGGATTTGCGCATGAGCGGTTCCTGGAGCGGCGAATTGAAAGGCAGCTGCGTTGTTGATCAGGGACAGGCGGTACCGTAGGGCACTCGCACCGCGATGCCCTGATGAAGCGTTGCATTGGCGTTCGTCGCGGCTGCGTCGCTCACGGTGGCGCTGACATCCCATTGCGTGGTGTTGCAGAGCGAGTTGCCTCCGCTACCGCCGGTGGCATCAATGATGCCGGTGTTGTTGTTACCGTTGCCGACGAAGCACGCCACGTCGTCGGGATTGTTGACGTCGAGCTGCGTGTTCGTGATCGTGGTGCTCGATTGGCAAACCGGCGTCGCCACTTGCGCGGTGTAGTCGGCCTTGCCGTCGCCATTCACATCCACGGGGACGGTGGTGGCGACCGGCGCGGACGTGAAGTCCTGGCTGATGACCTGCTCGATGCCTTGCTGCGCCGCGCTGACCGCTTCGACGTTGTGCTGCTGGTTGGCCGTCACCTTGGTATTGACGATGCCGGTGCTCACCAGGGAGATGACCAGCAGCAGGAAGATCACGACGAAGATCATCGTGATCAGGAGCGTTGCGCCGGATTGTCGGCGTCGTGTCCGGTGCATCTTCATTCCCTGTTCCCCGCGACGTTGATCAGGCGGGCCGTCTGTGCGTAGATGTGGCGCTTGTAGCCGTCGTTGAACGGACCAGCCGCTTGCGCGCGGCCGAGGTCATAGGTGCGCGTGTCCGTCCAGCCGTTCGTCTTGCGCGAGGTACGGGCCAGCACGCCGATCCGGATGGCGGTCACGTTCTTCCAGTTGGTCAGCGGCACGCTCCAGTCGTAAGTCGTCACTGTCGTGCATTGCGCGGCATTGTTGCTACCGGGGTCCGCCACATAGCAGTCGGGCGAGCCGTTGCTATCCAGATCGACCCCGTAGATCAGATGCATGTCCTGGATGCCGACGGCCACCGACTGGATCTGGAATGCGCCGTTGCTTAGCTCGGCCATTTTCAGCGTCGGCACGCCGTCGCCGCTGCCGCCGCACTGGTCGCATCCGGCAAGGTAATAGATGCGGACCGTCGCCTGGCGCAGAGCAGACGGCACGGTGTTGTCACAGGTCTTGGTGCGCAAGGTGAACTGCGCGGCGCTGGCGCCGAAGACCATCTGCGACGTGTCGCTCGCGCAAAAGGACGCCTGCAGATACGGTGTGCCGGTTACCGCGGCGCTGACCGGCGTGGTCGACACGCGCCGAACCACCAGGATCTCGGAACTTGCCAGCAGATTCGACAGGCACGGCGCGATGGTGCCAGGCGCGAAGCCCTGCACGCCAAGCGGCATCGTGACAGGCGACCCCGAGAAGCCGAGCGCGCTGGGATCGGTGGCGCAGACGTCGGGGCTCGAGACCAGCGCCTTGGTGGAGAGGTTGGTCGGGCCGAAGAAGCCTGCAAGCTCGAGCTCGCGGGTCATCGTGTCGAGCACGTACCGGCCGTTTTCCATCTGGTCGGCGCTGTTGGCGAACTCGTTGCGCGTCGTGCTGGTATTGAGGTAGAGCGCCGAAAGCGCGGTCAGGATGATCAGGGTGAGCGTGATGGCCACCATCAGCTCGACCAGCGAGAAACCGCGTTGCCGGCTCCTCAGGTGCAGCACGGCTGCATGATGCGCCCGCGTCATGACAGGACTCCGATGCGGACCGTGACGCTGATGGCGCGGCGGTTCGCGTCGTTGCCGAACGAGCCCGCACCGCATGGCAACGAGGAGGTCACGGTTTGCGCCAGCCCCTGCCATGCCACCGTGACGCGGTAGATCTGGTTGGTGGCATCGATCGATTCGATACAGCCAAGCGCGCCGATCATGGCACCGACCGCCGTGCCGCTGCTGCTGCTCTCGGCGCTACCCTGCAGCGCGGTGCTCCATGCGGCGAGATCGGCCGTCGCCGTGCCCAACTGGGCATTGCTCACGCCCGTGCACACCGGTGGCGCGACTGTGGCGTTACCCATCACGGTCATGGTGCTGCCGCTGGCATAGCAGGGGGCAGCCTGACGGTTGGCGTTGATGCGCGCCACCATGTCTTTCAGCAGCGTGAGTGCCTGCGCGCGCTGGTAGGACTCCATCTCGCTCTGTCCCGAGCGCGCGATCAGCCCGGCTGTGCCGAGCAGCGCGATCAGCAGGATCACGACGGAGACCAGCACCTCGATCATGGTGGCGCCACGCTGCGATGCCAGCCCGATTCCCGGGCGCTGGGGGCGCGACTGCTGTGTGCGGTTCATGCGGTTCATCATGTGCAGGTTCCGTTCACGGTGGTTACGCGCCCCGTGCCGCCCACCTGGACGCAGACGGTCGTGGCGCTGGTCGCATTGGTGGATGGCGCTACCTGAAATGTCTGGGTGCCAGCAGTGGGGCGGCCATCGTTGCCGATGGCCAGCGAGCTTCCGCCGCTTGCGGTAATGGTGATGCCGTCGTACGGGCCATAGCCGCGAATCCGGGCGGTGCCCGCCGCCACGGCCCAGCCACCGGTCCATGAGCCGCCGGTGCCGGATGCCGTCATCGTTGTGGTGGCACTGCGATTGACCGCTTCGCTGCGCGTCAGGGTCAAGGCGGAGGCCAGATCGGCGGCGGCGTTACGGGTGCGTTGCGACGAAATCAACTGGCTCATGGCCGGCGCGGCCATGGAGACGACGATCACCAGCACGATCACGGTGATCATCAGCTCGATCAACGTGAAGCCGGCCGCGCGCTGCGTCGCAGGCAAGGTTGGCGAGAAGTTCGGCATGGCCTATTTCCAGCAGGAGGTGGATGCCACGCCGGCGGCCGTCTTGTCGCCGGTATTGTTCAGTGTCAGCACGCCGCAGTCCGTGTCCCGGGCAAGCTGGGTATTAATGGGGGTCGCGGTGAAAACGTAGGCCGGAGGCGCGGCCGTCACGGTGAGCGTGACCTGGTAGTTGGGCGCGATCGAATCCGGCAAGGCAGCGAAACCAAGCGCGGAAAGGGTTGTGGCGTAGGCGCGATTGTCGACCAGGTAGCGTTCCTGCAGGCTCGCGGCTTCGAGGACGAATGCCTCGGCCGCGGCGCGGTTGCCCTTGACGACGTGACGTTGGTAGCTGGGAAACGCGATGGCGGCGATGATGCCGATAATGGCGACCGTGATCATGACTTCGATCAGCGTGAAGCCACGCGACGACCCGCGCGGGCGCGCGCCGTCCCCAGTGAACCCGATATCCCGAAACAGTCCGCGCGTACGCGCGTGACCATGTCGCACCGTGGGGCAGGGTTGTCCCATGTGTGCTCCTTTTTCTTTATATGTTCGGCTGACCCGGTGCCGATGAAATTCTGTCGGCGAGTGTATGACTCGTCATGGGAAGGGTCAACCCGTTTCTAGGACTCTTCCTATGTCTGTGGTGGAAATGCCATCGACAGCGAGGACCGTTGTTGCCCGAAGAACCAAGCTAGTCTTAAGTCAGCGTTAAGATCGGCACCGCGAGTCCATCGAGCCATATCTCCGCTAACCTGATTGAGGTAAAAACGCACCGCCTGCCACCGATGTGGATGCAAGCCGCATCGGCTACAATCCACCGTCATGACACGTGCGACCGCGAGCATCCCGCTCCGGGGCGCGCTGCTGCTGATCATCGTATTGGCGCAGTTGCTGACCCCGCTTCTGCACGGCCATATCGGTACTCCCAACCAGACTGGCCTGCACGTGCATACGTCGCCGTCCAGATCATTCGATTCTCATTCGCGTTTCGAGGGTTTGAGCGGGCATGGCGACCATCATCACCACGCCTTTGGCTCTCATCGCGAGCCCTTCGAGGTCGATGTCGAAACCGCCATCGGGCCGTTTTCCTTTTCCCTGTTGCTCCAGGCTGCTGCGGTGCTTGGCGCGTCTGTCCTGACGTTTGTCCTGCTGGCAGCGCTCGCGGTCTATATCACGCCGCGCCGTGCCTGGCGGCCAGCATCACCGCGCGGTCGATGGTCCAGTCGTGTTGGATGGCCACCACCAGCCCAAGCTCCCCCCACCTTCTCCTGATGTCACCGGCCGGCAGTCCGCCGGCATGTTCGCGCGCGCCCTGATTCGAGAGCGGGCCCGCGCGGGTTTCGCATTCTGGAGTCATGTATGGTTTTTTCCCGGTTCCCCAGGATCGGCGCGGCTATCGCGTCGGCCGTATTTCTTGTCGGGCAATCGCTTGCCCAGTCCACCAACCCGCCGGCAATGCAGCCGGTGCCACTGTCCGCCGACCAGGCGCGGGCGCTGGGCGTGCGGTTCAGTCCTGTCCAGGCGTCGGCGAACCTGGAGGTTGGCACGCACGCGCGGGTCGTTTTCCGGCCCGACGCCCAGTACGTCGTGGCAGCGCCCTATGCGGGGATCGTGCCCCGCGTGATCGTGGCGGTCGGCCAGACGGTGCGGCGTGGGGAGGCTCTGGCGACGTTCGCCAGTCCGCAGCTTTTCGAAGCCAGCCGCGCGCTGACGGAGGCCAACTCGCAGGTCAACCTCGCCCAGAAATCGCTGGCCCGTGACAAGCTGCTGTTCGACGACGGCATCATCGCGAACAGCCGTCTGCAGGCTACCGAGGCCCGCGCGACCGAGGCGACGGCGATGGTCAAGGCACGGCGCGCCGAGCTGGCATCGGCGGGCATCGCCTTCACGGGCGCGGGCGGCGAGGCGCAGCTGGTAGCCAATCGTTCCGGCGTGGTGTCCGAGGTCAATGCTGTTCCCGGCGCGCGCGTGGACGCCGCCGCGCCGCTGTTCCGGATCGTCGATCCCAATGCGGTGGAACTGGACCTGCTGGTTGGCCGCGACATTCCCGTGCCGTCACTGGGCGATACCGTGGACATCAAGCCGCGCGGCGCCACCGGCAAGGTGATCGGTATCGCGCCGACGGGCGATGGCACCGCCGGCGTGCGCGTGCGGGCGTCGCTGGAGCGGCGCGGCAACCTTCGCGCGGGCGAGAACATCAACGTCACGCTGGTGCTGCGCGGCGCCACGGACGGGTCCGGCGCGCCCGGCCGGGTGCGGATTCCGGCCGTTGCGCTGGTGTACTGGCAGGGGGTGCCCGGCGTATTCCTGGCCACTGACAAGGGCTTCACGTTCCACCGCGTCGAGATTGACAGCACCGACGACGCCACTGCCGTCGTCCGGACCAGGCTGCCTGCCGGCGCTCGCGTGGCGGTCACCGGCATTGGGGCGCTCAAGGGCATCCTGACGGGAGACCAGTGATGGTAGGCCGTCTGATCGATTTTTCCCTGCGGCAGCGCCCGCTGGTGCTGATCGCCGCCTGCGTGCTGGCGGCGGCCGGGGCGTGGGCCTATCTGAACCTGCCCATCGACGCGTTTCCCGATATCTCGCCCACGCAGGTCAAGGTGGTGCTGAAGGTGCCGGGCATGACGCCCGAGGAGGTAGAGCAGCGCGTCTCCACGCCGATCGAGCAGGAGTTGTTGGGCATTCCGCACAAGACGATCGTCCGCTCGGTGTCGAAGTACGGCATCAGCGATGTCACGGTCGACTTCGAGGAAGGGGTGGACGTCTACTGGGCGCGCCAGCAGGTGTCGGAGCGCATGGCAGGTATCGCGCGCGATTTGCCGTCATCGGCGGTTGGGGGGCTCGCGCCCGTCACCACGCCGCTGGGCGAGATGTTCATGTTCACCGTCGATGGCGATGGCTACAGCCTGGCGGACCGGCGGCGCGTGCTCGACTGGGTGATCCGCCCCGCGCTACGTACTGTGCCGGGCGTGGCCGATGTCAACTCGCTCGGCGGCGAGGTCCGCAGCTACGAAGTGATTCCCGATCCCGCACGGCTGCGCGCCCGGGGTGTGACGCTGCAACAGCTGCGCGACGCGCTCGACACCAATAATCGCAACGACGGCGCCGGCCGGCTGGAACAGGGCGACGAGCACTGGGTCGTGCGGGTGGAAGGCGGTGTACGTGGTGTCGACGATCTGCGCACGATCGTGGTCGAGTCCGGGCAGGGCATGGTGGATGCTGCGGCGGTGACCGTCGGAGATGTCGCAACGGTCAAGCTCGGTGAAGCCACGCGTAACGGCGCGGTGACGCAGGACGGGCGCGGCGAAGTGGTCGAGGGCCTCGTGCTCGGCCTGCGCGGTACCGATGCCCGCAAGCTGGTGGATGCCGTGCAGGCGCGTCTCGATGCGCTGGCGCCCGACTTGCCCAAGGGCATGACGACCCACGTGTTCTACAACCGTGGCGAACTGGTATCGCGTGCGGCCAACACGGTGGTGCGCGCGTTGATCGAAGCCAGCTTGCTGGTGGTGGTGCTGCTGTACCTGTTTCTCGGTGGCGTGCGCGCCGCGCTGGTGGTGGCGGCCACGCTGCCACTGTCGATGCTGGCGACCTTCCTGCTGATGCGCTACGTCGGGCTCACCGCCAACCTGATGAGCCTGGGTGGCCTGGCCATCGCGCTGGGCATGCTGGTGGACGCTGCCGTGGTGGTGGTGGAGAACATCGAGACCGCACTGGCCCGCGAGGAAAAGCATGGGGCGCGTAGTGATCTGCGCGGCGCCGCCATCCGGCACGCCGTGACTTCGGTGGCAACGCCGATGCTGGCCGGAGTGTCGATCATCGCCATCGTGTTTCTGCCATTGCTGTCGCTGCAGGGGCTGGAAGGCAAGCTGTTCTCGCCGGTGGCGCTGACCATCGTGCTGGCGCTGGCGTCGTCGATTGTGATTGCCTTCACGGTGGTGCCGGCGCTGGCGTCGCTGGTGCTGAAGGCCCACGCGGACGAGATGCCGTGGATGATGCGCAAGGTGGCTGCGGGGTTTGCGCGGCTGCAGCAGTGGAGTTTTGCGCATCGCCGCGCCGTATTCGGGGTGGCTGGCGCGGCGTTGTTGCTGGCGGTCGGGCTGTATGTGTCCGTTGGCAAGACGTTTATGCCGAGCATGGATGAGGGCGACCTGATCGTGCAGTTGCAGAAGGCGCCATCCGTATCGCTGGCGGCATCGCTCGAGCTGGATCAACGTGTCCAGCGGGCGCTGCTCAAGGAAGTGCCTGAGATCCGCTCGGTGGTGGCGCGTTCCGGATCGGACGACCTGGGGCTGGACCCGATGGGGCTGAACGAGACCGACACCTTCCTGGTGCTCAAGCCGAAGGACGAGTGGCGTGGCACCAAGGACGATATCGCGGAATCGATCCGCAAGGTGATGGAGCGCTTCCCGGGCGTGGTCTACGGTTTCACGCAGCCAATCGAGATGCGCGTCTCCGAGATGCTGACCGGCACGCGTGGCGATGTGGCCATCAAGATCTTTGAGCTTGCCCCCGCAAAACGAATCCCTTGCTGAGGTTAAACTGAAGCAAGGAGAGATGTGATGACAAGCAAGACAAAGCGGGCGCAGTACACGCTGGAATTCAAGCTGGAAGCGGTACGGCTGGTGAAGAGCGGGCAGAGCATGGCAGTGGTTAGCGCGACCCTGGGCATCAGAGCGCAGACGCTGCATAACTGGGTCAAGGCGGAGCGGGAAGGCAAGCTGACTGGTGCGGGTATGAAGCCGGTCAGCCCGGAGCAGATGGAGCTGGCCCGGCTTCGGGCGGAGGTGGCGCGCTTGAAGATGGAGCGCGATATTTTAAAAAAAGCCGCAGCATACTTTGCGAAGGAGTCGGTGTGAGGTATGCGTTCATCGAGCGAAACCGACGTTACTGGCCGGTCTCGGTCCTGTGTGAGCTGTTAGGGGTCAGCCCCAGCGGCTATCACCAGCGCAAGCAACGCACAGTAAGCACCGACAGGCCAGATAGAGGCCGACTCAGTGACGATGCCTTGTTGGCCCACATCAAGGCGATTCACGCCGGGGTCAAGGGGGAGTACGGCTGGCCGCGCATGTGGAAGGAACTGCTGGCGCGTGGGGTGCGGGTGGGCAAGGAGCGTGTTCGCAAGCTGATGGCGCTGCACGGCATCCGTGCCCGCCACAAGCGCAAGTACATCGCGACAACCAACTCGAACCACGATTTGCCGGTGGCCCCCAATCTGCTGCAACGCGACTTTAGCCCAGCAGCACCCAATCAAGTCTGGACGAGCGACATAACCTATGTGGCGACCGCCGAAGGCTGGCTCTACCTGGTGGTCATCATCGACCTGTTCAGCCGGCAGGTGGTTGGCTGGTCGATGCAACCACACATGAAGGCCGAATTGGTCACGGACGCGCTGCGCATGGCCTGGTTCCGGCGCCGCCCGGAAGCCGGTGTGATTGTGCACACCGACCGGGGAAGCCAGTATTGCAGCCATCTGTTTCAAGACGCCCTGAAGGCGTATGGCATGCGCTCGTCAATGAGCCGCAGGGGCGATTGCTGGGACAACGCGCCGACTGAGAGTCTGTGGGGGTCGTTGAAGGTCGCTCGCCTGCACGGTCGCCAGTTCGCTACCCGCCGCGCCGCAATGGACGAGGTAATTGACTGGCTTGGCTTTTATAATGCCAGCCGACTCCACTCGACGCTGGGCTACGTCAGCCCCATGACGTTCGAGAAAAACTGGTCCGCAGCTCAGCAACACCGGGCTGCCTAATTCCCTCGGTTATGGGATTCGTGGAACAGGGGCAAGGTCACTTCGGCAACGACCTTGCATCCATCGACAACGCCGCCACCGCCATCGCCGCAACGGTACGCAAGATCAACGGTGTGGCCGAGGTGATCGCGCCGAGCAACAGCGGCGTGCAATACATGAACGTAGTGATCGACCGGGCCGCGGCCGGGCAGGCCGGATTCAGCGGCGACGCATTGCAGGCGCAACTGCGCGCGTTGGTGGAAGGCGACCGCATCGGCGTGGTGCCCGAAGGCATCGTCCGCACGCCGCTGATCCTGCGCGGCGGGCCGGGGCTGCGGCAGGTGCCGGATGCCTTCACGGGTCTGCTGGTGACGGCGCCCGATGGAAAGGTATGGCCGCTGACATCGCTCGCGCGTATCGAGCGCATCGACGGACCGGTCCGCATCAACCATGAGGACGGGGCGCGCTTTGCCGTGGTCCAGGTCAACGTGAGCGGCCGCGATCTGGCCGGCTTCGTGCAGGAAGCGCAAACCGCGGTGAATCAGCTTGCGTCGCTCAAGGGTCTGCGCATCGTATGGGGTGGCCAGTTCGAGAACCAGCAACGCGCGGCGGCCCGTCTCGCGCTGGTGGTGCCGCTGGCGCTGGGCGCGATCTTCCTGCTGCTGATGCTGACGTTCCGGTCGGTGCGTCAGGCGGTGCTGATCATCGCCAATATTCCGTTCGCGCTGGTCGGTGGCATTGCCGCATTGCGGATCTCGGGCGAGTACCTGTCCGTACCGGCGTCGGTGGGCTTCATCGCGCTGCTCGGCATCGCGGTGCTCAACGGCGTGGTGCTGGTGTCGCACTTCAATGCGCTGCTGGACGAAGGGCACGATATGGCCACCACCGTGCGCGTTGGTGTGCGCGATCGCTTGCGGCCCGTGTTGATGACCGCGTGCATTGCGGCGCTCGGCATGATTCCGCTGCTGCTGGCCTCCGGCCCAGGCTCTGAAATCCAGCGGCCGCTGGCGATTGTCGTGTCCGGCGGACTGGTGACGTCCACCGCGCTGACGCTGCTCCTGCTGCCGCTGTTGTTCGAACGCTTCGGCGTGCCTGGCCTTCGCCCGTCTGCCAAGGGAGAGATGCAATGAAGCCAGCAATGCGAAACATCGTGTTGGCGATGATAGGAGCCGCGTTGCTCTCGAATGGTGCCGTCTTCGCGCAGGACGCGCAGTCGTACCTGCCTGCCGAGGTGGCAGTGCGCGAGGCCGTTGCGCGGGCGCCTGACGTGCTTACGGCTGAAGCGCGGCGGGATGCCACGACGGCACGCGCCGCAGGCACGCGAGCGGGCACGGCGGAAACGGTTGTCCGGGTGATCGGCCAGGGCCGGCAGGTGCGCGAGCCCTCCGAGCGCTATCCCGAAGGCCAGATTGCAATCGAGCGTCCGCTGCGTCTCTGGGGCAAGGCGGAGGCCGACGGCGTGCTGGCCGATCTCGCGACCGAGGCCGGCAACCTCTCGGTCAAGGACGCCAAGCACGAAACATCGCGTCAGATCCTGAGTCTCTGGATCGCAGCGATTCGCGCGGGGCAGGCCCGCATGGCCGCCGAGGACAATGCGCGCGCGGCGGCGGACCTCGCAGCCATGACGACGCGGCGCGTGCAGGTGGGTGATGCCGCGCGTCTCGACGCGGAGCTGGCAGCGGCGGAACTGGCGCGCACGCGCGCGACGGTGGCCACTGCCCAAGCCACTGAGTCGGCATCGCTCGCCGAGTTGCGCGCGCGTTTCCCGATGCTGGGTCAACCGGTGCAGGCGCCCGTTCGCATCGCGCTGCCGCCGCCTCCGCAGGAGCCGGTCGAGCAGTTGCGCGGCATCTACGTGCAGGACAGCCATGAATACCTGCTGGCGATGGCGGAAGAAGCCCATGCGTTGCAGCAGGCCAAACGATCGGATCTGGACCGCAAGCCGGACCCGACCGTCGGCATGTTCGTCACGGTGGAACGCGGCGGCGCCGAGCGGATTCTCGGGGTCAGCGTGTCGATGCCGCTTGGCTCGGCGTATCGCCGCTCTAACGCAGTGGCGGCAGCGGCAGATGCCGAGGCGGCCGCGCGGAAGCGGCTGGGCATCGAACAACGTTTGGGTGCGGAGTTCGATGTCTTGTACCGGAACCTGTCCGGCAAGCGCGCGGCGGCAGCGGCGCAGACCGAGGCCGCGACGCTGCAACGGACGGCGTCGGATCGCGCAACGCGCGCGTATCGGGCCGGAGAATCTGGCTTGCAGGAGCTGATCGTCGTGCGTCGAAACCTGGCCGACGCCATGCTGGCGGAGCGCCTGGCCAATGTCGACGTGCTCGAGTCGGATAGCCGTCTGAAGCTCGATCTCCATCGCATGTGGGACTTTGACGACTGAGCGGTAACGCCCCGGCAGACGCTGCAAGTCTGCCGGGTACCCGTTAACAATCTATATTTTTATAGACTATAATTCTCGCAAATGTTGCCCGGCCCGTGCCGGGGCCCATATCGGCGCATACCGGCACCGGCCCATGAACCAGACCCATTCCTCCATCGACCTCGTCAGCCTGCAAAGTGCAGCCGCGGACGCCTGCGCGCTGCTCAAGGTGCTGGCCAACCCCGACCGCCTGCTGCTGATGTGCCAGCTCTCACAGGGCGAACTGTCGGTGGGCGAACTGGAGGCGCGGCTCGGCATTCACCAGCCCACGTTGTCCCAGCAGCTTGCCGTGCTGCGTGAAAACGGTCTGGTAGTCACGCGCCGCGAGGGCAAGAACATCATCTATGCCGTGGCCAGCGAACAGGCACTTGCTGTCATGGCCGTGCTGTACGAACAGTTCTGCGCGAATTCCTGAGGAGCGAACATGCTGCTGATCGATCTTGGCAATTTCACCCCGGGCCTGTCCCTGGCCGGGGGCATCGTCATTGGCGTGGCCGCAGCCGTGCTGGTGCTGTTCAATGGGCGGATCGCTGGCATCAGCGGCATCCTGGGCGGGCTGCTGAGCCTGCCGCGCCGCGACATGACGTGGCGGGTGGCCTTCCTGATAGGGCTGATCGGCGCACCGATACTTGCCGCGCTGTTCGGGATGCCGGCCAAGGCCGATATCCAGGCAAGCTGGGGCGAGGTGCTCGTCGCGGGCTTTCTGGTCGGGATCGGCACGCGCTACGCGGGCGGATGCACCAGCGGCCACGGCGTCTGCGGTATCTCGCGTGGGTCCATCCGTTCGCTGGTGGCCACGCTGACCTTCATGGCGGCAGGCTTTCTGACCGTTTTCGTCACCCATCACCTGATCGGAGCCTGATATGAGCGCCATCACCGCACTGCTCGCGGGCCTGCTGTTCGGCATCGGCCTGATGGTTTCCGGCATGGCCAATCCGGCCAAGGTGCTGGGCTTTCTCGATCTGGCGGGGCGTTGGGACCCCTCGCTCGCCTTCGTGATGGTCGGCGCCATTGCGATTGGCTCGGCGGCGTTCCTGCTGGCCAAGCGCCGTCAGCGTTCGCTGCTCGGGTTGCCCATGCAACTGCCGACGAATACTGTCATCACGCCAAGGCTCGTCATCGGCAGCGCACTGTTCGGTATCGGCTGGGGGACGGCGGGCTTCTGCCCGGGCCCCGCGCTGGTGGCGCTGGGCGCGGGCTATCCAAAGGCCATCGGCTTCGTGCTGGCCATGGCGGCCGGGATGCTGGTCTTCGAAGTGCTGGAACGCAGCAAGGCGCGCGTCGCGCGCGCCTGATCAGGCTTGCGCGTTCCGCGGCGGGAATCGCAGCACGAAACGGGTCTTTCCGTTCGCCGACTGGACCGAGATGCCGCCGCCGTGCGCGGTCATGATCGCGCGCGTGATGGAGAGCCCGAGCCCGACGCTGTCCGACTCGGGCCGTCGCCTCGACTTGTCGCCACGGAAGAACCGATCGAACAGCGAAGACAACAACTCGGCCGGAATCTCGGGCCCATCGTTTTCCACCGCCACCACCACGCTGTCGCCTTCCGCGTGCGCCTCGACAACCACCGCGCCGGCCTGCGGAGTGTGGCGCAGCGCGTTGGAGAGCAGATTGCTCAGCGCGCGCCGCAGCATCAGGCGGTCGCCCTCGACGATGCCGTCGCCCTGCAGCCGCAGTGCCACCTGTTTGTCCTCGGCCAGCGCCTCATAGAACTCGAACAGCGCCCCCGCTTCCTGCGCGATGGAAATGGTTTCCTTGTGCGGCAGGTCGAGCCCGTGTTCCATCTTGGCCAGATACAGCATGTCCGAAACCATTCGCGACAGGCGTTGCAGCTCTTCCGCGTTGGAGGCCAGGATTTCCCGATACTTCTCCGCGTCCCGGGGTTGTGACAAGGCCACCTGCGTCTGCGTCATCAGATTGGTCAGCGGCGTGCGCAGTTCGTGCGCGAGATCGGACGAGAATTCGGACAGGCGGCGGAAATCATCCTGCAGGCGTTCCAGCATCGCATTGAGGTTGGCGGCGAGATTGGCCACTTCCTCGGGAACAGCTTCCACCGGCATCCGCTCATGGAGCTTGTCTCCCGTGACGACCTTCGCACGCGTGGCCATGGCGCGCAACGGCGCCAGACCCCGGCGCGCGGCCCACCAGCCGAAAACACCGCTGGCCAGCACAGCCAGCGCCACATACGAGACGAGCGATCGGCGGAACGCGTGGACGAAATGCTCGTGGATCTCGGTGTCCATCCCCAGCAGCACGTCGGTGAGTTCTCCCGCCGCGTTTACCGTGGCACGCATGCCGCGATAGGTCTTGCCGTCCTGCGTCCATTGGAAGACGTCGTCATCGCCGACATGCTTGCGCGATGCCTCAATCGACGTCTTCAGCGCTGCGGCAAAGTCGAAATCCGGCGTGGCGTAGTGCACCTGACCGTTGGCGCCGCGCGTATAGACCAGGAGTCCGCTGTGATGCTGGTAGGCGTCCGCCAGGCGCGTGGGCAACGTGCTGCCGGTGTTGTCGGCGATGGTTTTCTCAACGAGGCGCATGTTGTCGCGCAGCAGCGCGTAGTCCTCCACCGCGAAGTGCCGGTCCATCGCCGTGAAGATCAGCACGCCAAGCCCGAGCAGCACGCAGGCCGAGGTTAGCGAGAACAGCGCGGTCAGCCGCGTGGTCAGCGAATAGCCGCGCATCAGGCCAGATCCTCCGGCGCTTCCAGCACATATCCCATGCCACGCACGGTCTGGATCAGCTTATCGTCGAAGTCATCGTCGATCTTCGCGCGCAGGCGGCGGATCGCCACGTCGATCACATTGCTGTCGCTGTCGAAGTTCATGTCCCAGACCTGCGAGGCGATCAGCGAACGCGGCAATACCTCGCCACGGCGGCGGGCCAGCAGTTCCAGCAGCGCGAATTCCTTGCCGGTCAGCACGATCCTGCGCCCGGCGCGCGTGGCTCTGCGTCGGGCCAGGTCCAGCACGAGATCGGCGATCTGGATACGATCGACCGGTGCCTGCGCGGCACCCCGGCGCAACAGCGTGCGCACGCGGGCCAGCAGTTCGGAGAACGCGAACGGCTTGACGAGGTAGTCGTCCGCGCCGAGTTCCAGCCCCTTCACGCGGTCGGCGACGCTGTCACGGGCCGTCAGGAACAGCACCGGCACGGGATTGCCGGCGGCACGGATGTTCTGCAGGATGCGCCAGCCATCGATATCGGGCAGCATCACATCGAGGATCAGCAGGTCGTAGGACTCGTTCAGCGCCATATGCTGGCCGTCCAGCCCGCTATGCACGAGGTCCACGATGAAGCCGGCCTCGGTCAGGCCCTGCCTCAGGTATTCGCCAGTCTTGGTTTCGTCCTCGACCACCAGGAGCTTCATACGTGTCCTCGTCAAACCAATGCACCCGGGCCCCGCGCCCGGAAAACGCCGCAAGTGTACGCCGCGGTCCGAACATGACGCGGACATTACCGGAATGTAATTTTTGGGTCATTAGGTGGTTACCGCGCCCTGACTACTCTGTGCTCGCTGCGCCATTTTGCTGGCGCGATTTCACGATGAGAAGGAATTGACAGCATGCGAGCCAACGTTCCGGCCGATCTGATTTTGCCTGTGCGAGCGGGGTTGTCCCGGCGTCGCTTCGTCCAGGGTCTTGCCGCCGGGGGTGTGCTCGGCGCGCTCGGGGGATTGTCGTCCGGAAGCTGGGCCAGTTCCGGGGGCGGACAGGCTGCAACGGGCAATGGCACTGCACCGGTCTTGCGTGGCACGGAGTTCGATCTCGTGATTGGCGAGTCGGCGGTCAACTTCACGGGCAAGCCCGGCATGGCCACCACCATCAACGGCATGCTTCCCGGTCCCACGCTGCGCTGGCGCAAGGGCGACACGGTGACGATCCGCGTCACCAATCGCCTGAACGAGCCTACCTCGATTCACTGGCACGGCATCATCCTGCCGTATCAGATGGACGGCGTGCCCGGTATCAGCTTCCCGGGCATTCCGCCCGGCGAGACGTTCACCTACCGCTTCAAGGTGGATCAGACCGGTAGCTACTGGTACCACTCGCACTCGGGCTTTCAGGAGATGACTGGTGTCTACGGCAGCCTGATCATCGACGGCGACGAAGACCCAGTGCGTGCCGACCGCGACTACGCGGTGCTGCTGTCCGACTGGACGGACGAGGATCCGATGCGGGTCATGTCCAAGCTCAAGATCCAGAGCGACTACTACAACTACAACCAACCCACCGTGGTGGACTTCTTCCGCGACGTTTCCAACGATGGGCTTGGCGCCGCGCTGGAGAAGCGAAAGATGTGGAACCAGATGCGGATGAGCCCGACCGATCTGGCGGACCTGTCGGGCGCCACGCTGACGTACCTGATGAATGGCGTCACCCCTGCCGGCAACTGGACCGGGCTGTTCCGTCCCGGCGAGCGCGTGCGCCTGCGCTTCGTCAACGGCGCAGGCAACACGTTCTACGACGTGCGCATTCCGGGCCTGAAGCTCAAGGTGATACAGGTCGACGGCCAGAACATCGAGCCCGTGACGGTCGACGAGTTCCGCATCGGCCCGGGGGAAACCTGCGACGTGCTGGTGGAGCCGACCGACGACGCGCACACGATCTTCGCCCAGTCGATGGACCGCACTGGCTTCGCGCGCGGCACGCTGGCCGTGCGCGAGGGCCTGCAGCCACCGGTACCGGCCCTCGACAAGGCGGAGTGGCTGACCATGGGTGACATGATGGGCAGCATGAACCATGGCGCCATGAATCACGGTGCGATGCCCATGGATCACAGCCAGCACGATATGTCCGGTATGTCCGGCATGGCTGGGATGAGTGCCATGTCGCATGGCGACTCGCTCAAGGTACCCAGCACGCGGGCCCGTCATGCGCGTACTGAGTACGGTCCGAGCACCGACATGCGCGTGGACATGGCGCGCACCAACCTCGACGACCCCGGCATCGGGCTGCGCAACAACGGGCGCCGGGTGCTGACACTGGCGGACATGCATACGGTCGGTGGACCGATGGACCACCGTGGCCCGGGCCGTGAGGTGGAATTGCATCTGACCGGCAATATGGAGCGCTACACGTGGTCGTTCGACGGCGTGGAGTACGGCAAGTCGACCCCGGTGTTCTTCAAGCATGGCGAGCGCCTGCGGGTGATTCTCCACAACGACACGATGATGACCCACCCGATGCACATGCATGGCATGTGGAGCGAACTGGAGGCGCCCGACGGCACGTTCCAGGCCCGTCGTCATACGATTCCGGTGCAGCCCGCGCAACGCATCAGCTTCCTCGTGACCGCCGATGCGCTCGGGCGCTGGGCATGGCACTGCCACTTGATGATGCATATGGACATGGGCATGTTCCGTGAAGTGGTGGTGGCATGATGAACGCACGCAACCCACTCACACTGACGCTGCTCGCGGCGGTGCTTCTTTCCGTCAGCATGGGCACCGCATGGGCGCAGCATTCGCACGCAGACCATGCGTCGCACGCTGCCCCAACTGCCAACGCGACCAACGCGACCAACGCGACCAACGCGACCAACGCGGCCAACGCGGCCAACGCGACCACTTCGGATTCGATGTCATCGATGCAGGGCATGGATGGCGGCGAGATCCAGGCCATGGACAGCGGCGATAGCAGCGACATCCAGACCATGGACGGCGGCAACGCCGGAAGCGCGCCGCCCGCCATGGATCATGGCGACATGAAGATGCAGGGCGGTAGTGCGCCGCCGGATGCACGCGATCCGAATGCGTATTCGGGCGGTTACTTGCTCGGCGTCGGCAAGTACGCGCTGGGCGAGCATCGCCAGCTTCACATGGCCGACGAACACCTGTTTGCCTCGGTGCTGGTGGACCGTCTGGAGTGGACGCATGGCAACGGTAGCAATGCGACCTCGTACGAAGCCCAGGCATGGATTGGTAGCGCCTATAACAAGCTTGTGATCAAGGCCGAAGGCGAAGCCGAGAAAGGCCGGGTGCACGACGCCCGCACCGAGCTGTTGTGGGGCCATGCGATTTCCACGTTTTGGGATACACAGGTCGGCTTTCGCAACGATGCCGGCTATGGCCGGCCCGCGCGGAACTGGCTGGCCTTCGGCGTGCAGGGGCTGGCGCCATATTGGTTCGAGGTCGATGCCACGGCTTACGTGGGCAACGAGGGGCGCACCGCGCTGCGCCTGTCCGCCGAGTATGAGTTGCTGATTACGCAGCGGCTGATTCTCCAGCCGCGCATCGAAGCGAACCTGTACGGCAAGAATGACCCGGCGACCGGCACCGGCAGCGGGCTGTCGAACGGCGCGGTGGGATTGCGTCTGCGCTACGAGTTCAGTCGCCAGTTCGCGCCGTACATCGGCGTGGAGCGCTACCAGACGTTCGGCAACACCGCCGATATGGTTCGCACATCCGGCGGCCGTAGCGGCGAGACGCGTTTCGTTGCCGGTGTGCGCGCCTGGTTCTGATCGCGTCCGGCTTCAATCGTTTTACCCAGGGAGATCTCATGACTTATATCCACACCGCGGCCAAGGCGCTGGTTGCCGCCACCGCACTTCTGGCCAGTGCCGCCGCCCTCGCGCACCCCAAGCTTGTCAGCGCCTCGCCTGCCGACAAGTCCGAAGGGCCCGCGCCCACGCGGATCGAACTGCTGTTCTCCGAGAACCTCGTCAAGCAGGTCTCCGGCGCGAATCTGGTCATGACCGGGATGCCCGGCATGGCCGATCATCCGCCAATGAAGATCGCGGCCAGTGTGTCCGGGGGCGACGATCCCAAGGCGATGATCATCACGCCGAAGAGCCCGTTGGTACCGGGCACCTATCGCCTGGACTGGCGGGCGGTGTCATCGGACACCCATCCGGTCAACGGCAGCATCACCTTCACGACGAAGTAACGCGGGCAGGGCTATCCAATGGAGGTCGACTGGCTCAACGTGTGGGTGCGGTTCGCGCTCTATCTGGATCTGATGCTGCTGTTTGGCTTGCCGCTGTTTGCCCTGTATGCGTTGCGAAAAGACGAGCGGGAAGCCGCCAGCGCCCGGTGCTATAGCGGCTACGCCACGATGGCCGCGCTCATCGGCCTGGTGCTTTCCGTCGTGGACATGGCCGTGGTGGCCAAGGCCATGTCCGGAGTGGAAGGGTACGCGGATCTTGGGGGCGATACGGTGGCGATGATCGCGACCGAGACAGCCTTCGGCATCGCCTGCTTCATGCGCATGAGCGCGCTTCTCGGTGGACTGCTCGCGAGCTTCGCGCTCGCGCATCGGCCGACGCTGCGCTATCAGGTCCTCGTCGCCTGTGGCGCCATCGCGCTGGCAACGCTCGCATGGGGTGGCCACGGCGCGATGAACGAGGGGCTGTCCGGCGTCGCGCATCTGCTGGTCGATATTGCGCATCTGCTCGCGGGCGGCGCATGGATTGGCGCGCTGGCTGGATTCCTGATGCTGGCCCGGATGGGCGTTCTCGCAGTGCTGGATCGCGCCGCGCGCGGGTTTGCGAGTATCGGTACCGTGATCGTCGGGACGCTGGTGACGACCGGGGCAGTCAACTACTGGTTCATCGCCGGCATGCCGACGCTGGAGCGACTGACGTCGCCCTACGGCCGGATTCTGCTGGTCAAGCTGGCGCTATTCGCCGCGATGCTGGTGATGGCCGCGCTGAACCGGTATCGCTTGAGCCCGGCGCTGGTGACGGCATCGGACAGTGGCGCGGCCGTGCGGGCGCTGCGCAGGAGCTTCGTTATCGAAGCCCTGCTAGGCGTGGCGGTGCTGGCGATTGTTGCCGTGCTGGGTGTGCAATCGCCTGAGCCCTGATGGACCGCTGCCGCCTCTGGTCGCAACGCTTTACTCGACCAGCTTCGCCCGCAGCCGTTTGAATTCGTCCTCGGAGATGGAGCCGGACGCTTTCAGGCGGTCGAGCTTTTCCAGTTCGTCGGCGACACTGAAGCCGACCACCTGGCGAAGTTCGTTGCGTGCCTCCCGCGCACGTTCCTGATTGCGCTCTGCCATGCCGCGACCCTGGGTGAGGATGTAGGCGAAGACGCCGATGTAGGGCAGCACGATCAGGAAGATCACCCACAGCACCTTGGCGAAGCCCGACACGTCATGACGCCGGAACAGATCGCCGGAAATGGTGATGAGCAACCAGAACCACAGGATGAAAAGGAAGATGGAAAAAACGTCGATGATGAAGTTTCCAAATGAAAAACCTTCCTGAATAACCATTGATGCTCTCCATTGAAAAGAAAATGGTCCCGATAAGGGAAAAGGCGATCGGCTAATCCGATTCGTGCGGCAAGACGATGCGCGCCGGCCGCAATACAGGTGGCCAGTGGCGCGACAACCTCGTTAGGTATAGCAGGTGTGACGACAAGTAATCACTTTCACCGTTATGAAAGTTTCTTGTCGGGATGATTCCTGATTTTGCAGAGTGCGACGGGTGCCATCCGTTTCAGGCCGACGTCTGCGAATGTTCGGGCATTGCGGTCATGCCCCTCGCCCGGGAACACCTTTGATATAGGCGTCCAGCCCATTGACCAGCGCGGCGAAGGTGACGGCACAGCGTGTGTTGTCACGCAGGTCTTCATGCATGGCTACCCAGGTATCCAGCGTGACCGAGAACTGCTCGGGCAACACCCTCACCAGTTGGGGATCCCGTGCCGCCAGTGCGGCCTGGCACACGCCAATGCCAAATCCCGCGCGGATGGCGCCGAGTTGGGCCAGGTCGCTGTCGCTGCGAAAGGCCAGGCTATCGCGCCAGAAGGGTTTGAATTTGCTCTGCAACCGGCGGATGAAGTCGTTTTCCTGATCGAAGCCGATGAGCGCATGGCGCGAGAGCTCGCTCGTCGAGCCCGGCACGCCGTGCGCCTGCAGATAGCGACTGTGCGCGTGCAAGCCGATTTCAATACCGCCGACATGTCGGGCGATCAAGGCTCCCTGGACCGGTCGGAACATGCGGATGGCGATGTCCGCTTCGCGGCGCAACAGGTCGTCAGGCTGATTCGACAGGACGAGTTCGACCACCAGCTCCGGATGCGCGTCGCGCAGGGCCGCCAGGATCGGAGGCAGTACCTCGGCGCCGATGACTTCGCTCGCGGTCAGCCGTACGGTGCCCCGGACGCCCGCGCCGTGGCTGCTGGCCACCCGGCGCAGCGCGGCGGCGGTGGCGGCGATGCTCGCCGCGTATGGCTTCAGTTCATGGGCGGCCTCGGTGGGGGCGAAGCCGTCGAACGAGCGCGTGAACAGCTTCAGCCCAAGGGCCGACTCGAGGCTGTCGATGTGCCGCCCGACAGTGGGCTGCGTGATGCCGAGGGCCCGGCCGGCGGCGGAGAGCGAGCCGACCTCCAGCACCTGCAAGAATGTCCGGTACCACTCCCAGCTCGGTTCGTTTCGCGTCATGGTATGCATTTTCAAATAGCAGCCAGTCGATTCTAGGCAATTTTCTTTCGATTGCGGGTGCGCCACACTGCGGTTTCGCGAATTGCTCGCTGCCTTCCCAATCCGTTACCGAAAGGAAATCCGATATGTCCAAAGTTGCCTTGTTTGGCGCGGCAGGCGCCATTGGCCGGAGCATCGCGGCCGCCCTGCGCAGCAGGGGTGAGCCCTATCGGGTGGTAGGCCGGCACGAGGCCAGCCTGCGCCAGGCCTTCGGCGATGACCCGCTGGCGGAGATCCTGACCTGGAATCCGGACTCGCCGGAGGCGATTCAGGCGGCCGCCACGGGTGTGGAGACCTTGATCTATCTGGTCGGCGTGAACTACTGGCAGTTCGAGTTGCACCCCGCGCTGATGCGCCGGACGCTCGACGCCGCCGTGGCGGCCGGTGTGAAGCAGATCATCCTGATCGGCACGGTGTACCCATATGGCAGGGCAAGGACGACACCCGTGAGCGAGGACCATCCGCGCGAACCCCACACCTTCAAGGGGCGTATGCGCAAGTCGCAGGAGGACCTGCTGATGCAGGCGCATGCCGATGGACGCATCCGTGCCACCGTGCTGCGTTTGCCGGACTTCTATGGTCCCGGCGTCGAGAACAGCCTGCTGCATCGCGCGGTGCTGGCGGCTGCGAACGGCGGCACGGCCGACCTGATCGGGCCGATCGACACGCCGCATGAGTTCATCTTCGTGCCGGACGTGGGCCCGGTGGTGGCCCGGCTGGTTGATACTCCGGCTGCCTTCGGCAAGATCTGGCACCTCGCCGGGGCCGGCGTCACCACGCAGCGCGAGCTGGTGGAAGAGATGGAGCGCCAGACCGGCCGCGCGATGAAACTGCGCGTGGTGGGCAAGACAATGCTGCGTCTGCTGGGGCTGTTCAATCCGCTAATGCGCGAACTGGTCGAGATGCACTATCTGCAGACTGACCCCGTGATCATGGACGACTCGGCGCTGCGCGCGCTGATTGGTCCGATTCGAAAGACGTCTTATCAAGACGGCATTCGCCAGACGCTGACTGCGGCCATGTGCGCCAATGCACGCTTGGCACCCGCTTCGGCCGGCTGAAAAATGCCCGACTTGGAGGTGCTGTCAACGCAACGCTTCCGGCGACAGTTATTGGGGACGAGCGAGAGCGATGCGCGCGGCGCCAGTGTCGCGCTGCAACGTACCTGATCGCCCACTCGGCTCAAGCGTTTTTCTTCTCGTCGTTTCACCCCGATACGGGAGCAGCCAATGAAGAATTTGCTGAAGTCGATGGCCGTTGCGGCCGCGCTGGGTTTGTCGCTCGGCGCCCAGGCCCAGGCACCCGCCGGCGCGCCAGCCGGCAGCACGGCCCTCTGCAAGGACGGAAGCTACTACTCCGGCGCCAGCAAGAAGGGCGCCTGCGCAGGGCACAAGGGCGTCAAGGACTGGTATGGCGGCGCCGCAGCAGCATCCGCACCAGCCGCGATGGCGCCGGCCGCGATGGCGCCTGCCGCGGCACCCGCGCCCAAGGCCGCCGCCCCGGCGGCAACAGCCGCACCTGCGGCCCCCGCCACTGCCACCGAGAAAAAGACCACCGCCGCCGCACCGGGCGGAGGCCCTGGCCAAGTCTGGGCCAACTCGTCGACCAAGGTCTATCACTGCCCGTCCGATCGCTACTACGGCAAGACCAAGAGTGGCGCGTACATGTCAGAGGCCGACGCCAAGGCCAAGGGCTACAAGCCCGATCACGGCAAGGCCTGTTCCTGAGCGGGGACTGGCACGGGACTCAGCGCTCCGTGCCCAGACGGTCCAGAAGCATCCGGGGCATCCGGGACATCCGGGATGCTTCTGGAGATGTCATGCCTCGATTATTTGGTCGATCCAGACAGCAAGCCGATCCGAAAGATCTTGCTCTTGCGCCGCTACAATGCCGGCTGCCCACTCTCCATGAACGATCATGCTCAAGCGCACCGCGTTGGCCATTCTTGGCTCAGCGCTCATCATGTCCACTGCCGTAGCCGCTGATATCCAGGGCGCGGGTTCGACGGCGGCCGCGCCGGTCTATCGCGTCTGGTCGACCGGCTATGCCGCGGCCACCGGCACCCGGCTCAATTACGCGGCGGTTGGATCGGGCGAAGGTATTCGTCGTATCCGGGAAGGGCAGGTCGATTTCGGCGCGTCGGATGTGCCGCTGTCTCCCCAGGAAGCAAGCAAGTCCGGGTTGGTCTGCGTGCCGGCCGTCGTTACTGCTGCTGTTCCGGTGATCAACCTTCCTTCCGTCCCGAAGGGCCAGTTGAAGCTGACCGGCGATTTGCTGGCGAAGATTTTCCTGGGCAAGGTCGATAGCTGGGATGCGCCGGAGATCCGTGCCGTGAATCCGGGTCTCGCCCTGCCGAACCTGAAGATCCACCCCGTGGTGCGTGCCGACGGTTCGGGCACCACCTATCACTTCAGCGCCTATCTGAGCGAGGTGAGTGCCGAGTGGAAGTCGACATATGGCACCAAGTCCGCGTTCTCATGGCCGGCCGGCTACACCGGTGCCAAAGGCAGCGGCGAGGTCGTGAAGGCGGTCCAGAGCAACCGTGGCGCCATCGGCTATGTCGACTACAACTATGTGCTGGATGAAGGTCTGAATCCGGTGCAACTGCGCAACGCAGACGGCAACTTCGTCAGCGCCACGGTGGGCGGATTCCGCGATGCGGTGGTGCACAGCAACTGGAACCGGAAGGGCGACTTCACGGCCAGCCTGGTCAATCAGGCCGGTGCCGACGCATGGCCGATCACCATGGGGACGTTCGTCGTGGTGCCGGCCGTCAGCCGCGCCGGTGAGCGCACGCTCGAGGCCATGAAGTTCGTCACCTGGGGCTATCTCCACGGCGACCAGCTCGCCCGCGAAGCGAAGTTCGTGCCGCTGCCCGGACAGGTGCAGGCGAACGCGTATCGGGAACTGGCGCGCGTGACGGATGCCAGCGGCAAGGCCATCGGCCTGCAAAGCATGGCATCGCCCGCAGGCAAGGCTCAGTAATGTCTCGCAGTGGGATGCCCGGGCCGCATGGCCGGGCGTCCCGGCTGCTTCAATCCACGATGAACAACGTGGCACCCGTCGAGGTACGGGACTGATGGGCCTCGGCGTCGTCGCCGACCTGATAGCTCATGCCCGGTCGCAGCATGAATTGACGGCCGTCTTCGAGCGTCGTTTCCAGTTCGCCCTGCAGGCAGAACAGGACATGCCCCTTCTTGCACCAGTGGTCCGCCAGGTATCCCGGCGAGTATTCGACCATGCGCACACGCACCCGGCGGTCGCCTTCGCCGAAGTACTGCGTGCGCCAGTAAGCCGCTCCGGTATCTCCCTTGTGCTCGGTGCGTTCAATCTGCGACCAGTCGGTCGTGCCGAAGGGAAAGGCGTCCATCTTCATGCTAAGTTTCCAGGGGCGATTGAAGGCCGGGATTCTACACCTGGCAGCTTTCAGGCTTTCCCCGTATCGACTATGACCCGCACGTTCTGCACCATCCACTTCGCGCGCATCCGTTGCGCGTTCCGCTGTCTGGCCGTCACTGGTCTTCTGGCTTTCGGCAACGCGCATGCCACTGACATCGACTGCGATCCGTCCGTCGTGCCTGCCCGGCCGGTGCCGGCGCATCGCATGATCTGCGAGTCCGCGCTGTTCTCGATGGGCTACCAGCGCATCTTTGCTGACCAGCAGCGGCAGCTCAAGACTGGATCCATCACCGAGTCGGAAGTTGCAGCGTTCCGCAAGAAGCGGGACGCCTGTGATTCGGCGGCGTGCCTGGATGCGGTTTTCCGGGAGTGGAAGGCATTCGCAGCCCAGGCTGCCACCCTTCACAAGCCATAACGAAAGTCCCCCCAAGATCGAACATCGGCCGGATGGCCGATTCCTTTACCGTACCTTGGTAGGGGACATGGCTTGGGCTCCGGGGTAGTTTGACCCTAATCAAGGTTTCGCAGCCCTCCCGTCGCTACGCTGCCGGCATTTTCATGCAAGGCAGAAGAGTTTCCGGGGAGAGAAATGCCACAACACACGCTGGATCTTGAGATCGATCACCTGATATCGAGATCCATCCTGGAGTGCGGCCCGCGCACCAGTGTCAGCGAAGTTGTCGCGATGATGGCGCAGCGCAGTTGCAGTTCGATCGTCGTGGTGGACCAGGGGCAGGTCGTTGGCATCTGGACCGAGCGGGACGCGCTGGCGCTCGGCGAGATGGGTGATGCGCTGTCGCGCCCCATCGCCGAGTTGATGAGTTATCCCGTACTGGCGCTGGACTGCCGCACCAGGCTCGGCGATGCCGCGCTGTACTTCAAGAGCAAAGGCATTCGCCATTGCCTGGTGGTGGATGACAGTGGGCGTCCGCTCGGCATGTTGTCTCAGACCGACCTCGTCATGAACCAGGGCGCCGAGTATTTCCTGCGCCTTCGCCCGATTCACTCGGTCAAGGTTCCGCCTCCGGTCATCGTCGACCCGGAAGAGAAACTGGCTGCGGTCATGCGTGTCATGCGCTCGGGCGGATTGAGCGCTGTGGTTGTCCGCTTTCCCGGCGACGAGTACGGCATCCTGACGGAGCGCGACGTCGTGCGGCTGGCCGCCGCCAACGCGCTCGGCGGCATCGTGTCGGATCATGCCAGTCGTCACCTGCATTCGCTGGCGCATTCCAACAGCTTGTATTCGGCCCGGAAGTTTCTTTCGGACAACCGTTTGCGCCACGTTGGCGTGCTCGACGCTCAGGGCGAGCTGACGGGTCTGCTGAGCCTGTCGGACATCCTTTGTGGTATCGAACACGAGTATGTGCATGAACTGCGGACGGCGCTGCACGAGCGCGACGAGGCACTGCGTCGATCCAACTACCATCTGCGGCTGGCCGATCGCGTGTTCGAATCGACGCTCGACGGCGTGATGGTGACCGATCTGAATGGCGTGATCGAGCAGGTGAACCCGGCCTTCACGCAACTGACCGGCTACACGCTCGACGAGGCCATCGGCCGGACGCCGCGGATGCTGAGTTCGGGACGCCAGGGTCCATCCTTCTACCAGGAAATGTGGAGCCAGTTGCGCGCGCAAGGTCACTGGAAGGGCGAGATCTGGAATCGCCGAAAGAACGGCGAGCTGTACCTCGAGCATCTGTCCGTCTCCAGCATCTGCAATCAGGCCGGCGAATGCACGCATTACGCGGCGATCTTCTCGGACATCACGCATCGCCGTATCGCGGAAGAGCGCCTGAACCATCTGGCCATGCACGATCCGCTGACGGACCTGCCGAACCGCACGCTGTTCAGCGAACGGCTCAAGCAGGCCATCATTCGCGCCCGGCGTGCGTCCAGACGGGTGGGCGTGTTGTTCCTCGATCTCGATCGCTTCAAGATGATCAACGATACGATGGGGCACGGCACCGGAGACGACGCGCTCCGGGTCATTGCCATGCGACTCAAGCATGCCGTGCGCGAGAGCGACACGGTGGCCCGGCTCGGCGGGGACGAGTTCACGATCGTTGTCGAGGAGATTGAGGACATTCGTCATGTCGCGCATATCGCGCAGGTGCTGCTGGACGTGGTTGGTCAGCCAATCGATGCTGCCGGGCGCAGCGTGTTCGTGACGCCGAGCATCGGCATCAGCATTTATCCGGACGACGGCACGGATCAGCAGCAACTGTTGATGCAGGCCGACCGCGCGATGTATGAAGCCAAGCAGGAAGGCAAGAACACGTTCCGCTTCTTCGCCACGCAGATGACATCGTCCGCGATGGAAAGCATGGCGCTCGAATGCGAACTGCGTCGCGCGCTGACGCGCCGCGAGTTCCGCCTCCACTATCAACCGATCTATGACCTGGGCTCGGGAAGGATCGTCAGCGTCGAAGCACTGCTGCGCTGGCAGCACCCGACGCGCGGGCTGCTGTCGCCCGGTGCGTTCATCGACGTGGCCGAGGAATCGGCGCTGGTCGTGCCGATTGGCGCCTGGGTGTTGCGCGAGGCGTGCCGGCAGGGCGCGGCCTGGCTCCGGTCGGGCTTCGAATTTGGCCGCATGTCGGTCAACCTGTCCGCCCGACAGATCCGCCACGAGCATTTCCTGCATGACGTCTCCGATGTGCTGAGCGACGCCGGCATGCAGCCGGAGCATCTGCAGCTTGAGCTGGTGGAGAGCATGGCCATGACCGGAAACGGCGTGACCGAGCTGGTGCTTGGCGAACTCGCGCGCCGCGGTGTCGGTCTGGCCATCGACGACTTCGGAACGGGCTATTCCTCGTTTACCTATCTGCAGACGCTGCCGGTCGATACCGTCAAGGTGGATCGCTCCTTCCTGACCGCTGTTATCGAGCGGGAGCGCGACGGCGCGATTCTTCGCGCGATCGTTGCCATGGCCCGGGCGCTTGGCCTGACCGTGGTGGCCGAGGGCGTGGAGAACATCGCCCAACTGCAGTTTCTGCGCGAGATCGGTTGCGACCGCGCGCAGGGTTTTCTGCTTGCCAGGCCCGGACCGGCTGAGGCCCTGACCGCCCTGGGCAATGCCGCGCATCCGTTGATCGCCTCGGGTGCCTGACTTGTAGCGCCGCCACGTCGCTCGTCGATCTGCCGGGGACGCACGGACGCACGCACTGACGGTACCCACTAAGGTGGGGGGGCGGTCGGGCAGCACCGGTCCCGTTCGTTGTTTCATGGCATGATTGAGCGATCAAGGTCTCCGACTTATCTGCCATGACAGCGGCCCTACTCGTCATCGATGTCCAGCAAGGCCTGTGCGAAGGCGACGAGGTCCCGCTCGCTCACCACGAGATCATCGACCGCATCAACGATGTTGCCGGCAAGGCACGCACCGCGCGCGTGCCCGTTATATTCATCCAGCATGAATCGGCGGACGACTACCTGCCGTATGGCTCAGCGCGCTGGCATCTCGCGGATGGGCTGACCGCGCTGGATAGCGACCTGCGCGTCCGCAAGACCACGCCGGATTCTTTCTTCGGGACGACACTCGAGGCGACGCTGAAGGAGCACGGGGTGACGCACCTGGTCATCTGCGGCATGCATACGGAGTACTGCGTCGATACCACCACGCGGCGTGCGCTGGCGCTGGGCTATCCGGTGAGGCTGATCGCAGATGGTCACACAACTGTTTCGAATGCGGCCTTGTCTGCAGGGCAGATCATTCACCATCACAACCTCACGCTGACGGGTATCAGCAGTTTCGGCCCGCGCGTACGTGCGGTGCCAGCGGCGGACATCACGTTCTGATTCGTCAGAGCCATTGTCAGCCGCTCTCACAGAATCCCTCGCGCCCCCGTGTCGTTCTGCAACCAACTATCCCTGATCAACCCCGCGGTCTCGCTGATCTTCGCTGGCTGCTTCCTCGTGGTCTGGCGGCAGCTCCGCAGCCAGCATCTGCTGGCGTTCGGCGTGTCCTTTGCGCTCTATGCCGTGGCGGTGGCCATACAGGTCCTGTCTCCGCCGAGCGATGCTGTCTGGACGACGCTCGTCGCCGCGCCGTTCTACATCGGCAGCACGATGCTGATTGCGTGCGGATTGCTGTGGCGCGCCCATGTCAAATCCACCACCGCACTGGCCGCCTGTTCGGGGGTGGCCATTGTCGAGTTCTCGCTGCTCGCCTACTTCCATTTCGCCGTGCCTGACCTGACGGCGCGGATATACGTACACAACATTGGCGCCGCGCTGATCTTCGGCATTGCCCTGGCTCAGCTTGGTGGCTTGCGGCGGGGCAGCGTGGCGGATCGGGCGATCTACTGGGTGTTCGTCGCCTTTACCGTGAACCTCGGCCTGCGGCTGCTGCTGAGCACGAGCGCACCCCCGAACACCGACGAATGTGGCAGGGCGTTTTCAAGCTATTGGACGTATTTCCAGGTAGGCCAGACGCTCTTTAACGTCTTCTTCAGCCTGGTGCTGCTGGGCTCCGAGATTCACGCGCTGATCGAACGGATCCAGCACGAGCGGGATACGGATGCGCTGACGCGGCTTCACAACCGGAGAAGCTTCGAGGAAATCGCGCGCGAGACGATTTCGCGGGCCAATGGCGGGGTGCCCGGACTGATCCTGGTGGACCTTGATTTCTTCAAGCTCATCAACGACAACCACGGTCACGCCAGTGGCGACGCGATACTCGTCGAGTTCGCGCGGATCGTCAGGCGCGTGGTGGGCGCGCGGGGGATTGCCGGCCGGCTTGGGGGCGAGGAGTTCGCGGTGCTATTGCCGCGGACGACCGGGGAAGAGGCGATCCATATCGCCGAAGAGATCCGGGCGACGCTCGAGCGCGCGCGATTCGAGACGCTGCCGGATAGCCCGCGTGTGACGGCCAGCTTTGGTGTGGCGGTGTGGCAACCGCCGGAGTCGCTCGATGCGCTGATGTCGCGTGCCGACGGGCTGCTCTATACCGCAAAGCGCAGCGGTCGCAATCGCGTGCACCACGCGCACGAACAGACGTCGATGCAGGAAGTGGGCAGCGAACGGCTGCCCTGATACCAGTGCGCGGCGGCTGCGCGCTCAGCCGAACTTGCGCAGCGCGTCCAGCGCGAGTCCCGAACCGATACCGCCGAACAGATCACCTTCCACGCGGCGCGCGCCCGGCAGCAATTGCGCGAGTTGCTCGCGCAGCAGCGGTACGCTGCTGGAACCCCCGGTGAACAGGATCGTGTCGACGGCCTCGGCCTTGACGCCAGCCGTCTTGAGCATGCCGTGCACCGTCGTGGCGGTCTTGTCGACCAGTTTGGCGATGGACTCGTCGAAGGTCTCGCGGGTGATGGCGAGTGTGGTGTCGGGCGCGATACGGTCCAAGTCGACCACGGTCTGCGCTTCCGCGGACAGCGCGATCTTGGCGGCTTCCACCTGGATTGCCAGCCAGTGGCCCGCGCGCTCGCGGATCAGCCGGATCAGGCGATCAAGCTTCACGGTGTCGGCGGTATCGCGATAGTTGTCCATCACGATCGACCAGGCCTTGCGTGTGTAAACCAGGTTGATGGTGTGCCAGCTCGCCAGGTCGAAGTACTGGCCCGAAGGCATGGCCTTGCCGTTGCGAAGCTGACTGCCCAGGCCCAGCATCGGCATCACACTGGCGAGGCTCAGAGCGCGGTCGAAATCGGTCCCGCCGATATGCACGCCGCCATTGGCGAGGATGTCGTCGCGGCGGTCGATGTGGCGGGCGCGCTCCGGGGACAGGCGAACGAGCGAGAAGTCGGACGTGCCGCCGCCGATGTCGGCCACCAGCACGAGTTCTTCACCGCCGATGCCGGCTTCGTAGTCGAAGGCTGCGGCAATTGGCTCGTACTGGAACGCGATATCGCGGAAGCCCGCGTCGCGGGCGATCTCGGCCAGCGTGTCCTCGGCAAGCTGGTCGGCGGCGGCATCCTCGTCGATGAAATGCACCGGTCGGCCCAGTACGGCCGACGTAAACTCGCGGCCGGCGGCGCGTTCGGCGCGGCCCTTGAGTTCGCCGATGAAGTGCGCCAGCAGCTTGCGGAAAGGCATGGCCTGGCCCATTACTTCGGTGCTGTCATCCATCATCGACGTGCCCAGCAGGCTCTTGAGCGAACGCATCATGCGCCCCTCGTAGCCGGCCAGATAGTCGGCCAGTGCCGCGCGGCCATAGCTGACCAGCGGGTCTTCCGCATGGAAGAAGATCACGGAGGGCAGGGTCGCCTTGTCGTCCTCGAGCGGCAGGAGCGTCGATGCGCCCGGGCGAACCCAGCCCACGGTCGAGTTGGACGTGCCGAAGTCGACACCACATGCGTTTGCGATCATGAAATTCCGGATGAGGGCAGAGGTGCAAGGAGAGGCGGAGCCAGGGGCGTCCGCCGCGCGGGGCGCTATTGTATTGGTTTTCCTTGCGGCGGGTATGAATGCGGGCGCGATGCGATTGCGCGGCCTATCCCATGTGGCGTATGCCGTGATGAACGGGAAGGGAGCGGAAGAAAGCGACTGGATTTTGTGAAATCAAGTCATTTTATGAATTCACGGGATGGGGCTACTCTGTCACCCGGGTTGACACCAGACACCCCGAAAGCCCGACGGAGACATCGCCCCTCCGTGCCACGACTGCATCGCCCCTGATTGACAGAGCCCGATCGGCAGCCCGGCAAGAATCCGGCGAAGCCAGCCTTGCCGCGGACTGCCATCCGGGGCAGGGTCAAGATCCTTATCATGACCTCGAAGAACAACACCATCTCCCTGCTTACCGCAGCACTTCTGCTCGCCCCCGCACTGGCATGGAGCGCCCCCGCCCCGGTTCCTGCCGACAGCGCCGCCGCTCCCGCCGCCGTCCTTTCCCATGACAGTGCGCTGTTTGGCTCCCAGGCCGCCCTTGATACGGTGACCCGCACCATCGATGTGGCGCCCGGCATGAAGCGTCTGACCGTCGCGTCGGGCGAGTCGGTGGCGATTCGCGCGGGTGGACGTACCGTCGGCTGGACGTTCCTGCAATCCATCAACGGCAGCGCCATGAACCTCGCGGTGCTGATGCCCGGCGTGCCGCAGGCGCGGGATGTCTACGTGTTCATCGAACCCAGCGAGATCTATCGCGCGGGTTGAACCGCGCCCAGATCAACGACCCATGCGCCGGTCATAGCTCTGCGAGATGCGGTGCACCAGGTCTGGGTCGCGGGAGTCGTTGGCGTTGAATTGCACTCTCACGCTCCCGTCCGGCTGTTGGCGCACCCAGGCCGAGACCGGAACGCCGCCGCGGTCGCCGGAAATCTCGCCGCTGACCTGGTTCTGCACCGCGATCGCCACACCCTGATCGCGCATGGCATCGGCAGCGGCGAAGAACGAGCGGTCGTAGCTGGCGGGCACCGTGCCGGGAGGGTAGCCGTAGTAGGTGCAGCTGGCCAGCGCCAGGCCAAGGCAGAGCGTCCAGATCGAAAGCAGGCGTGTCATGGCGATTCCCTCCCAGTTTCCATGGCCGGTGTGAACCTATTCTAGGTGGCCCCGGCGGGAAAATGTGCTGATTTCGACTGGCTTGTTACGCCCCAGGGGCGTTACTGCGCTGGTGCCTTCGGCGCCGCACTGAACGTCTTGTTCGCGATCTTCCAGACGCCGTCGATCTGCAGCAGGTTCATGTAGTCGGTGAACGTTACCTCGGGGTACTGCAGCACAACCTTGGCGGTGGCGGCATTGCCGACCACGTCAAAGCTGGCGATGAAGCGCCGGCGTTGCGCTTCGTCCGCGGCGGGCTCACCCTGGAAGCGGGCCGAGAATTCTTCCACGGTCAGCGAATGCAGGGTGCCGTCACGGAACGAGATGATGCGGGCATCGGCATGAAAAGCCTTGCGGACGTACTCGGCGCGGCCGGTGCGGTGCGCTTCCAGATAGTGCTGGATCGGTTCGAGGGCGGCCAGGTATTCGGCCGGGATGGCTTGGTTCGTCATGCTGTGTCCTCCAGTGCGTATTGCTTATTCGGAAACGCCTCGCTGTCGGTCCGCGGGCGGTTTGTATTGTATCCGTAAATTGCATACAAAATGGAGTTGGGCAGCCCAAAAGAGAAAGCGGCCGGATGCCCTGAAGGCATCCGGCCGCATCCGTTACAGCGAACCTGATGGGGTGGCTTACTCGTTGACCGCCAGTTCCGATTCCAGCACCTGGATGGCCGTCTTCTTCGGCCCGCGATTGCGCCAGGCCGACCACGTCACGCCAGCCAGCAGCATCGCCGAGATCACCACGAACGTGCAGCTGATCGGGCGCTCCACGAACACGGCCAGGTCGCCACGCGACAGCAGCAGGGCGCGGCGGAAGTTCTCTTCCACCATCGGTCCGAGCACGAAGCCGAGCAGAATCGGCGCGACCGAGAACTCCAGGTACATCAGCAAGGCGCCGATCAGGCCGAAGGCCAGCACTTCCCAGATCTGGAACAGACTGCTCTGCGTGCTGAATACGCCCACTGCGATAAAGAACATCGCCGACGGGAACAGGTAGCGGTAAGGCACCTGCAGCAGCTTGACCCACACGCCGATCATCGGCACGTTCAGGATCATCAGAATCACGTTGCCGATCCAGAAGCTGGCGATCAGGCCCCAGAAGATGTCCGGGTGGTCGCTGATGAGCTGCGGACCCGGGGCGATGCCCTGGATCATCAGCGCGCCAAGAATCAGCGCCATCACGGCGTCGCCCGGAATACCCAGGCTCATCGTCGGGATGAAGTCCACCTGCGTCTTCGAGTGCGAGGAGGCTTCCGGCGCCGCCACGCCGGCGATCATGCCGGTACCGAACTTCTCGGGCGTCTTGGAGATCTTGCGTTCGAGCGCGTAGGCCACGAACGTCGTGATCGTCGGGCCCGTGCCCGGCATCGCGCCAAACAACGTACCTACGCCAGTGCCGCGCACCATCGGCCAGAAGGCCTCCTTCAGCTCGGCCAGGCTCGGACGCATGTCGCGAATGCGAAGCTTGGCGTTGGAAGTCACCGCAGTCATGCGGTTCACGTTCAGGATGAAGTCAGCTACCCCGAACAGGCCCATTGCGATGGCCACGAGTTCCAGGCCATCGCTCAGTTCCGGAATGCCCAGCGCGAAGCGGAACGTGCCAGTGTTCACGTCGGTGCCGACCACGCCGCAGAGCAGGCCGAACAGCGTCATGGCCACGCCCTTCAGCGGCGATCCGCGCGACATCGTCGAACCGGCAAGCAGACCCAGCAGCATGATCGAGAAGATCTCGGCGGGACCGAACTTGAAGGCGATGGTCGTCAGCAGCGGCGATGCGAAGATCATCACGAGAATGCCCACCGACGCAGCGAAGAACGAGCAGATCATCGTGATACCAAGCGCCGTGCCACCTTTGCCTGCCTTGGTCATCGGGTACCCGTCGATACAGGTCACCGCGTGCGGCGGGTGCGAAGGCAGGTTCAGCAGAATGGCGCCGATCGCCCCACCATACTGCGAACCGTAGAAGATACCGGCCAGCATCAGGATGGCGGGCACCGGGTGCATGACGTAGGTGAGCGGCAGCAGGATCGAGATAGCTGAAAGCGCGCCCATGCCTGGCAGCACGCCGATCAGGTTACCGACCAGCACGCCGAAGAACGACCACATCAGGTTGCTGCCCTGGAACGCTACCCCAAAGCCGAACCAGAGATCATGTAATGCATTCGAAACCATGGTACTCACGCCCCCCACGTAAACATCGGAAGCTGCAGCTGCAGCGCCCACGAGAACACCACCGCCGCAATAACGCACATGGCAATGGAGAGCAGGAACGCCTGCTTGATGCTGTTGCTGCGATCACCGAGCGCGGAAATGAAGACGATGGCGAACGTGGCTGGAATCATGCCGCCATACTTGCCGAACAGCAGGAATGCCAGCGTGCCCAGCACGATGCAAACCGTGCCGCGCAGGTCCGGCGCAGCGTGGCTGTGTCCGTGACCGGAGGGTTTGTCTTCCTTGGGCTCGTCGTTGCGGGCGGAGACGGCGATGAGGACGCCGACGAATGCCAGCAGCGCGCCCACTGCTACCGGGAAGAAACCGGGGCCCATGTGGCTGAGCGAGCCGGTGTGATACTGCAGACCGGCCATTACGGCAGCGAGTCCGACCAGTGCCATCAGCGTGCCGCCGTAGTAGTCCTTCTTGAATCCCTTGGCGTGGCTCATCGGATGGCCCCGCTCTGGTTGCGCCACACGGGCTGTCCTTCGGCTCTGTCCGCTTCAACTGCGCGGACGCCGCTGCATCGACTGGTCATGCTCTCCTCCTACCTTTCAGAATGCCAACGGCCGCGAACCCTGGTGGCAGGAACCGGCGGCTCGTTGGATTTGGGGGAATCTATAAGGAGCGTCTTCCAATCGCCTTTCGTTAGCCTTGCGCGAACCTTTCGGGAAACATCATCTTGTGATGTATAAGATTCTTCTGCGCCGAACTCAGTGAAATCCCTAGGGGGCTTTCCGTATTGTCGGGAAAAGGGGAATCAGGCAGTGCAGGGTTAAGTTGTATTTGCGACCAGTCAATTTGAATTGCCAGAAATATGGCAAAAAAAACGCCCGCGAAATCGGGGGATCGCGGGCGAGATGCTTGCATCGTGGGGTCAATTCACGATGGCTTCATTTAGCCATGTGCCAGTACCCGTTGTCTCCCCTTCGGCAGGTGGCTTGCGGGCACAGGCGGATTCGGTGTAGATCACTCCGCCGGTTGGGCTTCCGGGAACTTGTGGGGGCCAGGGTGTACGCGTTGGCCGGGTGCTTCTGGAGATAGCCTTCGGCGTTGTAGACACTGACTGACCAGAAGCCGTCGACCGGCACGTCCTTCACCGTAAAGCGACAAGGCCCGGAGCCCGAAACGTTATTTCGGGCAAGGCAATTATTAATGCGATGGATTAATTGAGATTTGGAGCCCGTGTTCCGCGATCCCGGAATTGCGCGATACGGAAAGGTCTACCTGTGTCGATGCGCACCTGGCCGGAACGCATCGATCTTTCACACTACCTTCAGTGGTGTTTCTTGTTCTTCTGAGATTGGGTGGACGTCGTTGTTGCTTGCGTCGGCGGGACGAGGAACGATGCCTGTGACAGTGGTGCCCCCGGTCCGGTCACGGCTTGGCCGGGCTGCGATGGTGAGGTGGCGGTCTGGCCGTTCTCGTAGCCGGTGGAGACGGCTTCGAGATAGCCGGGTGGGAACTTCTGCTCCGGTGTGGCGGTGGGTTGGGCGTAAGCGGCAGCGCCTGCAATCAGCGCGATGGCGCCGACAGCCAGCGGTTGCCCCAAAGTGATGGGCAGGTAGGCTCTGGGATGCATCAGCAGCTCCTTCTTCACTACGTATTGCGACGACCTGCCGCAGCGATTGCTGCAGCAATGCTGGGATGGGACGGCGCCTTCCACGGATACCGGCCTGCGCGACGCGGACGTGACTGCTGCTTCGACTGAACACGCTTCGAGCCATCCACAAAAAGGATGGCCGGCAGTCAGCGCCAGCATCGACTGTGTGTCAGGGATGGGGGTGAGCGGAACGTACAGGTTCCGCGCAAGGGAGGGAGCTCGCCTTCCTCACAATCTGCCACGGAGGCCGCGAAGTCAAACCGATTTACACATCAGGCGGGAGCCTGCCCGTGGCGGTGTAGGCGAAGGCACGGCCGCGCGTTCGATGCTGCAGTGGCAGAGTCTGATCCGACAAGATGGGAGCGCCGCTCATGGCGATTGCGCGGGCTAGACTACAGGGCATCAAGCAACTGGGCCAACGCAAATCCTGGAGGCCATCAATGCCTGAGTCCGTGGAAGACGCCGATGACGCCGTTGGCCGCCCCAAGCCGCAGATGGTGCCGGCCGGCTATCGCCAGGGCATCATCACGGCCATTACGGTGCTGCTGGGTTTTTCGCTGGCCTTCTGGCGTTTCTGGGGCTTCGAGAGCCCCGGGAAGTGGAGCGTCCGCGCGTTGTTCGCCGCGCTTTGCCTAGTCTCCGCCGTGGCGCTCCAGATTCTGTCGCTGTTCCGCGCGTTGCGCATCGAGGACGACGAGGTGTCCGAGTATCGCAGGACCGTACGCTGGTTTATCGCGTCTGCCATTGCACTGCTGCTTGGGCTCACCGCCGCCATGTTCGACGCAGCGCTTGCCGAGGCAGTGGATTGAGGTTGGATCTGGCAGGCACCTATAGCTTCAGCGTCGAAAGCAGGATGCTGGTCTCTGTATTGGCGATGCCCGGGATCAGGCGGATGGCACTGAGGATGCGGTCGAATGCCTCCAGCGTATCCGCGCGCAGTTCGGCCATCAGGTCCCAGCGGCCGTTGGTGGTGTGCAGCGCCACGACGTTCGGGTGACCGCGCAATTCACGCCGCACGTCCTCGCTGTGGTTGCCCTCGATCTCGATGCTCATGATGGCACGGATGCGGAACGCCTCGGCCTCGGGCCGCAACCGGATCGTGTAGCCGACGATCGTCCCCTCGCTCTCCAGTTTTGCCAGGCGGTTCTGCACCGTGGCGCGCGCCACGCGTAGCTTCCTGGCAAGCGTTACCACGGGCGTGCGGGCGTCATCCCGCAGCAGGGCAATGAGTTGTCGGTCGGTATCGTCCATGGATCTGGCGGATTGCCTTATTGATTGGGCAAAGTGTAATGCGAGAACCAATTTCTGCCCATCGTCCGCATGCAATTTGGCTCAGCCATGGCGGGTGAGCGTTCCGGGAGAGATGAGGTCGCCCAGCGGCGGGAAAATTTTGACAGGATTTTTACTGCGGGCAGCCATCCTTTGATCCGCTATCTATAAGCACATGCTTACCCTTGAGTCAGGGATACGGATGGACCGAGGAGATCATGATCAAGATACTAGTGCCGGTGAATGGCTCGGAATGCGCGCTCGACGCGGTGCGCTATGCGGCGTTCCTGTATCGAGAGAGTGGCGTGGCCGAGGTGGTGCTGCTGAACGTGCAGCCGCCGCTGGAGCATTCGCGGGCCAGCGCCTTTCACTCGCTTGCGGCATTGCGCGAGCAGGAATCCCAGGATGGTGAGTGCGCGCTGGAGCAGGCGAGCAATATCCTCGACGATTCCGGCGTGCGCTATACCGCGATGATTGGCGTCGGCAGCCCGGCGCAAGCGGTGGCTAGCGCGGCGACGGCTTTGAACTGCGATGGCATCGTGATCGGCGTGAACCTGTGGTCGAGAATCAAGGCATGCTTCGGCGCCGGACTTACCTCGGGCATCATGCGCAAGACTTCCGTGCCCGTGACGGTGGTGAAGTCGGCTGGAGCAAGCGGCGCGCTCACCAGCCAACCCTTACCGCCCGTTCTGCCGGCTTCGCATCGTCACGCCAGGCCGATGCTGGTCGTGTATCCGTGACGCATGGCCTGCATGTCATCGGTTGAGCGGTAACGGTAGCGGGTGTCATGGATCGGACGAGACGGTTGCCAGTGCGGCGCCCTTCGCGCGCGCCATGAAGACCGCCTCCGACTTGTTCTTGGCTGCGAGTCGCCGATAGAGCTGCAACGTATGGCTTTTCACGGTCGGGACGGAGATACGTAGTTGCCTGCTGATGGACTTCACCGAGAGTCCCCGCGACAGCAGTACGAGCACCTCGTACTGGCGCAGGGTCAGCCTGAGCAGCCGCGCTTCGCAAATGTATGCCGGCACCCGCGTGCTGCCGTGGACGCCTACCGGCGTTGGCACGGCAATCGGGGTAGCCGGCGCAATCGGCAGCGCTGGCGCCAGCGCGTGAATTCCGGCATGCGCGCAGGCGATCAAGGCGCGTAGCGCACATTCGATCTCAACGGCGCTCGCGTGTTCGGGCAGCCACGACAATAGCGGCGCGAACGGGTTGGGCGGCATCCATTGGACTTCGCCGCCATGCGCCAGGAACAGCACGCAGCGCACGGCCGATGCGGTTTCCAGCAACTGGTGCATGTCGATATTGGCGCCGCGCGGCAAGGCGCCAAGTACCAGTAACTCGGTACCGTGCAGAGAACACGGGGTCTCTGGCCGTGGCGTGATGACGCTGCTGTCGTCCACGTCTGCAATACGATTGAGAATCCGCTGGATGCCAAGCCCGACCAGCGGGCGAAATTCGACCACCGTTGCCCTCATGATTGCTCCCCTTTGTTTCTGTAGTTATTTGACTGCGAGCAATCAGACCGCAAGAAGCATTCCATACGCGCAGGCACGTAAAAGCCGCGCCGGCGCGCCAAAAGAAACCCCGGGCGTGTTACGTGTCACGTAACACGCCCGGGGCTGGCTTGTGGAACTGGCGGGTTTGGCAGGCAGGGCGCCTGCCGGGCGTCAAGGCGTGATGGCTACCTTGAGCACGCCGTCGCGCTGGTGCCCGAAGAGGTCGTAGGCGGCCTCGATATCGGCGAGCTTGAAGCGGTGCGTGACCAGTGGCCCGAGGTCGATCCGCTGCGTTTCGATCACGTTCATGAGTCGGCGCATCCGTTCCTTGCCGCCCGGGCACAGCGACGTAATGATGCGGTGATCGCCCAGACCGGCCGCGAAGGCGTCCAGGGGAATCTTCAGGTCGCTGGAATAGACGCCAAGGCTCGACAGCGTGCCGCCGGGCTTGAGCACGCGCAGGGCCGATTCGAAGGTGGCCTGCGTGCCGAGTGCTTCGATCGACGCGTCGACGCCACGGCCGCCCGTAATGCGCAGGATCTCCTGCACCACGTCGGTATTGCGGAAGTTCAGCGTAACGTCGGCACCCATCTGGCGAGAGATGTTCAGGCGGTCATCGATCCCATCTACGGCGATGATCAGCGAAGCGCCACGCAGGCGGGCGCCAGCCGTCGCGCACAGTCCGATCGGACCCTGCGCGAACACGGCAACGATATCGCCGATCTTGATATTGGCGTGCTCCGCGCCGGAGAAGCCCGTCGACATGATGTCGGGACACATCAATACCTGTTCGTCGGTCAGCCCGTCGGGGATGGGCGCGAGGTTCGCCTGCGCGTCCGGCACGAGCACGTACTCGGCCTGGGTGCCGTCAATCGTATTGCCGAAGCGCCAGCCGCCCATGGGCTTGTAGCCGTGCGAGTGGCCTTGTCCGTCCTGCGAGGCGCAACCGTCCTGGCACGCGTAGGAGTAGAAGCTGGGGCAGATCGCGCCCGCGATGACGCGCTGACCCTCGTGATAACCGGTCACGCCACTGCCGAGTTTCTCGATGATGCCCACCGGTTCGTGACCGATCGTCAGGCCCCGCTCTACCGGATACTCGCCTTTGAGAATGTGGATATCGGTGCCGCAGATTGTGGTGGTGGTGATGCGGATCAGTGCGTCGGTGGGGCCGACGGCCGGGATCGGCTTTTCCTGCAGCACGATCTTGCCGGGCCCCTGAAAAACCGCAGCTTGCATGCCTGCCATGTCGAGACTCCTTCTGGTTGGCCTGAAAGGCCGCCCGCAGCCTCGCGGGCGGTGATCCAGTCAGTCTAGGCCAGGCTGGCGCGGCCGAGAGTTGACACTCGTCAAAGTCATGGGATGTGCGGTCAGCGGCCTTCGCCGAATCCTTCCTTGACCTCTTAGCACTTGCCACCGATACTTCCCAAACTATTCACTGTTTAGTTACGGGGGCGTGCATGGAAGACAGCTTGTCCGAAGTGGAAGGTGCAGCGGGTGACGTGAGCGACGTGAGTGAGGTGGATAACTTCGCGCCGGTCACGCAGGAAGTCGATGCAAGCGATCTCTGCGTGCGTGGCGTGTTGCCAGCGGGGTTGCAGGGCACGTTGTATCGCATCGGCCCGAACCCGCGCTTTCCGCAGCCCGAGGCGCACTGGTTCGGTGGCGACGGCATGGTGCATGTGTTCGCCATCGACGATGGGCGCGTGTCCTACCGCAACCGCTGGGTGCGCACGCCCAAGTGGCGTGACGAGGATCGTGCCGGGCGTCCACTATTCCGCGCCTTCGCCGGCAAGTTGCCCGATGCGCCGGAGTGGTCGGGCAGCGATGGCGGCGTGGCCAATACCAACATCATCTGGCACGGCGGCGCGCTGCTGGCGCTCGAGGAAGCGCACCTGCCCACTGCTGTGACGCCGCGCGCGATCGACACCCTTGGATATATGGAATACGGCCCGCTGAAGGGGCCGTTCACCGCGCATCCGAAGACCGACCCGCGCACTGGCGAACTACTGTTCTTCGGCTACAACGCCGACGGCAAGCTCACGCCGGGCGTGCAGGTTGGTGCGATCGATGCACAGGGCCGCCTGACGCATTACGCGCGTCTGCAGGCGCCGTACCCGAGCATGATCCACGACTTCATGGCCACGCCGGGTCATCTGTTGATCCCCGTGCTGCCGCTGACCGGTAGCCTTGCGCGCGTGGAGCGCGGCGGCCCTGGCTATGCATGGGAGCCAGAGAAGCCCGCCATGATCGGCGTCCTGCCGCGTGGTGGCGGCGCTGACGACGTGCGGTGGTTCGAGGGCCCTGCCTGCTATGTGTTCCACGTGATGAACGCGTGGGAGGAAGGCGAGGGGGGACAACGCATTCTGGCGGACGTCATGGTCTACGACGAACCTCCCCTGTTCCCCCACGCCGACGGATCGCCAGGAGATCCCGCCCGGCAGCAGGCGTACCTGACGCGCTGGACGTTCGATCTTGCGTCGGACATACGCCGGTTCACCGCCGAACGGCTCGACGATACGGCGGGCGAGTTTCCGCGCATCGACGACCGCGTTTCGGGTTTCCGCTATCGGCACGGATGGTTCGCCGCGTCGCATCCCGAGTACGGCGAAGGCGCGCTCAACGGCATCATGCACCTGGACATGCAGGACGGCACGCGCGACGCCTACTGGCTGCCGCGGGGCGATATCACGTCCGAGCCGGTGTTCGCGCCGGGTGGTGGCGCTCATGGCGGCGAGGGCGATGGCTGGCTGTTGGCGGTGGTGTGGCGGGCTGCGGCACAATGTAGCGAATTGCTGGTGTTCGATGCGCGGCACGTCGCGCGCGGTCCGCTGGCAACCGTCGAGCTGCCGCAGCGCGTGCCGTTCGGCTTCCATGGCAACTGGGTAGCGGGATAGCGGGATAGCGAGAGGGATGAACGAAGGCGGCACGAAACAGAACGGCGGGCGCAAGGGTGGTACGCGCAAGGTGGCGGGTGGCACGACCAAGCCCGCCGGACAATGGCATCACGGCGACCTGCGCGCCTCGCTGATTGCGTGGGGACTCCACTTGCTCGATACGCAAGGCATCGCGGCGATGAGCATGCGCGAAGCCGCCAAGCTGGCCGGCGTGTCGCCGGGCGCGCCGGCACACCATTTCCAGGACCGCAACGGCCTGCTTGCGGCCATCGCCGCGCAGGCGTTCCGGGAACTGGGCGCCTTCCAGGGCAACCGCGCGCGCCTGATTCCGCGCGATACCCCGGCCAACAAGCTGCGCGCGCTGCTGGTCGGTTACGCCGAATTCGCGCACATGTACCCGGCGCGCTTTCACTTGATGTTCGGCCCGGCGATAGAACGCCGTGACGAATACCCCGAACTGCAGGAAGCCTCGTCCGGTTCGTTCGATCGGGTGCGAGAAACCGTCGTTGCGTGTCTGGGCGGACGTGAACCCGGCGCGCTGACACATGAACAACTGGCGTTTTGTGTCTGGACGGCCGCGCATGGTCTGGCCACCCTGACGGCCACGCACGACCGCTTCCGGGCCATTTCGGCGGCCCCCGGGGCCGTCGAGCAGATGGCGGACACCGTCGCCACCTTCTGTCTGGCTGCGCTTCAGCACACAGACGACGTCTGAAGACGTCCCCCCTCCCTATCAAGCCATAGAGCGTGAGCAAACGCTCACATACGGCGTCTTGCCGCTCTTTGTGTATCGGCTTTGTATCAACTTTGTACGAAAAACGCTAAAGAGCCACTTTCGAGCGCCGTAAACCTTGGATGTAAAGACATTCATTTGCCTGTCTGGGTGAATTACATCGAAGTTACGCACGGCGAAGGACCTGAAGAAAATGGCTGCACTCGATTTCCTCGGCATTGGCTCCAACATGCAACTGGGCACGCTCCTCGATCAGCTGGCGACGGCGGAACGCCTGCCGCTGAAGGCGCTGGAGACCCAGAATACGGCCTACCAGGCCAAGCTATCCGGATATGGCACGATCAAGAGCATGTTGTCGGCCTTTCAGGCTTCCGCCAACTCGCTTGCCAAGCTCGACACGTTCGGCGCCGTCAAGGCGCAAGTCAGTAACAGCGATGTGATGACCGTCGCCACTGGCGTCAATGCGATTGCCGGCAACTACAACGTAAACGTCAAGAGCCTGGCGCAGGCCCAATCCCTGGCGGGCGCTGGCCAGCTCAAGCAGGATGCGATCATCGGCACTGGCACGCTGACCTTCGAGTTCGGCGTGACGGGCGGATACGACGCCGACCCGGCATCGCCGACGTACGGCACATACGTGAACCCGACGTTCACGCCAACCGCCGACTCCGCCAAGACCGTGACGATCGACAGCAGCAACCAGACGCTGCAAGGAATTCGTGATGCGATCAACAAGGCCAATATGGGCGTCAAGGCCAGCATCATCAACGACGGCAGCGGCACGCCTTATCGTCTGGTGCTCAATTCGGAGAAGACCGGCGAGGCGATGAGCATGCGCATCACTGGTTCCTCACCGGAACTGCAGGCGCTTGCCGGATACGATCCGGTGGCCGGCCCGCAACCCGGCGGCATGAAGGAAGTGGTGCGTGCCACGAATGCGCAACTGACTATCAACGATATCGCCATCACCAGCGCCAGCAATGTGGTGACCGATGCCGCGCAGGGCGTCACGATGACGCTCAAGAAGACGGGCACCACGTCGATGACGCTGACGCAGGATCTCGACAGCATCAAGGCCGCGGTGCAGGGGCTGGCCACGGCCTACAACAACCTCCAGTCGGCCACCAAGCAGCTGACAGCCTTCGACGTGAAGAGCGGTACCAAGGCGGCTCTGACCGGTGACGGCGTGCTGCGCGGTATCCAGTCGACGCTGCGCTCGGTACTCAACACCCCCGAAGCCGGGATGCGCGATGGCGCCGCGACAACGCTGGCCCAGCTTGGCGTGACGTTGCAGAAGGACGGCACGATGTCGGTGGACACCAAGAAGCTGGATGCCGCGTTGGCCGGAAACCTGGCTGACGTGACCGCGCTGTTCGGCGGCGACGGCACGAAGGGTGGGATCGCGCGCCGCTTGTCTGAAGCGGTGGATACCATGACGGGTACCAACGGCCCGCTGACCTCCGCGACCAAGGGTATCGAGCAGAGCGTGAAGGATCTCGGCAAGCGCTATGACTCGATGTCGGAGCACATCGATGCCAATATCAAGCGCGTCCAGAAGCAGTTCCAGGCGCTGGATCTGGCAGTCTCGCAGATGAACCGCACCAAGGACTACCTGACCCAGCAGTTCTCGGCGATGAACAACACGAACAGCAAGTAACCTGTCAGCGAGTCGTCAATCGATGCAAGAACGCCGCCCTCGTGGGCGGCGTTTTTTTGTTACGAGGAAGCGGGCGGGGTTTAGTCGTCAGCATGTTCCATCGGTGTTCCGCTCTCTCGCGAGGCTGGAGAGAGGAGCGAACCGCCCGCATCTGAATCGCGTGCGGCGTGCTCCCCCCAAGGCCATTCCTAAATCGCGCCCGCTAGCCTGAACTGGCCGACTGCGCGGTGCAGTGCATCAGCCTGATCCTCGAGCGAGGCCGCGGCGGCGGTTGCCTCTTCCACCAGCGCCGCATTCTGCTGCGCCATCTGGTCCATCTGTGAGACGGCCTGGTTGACCTGCTCGATCCCGCCGGTCTGTTCTTCGGTGGCCGCACGCATTTCGCCCATCAGGTCGGTCACGCGCTTCACGGCCTCGACGATTTCTCCCATCGCCTTGCCTGCGTCTTCGACCAGCACTGAGCCGTCCTCGACACGCTGCGCCGAGTTGTCGATCAATCCCTTGATCTCCTTGGCCGCCGTGGCGCTACGCTGGGCCAGGCTGCGCACCTCGCCGGCCACCACCGCAAAGCCGCGTCCCTGCTCGCCGGCGCGCGCGGCCTCCACCGCCGCGTTCAGCGCCAGGATATTGGTCTGGAATGCAATGCCCTCGATGACGCCGATGATGTCCACCACCTTGCTGGACGCCGCCTTGATCTCGCCCATCGTGTCCACCACCTGGTGCACGATCGCTCCGCCGCGTACAGCGATCTCCGATGCGCCTTCGGCCAGCCGCGCCGCCTGGCGGGCGTTGTCAGCGCTCTGGCGAACCGTGCCGGTCAGCTCTTCCATGCTGGCCGCGGTCTGCTCAAGCGATGCGGCCTGTTCCTCGCTGCGGCGTGACAGGTCGACATTGCCGGCCGCAATCTGCTTGGCGGCGCCTGCGATCGCATCCGCCGAACCGCGAATCTGGCCGATGGCACCCGTCAGCCGCCCCTGCATCTGCTGCATGTTGAACAGCACGCTTTCCCGATCGTTCGGCGCCACGTTCACGTGCGAAGCAAGATCACCTTCGGCGATGCGCGCGGCGATCTCCGAGGTCAGCGATGGTTCGCCGCCAAGCTGCTTCTGCAGACTGGCGGAAACGCGCACCATCACCACGGTCATCAGCGCGCCCACGCCCAGCAGCCAGCCGAGCGCTTGCCAGAGCGACGCGCGGAACTCGGCCTGGATGTCATCCATGTAGAAACCGGCGATGAAGTTCCAGTCCCACGGCTTGAAGTTCAGCACATAGCTCAGTTTGGGCTGCGGCGCCTCGGCCCCTGGCTTGGGCCAGGCGTATTCAAGGAAGCCCTTGCCGGCGGTCTTGCCGATCTGCGCGATATCGCGGAACAGATAGACGCCGTTAGGGTCCTTCATCTCCGACATGTTCTTGCCATCGAGTTCGGGCTTGATCGCGTGCATCAGAACGACAGCGTCGGACCTCATCACGGTGAAGTAGCCATCGCCGCCAAAACGCATCACGCGCACGCGGTCGAGCGCCTGCTTCTGGGCTTCCTCGGCGCTCAGCTTGCCTGCGCGCGCCATGGCTTCGTACTCGGCCACGACCGAGTTGGCCGTGTCCGTGACCTGTTGCAGCGTCAGTTCTCGATCCCGCAGACGCAGGTCTCGCATTTGCCATGCATTCCACAGCGTGATGGCCAGCAGGCAGGTCCAGCTCAGCACCAGCGGCAGCATGAGCTTCTTTCTCAGGCTCAGGTTATGCAACATCCTTATCCTCCGTTCACATCGGTTGTTGATTGGGGCGCTTTCGGGTCTTTGTATGGTTTGTCTTCGCGCGTCCTCTCTGACCGGCCATAACGGCGGCGTCATCGTCAAACTTGATCGGGAAATACCACTGATAGGTAATAGTGATGCGCGCGCCGCTTTGATTTCTGCCGTGCAGCACATTGCAAGAGGTTTTGAGGGTGCCGCGTAACGAACCGTAATCAACGAGCCCGATCCGAAGCCTTTCAGATGGTTGTTCTTTTAAATGAGAACCATTACCATCTCCTTCGTTTTTCCCGCGGGAGTGTGGCGTCTTCGCCATGCCGCTGATGCGGCAGCCTCTCCGCCAGCCATGCACGCTTGCCCAGAACATCCCCGATGACCGAATCCACGCCAGCTTCCAGCCAGCAGCGCCGCGCCTTCTGGCTCAAGCATCTTCACCAGTGGCACTGGATCAGTTCCGCGATCTGCCTGATCGGGATGCTGATGTTCGCCGTCACGGGATTCACGCTCAATCACGCGGGGCAGATCGAGGCCTCGCCTTCGGTCGTCACGCGCCACGAGACCGCGCCGCGTGAACTGCTGGATGCGCTGAAGCGCGCCGCGCCCGCGAACGCATTGGCGGGAAACCAGAAGGACCAGAAAGACCAGAAGGGACCGGTGCCGCGCGTGCTGGCTGACTGGCTGTCGAAGACGATGGATATCGAGGCGGCAGGACGCGAGGCAGAATGGTCCGCCGACGAGATCTACGTTGGCCTGCCACGCCCCGGCGGCGATGCCTGGCTCAGCGTTGCGCTCGAAGACGGCGAGGTCCAGTACGAAGTGACATCGCGGGGCTGGATTTCCTACTTCAACGACCTGCACAAGGGCCGCAACACGGGCCATGCATGGAGCTGGTTCATCGACATATTCGCCCTGGCCTGCCTGATCTTCAGCGTCACCGGGCTGTTCCTGCTCAAGCTTCATGCCGGGGGCCGCATGGCCACCTGGCCGCTGGTGGGCGCGGGCCTCGTTGTGCCGCTGCTGCTGGCCATCCTGTTCATTCACTGATTCGCAACCGAGAAAGGTAGTTTCGACATGCGCCGACTCCTGACCGTCACCGTAACCGGCCTTGCCGCAGCGCCGCTGGCACCCGCCATGGCCGCCGACATGAACGTCAAGGTGGAGATTCCCCGCCTGAACGTGGCCGAGTACCACCGCCCCTACGTATCCATGTGGATCGAGCGTGCCGACCAGAGCCCGGTGACGACGCTGGCGGTCTGGTACGACGCGAAGAACAAGGAAAGCCAGGGCACGAAGTGGCTCAAGGACATGCGCCAGTGGTGGCGCAAGACCGGCCGCGACATGCAGCTTCCGGCCGATGGCGTATCGGGTGCCACGCGCGCTCCCGGCGAGCACGCGCTGACGTTCAGCGATGGCAAGGCGCCGCTGGGCAAGCTGCCTGCCGGCGATTACCAGCTCGTGGTGGAAGCCGCGCGCGAAGTGGGCGGACGCGAACTCGTGCGTGTGCCGTTCGCATGGCCGCCCAAGGCCGCGCAAAGCGCGGGCGCCAAGGGCGAGCATGAGCTCGGCGGCGTATCTGTCGACCTGAAGCCGTGAGCCGCGCCAATCACCGCAAACGCATTGAACTGATCTGACCGGAGCCTGACGATGAACAAGCCTGCCCGCTTCTCCACCCGACTTTCCACCCGCGTAGCAGCCCTCGCGCTTGCTGCGCTGGCGCCGTTGGCCGCTCATGCCCACCGCCAGTGGTTGCTGCCGTCCACCACCGTGCTGTCCGGCGGCAGCCAGTGGGTGACCGTGGACGCCGCGGTGTCCAACGACCTGTTCTACTTCGAACACATGCCGATGCGTCTGGACAACCTCGTGGTCACCGGCCCCGATGGCGCGGCGGTGAAGCCCGAGAATGCGTCGACCGGCAAGTACCGCAGCACGTTCGACGTGCCGCTGGCGCAGCCGGGCACGTACCGCATCGCCGTGGTCAACCAGGGCCTGGTCGCGAGCTGGAAGGAGAACGGGCAGACCAAGCGCTGGCGCGGCGCTGCCGATGCCCTGGCCGCGAACGTCCCCGCCAATGCGCAGGAACTGCAAGTGACCGAGATGGCCAGCCGCGTGGAATCGTATGTCACCAGCGGCAAGCCGTCGAAGCAGGCATTGACGACCACCGGACGTGGCCTGGAGCTGGCGCCGATCACCCATCCGAACGACCTCGCCGCAGGCGAGACGGCCAGCTTCCGTCTTCTGCTCGACGGCAAGCCGGCCGCCAACCAGACGGTTTCCGTGGTGCCGGGCGGCGTTCGTTATCGCGATCGTCTCAACGAGTTCGACACGACCACCGACGCCGACGGCAAGTTCTCGGTGAAGTGGCCAGCTGCCGGCATGTACTGGATGGAAGCCGAACTGCGCGACCAGAAGACATCGGTCAAGCCCGCCACGGCTCGCCGCGTTACCTACGCGGTGACGGTGGAAGTGCTGCCGCAGTAAGACGGCCGCTACGAAATCGCCGATGAATCGCGTTCTTATCCCCGCCACGCTGGACCTGCCCCCGCCCGTTCGCGAGCCGCAAGGCTCGATCGCGCAATGGACGGGCGAGACGATGGGGACGACCTGGGCTGTCCGCGCCGTGCTGGCGCGCGGGCAGGACGGCGGCGGCCTGGAGGCAGGCATCCGCGCGGTGCTCGACGAGGTTATCGCGCAGATGAGCAACTGGTCCGAGATATCGGACCTGAGCCGTTTCAATCGGGCCGACGCCAGTGCTTGGGTCACGCTGCCCGAGGATTGCTTCACGGTCCTGCAGGCGGCGCTGGACACCGCGCGCGACAGCGGTGGCGCCTACGATCCCAGTGCCGGCCCGCTCGTCGATCTCTGGGGCTTCGGCCCGGCTGGCAAACGGCACACCGCGCCTACCGCCGATGACGTGGCACGGGCGCGCCAGCATTGCGGCTGGCAACGGATCGAGATCGACCCATCGGCGCGTCGCGCGCGCCAGCCGGGCGGACTGTCACTCGATTTCTGCGCGATCGCGAAGGGGTTTGCCGTCGATGCGGTATCGCGCTATCTCCTGGCCCAGGGCGTGCCGCATCATCTGGTCGAGATCGGCGGCGAGTTGCGCGGCCAGGGGCTGAAGCCCGATGGGATGCCGTGGTGGATCGAACTGGAGTCCCCCTCGGCATCTGCCACTGCTGCGGGCGGGATCAGACGTACGCTGGTGGCGTTGCTCGGCCTGTCGATCGCCACGTCGGGCGACTACCGCCGCTACTTCGAACACGATGGGCGGCGGTACGCGCATACGATTGATCCACGCACCGGCTACCCGGCCGCGCATGCGTTGGCGTCCGTCACGGTGCTCCATCGCGAATGCATGATGGCCGACGCGTTGTCCACCGCACTGACCGTGCTCGGGCCAGAAGCCGGCATCACCTTCGCCACGCGCCAGGGCCTGGCTGCCCGCTTCCTGGTGCGCACGCCGCACGGCTTCGATGAGCGGGTCACCCCGGCGTTCGCCGCGATGCAAACATGATGCGTCTTCTACCGTGGGCAATGCTTGTCGCCGGTGTGGCGCTGTCCGTGCTCGCGCACGGTCGCGATGCCATGGCAGCCGGCGTGGTCATCGCGTACGTTGGCTTCTGCTGGGGCGTGCTCGACGGACATCGCCGCCACCGTGCCGCCCGTGCCGCGCTTGCCAATGTCGCAAGTGATGACGCGACCGAAGACGCGCATCCGACGCTCGTCGCCTACGCAAGCCAGACCGGCTTTGCCGAACAGCTCGCCGTGCAAACGGCCCGCGCGTTGCAAGGCGCGGGTCGCCCGGTGCAACTCGTGTCCTTTGCCGAACTCGATGGTGCGCGTCTGGCTGCGTGCGATCAGGCCCTGTTCCTGGTCAGCACCACGGGTGAGGGCGATGCGCCCGACATGGCGTCGGGGTTCGCGCGCCGCTTGCTGGCCGGCACCACGCCCGATGCGCTGCGCCAGTTGCGCTATGGCGTCCTTGCGCTGGGCGATAGCAGCTACGCGCACTTCTGCGCGTTCGGTCGCGCGCTGTCGGGGTGGCTGGAGAGCCATCATGCACAGCCATTGTTCGATAGGGTCGAGGTCGACAACGGCGACCCCGGCGCGTTGCGCCACTGGCAGAACCACTTGTCCGCGTTGAGCGGCGGTGCGGAAATCGCGGACTGGGAACGCCCGCGCTATGGCCGCTGGCGGCTGGTGGAGCGCAGGCTGCTCAATCCGGGCAGCCAGGGCGAGGCTGCCTTTCATCTGGCGCTCGAGCCCGAGGACGCGTCGCAACTGGCATGGCGCGCCGGCGATATTGCCGAGATTGGCCCATGCCAGCCGCCTGACGTCGTAGACCGGTTGCTGGCTCGCCTGTCGCTCGACGGAACCGCGCCGGTTCGCTGCGACAGTCGTCCGATGACCTTGTCCGAGGCGTTGGCCACGCGGCTGCTGCTGCCGGATAGCCAGCTGGATATATTGACCGGATTCACGCCCCAGCGACTGGTCGACGCGTTGCCCGCGCTGCCGCACCGCGAGTACTCGATCGCATCGTTGCCCGCCGATGGCCGGCTGGAATTGCTGGTACGTCAGACCCGTCATGCCGATGGGCGGCTTGGTCTCGCCTCTGGCTGGCTGACAGAATTCGCGCGCGAGGGCGCGTCGATCGCGCTGCGCGTCCGCACCAATCGCAGCTTCCATCCGCCCGAAGACGGGCGGCCGCTGATCCTGATCGGCAACGGTACTGGCCTTGCGGGCCTGCGTGCCGTGATCAAGGCGCGCGCGGAGGCGGGCCATCACCGCAACTGGCTGCTGTTCGGCGAGCGCTCCGCTGCGCACGATAACTTCCACGCAGAGGAATTCCAGGCGTGGTTATCGCAGGGCGTGCTGCAGCGGGTCGACCATGCATGGTCGCGTGATGGCGCGATGCCGCGCTACGTCCAAGACGCCGTGTCCGCGCAGGCTGCGACGATCGCTGCGTGGGTGGAGCAGGGTGCGTCGATCTACGTTTGCGGCAGCCTGCAGGGCATGGCCGCTGGCGTGCAGGACGCGCTCCTGCGCATCCTCGGTGAGTCCACACTACAGCGACTGACCGAAGCAGGCAGTTATCGCCGCGACGTGTACTGATGTCGTCGATGTTACGTCGTTGACGCCGTGGAAGCCATCGCGGACGACATGATTTGCGGCGGCGCAGCGTCGCCGGCAGCGACACATTCCGCTATCCTCGCAGGTCTGCATCCGACGAGGAGATCCGATGTTTCGCCCGACCCGTTCCCTGCGGCGCACCGCCGTCGCCGCGGCATGGCTTGCCGCCGCATCCACCGCCCCCGCGCTGGCGGCCGGCCCGGACAAGTTCGCCGTCCCCGGACTGGAAAAGCCTGCAACGGTATTGATCGACCGCTGGGGCGTGCCGCATATCTACGCCAACACGCTCTATGACGCGTTCTTCGTGCAAGGCTTCGTGGCCGCGCGGGACCGGCTGTTCCAGATCGATCTGTGGCGCAAGCGTGGGCTGGGCGAAATGGCGAAAGACTTCGGTCCGGCCTATGTGGAAGGCGATCGCATGGCGCGCGCCGTGTTGTTCCGTGGCGATATGTACCGCGAATGGCTGGCCTACGGATCGGATGCCAAGCGTGTGGCCGAGGCCTTCGTGGCGGGCGTCAATGCGTACATCGCGCAGACCGAGGCCCATCCGGAACTGCTGCCTCCCGAGTTCAAGCTGATCAACTACAAGCCGTCGCGCTGGCGTGCCGAGGATATCGTGCGTATCCGTCATCACGGGCTGACGTTGAACCTCACTGGCGAGATCGACCGGGCGCAGATCTTCTGCTACGCGAAGCCGAACGCGGTACGGGCGGACTGGGTTCGCCGCGAACTCGATCCGCAGATCGAGCCGAAGGTGCCAGACGGGCTCGACCCGTGCACGGTCCCCGCTGCCGAGTTGCGCAAGGCGTATGAGCTTGCCACGGCCGCGCCGCGCTTCCCGAAGGACGTGTGGCAATCGGGCACGCGTGCCGAGAACATCCCGGTGGACCAGCTTTATGCGACGGTCGATGCGTCGAGCGATACCGCACGCAGCCTGGGGTCGAACAACTGGGTGATCGCGGGCAGCCGCACCGCCACGGGGCGACCGATCCTGGCCAACGATCCGCATCGAGCGCACGGTGCGCCGAGCCTGCGCTATATCTCCCACCTGAACGCGCCGGGCCTGTCAGTAATCGGCGCGGGCGAGCCGTTCCTGCCCGGTATCTCCATCGGTCACAACGGCACGATTGCTTTCGGCCTGACGCGGTTCTACATGGACCAGGAAGACCTCTATGCCTATGAGACCGATCCCGCCCAGCCGCACGAATACAAGTACAAGGGCCGCTGGGAGCCGATGGAGACGGTGACCGAGCAGATCTCAGTGCGTGGCGAGGCGACGCCACGCAAGGTCACGATCGACTTCACGCGCCACGGCCCGGTGCTCTATGCCGACTCGAAGAACAACCGCGCCTGGGCCCTGCGCGCGGCATGGCTTGACCTTGGCATGGCACCGTATTTCGGGTCGATGGATTACATGCGTGCCCAGAACTGGGATCAGTTCCGCGCGGCGATGAACCGCTGGGGCGCTCCTGGCGAGAACCAGGTCTATGCGGACCGCTTCGGCAACATCGGCTGGCTCCCGGGCGGGTTGACCGTCAATCGGCCGAACTGGGATGGCCTGATGCCGGTGCCCGGGGACGGACGCTACGAATGGGCCGGCTATCGCAACATGGACGAACTGCCGTGGGCGTTTAATCCGGCGCCGGGATTCGTGGTCACTGCCAACGAGAACACGATCCCGCCCAATCACCCGGCAGCCAAGCTCGGCGTCGGCTACGAATGGGCCGAAAGCTCGCGCGCACGTCGGCTCAGGGCGCTGGTGTCGGCCAATCCGCGCAGTTCGGTGGAGGACTCGATGGCATGGCAGAACGACACGGTGTCATTGCCCGCGCAGCGGATGGTGACGTTGCTCAAGCCGCTCGCCAGCAGCGATGCGCAGATTCAGCGCGGGCTGGATCTGCTGCGCGGCTGGGATGGCAACGAGCGTGCCGACAGCGCGCCCGCCGCGCTGTTCGAGGTCTGGTTCAGCAAGCATCTGCGTACTGCGGTGGTGCGGGCCGCGCTCGCGCCGGAGGCTGCGCGGCTGATTGGCGCGGGCGATCCGAGCCGCGTGATCGCCGTGCTGGAGCGGCCCGACAGCTGGATGAGCGTCGAGAAGCGCAACGACGTCATGCTGGCCTCGCTGAAGTCGGCCATGGTCGAAGTCGAGAAGAGGCTGGGCCCTGACCCGAAGACGTGGCAATGGGGCAAGCTTCACACGGCGGTGTTCGAGCATCCGCTGCACGCGATCCTCGACGCGCAGCAGCGCCAGCAGTTCGACGTGAATGCGGGGCCGATCGGCGGGTCATCGTTCACGCCGATGAATACGAGCTATCGCAATAACGACTTCCAGCTCACTGCAGGCGCGTCGTTCCGCATGGTGGTCGATGTCGGCAACTGGGATGCGTCGCGCGTGGTGAACACACCGGGCCAGTCGGGCAACCCGGCCAATCCGCACTATCGCGATCTGGCGCCGCTGTGGGCGAAGGGCGAGTATTTCCCGCTGCTGTACTCGCGCAAGGCGGTGGAGAAGGAAAGCAAGGAGAGGCTGGAACTGGTGCCGCAGTGATGGATCGTGGCACGGCCTGCCGGGTGGCCTGACTGGGGCCGAGTCCTGCATTGCAGGGCTCGGCCCTTTTCTCTTTGCGGGGCCTTACCTGATCAGGCCAGGTCCCGGCCGTTTGCGGCTCAGTGCATTTCGTGCATGTCGCGCTTCAGGTCGGCAAGCTCGAGGTGCATGGCGCTGACTGCATCCATGACCCGATGGTGGAGGCCGTCGGTATCGTGGCAAACGCGTTCAGCGCGATCGCCCATCCGTTCGAGATCATCGACGCACTGACGGATGCGGCCCTCGTTGCGGGACGACATGATCTTCTTCGCGGACTTGCATTCCTTGTCGAGCTCGTCCATGCAGCTCATCAAGTCCTTGGGAATCGCCGAATCGGCGTGGATGGTCTTCGATGTCTCGCTGACCGTGCGCTGCAGATGCGAAAAACGTGTCTGGATTTCACTGGCTTGTAGCATGGTGCCCCCTTCTTGAACATCCTTGCGGATGTGTTCAGGTTGCAGGTAGTGGAGTGTTATCCGCTCCAGTTCCAGTCTAGTCAGGATTGCCAGGCATCCGGAAAAGCCGCACTCGCGACCCGGATGAAATATCCCGCAGGGTGATCCATCGGTCGTGCATGGCGCATGTGCGCGTGCACGCGGCGCTACCTCCTGCCGATTGTCGGGAGTCCCGCATGTGATGCGTCTGCCTTGCCGGATACGCGCCTCTAAGTCGGGTTGTCCGAACCCGACGAAATTGCTGCGCGCTCGCCCTTGCCACGTGTTGCGATCCAGCAAAGGATGGATCCCGCGCATACCATCGCGGCGCCTTTCCAGAATGCGAACGACAGCGGTGCGTGCAGCAGCGTGGCGGCCAATGCGGCCGACAACACCGGGATGAAGTACGACGCGCCAGCCAGCACTGTCATATTGCCGTGGAGGATGCCGACGTTCCACGCGGCATAGCCGAAGCCCATGGCGCAGGCGGCCAGCAGCAGGTAGATCGCGCCCGTCATGCTGAGGACCATCGTTTCACCGTCCGTGAACAGATACTTCCCCCACAGTGCGAGCGCCGTCAGCATGAAGAACAGCGTGACCGCGTTCTTGCCCTGTGCGTACCGGCTCGTCACCGTGCAGTAGCCCGCCCAGATCATTGCGCCGGCAAAGGCCAGGCCGTAGCTGAGGGGGTTGTCCTGAATATTGGCGGCCATGCTCGGCAGGTCCAGGCCCTGATCGCCACCGAGCACCGATGCAATACCCAGCAGGGCCACCAGAAAGCCTGGCAGGATCAGCCAGTTGGCGCGCTGACGATTGAACAGGATGGCGGCCAGCATCGTGAAGGACGGCCAGAGATAGTTGACCATGCCGACTTCGATGGCCTGCCTGCCGGTATTGGCATAGCCAATGGACAGCGACAGGCACAGCTCGTAGGAAACAAACAGCACGCTTCCCCAGAGCAGATAGATTCGAGGCAGCGCCCGCGTCCGGGGCGGGCCAACGGTCAGCCAGAGCAGCGCCGAAGCGACCGTGTAGATCAGTGCCGCCCCACCGGTCGCGCCGAAGCTCTGGCTGACGCCGCGGATCAGGCCGACGATCGCGCTCCAGAATAGGACCGCGACAAGCCCGATCAGGGTTGCCTGTTTGCTGTTTCGCGTGACTGCCATGTTGCGTGGAACGATCGATGTGGACGGGAGAGACGCGATTCTACTGCGTCATGTCCGCCTTATCGATCGGGCCACGCAACCGGGGTTCACGCCCCAAGTGCCATCTCCAGCACCCGTGCCACGTGCAGCGCCTGCCTGTCGGCGCCGTCATGGATCTGATGGCGGCAGCTTGTGCCATCGGCGACCACCAGCGTCCGCGCATCGGCGCCGCGCACCGCCGGCAGCAATGCAAGCTCCCCCATCTTCATCGACACCTCGTGGTGCTCGGCCTCGTATCCGAAGTTGCCCGCCATGCCACAGCATGACGATTCGATCAGCGAGGTCTTGAGTTCCGGAATCCAGCCGAGTACCTGCTCCACCGGCCGCACGGCATCGAACGCCTTCTGGTGGCAGTGTCCATGTAGCAGGGCCTCGGTGCTGCCGATAGGCTTCAGCGTGGGAGCAAATCGACCGGCCGCATGTTCGCGCACCAGGAACTCCTCGAACAGGAACGCATTGTTCGCCAGCAGCCGCGCCGCGTCGCCATAGCCGTACTGCAGGAATTCGTCGCGCATGGAGAGCAGGCAGGACGGTTCCAGGCCCACCACGGCCACGCCGCGCGAGACGAACGGCAATAGCGTATCGAGCGCGCGCCGGGCTTCGGCCCTGGCTTCATCGACCAGCCCGGCCGCCAGGAACGTGCGGCCGCAGCACAAAGGCCGCTCGCCCGGAACCCCGGACAGATGCACGGTGTATCCGGCCGCTTCGAGCACGCGTTGCGCCGCGCGCGCGTTCTCCGGTTCCATGTGATTGTTGAACGTATCGACGAACAGCACGACTTCCTTGCCGCCGACGGGCCGGGACACGTAGTCATCGCGCAGGAACGCCGATTGCCAGCGGGGCAGCGAGCGTCTGGCCGACAGGCCGAGCAGGCGTTCAGTCAGTTGCGGCAGGCCGGGCACGCGGTCGCGCAGGTTGAACAACCAGCGCAGCCGGCTGGCGGTGCCCGCGTAGCGCGGCAGGAAGGCCACGAGCCTGTCACGCGCGCGCAGCCGGCCCGCGCTGGCGTTGGCGGCGCGCACCTCGATCTTCATCTTCGCCATGTCGATGCCGGTCGGGCAGTCGCGCTTGCATCCCTTGCAGGAGACACACAGGTCCATCGTGTCCCTGACCGCGACGTCGAGCAGTCCCTCGGTGCCAAGCTGACCGGACAGGGCGAGCCGCAACGTGTTGGCGCGGCCACGCGTCAGGTGCTGCTCGTCACGTGTGACGCGGTAACTCGGGCACATGGTGCCGGCGTCGAACTTGCGGCAATGGCCGTTGTTGTTGCACATCTCCACCGCTGCAGCCAGCCCGTTTGCCGGATCGGTGCCGGTGCCCGGCGCGCTCTCGGCCTCGGTGACCGGGTCCCGCGTGACGTTCCATGCCGACCAGTCGAGCGCCGGCCGAATCGGCTTGACCGAGTAGCTCGGTGGGAAACGGAACAGCGATGTGTCATCCATCTTTGGCGTGCGCACGATCTTGCCGGGATTGCAGCGGTTCTCGGGGTCGAATAGTGCCTTGACCTCCTCGAACGCGCGCGCCAGCGATGGGCCGAACTGCCAGGCCACCCATTCGCCGCGGCAGATGCCGTCCCCGTGCTCGCCCGAGTAAGCGCCCTTGTACTCGCGCACCATCGCGGCGGCTTCCTCGGCGATGGCGCGCATCTTGGCCGCGCCGTCGCGCCGCATGTCGAGGATTGGCCGCACGTGCAGTGTGCCGACGCTGGCATGGGCGTACCAGGTGCCGCGCGTGCCGTGCTTGTGAAACACCTCTGTCAGCCGGGACGTGTACGCGGCCAGATGCTCGAGCGGCACGGCGCAGTCTTCGATGAACGATACCGGCTTGCCGTCGCCCTTCATGCTCATCATGATGTTGAGGCCGGCCTTGCGCACTTCCCACAGCGCCTTCTGCGGACCAGGCTCCGGCATTTCCACTACCGAGCCCGGCAGGCCAAGATCGGCCATCAGCTCGACCAGTCGGGCCAGTCCCTGCAGCGTGGCCGCGCGATCCTCGCCGGCGAACTCAACCAGCAGAATCGCTTCCGGCTCGCCCACCAGCGCGCGGTCGATCACGGGGCGGAATGCGGGATTGTTGCGGGCCAGGTCGATCATGGTGCGATCGACCAGTTCCACGGCCGCCGGCTTCAGCGCCACGATATGGCGCGTGAGATCCATCGACTGATAGAACGTCGGGAAATTCACCACACCCAGGGTCTTGTGTGCCGGTAGTGGCGCGAGTTGCAGCGTGATGTGGCGGAAGTAGGCGAGGGTGCCTTCCGATCCCACGAGCAGATGCGCCAGATTGACGCTGCCGTCGGCGGTATAGGGCCGTTCACTGCGCGGCGCGAAGATATCAAGGTTGTAGCCGCCCACGCGGCGCAGCACGGTTGGATACATCTGCGCGATGGCGTCGCGCTCGCGCGTGGCGATGCGGCGCACGCCGTCGGCAATGGCCCGGTGTGGCGCAGACTCGGCCGGCCAACTGGCATCGAAGCGCACGTCCTCGCCGCTGGCCAGGATGGCCTGGACGCCGAGCACGTTGTGCACCATGTTGCCGTACTGGATCGAGCGTGAACCGCACGAGTTGTTGCCGGTCATGCCGCCAATCGTGCATTGCGCGGCGGTCGATACATCGACCGGGAACCAGAGGCCGTGGGGCTTGAGCCATGCGTTCAGGTGGTCGAGCACGATGCCGGGCTGCACGGTCACCGTGCGCGCCACCGGATCGAAGTCGATGATCTGGTTCAGGTACTTGCTGTTGTCGATGACCAGCGCCTCGCCCACGGTCTGCCCGCACTGGCTGGTGCCGCCGCCGCGCGGCAGCAGCGGCGCCTTGAAGTCCCGGGCGATGTCCAGCGCCAGCCGCGCATCGGCTTCGTCGCGCGGTACCACCACGCCGATCGGCATGACCTGGTAGATCGACGCATCGGTGGCATAGCGGCCACGGCTGGCGTTATCGAACAACACTTCGCCGCGCAGTTCGGCGGCCAGGCGCCGGTACAGCGGCGATTGCAGGGCGGGTGCCGCCGCGCCGGGCATGAAGCGCAGCGGTTGCACGCCGGGTGGCGTGGGGGTGGTTGGCAAGGCCATGGACTTCTATGTCTCCGGTTGCGTGCGCTGGGAGACGCCGTCATGGCCATGCGATGACGCGCACCGGGTGCGCGTGTCGCGTCAGGTCAGGCGGCGTCCTGCGCGCGTTCTAGTTCGGCGATCAGCGCGTCGTGCTTGTGCTGCAGGTGCGCGCGCAGGATGTCACGCAGCGCGGCCCCATCGCGCTTCGACAAGGCATCGAGCATCTCGCCGTGCTCGCGCACGGCCATGTCCCATTTGTCCTGATCGAAGTTCGAGCGGAAGCGCAGCGCCTGAATGCGCAGGTTGATGCGTCGATAGGTCTCCTCGAGGATCGGATTGCGCGCCGCCGCATTGATCGCGTCATGGATGCGGCGGTTCAGCGCGTAGTAATTGGGCAGGTCCCGCCGCGCGTGGCAAGCGAGCATTTCGTAGTGGAGCGCGCGAATCTCGTTCAGCTCGGCATCGGTGATGCGCTGGCAGGCCAGCTCGCCGGACATCGCCTCGAGCGCGCCCATCATCTCGAACAGGTGGTTGATCGCCTCCTGCGACAGCACTACCACCTCGGCGCCCCGGTTCGGCAGCAGCGTCACCAGCCCGTCACCGGCCAGGACCTTGAAGGCTTCACGCAGCGGCGTGCGCGAAACCTGGAGCAAGTCGCACAGCACGCGCTCGTTGAGCCGCGTGCCCGGTGCGAGGTCGCCCTCCATGATCATCGTGCGCAGGCGCTGAGCCACCGCCACATGCAGGATCTGGCGGTCGACGGCTTGCGAAGGGGTGGTCGGGTTTGTGCTCATCAGGGATCGTGTGGCTTGACAGTATTGTATTCAAAACCTAATCTTGGGCAAGCTCGAACTGCAATTTGGCGCATCAGGTTGCGCCAGAAACAACGCAGTCGGTGCAATGAAATCCAGATAGCCATTGATTTATAAGGATTTATTGCGGAGAGGCAGGCACTTGCGTCCGCCAACATTATCCCGCATGACGGACGCGCAGTGCATCTCTGTTTTTTGAATACAAAATTCAAATATAAGGATACGAGGCGACATGCTCCGATTGAACTCACATCCCAGTGGCCGGCATTTCCTGCAGATCCCCGGACCCACCAACGTGCCCGACCGCGTGCTGCGCGCGATGGATTACCCGACGATTGATCACCGGGGCCCCGAATTCCAGCAACTGGGCAAGAAGGTGCTGGCCGATATCCGCAAGATCTTCCAAACGACCCAGCCCGTGGTGATCTATCCGGCGTCGGGGACGGGGGCGTGGGAGGCCGCGCTGGTCAATACGCTGTCCCCCGGCGACAAGGTGCTGATGTATGAGACCGGCCATTTCGCGTCGCTCTGGAAGAAGATGGCCGACAAGCTCGGCGTTCACGCCGAGTTCATCGTGGGCGACTGGCGTCATGGCGTGGATGCCGCTGCAATCGGCGCGCGCCTGGCCGAGGACCGCAACCACGAGATCAAGGCCGTCTGCGTGGTCCACAATGAAACCTCGACCGGCGTGACGTCCGACATCGCCGCGGTGCGCCGCGCGATCGACGCGGCTGGCCACCCCGCGCTACTGCTGGTCGATACGATTTCCTCGCTCGGTTCGGTTGACTATCGCCATGACGAATGGGGTGTCGATGTAACGGTGTCGGGCTCGCAGAAGGGGTTGATGTTGCCGCCCGGCATCTCGTTCAACGCCGTCAGCGCGAAAGCGATCGCCGCATCGGCCAAGGCCAGGTTGCCCAGGGCGTTCTGGGGCTGGGATGAAATCATCGAAGCCAACAAGAACGGATTCTGGCCCTATACGCCGGCCACGAACCTGCTCTATGGCCTGTCGGAAGCGTGCGACATGCTGCTCGAAGAGGGCCTGCAGAACGTGTTCGCGCGCCATCGCCGCCATGCCGAGGCCACGCGCGCCTGCGTCAACGCATGGGGGCTCGAGATCCTGTGCCAGAACCCGTCCGAGTACAGCCCGGCGCTGACTGCCGTGGTGATGCCGGAAGGCCATAGCGCCGACACGTTCCGCAAGATCGTGCTCGAGCACTTCAACATGTCGCTCGGGCAGGGCTTGTCGAAGCTGTCCGGCAAGGTCTTCCGCATCGGGCATCTGGGCGATTTCAATGACCTGACGCTGATGGGCACGCTGGCCGGCGTGGAGATGGGCTTCGCACTGGCGGGCGTGCCGCACCATGCAGGCGGTGTACTGGCCGCCATGGACAGCCTGCGCGCCGCAGCATCGCAGCCGTCGCTGCGCGCGGCCTGAGGTTTCAAGCAGCAGCAAGAAGAGAGCGTCCAGCAGAGGCGCTCCCGACTACAAGGCCGATGCACCACAGAGCGCACGGCCGCCACCCAAAGGAGACAGACCATGACGTTGCGTTATGCCGCACGCGCGCTCGCGTGCGCTTCGTTGCTAGGTGTTGCGTGGGCCAGCCCCGCGTTCGCGTGGGAGCCTACCAAACCGGTCGAGGTTGTCGTGCCGTTCAGCGCGGGCGGGGCATCGGATCAGATGGCGCGTTCGATTCAGGGCATCATCGCCAAGCACAAGCTGATGAACCAGCCGATGATCGTCGTGAACAAGGCCGGCGCCAGCGGGGCCGAAGGGCTGATGGACACCAAAGCGTCGAAAGGTGACGCGCACAAGCTGCTGGTGACCTCGTCCGCGCTCTACACGGTGCCGATGATCAGCCAGTTGCCCTTTAACTGGCGCGACCTGACGCCGGTGGCCATGGTGGCGATGGACGAGTTCGTGCTCTGGACCAACGCCGAGGCGCCGTACAAGACGCCGGCAGACTACATTGCCGAGGCGAAGAAGCAGCCGGGCAAGCTCAAGATGGGCGGCACCAGCTCCAAGCGCGAGGACCAGATCATCACCGCGCAGGTCGAGCGCAAGGCCGGCGTGCGCTTCATCTACATCCCGTACAAGGGCGGTGGTGAAGCGGCGACCCAGCTCTCGGGCAAGCATATCGACTCCAACGTCAACAACCCCTCCGAATCGATCGGTCAGTGGCGCGCCGGCGAGCATCGCGCGCTGTGCGTGTTTGCGCCAGATCGCATGCAGTACACGAACAAGATCACCGGCACGCAAAGCTGGGGTGACATCCCCACCTGCAAGGAGCAGGGGCTGGACGTGCAATACCAGATGCTGCGTGTGTTCATGCTGCCCGGCGGTGTCACGCCAGATCAGCAGAAGTACTACGTGGATCTGATGCAGAAGGTGGTGGCCACGCCGGAGTGGAAGGAGTATCTGGAGAAGAACGCGCTCAAGAACGATTTCCTCACGGGCCAGAAGTTGACCGAGTTCCTGACGGCCGATGAAACGCGCCACAAGGACATCATCAAGGAAGCGGGTTTCCTGGCGGCGAAGTAAGACCGCAGAGCGAGTGCTGATGGCTTGCCCCCTCTCCCATGAATGGGATGGGGGGCAACGATCCGGGGGGACACATTCATGAGCGAACAATTACATGACACCGCGCCGGCGGCGATCACGGTGCGTGCGGCGGAAATCGCCACCGCGCTGCTGATCGCCATCGGCGCGGTGGTGGTGATGGTCAGCAACTACCAGGTTGGCGCGGGGTGGGAGCCGGACGGCCCGCAGGCCGGCTATTTTCCGATGCGGATTGGCGCGATCATCTTCATCGCGTGCATGGTGGTGCTGTGGCAGGCGTGGCATGGCGAGAAAAACAAGGTGTTCGTCACGTGGCCGCAATTGCGGCAGGTGGCGGTGATCCTGGTGCCGCTGACGGTCTACGTCGCGCTGATCGCCTTCCTGGGCATCTACGTGGCATCGGCGATCTTCATTGCGGGTTTCATGCTCGTGATCGGCAAGTTCGCATGGTGGCGCGCGGTGCTGACTGGCGTGGCCATCAATCTGGTGCTGTTCTGGATCTTCGAGATGCAGTTCCGCGTGCCGTTGCCCAAGGGACCGCTCGAAGCGGCCCTCGGATTCTGAAGGGGACCGGCATGGAAGAACTCAATGCGTTGATGGGCGGCTTTGCCGTGGCGATGTCATGGCACAACGTCGGACTGATGCTGGTGGGCATCCTGCTCGGCATCGTCGTGGGCGTGCTGCCCGGTCTGGGTGGCCCCAACGGCGTGGCGATCCTGCTGCCGCTGACGTTTTCGATGGAGCCGACGTCGGCCATCATCATGCTGTCGTGCATCTACTGGGGCGCGCTGTTCGGTGGCGCGATCACGTCGATCCTGTTCAATATTCCCGGCGAGGCGTGGTCCGTGGCCACCACGTTCGACGGCTACCCGCTTGCGCAGCAGGGTGAGGCGGGACGCGCGCTGACGTCGGCCTTCACTGGGTCGTTTCTCGGCGCGCTGGCCGGTGTGCTGCTGATCACGTTCCTGGCGCCGCTGGTGGCGAAGTTCGCGTTGCGCTTCGGGCCGCCGGAATTCTTCGCGGTGTACTTTCTGACGTTCTGCAGCTTCGTCGGCATGGGAAAGGAAGCCAAGGCCAAGATCGTGATCGCGATGTGCATCGGGTTCGCGCTGGCGGCGGTCGGCATGGATACGGTTTCCGGCACGCTGCGCATGACGTTCGGCTCCACCGAACTGCTGCGCGGGTTCGACTTCCTGGTGGCTGTTATCGGCCTGTTCGGCATCAGCGAAATCCTGATGACGATGGAGGAGGGCGTAGCCTTCCGTGGCAAGCGGGCCAGTATCGACCTCAAGGTGGTGCTGAAGACCTGGGCCGAACTGCCGCGTTACTGGATGACGCTGATCCGTTCGTCGATCATCGGTTGCTGGCTTGGCGTGACGCCGGGCGGCGCGACGGCCGCATCGTTCATGGGCTACGGCGTGGCCAAGCGTTTCTCACGCAAGCGTGAGACGTTCGGGCGCGGCAACGTCGAAGGCGTGATCGCGCCGGAGTGCGCCGCGCACGCGGCCGGCACCAGCGCGTTGCTGCCAATGCTGGCGCTTGGCATTCCGGGGTCAGCCACGGCGGCGGTGCTGCTGGGTGGCCTGATGATCTGGGGGCTGCAGCCGGGGCCGTTGCTGTTCACCGAGCAGAAGACCTTCGTCTGGGGGCTGATCGCGAGCATGTACCTGGGCAATCTGGCGGGCCTGATCGTGGTGCTTTCCACGGTGCCGCTGTTTGCCGCCATCCTGCGCATTCCGTTTGCGATCATCGCGCCGCTGATCCTTGTGGTCTGCGCGATCGGCGCGTTCACCGTGCATAACGCGATGTTCGACGTCTGGCTCATGCTGATCTTCGGCGTGATCGGGTATGTGCTCAAGAAGCTTGAGTATCCGCTGGCGCCGCTGGTGCTGGCATTGGTACTGGGCGATCGCGCCGAGGATGCATTCCGGCAGACCATGCTGATGTCGCAGGGCGAACTCAACGTGTTCTGGTCCAACGGGCTCGTCGGCACGATCATGGCGCTGGCGGTGGTGATCCTGGTCTGGCCGATGTTTGGCAGCCTGCTGGAGAAGACCCGGCGCCGCAAGGTCGTGTCGGCCCATCAGGGAGCGTCCGAATGAGCGATGACATTCAGCAGGAAGGGACGTTGCTGGTGACGCGCGAGGATGCCGTCGCCACCATCGTCCTGAACCGGCCCGCGAAGCTCAATGCCTTCACGCTCGATATGTGGCGGCAGCTTGGCGAGGCGTTCCGCGAGCTTTCCGCCGATGACACGGTGCGCTGCGTCGTCGTGCGTGGCGCGGGGGACCGCGCGTTTTCGCCGGGCAACGATATCGGCGAATTCGCCACTACGCGTTCCAATAAGCAACAGGCCACGGCCTATGGCGCGGTCATGCATGGCACCGCGCAGGCGATGCAGGACTGCCCGCACCCGGTAGTGGCGCAGATCCACGGCATCTGCGTGGGTGGCGGGCTCGAGGTCGCAGCCATGGCCGATATACGCATCTGTGGCCAGAGCAGCCGTTTCGGCGCGCCGATCAAGAATCTCGGGCTGGTGATGGCGCACGCGGAGATGGCGCCGCTGGTGCGGCTGATCGGCACGTCGCGCACGCTCGAACTGCTGTTCGAAGGGCGCATCGTCGATGCGGCCGAGGCGTACGCGATGGGGCTGGTCTCGCGCGTGGTGCCCGATGACCGCGTGGCCGACGAGGCGCGTGCCACGGCGCAGCGGATCGCTTCCGGCGCGCCGCTGGTGGCCCGTTGGCACAAGCGCTTCGCCCGGCAACTGGCCGAAGGCAAGCCGCTATCGGCCGCCGATCTCGATGCTGCGTTCGACTGTTTCGATACCGAGGATTTCCGCACTGGCTATCGCGCGTTCCTGGCCAAGGAGACGCCGAAGTTCAGCGGTCGCTAACCTGGGAGCAGACCGATGTCCGATTCCCCTGCAATCGCGCCGGGTGCGTTGTCCGGCCTGCGTGTGCTGGAACTCGCGCAGATCATGGCCGGGCCCACCTGCGGCATGATGCTGGCCGATCTCGGCGCCGACGTGATCAAGATCGAGAAGATCGATGGTGGCGACGACGCGCGTGGCTATCGCGAGCCGACCATCAACGGCGTGTCGGCGCCGTTCCTGATGCTGAACCGCAACAAGCGCGGCATCGCCCTTGACCTGAAGACACCCGAAGGCCGCGAGGTGTTCCTGCGCATGGTGCGCAACGCCGACGTGGTGATTGAGAACTTCCGCAAGGGCACGCTGGAGAAGCTCGGGCTTGGCTACGACACGCTGTCGCGCGAGAACCCGGGCCTGATTTATTGCGCGATCTCGGGCTATGGCCGCACCGGGCCGTTCGCCGACAAGGGCGGCTTCGATCTGATCGCGCAGGGTTACACGGGGCTTATGAGCATTACGGGCGAGGAGGGCGGGCCGCCGCTGCGCACCGGGAATTCCATCGCCGATATCAATGCGGGCATCCTGGCGGCGTTCGGCATTCTTGCCGCGTATCAGCATCGGCAGAAGACCGGGCGCGGGCAGATCGTGGAAACGTCGCTGATCGAGGCCGGCCTGCAGCAGCTCTACTGGCACGCGGCGATCCATTTCGCCACGGGCGAGTCGCCGGGGCCGAGCGGGTCGGCGCACGTGCTGGCCACGCCATACCAGGCATTTCCGACGCAGGACGGCCATATCATCGTTGGCGGCGCGAACGAGAAGAACTGGGCGCGTATCGCACAGGTTCTCGGACATCCGGAATGGGTCGAAGACCCACGTTTTCGGCGCAACGCCGACCGGATGCGTCATCGCGACACGTTGCTTCCGGAGATGGCCGGCATCCTGATGACGCGCCCGTCCGCTGACTGGCTGGCGGCATTCGATGCAGCGGGCGTCCCGGCCGGACCCGTGCATTCGATTGGCGAGGCACTGAACCATCCGCAGACGCTGGCGCGTGGCATGGTGGTACGGCAACAGCACGCGGAAGCCGGGCCGATCCGGACGCTGGGGCTGCCGATACAGCTATCGGAAACGCCGGCGCAGTACCATCGCCCGTCACCGAGGCTGGGCGAACATACGCGGACGTTGCTGGCGGAATGTGGTTATGGCGAGGCGGAGATCGAGGCGATGCTCGAAGCCGGCGTGGTCACGGAGACGGCCGCATCGGCGGCGACCGTGACCGAGATATAGGTGGGTATCGGGCGCTTACCCGACGTAGAACAGGATGCTGATGAACTGGCACATGCTGCCGCCCAGCACGAACAGGTGCCAGATGCCGTGGAAGTGGCGCACCTTCTCGTCGAACAGGAAGAAGCCGATGCCGGCAGTGTAGATGGCGCCGCCGGCCACGAGCCAGTACAGCCCCACGGGCGGCAGGGCCGCCGCCAGCGGGCCGAACGCGATCAGCACCAGCCAGCCCATGATCACGTAGATGGCCAGCGAGAAGATGCGGGTGCGATGGCCGATCCAGAGTTCCTGAATGATGCCGGCCACGGCCAGCCCCCAGTTGACGCCGAACAGGGTCCAGCCCCAGGGGCCACGTAATGTGACCAATGCGAACGGGGTATAGCTGCCGGCGATCAGCAGGTAGATCGCGCAATAGTCGAGGCGGCGGAAGATGTCCTTCGCGGGGCCGCGAACGCTGTGGTAGACGGTGGAGATCGTGTAGAGCAGCACCAGCGTGGTGCCATAGACGACGGAGCTGACGACCTTCCAGGCGTCGCTGTGGAGTGCCGATGAAGTGACTAGCACCGCCATGCCAGCCGCCGAGAGCACCGCTCCTGCCAGGTGGCTATATCCGTTGAACCGTTCGCCGCGATACATCCCCAATGCCTCCGTCCGCGCTGTGGACAAGTGGCCATTCTGTCACGGATCGCCCGGCGTGCAGGCCGATCCGCGCAAACAACAGGGTCATGTACACTTGCCGGCTGGCGTCCGCACCGGGTTTGCCTGGCGTAGGCGTCACTCCCGAGAACCTGACACGACGAATATCCCATGAAGAAACTCTCCCTGATCCTCGCCGCCGTGGCGCTGGGCGCCGCAGGTATCGCGCAGGCTGAAACGCTGCCGTCCGGCGTGGTGATCGAGCATGTGACCAAGGGCACCGGCGCTTCGCCGAAAGCAACGGATACGGTCAAGGTCCACTACCGCGGCACGCTGACCGACGGCAAGGAGTTCGACAGCTCCTACAAGCGCGGCCAGCCGATCTCGTTCCCCCTGAACCGCGTGATCCCGTGCTGGACCGAGGGCGTGCAGAAGATGCAGGTCGGCGGCAAGGCCAAGCTGACTTGCCCGGCCTCCACGGCCTACGGCGAGCGCGGCGTGCCGGGCACGATCCCGCCGAACGCGACGCTGAACTTTGAAGTGGAGCTGCTGGGGATTGGCGGCTGACGATTGAAGGGGCCGGCGGATTCAGGGCCGGCTCTCGCTCCACCCCCGTTTCCCCGTGTATAGACCGGGAACGGGGCGCAAACCATAAGAACAAGAACATGCCGGTAGACTCGGTCTTTCTTATCGTCGCCCTCGGCGCCATCGTTGCCGGATTTGTGCAGGGCCTGTCTGGCTTCGCGTTTGGCATGGTGGCCATGTCATTCTGGGCCTGGGGCGTCGAACCACGCCTGGCTTCGGCGATGTCCGTGTTCGGCGCGCTGACCGGCCAACTGCTTGCAGCCTTCACCGTGCGCCGCAAGTTCCATCTGGCCACCGTGCTGCCGTTCCTGCTTGGCGGCATCGTCGGCATTCCCATCGGGGTCAGCATCCTGCCCCGCCTCGACGTCCATCTGTTCAAGCTGTGCCTTGGCATCGTCCTGGTGATTTGGTGCCCGATCATGCTGTTCTCGAACCGCATTCCGCCGATCCGCCGTGGCGGCCGGCTGGCCGATGCCGTGGTCGGCGCCATCGGCGGCATCATGGGTGGCATCGGCGGGTTCACCGGCATTGCGCCAACGCTCTGGTGCACGCTGCGAGGCTTCGACAAGGACAAGCAGCGGGTGGTGATCCAGAACTTCAACCTCGGCGCATTGCTGGTGACGATGGCCGTGTATGTGGGCACCGGCATCATCACGCGCGACATGTTGCCGATGTTCGCCATCGTGGCCCCGGCCATGCTGATTCCCACATTGCTCGGCACGCGGGTCTACATTGGTATCAGCGACATCGCGTTCCGGCGCATCGTGCTGACGCTGCTGACCTGCTCGGGTATTGCCATGCTGGTCGCGGCAATCCCGAAGCTTTAAGAAAGAGCTTTATTAGGCGCTTTGTCGTGGGTGGATATCAGGGTTTATACTGACGTCCTTCTTTTGCCCGCAGCAAGTGATCGGCTTCACCATGAACAAGCGCTTCTATCTCTTCTGTGCCACCACGTGGGCTGCGGCCGCCGTCCTGATCCTGGGCCAGGGTTCCATGGCCACGGATGCGCTGAGCGGCGTGATCGCGCTGGCTGGCTTCGATCTGCTTCGTCCCTGAGGGCTTGCGCACGCATCGCGTTAACACCATCGGTTCATGGCATTTTCGATGCCCGCGGCATAGGCTTGGTGATGGATTGTGCGTACTCAGCGCACGATGGTCTCAACCGTTCCCGCAGGAGAATCCCGATGAAGGCACTCACCATTGCAGTGGCAGTTGCAGTCTTTGTACCCGGGCTGGCGTTTGCGGCGGGACCGGCAAGTCCCTCTGATCGCTATGACTACGACATGCATACGACTAACAAGGACGGCTATGTGCCCGACCCGGCGCGCACGAGCAACAAGGATGGCTATACACCCGACGCCGCCCGGGCCGGCGACAAGTTCGATCCCTACACACAGGGCGCGAACCAGAGCACGTCATCAGCTCTGACCGATAGCAAGAGCACCGCCAAGAAGTCGAGCAAGTCTCACAAGAAGGCGCCTGCCGCACCGACGGCGGCGACCCAATGAGTGACAAGATCTGGTTGGAAACAAGGCCCCGCATTCGCGGGGCTTCTTTTTTGGGGCCTTCGCAGGGTCCTGAGGACAGCCTTGGTCCAATGTCCGCCGGCAGCAGCCGAACAGGGTGCCCGACGGCGGCGAAGCTAGAAGCTTGACCCCCCTGAAGCGGGGTGTAGCGCTTCTTTCGTTGTGTTGTCAACATCGTTCGATTATGTTGCCGGGCTGGACACCGTCCATCGATAACTGCGCCGACGCTGTCGCGCACGCCAACAAAACGCCCGGGCGAATTGGGCAAGCAAGAAAAAGAATCAAAAGAATATTCACCCTGTCACCGAACAGGGAACGGGAGAAACGGGTTGAACACGCCAACAAGGTCGGCCGGGCAGCGCTCGCCCGGCATTTTGCGTTCTGCGCGACGAAATTTCTGCGGTACCAGCACGCTGCCCGGCTCATGTCCGTGGCAGGTGCCTGACATCATGCCGCCCCGCAACGGCGGCCCCGACCGCACGCCCTCCTCTCCATGCCGGCGCCCTCTACGACGCCGTCATCGCCGACTGGATTGACATCCTCTTCGTAGTTTCAGTACCCCGGCAGTTCGCTTCAAGCGCCCCGGAGTCCTGTCCGAACTAGCGACACCCGCTTTGCTTTCACGAAAGCTCGTCTTGTGACGCGGCCAGCGATTCCGTTTGCAGCATTTCCACATCATCCAAGAAGAACCAATGAAAAACACCCAACGGAAACTGGCTGTGCTCCCCTTGGCATGCCTTGCCGCCACGCTGGCAGCGTGCGGCGGCGATTCCTCGGAGTCGGGCACGGCGGCAGCCACGCCCACCAGTACGCCGGCGGCGACGCCTGCCGGCAGCATGATTTATACCGGTGTTACCGACCCCACGAGCAGTATTGGCGTCAACGGTGATTTCTATCTCAATTCGGCCACGTCCACGCTGTTCGGCCCGAAGGCAAATAGCGCCTGGTCCGCAGGCGTATCGCTGATCGGGCCAGCAGGCACGCTGATCCGCTATGGGACGCGTGACCCGATTGCCAGCGACGGCAACGATGGTGACTTCTACCTGAACACCGCCACCAGCACGCTGTTCGGACCGAAGGCGGCAGGAGCGTGGCCGATGCCGGGCAAATCGCTGATCGGCGCAACGGGTGCGGTTGGTGCGACCGGCGCCACGGGCGCAACCGGCGCTACCGGTGCCACGGGTCTGCAGGGCATCCAGGGGGTCACCGGACCAACCGGTGTGACGGGTGCTACTGGTGCCACCGGCGCTGGCGTGACGGGACCGCAGGGCATTCAGGGCATTCAGGGCCCCACCGGCCCTGCCGGTGCTGCAGGGCCGACTGGTGCTACGGGGGCTACAGGTGCGACGGGCGTGACGGGTCCCTCAGGTGTGACGGGTCCCACGGGGCCGCAAGGAGTGCAGGGCATTCAGGGCCCCACCGGTACCACGGGCGCGACGGGTGCGACGGGCGCCACAGGGGCAACTGGTGCCACGGGGGCCACGGGGGCCACCGGGCCTGCGCTCTATACGGCGAATTTCGTTGTGGGCAATGGAACGACCTTTGGCAATGCCACCTACATCATGACGGGGTCGGGTCTGACCCCTATCGCCACACAGCCGTATCTTGGCGTCTTGCTGCCAATCAATTGCAGCACACTGACGCTGTCGACGGCCGTGGCGGGCATCCCGCCTGCACCCTATGCGATGGAGGTCTTCAAGATTCAGCCTCCCTCGACAACCGTCACGTCAACAGGGCTTCGGTGCCAGGCCAACAGCTCTGGAGCTAGCTGTACGCAGACCCAGACTGGCACCTATGCGGCTTCCGCTGGGGAGGTGCTACAGGTCCAGTTGACGGGTACTACGCCGTTTAACACCTGGTCGGGCGCTGTCTATGCCACGCTGACGTGCCAGTGATCGAAGGCGGGCATCGATAGGCTGATGGCGGGTCATGGGCTCGGAGCATCGCTCCGGGCCCATCAGTCTCGTGCGAACCCTTGCGCCGCCTGTTCAATGTCCCGCCCCATTGCCCGAAAATCGCCAACCCGTCTCCACCGAGAACCAAAGCCAATGCGAATCTGCCTGTCGATGATCGTCAAGAACGAGGCCGCCGTGATCGAGCGCTGTCTGCGCGCGGTGCGCCCGCACATTCACGCCTGGGCGATTTCGGATACGGGGTCGACCGACGGGACACAGGACATTATTCGCAATACGCTCGGCGACCTGCCGGGTGAACTGATCGAACGTCCATGGGTGGATTTCTCGACCAACCGCAATGAAGCGCTCGCGCTGGCGGCCAAGCACGGTGACTATGCGTTGCTGATCGACGCCGACGACACCATCGAGGCTTCGGAACTCGGCGAACTGACCGCCGACTGCTATGACCTGCTCGTCCAGTTTCGCTCGCTGACCTACAGTCAGCCACATCTGATCCGGCTGGGCCACGGGTTCTTCTATACGGGCGTGACCCACGAATACATCGACTGCAACCGCCCGTATAGTCGCGACACCTTGAAGAACGCGATCTATCGCATTGGCGACGACGGCGCACGGCGCGTGAGCGGCAGGAAGTTCGTGGAAGACGCAGGGATACTGGAGAAGGCACTCGCAGCCGATCCCGGCAATACGCGTTACCAGTTCTATCTCGCCCAGAGCTATCGTGATGGCGGTCTGGTGGACAAGGCCATTGCCGCCTATGCGAACCGCGCCACCATGGGCGGGTGGGATGAGGAAGTCTATTACTCGATGTTGCAGATGGCGGTGCTGAAGGAGGGCGGCGGAGCGTCGCCCGGGGACATCGTCGAGGCCTACCTCGAGGCCTACAACTACCGGCCGACACGGGCCGAAGCGCCTTGCGAGCTCGCGCGCTATTTCAGGCTGCGGCAGCGCCATGTCCTGGCCCGCGACTTCGCGCGTGTTGCCACCGGCATCGCCCAGCCCGATGACCGGCTCTTCATGGACCAGACCGTCTATGACTGGCGCGCGCGTGACGAGCTGTCGATTGCGCTGTACTGGTGCAATGAACGCGATGAAAGCGCGCGGCTCTGCCGCGAACTGCTTGCCGATCCGCGCCTGCCGCGCGAGCAGCACGATCGCGTGACGCGAAACCTCGCCTTTGCAATCGGCGATGTCCCGGGCTGAAGCTGCCGACGAAGCAACGTCTATCGGGTGGAACCGTCGAGGCTGGCCTCGATCTGCGCGATCAGGTCTTCCATCCAGCGCCGCAGCAGCGTGTCCGACATGACCGTTGCCGTGCTGCGCACAAGCACCCGGTACACCTTGCCGCGCGGGATCTTCGAGACGTGCGCGGGGTCGGGCCAGGCCTTGTTGCCGGCCAATAGCAGCAGCGTCTCCAGGCCAATCAGGATCGGCCACAGGCAGGCCAGCCGCAGCCGGATTGCCGTGCGTGGAATCGCGAACGTGTAGGCCATCGCTTCGCGGAAATGCGCGAGCGAGACATGCAGCAGTTCGTCCAGAATTGGCCGCGCGCGCAGCGCATTGGCCGGGTCCATCAGGTCGCGTGGCGTCATGCCATGTCGCTCCAGGATCTCGGTCGGCAGATAGCACCGGCCGATGCGCAGATCCTTACCGCAATCACGCAGCACATTGACCATCTGCAATGCCTTGCCGAAGCGGACACCTCGGCGCAGCATCGTCTCGGGCGCTGCCGTCAGCGTGCCCGGCTGGTGGGCATAGGTCATCGTGGTCCAGAACTCCCCCACACAACCGGCCACGAGATACGTGTAGCGATCGAGCTCGTCCATCGTCCGCAGCGCGGCCACCTGGCCCGAGCGCTCGTCGGGGAACGTGCGCAGGTCGAATTCCATGCCTTCGGTCAGCGTATCGACGATACCGCGGACGGCGGTGCAATCAGATGCATCGAGCTGGCTCAGCACGCCAAGCGCGGGGCCGATCGATTCCAGCAGTACCTTCTCGTCGGATTGGGTTTGCTGGCTGGCAACTTCCGCGCTCAGCCGTTGCGCGAGCGAACCGTCGTTCTGGGTGCCGTTGACGTGCTGCCGTAGCGCCAGCAGCAGGTCTAGTCGTTGCACGGGTGGAATCAGCGAGGTATCCGCGATGGTGTCCGCGGCGCGTGCCAGCAGATAGGCCAGGCCGACGGGGTCGCGCATGCCCTCGGGCAGGATGCGAAGCGTCAGGTAGAACGAACGGGAAACCCCCTTCAGCAGCGGGCCGAGCAGAAAGGCCCGGTTCGGATTTGGCATGGCATGGTGATCGCACGATGGGACGGCGCATTGTATCCGCCAAAGCTGACGAACTCGTCTGGCCTCAACTTGGCCCTGCCAAGCTTGCGCGTATTAAACCTAGTATCGAACCTCGATGAGGTGATGCATTCTCTCAAATGACAACACATCGGGCCGGATAACCGGTACTAAGGAGACAAAGCATGAACAATCTCAGTATCCAACGTCGCCAATTCCTGACGAGCCTGGTGGGAGCTGCCGCTGTAAGTAGCCTGCCGCGATGGGCTTACGCGCAAGCGGCATACCCGAATAAACCAGTGCGCGTGATTGTGCCCTTTGCAGCGGGGGGCACGACCGATGTGGTCGCTCGCCTCATCATGCAAAAGGTGGGGGAGCTGATGAAGGCTTCGTTCGTGATCGAGAACAAGGGCGGTGCCAACGGCATCATCGGTACGGGCGAGGTGGCCCGTGCGGCGGCGGATGGCTATACGCTGTTGTTCAACACCGCTGGCGCCCAAACGCTAAGCCCCGTGATCTACAAGGCCCCATATGAGGCAGCGTCCAGCTTTGCGCCGGTGGCGCGGGTGTGCGATGTTGGCTTTATCGTCATCGTGCGCAAGGATCTGCCGGTCAAGAACATGGCTGACTTGATCGCTTTGGCCCGGAAAGCGGACAAGCCGCTCGCGGCCTCGTCCGGCAGCAGCATGATCAACCTGATCACCGAGCAGTTCAAGCGCGTGGTCGATGCACCGAACGTCACCAATGTGCAATACAAAGGCACAAGCCTGCAAATGCAGGCCGTGGCTTCGGGGGAAGTCGATTTTTCGTTCGACTCCTTTGCCGCAGTGGAATTGATCAAGGCGGGTCGCGTCAAGGCGCTGGCGGTTATTCTGCCGCAGCGCGCCGGGTCTTTTCCAGACGTACCTACGTTCAAGGAACTGGGTATCAAGGACATGGAGTTCAATTCCTGGGCAGGGCTGCTGGCACCCAAGGGGACGCCCAAGGAGATCGTCACCGCGCTGGCGCAGAACGTCGAAAAAGCAAAACAGATGCCGGACGTGGTCGCCAAGCTCAAGCAGTATGACTATGTCATGGCCAACAGCACGCCGGAAGCCTTTGGCAAGGAGATCCAGGCGGAAACCGATCGCTGGAAGCAAGTGGTGAAGGAAACCAACTTCAAGATCGAAAGCTGATTCGGCATAGTCCTGAAGAAGCACTCCGTCGGCGCGTTGTCCTGGGTGTCGGCGCGCCGATGCGGCGAATTCCTGATGATGGCGCTGCTTGTCAGGTATGCTGTTTCTCTTGCGCGTAGTTGGGATCAGTGTTTTCCCGTGGCTACAAGGCAGTGTCCTGCCTCAGGCGCAGATCCGTCCGAGTTCCCTGTGCGGTACATGCGTGGCGTGCACGCCACGCCCGAGGAATCCGCGCCTACCCGCAAAGCCAGGCCTGACGCGGCCGTATGGCCAGCAAGGGGAAAGAACCGTCCACCTACGCAAAACTACTGCATCGAGGTCATTCCCATGTCATGGGTGCTTATGCATAATTTCCTGAATCTGGGCCTCAAGGATTGTATTGATGCGTGTGACGATTCGAACCACGACGATTCCCGGAGCTCCTGACCGAGCTGCACTTCATCGCGCGGCGGTCTACCTCAATACCGAGGAAGATGCCTCGCCGCTGATGGTCAGTGCGTGGAGTCAACGTGAACCCGAAGCATTCCTCGCCGCCCAGCGCTGGGCGCGCAACCATGCTTATCAGGTATCGAATCCCCGCAACGGCACGTATTACGGTGGACGCACCGCGCGTTGATTCCAGCGCCCGCATGACGCCGTGAAACGCCTGCTGCTGTGGTGTCTGGCGCTGATTGCGTCGGGGCAGGCTTGTGCCGACGCTGGCCTGCTCGAACGCATGGTCGGCGGATTTTCGCGCGACAGCCTCTGGAAGAACGTCCAGGAGCGCTGCCTGACACCGGCTACTCCCACACATTCCGATTGCGTCATCGTTGATCGCCAGCGGGGCTTTGTCCTCTACAAGGACATGATTGGCGCCTCGCATTACCTTGTCATTCCCGTGCGGCCGGTCAGCGGCGTCGACGACGCGCGTGTCTGGTCCGATCGCGAGCACAATGCCTGGGCCTTTGGCTGGGCCGCGCGCGACATCGTGGGCAAGGCCATTGGCCGCGCGCTGCCGGACACCCTCCTGGGGCTGGCCATCAACGCGAGGGCGGCGCGCAGCCAGGATCAGCTTCACATCCATCTGGACTGCATCAGCGAAAGCGCGCGCGACTTCCTTGCCAGCGGCGCGTTCGACAGGCAGTGGCGCAGCCTGACGTTTCGCGGCAAGCCAGTGCGCGTCAGGCTGATTCCCTCGGACGATCCGGTTCTTGCGGTGGATCCGTTCGACGTGGTACGCGAGGACCTCGGCGCCGACGGCAAGATCGCCGACCGGGGCGTATTCCTGGGCTATGTTCGTCCCTTGCAGGGCCAGGCCGGCTTCGTCGTGGTCGATGAACCCGTCGACAAGGCGGGCGGCGCAAACGGCCATGCCAGCGATTTCCTGGATCGCGGCTGCAAGCTAGGCCGGGCGCAGCCAGGCCGGTAGCCGAAAAATTCTGCCTGCCAGAACGTAGCGGTGATGACCGTTGCACAAATGTCCGATATTCGCCGCTTTGTTTCCCCCGATCATTTCGTCTGACGTCTTACAAGGGATGTGCCCGCGTAGAATAGCCCGCGAGCCCCTCCAGCAAGAGACAAAAGTGAATACGACTTTCCAACAGGAAAGCACCGCCGCAGCCGCGGAGACAAACACGTCGCGAGGCATCGCCCTGTTGACGTTCGCATTCATCCTGAGTCAGTTCTATCGAAGCTGCCTCGCCGTTATCGCGCCCGAACTGCAGCATGACTTCGGACTGTCCCCGGCGGGATTCGGCGCGCTATCTTCCTGCTTCTTCCTCGCTTTCGCCGTCGCGCAGATCCCTGTAGGCATCGCCTTCGACCGCTACGGCGTAGGCCGCCCCACGGCCGTCCTGCTCGGTGTCGGCGCCGTGTCGGCAATCGGTTTCGTGGTCGCGCCCAATGCCGGCATGGCCATGCTGGTGCAGATGGGTCTTGGGCTGGCCTGCGCGCCGGTGTTCATGGGCCTGCTGCACTATGCGTCGGAACAGCTTTCGGAGCGGCAGTACATGCGTGTGGGCAGCCGCTCGAATGCGCTGGGCATGATCGGGGCACTTTGCGCCACGGCCCCGCTTGGCTGGGCTTCGCAGCACGTCGGCTGGCGCCCCGCCATGGCGCTCGCGGCGGTCTGCATGGTGGTCGCTTGCTACGGCGTATGGCGTTTTGTTCGCGATGACGGTCACGAGCAGGCGCGTCAGGCGCCCATGAGCGCGATGCTGGTCGAGAGCGGCAAGCTGCTCGGATACTGGCCGCTATGGACGCTGATCCCGCTATGCGTGGCGATGTCCGCCGGCACCGGTTTCCGCAATGCATGGAGCGGTCCATATCTGGCCGACGTGTTCGGCCTCCAGGCCGGCACGCGCGGGATGGCGCTGATGTTGCTGAGCCTGGCCGGCTTTCTCACCGCGTTTGCGTTGCCGGTGCTTGTCCGGCGCAGTTCGCTCAAGGCGGCGATTGGCATATGGGGATGCCTGGCAACCGCCGGCGGTATCGCGCTGACGATCTGGCCCGATGCAGGGGTGGCCAGCGGCGTTGGCATGATGGCGCTGCTGTCGACGATCGGCATGCTTCATCCGCTGGTGATGGCGCAAGGGCGTGCGTTGATTCCCGCGCCTGCGCGTGGCCGGGGTCTCGGCCTGCTCAACACGTTCGTGTTCCTGGGCTCGGCGCTTACGTCGTGGGGATTCGGCCTGATTGCCAACGTCGGTCATCTGCGCGACTGGCCTGTCGCCCATACCTACTCGGCGATCTTTCTCTCCGCCGTGGTGGTGGTGGCGCTTTCACTGGTGCCGTACTACTTCAGCCCCATTTCGGCGCCTGCGCCGCGACGTTGATCGCGCCAGAGACCTTGCGGGTGGTCCGGCATCCGGGCAACGCCCGCAATTCGCATTTTCCCTGATTCTTCTCAAGTTCCTGTACTGACTGCCGTTAGCTTTTCCCATGTCCGTTCGAGCGCATACCCAGTTGCGCCGCAGGCAAAGCAGTGATCGGCCGCCACCGCGTGCGGTCAGTCAGCCGCCAACCAGTCAATCAGGTAGAAGAAGGCATGAAGAATCTTGGTATTGGTGTACGCCTTGGCATCGGCTTCGGCGTGGTCTTGCTGTTGTCCACATTCATGACGGTTCTGGGCGTGGTGCGTCTGGAAGATGTCGCGGGCCGCACGCACGCGATGATGCAGCAGCCGCTCGCCAAGGAGCGCATCGTCAGCGACTGGTATCGCCTGATGTACGCCAGCGTGCGCCGTACCACGGCCATCACGCGCAGCAGCGACCCCTCGCTTGGCCAGTTCTTCGCCGCCGAGACCAAAACCTCGGCCGAAACGATTGCCGCGATGCGCGACAAGATAAAGCCGATGCTGACGTCCGACGCGGAAAAGGCGGCCTTCGAGCGAATTCTGGTCGTACGCAATCCCTACAACGAGTCGCGCGACAAGATCGCCAAGCTAAAGCAGGACGGACAGGCCGAGGATGCCATCAAGGTGCTGGAGACCGAGTTCGTACCGGCCGGTGACGCCTACCTGGTTGAGATCCAGAAGCTGTTGGACATCCAGCGCACGTCCATCGACGCCACGGCCGAGGAGATCAACCGGATCTACGAGAGCGCGCGCAATGGGTTGATTGCGCTTGGCGTGATTGCGTTGGCAATTGGTGTGGCATTCGCATGGTGGCTGACCATCGGCATCACGCGCCCGTTGCATCGTGCCGTTGGCTTTGCCCGGACCGTGGCCGCTGGCGACCTGACCGGCCGCATCGACGTGGATAGCCGTGACGAAACCGGCCAGCTCCTGGCGGCGTTGCGCGAGATGAATGAGAACATCCTTGGCATCGTCAAGGAAGTGCGCAAAGGCACCGAGGCGATTGCCACCGGCACGAGCCAGATTGCCGCCGGCAATACCGACCTTTCGCAACGGACGGAAGAGCAGGCGTCGTCGCTGCAGGAGACCGCGTCGAGCATGGAAGAACTGACCAGCATCGTGCGCCAGAACGCTGACAGCGCGAAGCAGGCCAGCGGTCTGGCGGTCAATGCCTCCGACGTGGCCACGCAGGGCGGCGAGGTCGTGGGCCAGGTGGTGCACACGATGGACGAGATCAATGCCGCCTCACGCAAGGTGGTCGAGATCATCTCGGTGATTGAAGGCATCGCGTTCCAGACCAACATCCTGGCGCTGAACGCGGCAGTTGAAGCCGCGCGCGCCGGGGAACAGGGCCGGGGCTTTGCCGTGGTGGCGGGCGAGGTGCGTAGCCTCGCGCAGCGCAGCGCGACGGCGGCAAAGGAGATCAAGTCATTGATCGGAGATTCGGCCGATCGCGTCGAACGTGGCTCGCAACTGGTGGCGCAGGCTGGCCAGACGATGGAAGAGATCGTCAGCGCGGTGAAGCGCGTGACCGACATCATGGGCGAAATCAGCGCGGCGTCGGTCGAGCAGAGCGCCGGCATCGAGCAGGTCAATCAGGCCGTGACGCAGATGGACACCGTCACGCAGCAGAACGCGGCGCTGGTGGAACAGGCTGCGGCGGCCGCGGGCTCGCTCGAAGAGCAGGCCCAGCGGCTCAAGGAAGCGGTGGCGACGTTCCGCCTGGCCGCCTGAAGTCCCCCGGCTATCTTGCTATTTGGTTCTGGGTGGCACGATCGTGCCACCCGATTCCGCCGCCTGCTGCGTGTGCCGCATCTGCGGCATCATGTTGCTGTTCAGGTGGAACATCACCCATAGCGATCCGGTCAGCGTGATCACGACCAGTGTCAGCGTGAACATCAGGGAAAGCATGTTCCAGCCGCCTTCCGACTTGGCGTTCATGTGCAGGAAGTAGATCATGTGCACCACGATTTGCACCGCGCCGATCAGCAGGATGGCGATGGCGGTGGTGGACGACTTTTCGAACACCTTGCCCATCACCAGCCAGAACGGCACCGCTGTCAGGAACACCGACAGCACGAAGCCCGTCAGATAGCCACCCAGCGTGGCGTGCGGCCCCACTTCCTCTTCGTGCTCATGGCCATGCCCGTGGCCGTCCATCGCGTGGTCTTGCGCGCTCATGGCAGCGACCCCATCAGGTAGACAAAGGTAAAGACGCCGATCCACACGACGTCGAGAAAGTGCCAGAACATCGACAGGCACATCAGCCTGCGCTTGTTCGCCGTGATCAGTCCGTGCCGCGCCACCTGCGTCATCAGGACGATCAGCCAGATGATGCCGAACGTCACGTGCAGCCCGTGCGTGCCCACCAGCGAAAAGAACGATGTCAGGAACGCGCTGCGTTGCGGGCCGGCTCCCTCATGGATCAGGTGCGCGAACTCGTAGAGTTCCACCGTAAGGAACGCCGCGCCGAACACGCCGGTGATGGCCAGCCAGATCTGCGTGCTGGCGACGCGGTTCTGCTGCATCTGCAGCATGGCGAAGCCATACGTGATCGACGATATCAGCAGGAACGAGGTGTTCAGCGCCACCAGTGGTAGCTCGAACAGCTCGGCGCCGCTCGGTCCCCCCGCGTACTCGCGCCCCAGCACCCCGTAGGCGGCGAACAGGCACGCGAATATCAGGCAGTCGCTCATCAGGTAGAGCCAGAACCCGAGCAGCGTGCCGTTCTGAGGATGTACCTCCTCGGTCAGGTAGAACTGATAGCCGCCGGGGGGCGCTTGGTCCGCATCGGCCGTGCCGTGCGCGTGCAGGGGTAGGGTCGTGTCAACCATGGCCGGCCATCAGTTGGGTGCGCGCCGCTTCAGTCCGGACCACCTGCTCTGCCGAAATGTAGTAGTCGCGCTTGTAGTTGAAGGTATGGATGATCGCTGCAATGATCGTGGCCGCGAACGACGCGATGACCAACCACCAGATGTGCCAGATCAACGCGAAGCCGCATATCGTGGAGAGCCCGGCCAGTACGATGCCGGCCGCCGTGCCCTTCGGCATGTGGATCGGGATGAAGCCTTGCTGCGGCCGCTGGAAGCCGTTGTGTTTCATGTGCCACCAGGCATCGGTGTCGTGCACGACCGGCGTGAATGCGAAGTTGTACTGCGGCGGCGGCGACGAGGTCGACCATTCGAGCGTGCGGCCGCCCCAGGGGTCGCCGGTGGTGTCGCGGAGTTCCTCGCGGCGCATGAAGCTCACCACGAGCTGGATCAGGAAGCAGGCGATGCCGATGGCGATCAGCAACGCGCCGAACGCGGCGATCTGGAACCAGATCTGCAGCGACGGATCGTCAAAATGGTTCATGCGGCGGGTCACGCCGAGCAGGCCGAGCCAGTACAGCGGCATGAACGCGAAGTAGAAGCCGACGAACCAGAACCAGAACGACGCCTTGCCCCACGACGACACCAGGCGATAGCCGAATGCCTTGGGGAACCAGTACGTGATGCCGGCCATCAGCCCGAACAGCACGCCGCCGATGATTACGTTATGGAAGTGGGCGATCAGGAACAGGCTGTTGTGTAGCGAGAAGTCCGCCGGAGGCACTGCCAGCAGCACGCCGGTCATGCCGCCGATCACGAACGTGACCATAAAGCCGACCGTCCACAGCATCGGTGGCTCGAAGCGGATCTTGCCGTGGTACATCGTGAACAGCCAGTTGAAGATCTTGGCGCCGGTCGGGATCGAGATGATCATCGTCGTGATCCCGAAGAACGAATTGACGCTGGCGCCGGAGCCCATCGTGAAGAAGTGGTGCAGCCAGACCAGGTAGGAGAGCACGGTGATCACCACCGTCGCATAGACCATCGACGCGTAGCCGAACAGGCGCTTGCGCGCGAACGTGGCCACCACTTCCGAGAACACACCGAACACCGGCAATACCAGGATGTAGACCTCGGGGTGACCCCAGATCCAGATCAGGTTCACGTACATCATCGCGCTGCCGCCCTGGTCGGCTGTGAAGAAGTTCGTGCCGGCGTAGCGATCCAGCGCCAGCAGCGCCAGCGCGGCGGTCAGTACCGGGAAGGCGGCGATGATCAGCACGTTCGTGCACAGCGACGTCCACGTGAAGATCGGCATCCGCATTAGCGTCATGCCAGGGGCGCGCATCTTGACGATGGTGACCAGCAGGTTGATCCCTGATAACAGCGTCCCCACCCCCGCTATCTGTAGCGCCCATATGTAGTAATCCACGCCAACGTCGGGACTGTGGAGGATGCCCGAAAGCGGAGGATAGGCCAGCCAGCCGGTGCGCGCGAATTCGCCTACGAACAGCGACATCATGACCAGAATCGCGCCGCCCGTGGTCATCCAGAAGCTGAAGTTGTTGAGGAACGGGAATGCCACGTCGCGCGCGCCGATCTGCAACGGCATGACAAAGTTCATCAGCCCGGTGACCAGCGGCATGGCCACGAAGAAGATCATGATCACGCCGTGCGCGGTGAAGATCTGGTCGTAGTGGTGAGGTGGCAGAAACCCGGCGTTGTCGCCGAACGCGACGGCCTGCTGCATCCGCATCATGACCGCATCGGCAAAGCCACGCAGCAGCATCACGATGCCCAGCACGATGTACATGATGCCGATCTTCTTGTGGTCGATGCTGGTGAACCACTCTCGCCAGAGATAGCCCCACGCGCGGAAGTACGTCAGCAGCGCCACCAGTGCCAGTCCGCCTATCGCCACGGCGGCGAAGGTGGCGATCAGGATCGGCTCATGGTAGGGAATGGCCTCCCATGACAGTCGGCCGAAAATCAGGTTGGCGAGTTCGGAGCGCTCGGGCATGTTTGTCACCTGGGCCTGTGTTGGCCAAAATTGACCGATGATGATTGGCGGGAACCGGAAAAATGGGGGCGAATCCCCGCTTCACCGCAGCAGTCGTCTACCGTCGTTGAGCACGACGTCCGGCGCAAACAGCGGCGAATCGACCGGTGTGTTGCTTGCCGTGCAGATTTCGCCGGACGGGTCGAACTTGCCGCGGCTGCGATCGAGCGCCATGGTGTCGGCCATGCAGGCGCCGCCATCCACGCAACGGTTCAGGATCTGGTCGTAGAGTTCGGGCGCCACGCTGGCATAGCGTTGCACCGGCTCACGTTCGCTGGGCTGGGCCAGCTTCAGGTAGGCGTCCTTCGACAGGGTGCTTCCCGATGATTTGGCCTGCGCGATCCAGCGATCGAAGTCCTCGCTCGACATGCCGTGGAACTTGAACCGCATATGCGAGAAGCCCGCGCCACTGTAGTTGGACGAGAAGCCGTCATAGATGCCGGGTTTGTTGATCACCGCATGGAGCTTGGTTTCCATGCCAGGCATGGCGTAGACCATGCCGGCCAGCGAAGGCACGAAGAAGGCGTTCATCACCGAGGTGGCGGTGATCCGGAAGGCGATCGGGCGATCGACCGGCGCGGCCAGTTCGTTCACCGTGGCAATGCCTTGTTCGGGATACAGGAACAGCCACTTCCAGTCCAGCGCCACGACTTCCACCGTGAGCGGTTTCACCTCGGTGGGAACGGGGCGGCCTTCGTCGAGTCGTGTCAGTGGCCGGTAGGGATCGAGCTGATGGGTGCTGACCCACGTCACCGCGCCGAGCGCGATGATGATCAGCAGCGGTGCGGCCCAGATCGCCAGTTCGAGCACCGTGGAGTGGTCCCACTCGGGGTTGTACGGGGAATCGGGGGCGCTCTCGCGGTATCGCCACGCGAACAGCAACGTGAGGAAGATCACCGGGACGATGATCAGCAGCATCAGACATGTGGCGATGATGATCAGGTCACGCTGGCGCATGGCCATATCGCCGGATGGCGAAAGCAGCACAGCGTTGCACCCGGCCAGACTCGCCAATAGCGCGATTGCGGTAAAACGCAAAAGCAACCTTCCCGTCACCCTGATGGGTGTCACTGCTGCATCGAAGCGTGGCATGGTCTCGGAAGTGGCGTCTGGTTAACGTCGCATTGGGGTGGCCCCAACGATCTTTCGATTTCCAGTTGCAGTTTAGGCGCTATTCTTGTGATTGCGGGACTTTAAGTGCAGTACGACATCCTCCTCTCGCACATCAAGGAGACTCCACGATGGCCAGTCTGTCCCACCAGCATCGCGCGTCGCCCACTGCACCTCCGGCTCCCGGTCATCATGACGTGGCGCCAGCCGAGATCGCTACAGGCGTGGTGATCGGGCGCGCCTCCGAGTACTTCGACTTCTTCACGTATGGCATCGCCTCGGTGCTCGTCTTCCCATCGGTCTACTTCCCGTTTGCGAGCGAGCTGGCCGGTCTGCTCTACAGCTTCGCGATCTTCTCCTTCGCATTCGTCGGACGGCCGTTCGGGACGACACTGTTCATGCGAATCCAGCGACGCTGGGGCCGCGGCATCAAGCTGACGGCCTCGCTGTTCCTGCTCGGCACCGCCACGGTGGGTATCGCGTTCCTGCCGTCATATGCGTCGATCGGCAGTTCGGCCATCTACCTGCTGGCGCTGTTCCGCTTCCTGCAGGGCATTGCGTTTGGCGGTTCGTGGGATGGCCTGCCGTCGCTGCTGGCGCTCAATGCGCCGGAAAACAAGCGCGGGTGGTACGCGATGGTGGGGCAGCTTGGCGCGCCGACTGGCTTCATCGTGGCGGGTGCGTTGTTCCTGTTCCTGCGCTCGAGCCTGACGCCGGAAGAGTTCATCGATTGGGGGTGGCGTTATCCGTTCTATGTGGCCTTCGCCATCAACGTGGTGGCGCTGTTCGCGCGGCTGCGCCTGGTGGTCACGCATGAATACACCCGACTGCTCGAGGAGGATGAACTCGAGCCAATCAGCACGCTGCAGATGGTCAATGCGCAGGGCTTCAACATCTTCCTCGGCGCCTTCGCGGCACTGGCCAGCTATGCGCTGTTCCACCTCGTCACCGTGTTTCCGCTGTCATGGGTGAGCCTGCACAAGACGCAGAACATCACAGACGTGCTCGCGGTCCAGATCGTGGGTGCGGTCATTGCGTTCATCGGCACGTTGATCTCAGGCTGGCTTGCCGACCGCATCGGCCGGCGTACCACGCTGGCGACAATGGCCGTCTTGATTGGCATCTTTAGCCTGTTCAGTCCGTGGCTGCTCGATGGCGGCGCGACCGGCCAGAACCTGTTCATCCTGATCGGCTTCGGCCTGCTGGGTTTGTCGTACGGGCAGGCGGCTGGCGTGGTGACGTCGAACTTCGAGACCCGCTATCGCTATACGGGCGCCGCGCTGACGACCGATTTCGCGTGGCTGTTCGGCGCCGCATTTGCGCCACTGGTAGCGCTGGGACTGTCGTCGCTGTTCGGTCTGGTCGCGGTTAGTCTGTATCTGCTGTCTGGGGTGGTGGGAACGCTGGTGGCGCTGCGGATCAACCGTGCGCTGGGGACCCCCGACGATTGACCTCATCGAGCGCAAATGCCACGAACGCGCGCGCCGCGGCAGTGCGATAGGCGCCACGCCGTTGCAGTAGCGCGGCACGGCGCGGCGGCAGCGGCAGTTCCAGCTTGAGGACGCACAGATCCGGATGTCCGGCGGCAATGGCCGCCGGCAGCACCGTGGCGTGGCGTCCGCTGCGCACGGCGTCAAGCACGGCGCTGACCGAGTTGGCCTCGAACGTGATACGCGGCTCGATCCCTAGCGCCCCGAAGTAGCGGGCGATATAACCCCGTGTGGCAAATTCCCGCGTCAGCATGGCCATGGATTGCGCCGCGAGCACGTCGGCGCGCAGTGCCGTGCGTCGACGCGCCAGCGCGTGTGTGGCGCCGACCATGTAGGCCAGCGGTTCCTCCATCAACGGTGTGGCGTCCAGATCGGGCAGATGGATATCGTCGAAGGCGATGCCGATATCGACCTCGTCATCGGCCAGCAATGGTTCCACGCGCTCTTGTGGCATTTCGCGCAGACTCAGCGTGATATTCGGATACGCCGAGTTAAACGCCACGATCAGCGGCGCCACCAGATAGGGCGTGAACGTCGGCGTGATCGCCAGCCGGAGGTTGCCGCGCGTGAGTTCTCCCACGTCATGGATGGCGCGTCGCCCGGCTTCGAGGTCCTGCAGCGCGCGGCGTGCGTGCACGTAGTACGCTTCGCCGGCGTCAGTCAGTCGCACGGTGCGGCCGCTGCGATCGAACAACGGCGCGCCGAGTGATTCCTCGAGCTGGCGGATCTGCTGCGACAGTGTCGGCTGCGAGACATGGAGTGCCTCGGCCGCTCGGGTGAAGTTGCCGGCGTCGGCGACGGCCAGGAAATAGCGAACGTGGCGCAGCAGCATGGTGGTAACTATTGGTGTTGCCAATGACGAGGATAATAAACCGGTCTTTGACCCAATAGCTGTTCGCCGCCATGCTGGAGCCATCCAATGACGATGGGGGCGTCGGCGTGAAAGATCTGATCCAGGGCATTCTGAAGTTCCAGCGGGAAGAATTCCCGAAGCGGTCGGCGTTGTTCAAGCACCTGGCCACGCAGCAGAATCCCAAGACGTTGTTCATCGCGTGTTCGGACAGCCGCGTCGTGCCGGCGTTGCTGACACAGTGCGAGCCCGGGGAGCTGTTCGTGATCCGCAACGCCGGCAATATCGTCCCGGCCTACGCGGTGCAGCCAGGCGGCGTGTCCGCCAGCGTCGAATACGCGGTGGCGGGGCTCAAGGTGCGCGACATCGTGATCTGTGGCCATTCCGATTGCGGGGCCATGACGGCCGTGGCCACCTGCCAATGCCTGGACCACATGCCTGCTGTCGAAGAGTGGCTCGAACATGCCAGCGGCGCCCGGCGGATCAGTCTGACCCGTCCGCACGCATCGGACCGGGCACGGGTGGACGACATGGTGCGTGAGAACGTGATCGAGCAGCTTGACCACCTGCGGACGCATCCGTCGGTGGCGCAGGCGCTGGCCGAAGGGCGTGTCGACCTGCATGGCTGGGTCTACGACATTGAAACCGGTGAGATCGATGCCCTCGAAGGACGTACCGGGAAGTTCGTGCCGCTGCGGGAACAGCCTGATGTCACCGCCACGCTGGAGCGGGTTGCCTGACGCCAGGGATTGGCAGGTATCAGCGCGAGGGCGATTGCGCAGGCGCCGCGCGCAGCACGCCTGCGGCGATTTCGCGCATCAGCTCATCGACGGTCTCGAGCTCGGCCTCGCCCAGACCGGCGGGCGCGCGGGCGGTGCCCCAGTCACCATAGACCATGGCGATGCAGCGATTGCGGATTCTCACCGGCGCCAGCAGGATCGACCGCGCGTCCGGAATCGCATCGCGATACCACCGTGGCAGACGGCGCGCCACTTCGGCGTCGGTCGTGTCCTCCACCAGCAGCGGCTTGGACGCCAGCGCGGCAAAGTGGAACACATCGGGCACGAAGCCTTCCTCGAAGGACAGCGCGGACAGCCTTTCACGCATTCCCTCGCCGAAGCCCAGCCGCGCGTGAAAGTGCCGTGTCGAGGGGTTCAGCATCATCAGGAAACAGCGCGAGAAGTCCAGCGCGCGCATCGACGATTCCAGCACCATCGGTGCCAGTTGCGATACCGTCCGGCCCGCGCCTTCGCGCTGCACCTCGGCGATGCCTTGCCGCAGTCGCTCCAGGACGTTATCCGGGCGCGCGCCGTGGGCAAGTGTTGTGGCATCCTGCGCCGGCGATTCGGATTCGACAATCGACGCATTGAGCACCTCGGCCTGGCGCACGGCCACGGAGACGTCGCTGGCGTCCAGGCCGAGCACCTTCGCGTGCGACAGCAGCAAGGCCTCGACCGATGCCTGATTGCCGTCGCGCACCATCGTGGCCGCGGCCTGTGCGGAGACCTGCGCAATCGCGGCGAGCCAGTCGGCATGGGTTTCCAGTACGGTATCCGTGGACAGCGCGCGCGGCTTCATTGCGTGCGCGATCAGGCCCGGGAGCCGCCATTTTCGCGCGGCCGCCTCGGCGATTTCCACCATCGACACACCGAGCACTTCCTGGCAGGCCTCGTTTTCCGTCATTGGATGCGCGGCGCACATGGCCTCCACGCGTTCCCATTCTTCGGGGAAATAGAACACGATGAGCAGCCGGCTCATATGGTGCATCAGCGTGCAGACGACGGCTTCCTCGCCCTCGTTGATGCCGCGTGCCTGGCTCAGCGCCCGCGTGATCTCGCCGGCCACCAGCGCGCGTTGCAACGCGCGCGTGGCCTGCGGACGATTTGGCGCCACGCCGTGGAAATAGTCGAGCAGCTGGATGCCGAGCGTCAGGTGGCTGATCGCCTCCACGCCCAGCACCAGGATCGCGCGCGAGACGGTGGTCACCTCGCCGCCGAACGATCGGTACATGGCCGAGTTGGCGAGCCGGATCACCTTCTGCGACAGGCTGAAATCCGACAGCACGCTTGTGGCCATCTCGCCGACGGTGAGGTCGGCGTTGAGCGTCTTGAAGATGTTGTCGACACAGTACTGAAGCGTCGGGAAGTCTCCCTGTTGCGCCATCCGTGCCCACAGGGTCTCGAAGAAATCGGACTTGGACATCAGGACACCCGTGGCGCGAAGACTTCGCCCTCGCCGACCACGAACCTGCCGTCGGTGACGGCGCTCTCGAAATCGGCGGCGGCGACGGCACGTGCAAAGCGCCATCCCTGCACAAGGTTGCAGCCCTGCGCGGCCAACAGCTTGTTTTGGGCATCGGTTTCCACGCCCTCGGCAATGGCGACGAGACCGAGTTCGCGTGCCAGCGACAGCACGGCCGACACGATGGTCCGCGCGTGCGGTGAATCGACCATGTCGGCGACGAAGCTGCGGTCGACCTTAAGGGCCGACAGCGGAAAGCGGCGCAGGTACGACAGGCTCGAATAGCCGGTGCCGAAATCATCGACGGCGAAGCGGATGCCGAGCGCACGCAGCGAAAGGAGCAGTTCCTCGGCGGCCTTCGGATCGGTCATCAGCGCGCTTTCGGTGATTTCCAGCAGTAGCCGGTCGGCGCCGATGCCCGATTCCTGGATCGCATTGCGGACGCTGTCGAAGAAGCCCGGATGCAGGAACTGCACGGCTGACACGTTGACCGACATATGGCCTACATGGATACCCAGCGCATCCCAGGCGGCAAGCTGCGCGCAGGCGCAGCGCAGCGCCCACGCGCCAAGGTGTTTGATCAGACCGTTCTTCTCGGCGACGGGAATGAACACATCGGGCCGGATATCGCGGCCTGCGTGCTCCCAGCGCATCAGTGCTTCCACGGCGCAGACTTCACCGCTTCCGGGCCAGACGATCGGCTGGTAGTGCAGCAGGAATTCTCCGTTCTGCACCGCTTCGAACATGCTCTGCTCGATCTGGAACTGTTCGTCCAGGCGGCGGTCGAGTTCGGGCGAGTAGATGCAGTAACGGTTCTTGCCGAGCGCCTTCGCCTCGTACATCGCCAGGTCCGCACGGCGCAGCCATTGCGACTCCGATTGCGCCGAACCGTTCGAGAAGGCCAGGCCGATGCTGGTGGTGATGCGCACCTGGCAGCCGCCCAGCAGGAAGGGCTGGCGGCAGACATGGATCACGCGCTCGAGGATGCGGATGGCGTCCGCCTCGGACTCCATGTCATCGAGCATCAGCACGAACTCGTCGCCACCCAGCCGCGCCACGCTTTGGCGCGTGCGGACAGTGTCCTGCAGGCGTGTGCCCACTTCCTTGAGCAGCGCGTCGCCAAACTCGTGGCCGAGCGAGTCGTTGACGTTCTTGAAGCCGTCCAGATCCATCAGGGCAACCGCGAACGGCTGGCCCGCGCGGCGGCCGGACGTGTATTCCTCGATCCGCTTGCCGATGTAGGCGCGGTTGCCGACACCGGTCAACGGGTCCAGGAAGGCACGCTCGGTCAGGTCTCGCTCCGACTCCACCCAATGCGTGATGTCTTGGCCGAACAGCAGCAGGCTGGGCGCATCGTCGGCATCGCGGTGGTAGCTCACGCGCAGGTCGAGCCAGTTGGGCCCGCCGATACCGCCGGCCACGCGCACGCGCTCGCGGCGCATGGTCTGGTCCTGCGCGCAGCACGTCAGCAGCATGGCCACGCGTTCGCGGGACTCCAGCGCGATGATGTCGAGGATCGAGGTGCGCAGCAGGTATTCGCGCGGATAGACCAGTAGTTCGGCGGTGGCTTCAGTCGCTTCGAGAATGCGTCCCTGCATGTCCACGCGCATGGCCAGCGCGCCGGAAGCCTCCAGCAACGCCAGGGCCTCGCCGTAGGCAGGGCCGGCATCGGGCCGCCTGCGATCGGCAGGCTCCGGTGCCAGAGCAACATCGAATGCGAACGCGGTCATGTATCTTTCAACCCTGAGCCCAATGGGCGCATGGCTGATATCGGTTGGTTTCTTGTGATCTGTAGGGTTGGATACCCGCGGCAACGCCAGTCCGTGGCTAACCCGTGCCCGGAACATGACCTCTGGTGCTGCCGCCGTCATATGAATGACATCGGCGATTCTAATACGAGCCGACATCGGGCTGAGTGCGGCGCGGGAGGGGGGTGACGCCAGTGGGCACGACTACAACACGCGTATCGCCAGTTGAAGGCCAGGCTTGTGTCGGGATTGACATAGTCGTGGGAAATCCGTGACACTCATTCCCATGTCCAGTTTCGCCATCCGCATCGCCGCGATTATTCGCACCATTCCGAGAATGGTGGGTTAGCGCGCGTCCGAAACAGACATCAATAACCCGCCCAACGAGGCGGGTTTTTTTATGGCCGCCTCCAGGGATTTCCAGAGATTTCCCCCTCAAGAATGGAGTCGCCATGCCGTTAACCCATCCCCTTGCCGTGCCCCAAGCCGTTGCGCCGGGCCAGTCGTTCGATGCCGAGCCGTTTGAAGCGGCACACGACGCCTGGAGCGACGCCGACGATTACCTGAGGCGCATCCTGACCGCGCGCGTCTACGACGTGGCACGGGAGACCGCGCTGGAGGCGGCGCCGACCTTGTCCGCGCATCTCGGCCACCGCGTCTGGCTCAAGCGCGAGGATCACCAGCCCGTGTTTTCGTTCAAGGTGCGCGGCGCCTACAACAAGATGGCCAGCCTGCCGGCCGATGCGCTTGCCCGTGGCGTGATCACGGCCTCAGCCGGCAATCACGCGCAAGGCGTGGCGCTGGCCGCGGCCCGGCTTGGTGTGCGGGCGATCATCGTCGTGCCGCAATCCGCGCCGCAGGTGAAGGTGGATGCGGTGCGTGCCCACGGTAGCGGGATGGTGGAAGTCGTGCTGGCCGGCGAGTCCTATTCCGATGCCTTCGACCATGCGCTATCCCTGCAGCAACAACACGGACTGACGTTCATCCCGGCGTTCGACGATCCCGACGTCATCGCCGGGCAAGGAACCGTGGGCATGGAGATCCTGCGGCAGCATCGCGGTCCGCTTGATGCCGTGTTCGTGCCGATCGGCGGTGGCAGCCTGGCAGCAGGCGTGGCGGCATATGTCAAGGCGGTCCGGCCGGAAGTCCAGGTCATCGGCGTGCAAACGGAGGATTCCTGCGCCATGGCGCGTTCGCTGGCCGCTGGCGAGCGGGTCACGCTCGATACCGTGGGATTGTTCTCGGATGGCACGGCGGTCAAGCGCGTCGGGGAAGAGACGTTTCGGCTTTGCCAGAAGTACCTTGATGGCGTGCTGACGGTGGATACCGATGCGCTCTGCGCGGCGATCAAGGACATCTTCCAGGACACGCGCAGCCTGGTGGAGCCGGCCGGCGCGCTGGCCGTGGCGGGGCTCAAGCAGTATGCGGCGACGGCGGGCAACGCCTCGCTGGCGCTGGTCGCGATCACATCGGGCGCCAATATGAACTTTGACCGCTTGCGCATCGTGGCGGAGCGGGCGGAAGTGGTTGGCGCCGCACGATGATGGAAGGGGAGGCCGATGATCGCCCAGAAGTTGTCGTACAACTGTGGTTCTTTCGGGCAGAATCAGGGGTGGCACTCTTCCCAGCCACAAGACATTGGAGACATCGAGCATGACAAAGCAGGCAAAGGTCGCACTGGTCACGGGCGCGGCGCGCGGTATCGGCAAGGCAGTCGCACAGGCGATGCTCGCGGACGGTTATCAGGTCGTGCTGGCCGGGCGCACCGCCGAAACGTTGGAAGCCCTGGCCGCGCAAGCTACGGCTGCGGGCCAGACCGCGCTGGCCGTGCAGTGCGATGTGAGTGATGCCGCCTCGGTCGACGCTTTGTTCGGCAAGATCCGCGAACGCTTCGGCCGGCTCGATGTGCTGTTCAATAACGCAGGCATCAACGCGCCGGGCGTCAGCATCGACGAACTGTCAGTCGAGCAGTGGAAGGCGGTGGTAGACACCAACCTGACCGGCGCCTTCTTGTGCGCGCGCGGCGCGTTCGCGCTGATGAAATCGCAGGACCCGCGTGGTGGCCGCATCATCAACAACGGGTCGATCTCCGCCCACGCGCCACGGCCGAATTCCGTGGCCTACACGGCCACCAAGCATGCGATTACCGGGCTGACCAAGAGCCTGTCGCTCGATGGCCGTCCCTGGGACATCGCCTGTGGTCAGATCGATATTGGCAACGCGGGTACCGACATGGCCAACCGCATGGCGCGTGGCGTGCCGCAGGCCAACGGCGAGATCCGCCCGGAGCCGTTGATGGATGTGGCCCACGTTGCCAGCTCGGTACTGCATATGGCCAATCTGCCGCTGGAAACCAATGTGCAGTTCATGACCGTCATGGCGACCAAGATGCCGTTCGTGGGACGCGGGTAATGCGCTGAGGTGGAATCAAGGCGGTCCTCCTCTCGCTCGGCGGAGAGGGGCGGCCCGTCAATGGGTGCTACCGTGCCGGCCGGCCATGAAAGCCGCCGCATCGGCTGCGGTCATGCCGCGGTTGTCGCGTGCGTTGGGGTCGGCGCCATGCGCCTTGAGTATGTCGACGATATCCGTGCGCTGGAACATTGCGGCGGTCATCAGCGCCGTGCGGCCGTCAGGCGAGGCACCTTCGACGTCGGCACCATGCTCGAGCAGGATTTCGACGATTTCGGTGTAGCCCTTGTAGGCGGCTCCGGCGATCGGCGTCTGACCCATCGCATTGCGAATGTCCGGCGAAGCGCCGACTTCCAGCAGCGTGCGCAGCGCGTTCGCATGGCCATGGTAGGCGGCCAGCATGACGAGGGTGTCGCCCTTCTCATTACGCAGGTTCGGTGGCATACCGCGTTCGATCAGCGCCGCGAGCGCCACGGCGTCGCCATTGCGCGCGAGATCGAACACCTGGCCCAGCGCGGCGATCATGCGCGCTTCATCTTCCGCGGACATCGTGGCTTGAGGCTGTTCCATCATCATTTTCCTGTCTCGGACGGTTTGTTCGGGATTTGCTGAGTCGTTCCGCCCATGCCTCTCCCGGGGGCGGGAGAGGCATGGGTAGTGGGGACTTACTTGGCCTCGATCATCTCGATAGCAGCCGCGACACCCGCACCATAGGCGGGGTCAGCCGCCGTGCAATGCTTGATGTGGGTCTGCTGGATGTGTTTCGACACACCCTTGATCGAGCGGGCCGTGTTGTCGAACAGCGCCTGCTGCTGCGTCGGCGACATCAGGCGGAACAACGCGCCGACCTGCGAGAAGTAGTCGCCGTCCTCGCGATGGTTCCAGTGGTCGGCAGTGCCTTCCAGCGTCAGCGGCGGTTCGCGGAAGTCGGGTTGCTCGGCCCACTCGCCCTTCGTATTGGGCTCATAGCCGATGGCGGCCCCCCGGTTGCCGTCGACGCGCATCGTGCCGTCGCGGTGATAGCTGTTGACGTACTTCGCGGCTTTCGGCGAGTTCACCGGAATCTGGTGATGATTCACGCCGACGCGATAGCGCGCGGCGTCGCCGTACGAGAATAGACGGCCCTGCAACATCTTGTCGGGCGAGAAACCGACGCCAGGGACGATCGTCGACGGCGCGAACGATGCCTGTTCGACTTCGGCGAAGAAGTTGTCCGGATTGCGGTTCAGTTCCAGCACGCCGACTTCGATCAGCGGGTAGTCCTTCTTCGGCCAGATTTTGGTCAGGTCGAACGGGTGGTAGGGAACCTTGCTGGCTTCGGCTTCCGGCATGATCTGCACGCAGAGCTTCCAGCGCGGGAAATCGCCACGTTCGATTGATTCAAACAGATCGCGCTGGTGATATTCGCGGTCCTGGCCCGTGATCTCCGCAGCTTCCTCGTCAGTCAGGTTCTGGATGCCCTGCTGGGTGACGAAGTGGAACTTCACCCAGAAACGCTCCATGTTGGCGTTGATGAAGCTGTAGGTATGGCTGCCGAACCCGTGCATATGACGCCAGGTGCGCGGGATACCCCGGTCACTCATCACGATCGTGACCTGGTGCAGGGCTTCGGGCAGGCCGGTCCAGAAGTCCCAGTTGCTTTCGGCGCTACGCATGCCCGTGCGCGGGTCGCGCTTCACGGCGTGGTTCAGGTCGGGGAACTTCAGGGGGTCGCGCAGGAAGAAAACCGGGGTGTTGTTGCCCACCAGGTCCCAGTTGCCTTCCTCGGTGTAGAACTTGATCGCAAAGCCGCGGATGTCGCGTTCCGCATCGGCCGCGCCGCGCTCGCCGGCCACCGACGAGAAGCGCAGGAACAGGTCGGTTTTCTTGCCAACCTGTGAGAACAGGTTCGCGCGCGTGTACTTGGTGATGTCATGCGTGACCGTGAACGTGCCGTAAGCGCCGGCGCCCTTGGCGTGCATGCGGCGTTCCGGAATCACTTCACGGTCGAAGTGGGCAAGCTTTTCGAGGAACCAGACATCCTGGAGCAGGGCGGGGCCACGCGGGCCGGCGGTCTGAACGTTCTGGTTATCGACAACGGGCGCGCCAAATGCGGTCGTGAGCTTATTCATAGTCATTCCTTGATGCAGTCGTGCGATCCGGAAGGGTCGCGTCTGGACATTTGTGGGACGGAATTGCCGCGGCTCGTGGCCGCGTCACCGAGGGCGCCGGGGAACTGACTCGCCGGCAGGAGTTGCAGTCAACTATCGCAGAAGGGGTCGTTCAAGTCATATCGTATTGATCAATGGCCGCGATAGTGCACAGACTTTTCGAGCGGGCCATTAAGTGGTTTACGTCTGGGAAGGGCTCCGCTTTCTCGCATTTTTCGGATCAGGTCAAATTCTGTGCTCGGCATTGACAGGAAATTGACGTGTATCAGTCGATTCTTTGCAGTGTCTGGACAGCAGGCTGAATAGGCTGAAAGCAGGACAACTACGACCATGCCGCACCATGTGGATCGTCTACCGTTTTGGTCTTGCCGCCATTGCGTTGATCGCCCTGATTGCGCTGTTCGTGTGCCAGTACCGGCTATCGGCCAGGCTGGCGCGCCGCGAAGCGAAGCTCGATGGGCAGCAGGCACATGAGGAACCCGGCGCCATTGAATCGTGAGGCGCTGGCCGGGCGCGGCCCGTTCAAATGCGACGCGTGCTCGACCTGAGTCCTCCCCGTGGCAGGTTTACCGTGCCTTTTCAGGCTGCGTTCCTATCCTTACAAGGTGAAAATCATGCGCAGGAGATGACATGCAAGCGAGGTTTGCGCGCGGCATCGCGCAGACGCCACTGACGGTGGCAGCCCGGGAATTTCCACTGGCGGAGGAGGCCGCCATGCCCGAGGTTGGCGACCTGGTGACCGTCTTCAGTCAGGATCTGGTCACGGAGTTCAGCATCCGGCTGAACGCCGCGGCGGGGCCGGATTTATGGTACGGCGTGATCTACGCCATCAGCCGGGGCACCGAGATGCTCGTCGTCGCGGAGGGGCTCGAGCTTGACGATGTGGTTAGCGTCAGGCGGCAGGAAGTTGCGTCCGTCATCAAGGCTGATAGCCAGCATTGAGAATCGGCAGGCAGGTGTGGGACGGCGGCAGGCGTTGCCGCCGGGGGGCTGCTGCGGGTATGCTGCGCGTGCATTCGTATGCCAGAAACCGTAACGCCCGCCCCCAGCCAGCAAGTCGCCGTTCCCATGTCCTCGCCCCTCCCCGTACCTGCTACCACTCGCCAGTTCATCGCCGGACCCGCCGGTCAGATCGAAGTTCTCGTCGATACGCCGGCCGCTGCGACGATCGGCGTTGCCGTGGTGGCGCATCCGCATCCGTCCCAAGGCGGTAACGCCGAACACAAGATTCCCCAACTGCTTGCGCGCATCCTGCAGGCGCATGGTTTCCTGGCGTTGCGGCCGAACTATCGCGGCGTTGGCCAGAGCGAAGGGGAGTACGACGAAGGGAACGGCGAAACGGACGATGTGCTGGCCGTGATCCGGTATGCGCAATCAGCGAATGCGGGGCTGCCGCTGGCATTGGCTGGATTCTCGTTCGGCGCCTTCGTCCAGACGCGCGCAGCCGAGGTGCTCACCGCCGAAGGCGAGTCGATCGCGCACTTGATGCTGACGGGAATGCCCGCTGGCGCGTTGTCCGACACGCTGTCCTATGACACGCCGACGGTCCCCGCCCACGCACTGGTCGTGCACGGAGAGCGCGATGAGCGGGTACCGCTGGTAAATGTCTTCGACTGGGCGCGACCGCAGGAACTGCCGGTGGTCGTGGTGCCGGGCGCCGGACACTTCTTCACGGGGAAGCTGCCAGGCCTGCGCCGCGTGGTGGAGAGCTATCTGCGGCGGCCGGCCGAGTGACCGCCTGATCGGCAGCTATTGGGTCAGAACTCGTACATGATCGAAATATCGCCGGTCATGTTGGCCGAGTGAGATACGACCGGGCTGTTGCGCGCATCGCCGACGAGCGCCGCGATGCCGAAATCGGCCGTGGCGAACCAGTGCTTGCCGAAGAACCACATCGCGGATACCCCCCCGCCGTATGAGCGGATGCCGGCGCCGGCATGGTACTGGGGCAGTCCTGAACGCGCCGATTGCTCCGCCGTGACACCGTACCAGCGACTCATGTAGGCCGAATCCGCGACCGTCATGGTCGGACCCGCGAACCAGGCGAACTTGTCCGAACTGCCCGGCAGCGGCATATACGCGCCGAGGTCGCCCAGCCACCCGTTGGCACCCCCGAACTGGCGCCGCGCGTTCGCGCGAATCACAAGCGGAAACTCCTTCGAGACCACGTACTCCGCGAACAGCTTCGACTCGACCGCCATCCCGATGTTGCCGAGTCCGGCCAGATGGTCGTGGTCGTGCTTTTCGCGTCGGCCGAAGTCATAGGTCAGCGCAATACCGGCGCGCCAATGGTCGGAGTGGACGATGTTCCAGCCAAGGCCTTCGCCAGTGGACAGGAAGCCTTGATCGCGATACCGGATGTCGATCGCGGGGCCCGCCAGCGGATAGTAGTTGCCGGTGCCGTCGTAATACGGGCTGATGCGGGCTGCCATGCCCAGGCGAACCGTCCAGTCGGGCGGGGGCCCCTCGAACAGCTTTTCCAGCGGCACGCCTACCGAATACTGCCACTCGGCCAGCGGGGCCGGCGTCTGGGCGTGGGCTCGCGGCGCGGCCAGCAAGGCCACCAGCGCGAACATCGCCGTGGCGAGCCACAGTATCAGGGCGCGCGGGTACCGGCCATGTGCCACACCAGCCTGGTAATCCGAATTCGTCGACAAGTAATCACTCCGTTTCTTCTGGCACCTCCCATGGGGGAAGGTGCGATGCAAAACCGGTGTAACGGCGCTGGCGGACGTGCGGATGACGCAAAGTCATCATTTTGCTGAAACCCGATGGCCATTGTGGCCGACGTGGCGGCCGGCGACCAGCCCTCCCCGGTTAGCCGTCCGTTGTCAGCCGTCAATTTCTGGCGCCGCGCTCGTCGTCCCATTGCCAGTCGCGCCGCATGATCAGGAATGTGAACGATGTGGACCAGCCTATCAGAATCAGGCCCACCAGCGGCTGTACGGCAGCCAGCAGACGCAGCTGGCCGATCGGGACGATGTCGCCGATGCTTTGGGTGGTGAAGGTTTCGAGGGAGAAGTAGATATACGCCGCGGGGCCGTGCTCTTGCATGCCCGACAGGCGGCCGATGCCAAGCAACTCGGTGCCGAGCCAGTAACCGCCGCTGAAAACCACGGCTTCAACGCAATGCGTGAGGATGATCAGCAGGATCATTACGGCAATGCTGAGTTTGCCGCTGAGGCGCTTGGGGTGAATCGAGGAGATTAGCCGAAGTGCTTCATAGTGCAGGCCGACGCAGATAACGGTCAGGCCGGCCGTGAGTCCGACTGCAAGAAGGTAATTAATTGGCGTGTCTGGCATCGTTCGCCGGGAGTTCGCGAGTGATGGGCAGACTATATACGGCGGTTTGATGCTTGCGCCATGGTGCGCGCAAATGCCAACGCGGCGTGAACGCATGGCAGAGTGCATTCACGCCGCGCTGGATTGCGCACTGATGGCTTTCTTCAACTTGCTGCGGGGGCGCAGTTATTAGTGTTGGGTGTCGGGTTCAGACAGGTAGCGTCTGGACCACGATCGCGGCGGCGGCGCCGGTGGCGGCTGTGACGGCCAGCCATCCACTCAGGATCAGGGCACTGTTCTTGAAGCTCATGATGGACTCCGGGGCAGCAACCGGAGCCGGCCAGAACAGTGGCCCTGATGCGACTCCGGTTACTTCTTTTCAACTACCGCCAGCATGGGGCGGGGCTCAGGCGTTTGCGCCTTCGGTGTACGGGTCGAACTTGCCGGCACGGGCACCGTCGTAGTACGGATCAACCTTGCGGGCCGGTTCGCTCGATACGCCGGTGCGATCCAGGCCGGCGACCATGCGTGCGCCGTCGGTGTACGGGTCGAACTTGCCGACCTTGGCGCCGTCGAGGTACGGGTCAACCTTGCGGGCGGGTTCGCTCGAGACACCGGTGCGGTCCAGGCCGGCGACGATGCGGGCACCGTCGGTGTACGGGTCGAACTTGCCGACCTTGGCGCCGTCGGTGAACGGGTCAGCCTTGCCGACCTTTGCGCCATCGGTGTACGGGTCGGTCTTGCCGACGCGTGCGCCGTCGGTGAAGGCGCTGCGTTGGTCGTTCACGCGATAGCTGTAGCCGTAGACTTCGCCGGCCTTCTGGGCGGCGGGGGCGGCTTGGGCGGCGCCAGTGACGAAAGCGGCGGCGAGTGCGGCGGCGGTCAGGATGGTCTTGGCGTTCATGATTGCTCTCCTTGCGAAGGGCCGGGCGATCTTGGTGTGTGGGTCGCGGGGCCGGTGTTCTGTGCTGCGAATCTCAGGGGTCTTGGTTTGGGCGCTGTTGCTATCTACTGCTAGATAGGTAACCAGGGCTAAAAAAAAGACCGCCTCCCGGTACTGACAAACGACTTGGTGTTGCGTGGATCGGCTTGGTGCTGCGGACTGCTTTGCTGCATCGCGTCGTCCATGAGCCAAATATTATCTACTACTAGATAGATAAGCAAGGGCTTTCTTCGAAGCACAATCATATTTCTGCTAAAGATGGTGAGTGACTGCGGGGTAACCGAAGCTGGTGATGACGTCTAAGCGCCTAATTTAAAAGAGATAGTTGCGTCCAACTATCGCCCGGCGCGACATGATTAGAGCATTTGCTCTAGTTATGCCAACTCACCTGTCGCGTTGGGCGACCAAGCCCTCGAGCAGGGTCCGTGTCTGGTCGTGCATCACATCCTGCACGCGTTGCGTCTCGGCTTCACCATAGCCCTGCCAGTTCAGCGCCTTGAGAATATGACGCCGCATCACCTTGAACGATGCCACCTGGCTGTCGATGGCGATGGTGCGGATACGTGTGGATTCCGCCGTGGCCGGCTGCCCGGTCAGGCGCCCAACGATATGCGTGGTCAGCGAGAACAGCCGGTGGTTGATGCCGGCATCGAAGCGGTCGAATGCCGCCGGGGGGCCGAGTCCCGCACGTTCACGCGCCATGAACTGACGCCAGTGCTCGGTGTCGGGGCCCTCATATAGAAAGGCCATGAAGCGCGCCTGCAGCGCCAGGTAGGCGTCGATCAGTTCTGCGTCACTGGCGTCTTCCCGGGCCACCACGGCTTCCGCCCGGCCCACAACTTCCTCCAGCAGCGACCACACCCGCTCGACGAAGTAGTCGATGCATGCCAGGTAGACCCCTTCCTTGTTATCGAAGTAGTACTGGAGTGCCGGGGCGTTCACCCCGGCTTCGCGCGCGATGTCGCGGGTGGAAGCGCCGTCAAAGCCATGTGTGCCGAACAGCCGCAGCGCCGCATCGATGATACGGGCACGAGTCTCTTCGCCACGCTGGTAACCGCCTTCGGCCGCAGGCCTGTGTCGCGCCATGTCGGAAGTCCTTGTCGCTGAATTCAGACAGAAATATACCAGTTGACAGATTTTTATCAAGTGGAATAATTGCTGAGCCATTCCGACTTCGAAGTCCCCGCGTCCCCATGTCCGCCACCCACTCCGCCGCAACGGCGTCGCCAGCCGGCGTCGCGCCAGAATCCGCCGTTCCCGATCGCACTTCACGCCGCAAGCAGATCCTGCTCGGCGCGGGTTTGCTGCTTCTCGCGCTTGCCCTGGCGTACGGTGTGCGCTGGTGGCTCTATGGCCGCTTCATCGAAAGCACCGATGACGCCTATATACAGGCCGATAGCGTGACGGTGGCACCCAAGGTCAACGGCTACGTGGCCGAGGTCTACGTGCGTGACAACCAGCAGATCCAGGCGGGTCAGGAACTGGTGCGGCTCGACAATCGTCAGTACCAGGCAGCCTATGATGAGTCGCAGGCGACCGTGGCTTCGCGGCAGGCCGACGTGACGCGCGCGGAAGCCGATCTCGCGCAGCAGCAGGCGAGGATCGCGCAGGCTGCCGCGGAAGTGGATGGCGCGCGAGCCAATTCGCGCTATGCGGCATCGCAGGTGGAACGCTATGCGCCACTGGTGAAATCGGGCGCCGAAACGGAAGAGCGCACGGCCGAGCTGCGCAATGCGCAGACCCGCGCATCCACCACGCTGGCTGCCAACGAGGCTGCCTTGCGGGTGGAACAAAGCCAGACGGTGACGCTGAAGGCGCGGCTCGAGCAGGCGCATGCGCAGCTCGACGTGGCCCAGGCCAGCGCGCGTCAGGCAAAGCTCAATCTCGATGACACCGTGGTGCGATCCACCACGGCCGGGCGTGTTGCCGACAAGGGTGTGCGCGTCGGCCAGTTCGCCCAGCCCGGCATGCGTCTGCTGACCGTGGTGCCGGTACAGGACCTCTATCTGACCGCCAATTTCAAGGAAACGCAGGTGGGCCGCATGCGCCCAGGCCAGCCGGTGACGCTCCACGTCGACGCACTACCCGGTGAGGAACTGCATGGTGTGGTCGATAGCCTGTCGCCCGGTACCGGCTCGCAGTTTGCCCTGCTGCCCGCACAGAATGCCACGGGCAACTTCACCAAGATCGTCCAGCGCGTGCCGGTGCGGATTCATGTGGACGTGCCGACGGAAGCGCGCGCGATCCTGGTGCCGGGCCTGTCGGTAGTCGTCGACATCGACACGCGCGAGCTCCATCCCGCCAGGACCCAGGCCGACATCAAGGCCACCCATGGCTGAAGCGGCGGCAATCGCGCGGGAGCCGAACGCTTCCGCGGCGGACTGGATTGCCGTGGCCGCCGGTTCCCTCGGGGCGCTCCTGGCCACGCTTGATATCTCCATCACGAATTCGGCGCTGCCGCAGATCCAGGGCCAGATCGGGGCGGCCGGTACCGAGGGTACCTGGATCTCTACCGGCTATCTGATGGCCGAGATCGTGATCATTCCGCTCACGGCATGGCTGACGCGCGTGTTCGGGCTGCGCCGCTTCCTGATGTCGAACGCGCTGCTGTTCACGGCGTTCTCGATGATGTGCGGCATGTCGCATAGCCTGACCCAAATGGTGGTCGGCCGTATCGGCCAGGGGTTTGCCGGTGGCGCGATGATTCCGACTGCGCAGACCATCGTGCGGACGCGGCTGCCCCGGCACCAGATGCCGATCGGGATGTCGATGTTCGGCCTGATCGTGTTGCTCGGGCCCCTGCTCGGCCCGGTAGTGGGCGGGTGGCTGGCCGAGAACGTCAACTGGCGCTGGTGCTTCTTCCTGAATCTGCCGATCACGGCGGTGCTGGTACCTCTGCTGTACTTCGGGCTGAAATCCGAGCGCGCGGATTTCAACGCATTCTTCAAGGCCGACTGGCTCGGCATCGTTGGCCTTGCGGTGGGTCTCAGCTCCCTGACCGTGGTGCTCGAGGAAGGCCAGCGCGAGCAATGGTTCGAGTCACACCTGATTGTCTATCTGTCGCTGCTGGCGGCGGGCGGCCTGGCACTGATGCTTGTCGGGCAGCTTACGGCGAAGCAGCCGATCGTGCGTCTGCGCCTGCTGCTGAACAAGAACTACGCAAGCGTGATCCTGATCGTGACCACGGTGGGCGCCGGGGTGTACGGCGTGTCCTACCTGCTGCCGCAGTTCCTGGCGACGATCGCCGGCTACAACGCCGAGCAGGCGGGCGGCATCATGCTGCTGTCGGGCCTGCCCGCGTTTCTGCTGATGCCCGTGCTGCCGCGTATGCTCGGCAAGTTCGACAGCCGCTGGCTGGTCATCTCGGGGCTGGTGTGCTTCTTCGCCAGTTGCATGCTCGATATCGGCCTGACCGTCGACAGCGTTGGCCATGACTTCTACGCATCGCAGATCCTGCGGGGCTTCGGCCAGATCCTGGCGATGATGCCGCTGAATCAGGCATCGATGGCCGCCGTGGCCACGCACGAAGCGGGCGATGCCGCGGGCCTGTACAACATGGCGCGCAACCTTGGCGGTTCGATTGGCCTCGCGCTGCTCGGCACGCTGATCGACCGGCGCAATGCCTATCACGACTCGGTGATCCGCGAATCGGTGACCGCTAACAGCGCGATCGGTCAGGAGCACATGACGTCGAGCATCGCGAGTTTCATGGCCCAGGGCGGCGACTATGCTCATGCCCAGTTGCAGGCGATTGCCCAGCTGAGTGGCCAGATTGCCCGCCAGGCGGCTGTGATGACGTTCTCCGAAACCTTCTTCGCGCTCGGCGTGGCCCTGCTGTTCTGTGTGCCGCTGGCCCTGCTGCTGAAACCGCCCCGTCCGGGCGCACCTATTTCCACCGGTCACTGATCATGTCTGTTTCCTTTCGTGCCACCTTGCTGACGCTTGCGGCGGCGATGTTCGCCGCGGGCTGCACCGTTGGCCCCGACTATCGCGGCGCGCCGCAGGTGGCTGGCAACGCGATCGACACCGGAAAATTTCCCCGCGCCGGGGAAGGCACCGACAGCCAGACGCCACGTGTAGCCGACTGGTGGCACGCGCTGGGCGACACGCAACTCGATGGACTGATCGAATCGGCGTTGAAGCAAAGCCCCGATATCCGCGTGGCGCGCGCGCGCGTGCGACAGGCACGTGCCGGACTGGCCGGAAACAAGGCCAACCTGTTCCCGACGGTTGCCGTCGATGCGGCCACGTTGCGCACGCGCTCGCCGAACCTGTCCGCGCTGTCGGGCCAGGGCTCGTCGAATGCCGGGCGCGGGCCGTTGTCGCTCTATATCGCAGCCTTCGACGCAAGCTGGGAGATCGACCTGTTCGGTGGCACGCGTCGTTCGATCGAAGCTGCGTCGGCCGAAGCCGATGCCGCCGATGCGCAACTGGCCGATGCCCACGTGCAATTGGCTGCCGAAGTGGCACAGGCCTACATCACACTGCGCGAGCAGCAGGAAAGCCTTGCGCACCTGACGTCGTCCGAGCAACTCGAAGCGGAGATGTTCGAGCTGACGCAGCAGCGTCGCGCACGCGGCGTGGCATCGCAGCTTGAGGTGGAGCGGCTGATGACGCAACTCGACAACACGCGCGCGCAGATGTCGCCGGTGCAAGCCAGCATCGCCGAATCGCTGGACCAGCTTGCGATGCTGACTGGCCGCTCGCCGGGGACGCTCGACGCGGAGCTATCGGCGCCGAAGCCGTTGCCCGGCGTGCCGGAAACCGTCGCCGTTGGCGATCCGGGCGCGCTGCTGAAATCACGTCCCGATATCCGTGCCGCCGAACGGCGTCTGGCATCGAGCACGGCGCAGATCGGCGTGCGCAAGGCGGACTGGTTTCCGAAGCTGTCGCTGCTCGGCTCGCTGGGCTTCGCGGCGACGGACCCCAGTCACCTCGCGCGCAAGGAAAATGGCACGTGGATGACGCTGCCGCGCCTGCAATGGAATATCCTCGATTTCGGCCGTGTGGCCGCAGGAGTCGAGGGCGCCGAGGGCGGGCGCGACGAAGCGGAGGCCAGCTACGAGAGCGTGGTGCTGAAGGCACTGCGCGATGCCGATGTCGCATTGTCGCGCTACGGCCATCAGCGCGAGCACGTGGTTGTGCTGCGTCGCGTGGAAGCATCCGCGGAACGCGCCTCGACGTTGCAGCAGCAGCGCTACCGCGCCGGCACGGCAAGCATGCTCGAATGGCTCGATGTCGAACGCACGCGAGTGGTGGCCCAACAGAGCCGCATCTCGGGCGATGCGGATCTGCTCAAGGATTTCGTCTCGCTGCAGAAGTCGCTGGGCCTCGGCTGGCAATCTTCCGCGGCGCCAGCCTCCTGACCCGGCGCGCTTACTGCGGCGCGTTTACCAGCGACGGGTAGGCTTCAACATCATCTCGATCCTTGTGAATGGCACCGCGCAGCGGCGGCAGGCGCGGGCGATTCTGCCCCCGTTCGACGATTCAGTTTTGATGTTCTGCATCGCGCCTCGGGGCAGCGGGACGGGCCCGGCACACAAAACCGGATGGAATACGCTGGTGCAGGGCGGTGCCGTGTGACTAGAATTCCCCAGGACAGGCGCGCCCTGCCACCGCTTTGTGCGTGACAGGCGACTTGGGGCGGCGCGAACCCGGGACGAATGACCATGCATTTCAACGCCAACGACAGCATCGTGATCAACGTGGTCACCAGCCTGTTCGTGGTCCTCGTGGGCACGATGGTGGTCAAGCTGATCAACCGCTTTTTCTCGGCCCGCCTGCAGGCCGACAATCGCGGCAGCTATCGCGCCTGGACCGTGGCATCGCGCAACTTCGTCGCGGCGGTGACCTTCCTGCTACTGCTTGGCATCTGGGTATCTGAACTGAAAAGCGTGGCGATCTCACTGGCCGCGTTTGCCGCGGCGCTGCTGTTGGTCGGCAAGGAACTGGTGATGTGCTTCCTGGGTGCGTTTATGCGCATGGTCACGCGACCGTTCCAGTTGGGCGATCTGGTGGAAATCGGGCCGTTCGGCGGCGAGGTCATCGATATGGATGTGATGTCGACCACGTTGGTGGAGGTAGCCCCGGCGCGTCATTACACAGGCTTCACCGTGCAGGTGCCCAACAGCATGTTGCTGACCACGGCGGTGCGCAACCATTCCCAGGCCGGTGCCTACACGCTCGATACCGTGCGCATTCCGCTGGAGGTGGGTGTGGACCCCGAGGATGTCGAGGCGCGCCTGATCAAGGTGGCGCGGCAGGCTTGCGAGGACTTCATGGAAGAAGCTGGCCGGACGCTGCGGCGCTATGGCGACATGCGGTTCGTCGACCTGTCGCAGTTCGAGCCGCGCGTGCTGTTCGAGCCGGTGGACGTGGACCGCTTCGACGCGATCGTGCGGTTTCCGGCACCGGTCAGCGCCAGGCTGCCGGTAGCGCAGCAGATCGTGCGTGGCTACTATCGCGAGCCGGTGCGGAAGAACGTAGCGCAGCAGTGAACCAACCACCTGGGGGCCGCCATGGCGCAGGCGTTGCAACAACGGAGTGCGAGCGTTGGCCCCCGATTTCTGCTGGCCTGTCTGTCGGCCTGCATCCTGGTACTGGCAGGGTGCGCCAGTTTGCCAGCGCATCCTGACCGCACGCCGAGCTACGCGTCGACCGATACCAGCGATACGTTGCTGGCCAGTTCCCTGGCACCACGGCTGGCGCGGAATCCGGGTCAATCGATCTTCTATCCGCTGGGTTCTGGGCCCGATGCGCTGGCGGTCCGCATGGCGTTGGCGCGCGCGGCGCGCAAGACGCTCGATCTCCAGTACTACTTATTTGATGCAGATACCACGGGCAGCGCCCTGCTTGGCGAGTTGATCGATGCCGCCGACCGTGGCGTGCGGGTGCGTCTGCTGATCGACGACCTGCATTCCACCAATCAGGACAAGCTCTGGGCGGCGCTCGACGCCCATCCGAACATCGAGACCCGGTTGTTCAACCCGTTTGCCAACCGCTCCGCGCGCTGGGCCGAGATGATGGTCGATTTCGGCCGCCTGGACCGGCGCATGCACAACAAGCTGATGGTGGCGGACAACCTCGTGGGCGTGGTCGGTGGCCGCAATATCGGAGACGCGTATTTCTCGGCCCGACCCGACGTCGATTTCAGCGACCTGGATGTGATGGTCGCCGGGCCCGTCGTGCAGGCCGCCAGCAAGGTGTTCGACCAGTACTGGAACAGCGAGAGCGCGTATCCGGTGGCCGCGCTGGTGCCCGAGGGCAAGGAGGCACCTGAGGAACTGCGACGCTTTCGCAAGGAAGTCGAGGCAAAGGGGGACGTGGCTCGTGCCAGTCCCTTCGTGCAGGAACTGCTGGACTCGGGGCTGGCGCGCGGCATCGAAGTGGGTCATCTGCCGGGTCACGTCGGCAGCGCGCGCGTGATTGCCGACTCGCCTGACAAGATCGAGAACGATCCCGACGATGCGTCGACACACGCAATTCCCCGCCTGCGGGCGCTGATGGAGGCGGCGCAGACCGAACTGGTGCTGATCTCGCCGTACTTTGTGCCAGACGATGACACCGAGAAATGGTTGGCCGCCATCGCCAAACGTGGCGTCAAGGTGCGGGTGCTGACCAACTCGTTTGCGGCCACGGATGTTTCCGCAGTCCATGCGGGCTACGCGCCACGCCGTCTGGCGCTGCTCCACGCCGGCATCGAACTGTACGAACTCAAGCCCACCGCCAGTACCGGATTGACGCAAGATCGTGGCAGACACGCTCGCACCTTCGCATCGAGCCGCGCAACCCTCCATGCCAAGGCCTATGTCGTCGACCGGCGGTTCCTGTTCGTGGGCTCCCCGAACCTGGACCCGCGATCGAGCCGGCTCAATACCGAGATGGGGGTCGTGCTCGACAGCCCCACGCTGGCTGCCTGGTTCGTGTCCGACGTGGACAAGCGGCTGCCCGAGATCGCGTGGCGCATTGGGGTGCGTACCGATGCGGCGGGTCAGGAAGGCCTGACGTGGACAACGATGGAGCAGGGCAAGGAAGTCACCACCGACAAGGAGCCCGGCATGAGCGTGTGGCAGCACATCGGCATCGACTTTCTGGGACTCCTGCCGCTGGAGGATGAGCTGTAGCCGAGGTGATCCGTGGTGTGTCAGGCGGTGGCGTCGGGGGGCTGGAGCAATTGCAGCAGATGCTCCTGAAGCTTCGAAAGCTCCGGCGCGATACCGCCCGGAAAGCCCTGCCGGTCGCCACGCTTGTCGATCAGCAGGTCGGCGAGGAATGCCGATACGGCGGCCGGGGCGGCCAGCCTGGCCAACTGATTGGCGATGCGCGGATAGGTGTGGAACAGTTCGAGCGGCCGGATTTCACGCGGCAACTGGGCGAGCCATCTGAGTGCTTCGGGTGTCAGCGTCTGTTCCATGGCATCCGAGGGCTGGCGCATCTCGGTCCAGTCGGTCCGCGCGGCAGGCGGCATATTCCCGTCGAGTACCTTCTTGGCTTCCTCGACAGTCACGAACTCGAACGAAAGGGGGTCCATGGTGGCTCCACATCTACACGCTGGACGCCATCCGGCGACCAACGACCATCTTATCGGATCAGACGCCCGTTTCTTGATGGCGGGTTTGCTTGCCCCACCAAAGTAGGGGTCGGGCGCGCAGGGGGTGAGTGGCTGGCGCCACCGGTTGCGGCTATGCCGGCGGCTTCACTCCGGATCCATTCCGCCACGCGCCGGACGTCCTCGCGTGGTTGCTCCCTGGCGTGAATCAGCCAGAAGGCGTTGGGGCTGGGCATGGCCGCACCACCAGTCGCGGCAACCACAAGCTGGCCGCCGTCGATCCACGACTGGATCAGTTCGAGGCGGCCAAGCGCCACGCCTTGCCCGGCCAGCGCTGCATGGATCACCTGGTCGTACTGGTTGAAGCGCAGGATGCCGCGGCGGCTGGCCTGGCGGTAGCCTTGCGCGCCGAGCCAGTTACGCCAGTGCAGCCATGGGCGTGGATCGTCGAATTCGATCAACGGCAGTTCCGCCAGCGCCTCGGGCGTCGCTACGCGGTGTGCGCCCACCGAGGGGTTCGCCACCGGGGCGATGGTCTCGTCGAACAGATGGACGGCAAGGGGCGGCGCCGCCGATGCCGGGCAATAGCGGATCGCCAGATCGATGCCATCGGCACGCAGATCGCTGATCTGGTTGTTGGCGGACAGGCGCACGTCCAGGCCCGGGTACTGGCGCTGCAGCGAGCCCAGTCGCGGCAACAGCCAGAGGCCCGCCACGCCAATGCTGGCCGTTACCGTCACGGGTTGTCGGCCATCGCGCTTGCGAAGCTCCGCCGCCACGTTTTGCAGTTGCAGCAAGGCGCCGTCGGCGCTGCGGAACAGCCGCTCGCCCTCTGGCGTGAACGCGACTCCCCGGTGCCGCCGGATAAACAGCCGGACTTGAAGCTGCTCTTCGAGCGCCCGGACCTGGCGGCTGACGGCTGACTGGGTCAGGCAGAGGTCCTCGGCGGCTTGCGTGATGCTCATGCGCCGGCCCACGGCGACGAAGCCCTTGAGCAGGTCGAGGGAGAACAACCGGGCGAGCGGTTCTGACATGACGGGGGCGTATGGCTGTGGCAGGGGCGAATGGCACCATTACAGCATGGCTCGCCGTCTCTTGCCATGCGTTCAGCGCATGACAAAACGCCCGAAATGTCGGTTGAACCGCCGCACCGGTGCGCATGAAATGGAGGACATTCAACGCCTTCATCCGACCGACAGCATGACCGACGCTCCCCGCTCCCATACTCGTGCCGCATCGCAGCCCGCGGCCCCGGCGCCATGGTGGCGCGATACCGTCTTCCTGTTGCTGGCCGGCGGGCTGGTCATGGGGCTGGCGCTGGGCGCGCGGCACGTGCAAGGGCTGTTCCTGCTGCCGATCATCGGCGACCGAGGCTGGACGCGTGAGTCGATTGGCTTGGCCATGGCCGTGCAAAACCTGACCTGGGGCATCGCGCAACCATTCACTGGCATGGTGGCCGACCGGTTCGGCTCCTGGAAGGTGATGCTGGCCGGTCTGGTGCTGTACGCGCTGGGCCTCTACGGGATGGCGGTGATCACGAGCGCGCCGGCATTCATGCTGGTCGCCGGGGTTTGCATCGGCGTGGCGCAGTCTGGGACGACGTTCGGCGTGGTCTATGGCGCGCTGAGCCGCATGGTGCCGCCAGAGGACCGCAGCCGCACGCTGGGCATCGCCGGGGCGATCGGTGGCATCGGCCAGTTCCTGATGGTGCCGTCCGCGCAGGCGCTGTTGTCGTTCACCGGCTGGACGAACGCGCTGATGGTGCTGGCGGTATGCGCGGCGGTGTTGATCCCGTTCGCGTTGCCGTTCCGCGATCGCGCGCCGGCATCCGATGCTGCTACCGGCGGCCAGCCACCGATGCCGATGCTGGCCGCCATCCGCGAGGCTTTCAGCCACTCGGGCTTCTGGCTGCTCAACCTCGGCTTCCTGGCATGTGGCTTCCAATTGGCCTTTATCGCCAACCATCTGCCCGCCTACCTGCGTGACAAGGGGATGCAGCCCGCTGACGGCATGGCCGCGCTGGCCATCATCGCGCTGGCCAATATCTTCGGCACCTATGTGTTCGGCTGGCTGGGCGGGCGACATACGCGGAAGTACCTGCTGGCCGGCATCTATCTGGCGCGTACGTCGGCAATGGCCCTGTTCGTGCTGCTGCCCCTGAGCTCGATGAGCCTGTATGCGTTCGCAGCGGTGATGGGCTTCCTGTGGCTCGGTACGGTGCCGCTGACCAGCGGCATCGTCTCCCAGGTGTTCGGCGTGCGCTACATCACCACGCTGTTCGGCTTCGTCTTCTTCGGCCACCAGCTTGGCTCGTTTCTGGGCGTGTGGCTGGGTGGGGTGGTGTTCGAGCTGACGCGGTCCTATGACCTGGTCTGGATGGGGGCGATGGCACTGGGCGTGATCGCCGCCGCGCTGCACTGGCCGATTGACGATCGGACGATCGCGCGCGTGCCGATGCGCCCGGCACGGGCATGACGGGCAATACGGGCTATGCTCTTGCGGAATAAACCCTGGTGCTTCGGTGTTTACGTAGCAGGCGAGATACGCGCTCAAGCAGTCCAAGTGGAGTATGCTGGGCACGAGAGTCTCACCGATACCGGAGCCAACCATGCAACTTCGTTTACCCGTCTGGATGGGGATCGCCGCCCTGGTCTTGAGCGCATGTGCGTCGCTGCAACCCGTGGAGACCGGGCAGAAGATGATCGGGAGTCCGCAGTCGGCCGTGAGCGATACATTTGGCAAGCCCACCGAGACGCATCAGCTTGCCGACGGCACGCTGCGCTGGATCTACTCGAAACAGCCCTATGGGTATGACGTCTACGCGGCCGATTTCGATGGGTCGGGCAAGCTGATCGCGTTCCGGCAGATGCTGACCGAGGCCGAAATCTACAAGGCACAGCCCAATACCTGGACCAAGCGGGACGTTATGGAGCGTTGGGGCATGCCGCGCGAGCCAATTCAGTACTACCCGTTGATGAAGCGCGAGGCGTGGTCGTACCGCATGTACCTGCCCGGCTACGTGCCTGCGCATTTCAGCGCCTACTTCGACGACAACGGGGTGCTGGACCGCACGATGATCATCATGGATACGTACGGCGCGGACCGCAGCCGTTCGAAGTAGCGGCCGCGGTACCCGATGCGGTACTGCCCTGGCGGCGAGGTTAGCCGCCAAGGCATCCGCGAAGCTAGCCCCGACGAACGGCGGTGACCTTGCCGCCCACCACGTCGATGGACCGGCGCTGCGGGTTGTAGTCCATCGTGGCCGGCAGGCTCTGGCCATCGCGGCTGCCAAAGCGCCAGGCACATCCCTTGAGCAGGGCGGCGGCCTCGGCTTCGGTCTTGCCGATCAGCGCCTCGTCGCCCAGCTTGTCGGCCTGGCAACCTTCCGGCGTGCCACGGCCACCCTGGGGGCCCGGGTTCGGAATCGGTTCTGCCGGCGGTTGCGACGCGCAACCGGCCACCATGGCGACGAGCGCGACAGCACTGGCGGTGGTCAGTCGCTTCAATTGGCGGTTCGATCGAGTCATGCGGAGGCTCCTTGTGAAGATAACAGCGATTTCTAGAGTTTCTGCGCTGCCGCCAGCGTGAAGATCTTGCTCCAGCGGTTGGCGGTGCTGCCGTCCGCGACGGGGATCTTCCAGTCTGCGGGCGTGTGGTGGTGCAGCGTCAGCGCAATGTGCCACTTGCCATCGGCGGCAACGGCGCGGGCCTCGCCGATATCGGCGAAGATCAGCACGACACGCCGGCCATTCATCTCCAGGACACCGTTCTTGCGCTCGGCGTCGAGCCTCAGGCTACCCCAGTCTCCGGTCAGCGCGAGCACTCGCTCGCCGTTGACACGCTTGCCGTGGATGGCCCGATAGCGTTGCAGCCAGCGCACGGCCAGCGCGGTCAGGGCGGCAAGCAGCGCAACCACTGCGGCGGTGCCGGCGATCGCGCCGTAAGCGGCGGCTACCTTCAGGTAGAGCTGCACGACGCCGTAGACAAAGGCAGCCAGTAACGCCAGCCCCAGGAGAATGATTGGCACGTTCGGTTTTCCGGATGTGTTGTGCATTGGCGGCGCCACCGGGCGCCGCGCCAGTGTCGGACTGCGCAAGCCTATAATGGTTCGCCCCGCACAGCCAGTCGGGGCCCCGATCTGGTTCGGCCGACCTTCCATGCCATCGTATCCTCTCGTCCTTTGTCTGACCATCGCCGTGGTGTGCAGCGTGGGCATGGCCATTGCCGCCTGGCCGCGCCGTGACGACCCTACGGTCAGGGCGTTCCTGCTGCTGGCCGGGGGCGTGGTGGTCTGGAGCGGCGGACGGTTGCTCGAGATCAGCGAATCGGACATGGCCGGGCGCATCTTCTGGGCGAAGCTCCAGTACCTCGGCATCGTGGCCGTGCCAATTGGCTGGCTCGTGGCGATGATCCATGTCAGCCGGCCGCATTTCGTGGTGCCCTGGTCGAAGCTATGGGTGCCCGTGATGGCGGCGGTCCTGTCGGTCGTGCTCGTGTTCACCAATGAGCGTCACCATCTGGTCTGGACCTCGATCGAACTGATGCCCCCCGGTGTATCACCCGGTGCCGTATTCCACCACGGTATCGGCTACACGATCATGGCGGCGTGGACCTATGCGCTGCTCGGACTGAGCCTGTACTTCCTCATCACGGCCAAGGTGCCGAACGCGGCGTTGTCGGTGCGCGGGCGGAATATCCTGGCGTGCGGCCTGGCGCTGCCGCTTGTTTTTCATCTCGCCTATCTGGAGCGCCTGACTGGCCCGCTCGGCGGTGATCTTACACCGGCCACGTTCTCGGTCATGACGGTGCTGGTCTGGTTCTGTGCGCTGCGATCGCATCTGGACGATGTCGGGCACTACGCGCGGCTGCGTGTATTCGACACCATCCGCGAAGGCTGCGTGATCCTCGGCCTGGACGGCACCATCGTCGAGTTCAACCCCGCAGCGGCGCGCATGTTGCCGGAACTGGCGCAAGGCGAGGTGGCGCCTGCCACGTGGCAGGACTTGCTGTCTTCGCCGGCCACTGCCGAAGACGTCGGCACGAATCCCGGGATTCCCCAGGGCGCGCAGTACGAACTGATGGTGGAGCCCGTCTGCCGGATGGATGGCAAGCCAATCGGCAAGCTCGTGTTCATGCGCGATATCAGCCGCTATCAGTCGCGCGAGCAGGCGCTGGCCATGCAGCTTGGGCAGACCGCGCAGGAGCTGTCGCGCGCCCAGGCGGACCTCGACGTCGATGCCCTGACCGGCATTCCGAATCGTCGCTACTTCCAGCGCGAGTCGCATGCCGCGGTGACACGCGCCTACGAACGCGGCACGGAAATCGGCCTGCTGATTCTGGATGTCGACCTGTTCAAGCAGTTCAACGATCTCTATGGCCATCCGCGCGGCGACGAGTGCCTGCGGCAGGTCGCGACGGCCTTGACCTGCGTGCTCGATGGCACGCAGTTTTGCGCCCGCCTGGGTGGCGAGGAGTTTGCCGTGGTGCTGCCGGATTCCACGTCCGAGGAGACGCGAACCATCGCACGCCGGATGGTGGCAGCGGTACGCGAACTGGGCATTCCCCATCATGGCACGCCGGTGCAGCCGTTCGTGACGATCAGCGTCGGCGCGGTCTGCGCCGTGCCCGACGCGCCGCGCCTCGAGCCACTGCTGCATCGCGCCGACAGCGCCATGTACCGCGCCAAGCGGGCGGGCCGGAACCGCTACGTGGTCGATGGCGGGCTCTATCTGGAGCTGCGCGGCAACTGACCTGGGAGGAATGCGAGAGAATTCACACGGGGGCTTGCAAATTCCTCAGGCTTCTGTAGAATTCGCGGCTCGCATCGCCCAGATGGCGGAATTGGTAGACGCACTAGGTTCAGGTCCTAGCGGTGGCAACACTGTGGAGGTTCGAGTCCTCTTCTGGGCACCAGATTCGAAAAGCCCCGCGCAAGCGGGGCTTTTTTCGTTTTTGGCCCGGAAAGAAGGGCTTCCCTCAGCCGTTGCCCACCACCAATCCGCCAACGCCCACGCGCCCTTGCTGCGCCGTGGCGGCGTGGCGCACGACATCCCCCACCATCTCGGCCGTCACGGCGGACAGCGTCCAGCCGAGATGCCCATGCCCTGTGTTGTAGAACACGTTAGCGGCATGGCCCCGGCCAACGCGCGGCATCATGTTCGGCATCATCGGCCGCAACCCCGCCCAGGGCACCACGCTACGGGTGCTGACGCCGGGGAAGCAAGCATGGACCCAGTCGATCAGCGGACGAATGCGATCGGCGCGGATGTCGCGGTCGACGCCGTTGAACTCGGCGGTGCCGGCTATGCGGAATCGGTCCACGCCCAGACGGCTGGTGACAAGCTTGGTTTCGTCGTCGAGCAGGCTGACCGTGGGCGCCGAGGCCTGGCTTTCGGCATCGTTGAGGTTGACCGTGATCGAATAGCCCTTGACCGGATAGATGTTCACGCGGTCTCCGAGTTGCCGCGCGAAATCGCGGCTGGCAACGCCGGCGCAGACGACCACTGCGTCGAATTCGCGCGATGTCGTCTGGCCATCGTCAGCCGAGACGATCGTCACTCGCCGGCCGCTGGTCGACACGGCGCTCACGTCCTGGTTGTACAGCATCTGGACACCCAGTCTGCGCGCCGCCGCAGCGATACCGGTGGTGAACTTGTGGATGTCGCCGGTAGAGTCGCTTTCCGTGTAGTAGCCGCCATAGTACTGGCCTGCCAGCGTCGGCTCGATGCTTCGCATCTCGTCCGGGGTCACCGCGCGCCGTTCGAGTCCGCCTTCGGCCAGGAGCTTCGAGACTTGCCCTGCGTGATCGAAGCCCGCCTTGTCCCGATAGATATGCAGGATGCCGCGCCGCTTGAGGTCGAAGTCGATGCCCTCCGCCTCCGCCCACGCAAACAGGTGCTGGCGCGCGGCAATGGCAAGCCGCGTGGTCTCCACCGTGTTGCCGCGGTAATGCGGGATCGATGCGATGAACTCGGCGAACCAGCTCAGCTTGTGCCAGGTCGGGCGCGGGTTGACGAGCAGCGGCGCGTCGTTGCGCAGCATCCACTTCAGGCCCTTGGCCAGCGTGGACCAGTGCGTCCAGACTTCCGCGTTGGAGGCGGAGAGCTGTCCGCCGTTGGCGAACGAGGTTTCCATGGCCGCATAGCGGTGCCGTTCGAACAGGGTGACGGAGAACCCGCGTTTGGCCAGGGCGTAAGCCGTCGTGGCGCCGGTGATGCCGCCGCCGATCACTGCGATGGATTTCATGTCGAAGGTCTTTCAGGACGTCGTGGGATGGCAGTCCGCCGCGCACCATGCGCGGTTGCGGACGCCCCCTCTGTCCTTGACCTGAGAGATTCGCGGCACACGAACAATACGCGTGCCGCTTGCTCCTTCGGTACCGCCGGCTGACGTGCAAGCCGGGGTTCTTCAGAGTTCAATGGCGGGTACCGGTCCTTTTGCCTGAGAGTTTCCGGGGCGGTTGCTCCTTCGGCGCCGTGTCGGCCGGGCGGCTGGCACAGACTCTCCCGATACACGCGGGGTAAAACGATGGCAACTATGCCATAGAAATCCGCTAGCGGCGCGGATCACGTGGCTTGCGGCCCGTGATCATGGCAGCGACGAGGTTCTCGCGGCCCTTGATGCTCATGACGATGGCTGCGGCCACATGAAGGATCACCAGCGCCAGCAGCGCGTTCGCCAGCCAGCGGTGGATGTCGACTGGCAAATCCTCGCCCCAGAACGCATCGAGACGCGAGATCCAGCCGGTGACGGCCAGCGCCAGGATCAGCGTCCACATGGCCAGCATGGCGACGGCGCCCAGCGGCGTATGGCTGACATGGCGCGGCGCGCGGCCGGCGATCAGTGCCTTGGCATAGGCCAGCACGGCGGACGGACGTGGCAGCCACGTGCGGAAACGCGCAGGCTGGCTGCCGATGAAGCCCCACAAGACCCGGAACAGCACCAGCCCCGCGGCGATGTAGCCGAGGGTTCGGTGCACCTTGTCTCCGGAGTCCTGGACGAGGTCAAAGCAGACGATGGCCGCTACGCTCCAGTGCGTGAAACGCACGACCACGTCCCAGACGCGAATCGTGTCGGGGGCGTTCGTCCGGTCCGCGGGCGCCGACATGCTTAGCTGCCGATTTCCGATTTGACGATTTCAAGCGTCTTGGTGTCGAAGTAGATCTCGGCCTTCTTGCCATCCTTGGTCGTACCGTAGATCTCGTAGCAATTGCCGTCCACCTTGAACTTCTTGATGTTGTAGCCCTGTTCCTGGATCTTGGCCTTGGCATCGGCTTCCGGCATCCATTCGGATTTCGGGTGCTTGGAGCAGTTGGCGCCGGCGAAAGCGGCGGTCGAGAACACTCCGGCAACGAGGAAAGCGGCAATCTTCTGCATGAACTTCTCCGGCAATAAGCCCCGCAAGGGGCGATGGCGGCATCCTAACTCAGAATGAGAGCCATTCTCAACACCGGGTTTCCCAGGGGGTGCCGGGCGCTCTCGGCCCGGCAGCTGGTCTTGGACCATTGCTGCCCCCTGGCATACGATGAAATTGCCACGTGGGGGGCTCCAGCTTCTGGCCAATCCAGATCCGCAGGGAGATGTCATGCAGGGCTATCAACTCACCTTCTACACGCAGGAAGGTCGGCGCCATCACGGCAAGCAGCTATCGCACTGGCTGATGCAGGTGATGCGGGAGATGCAGATTCGCGGTGCCACGCACACGGTGGCGGCGGAGGGAATCGGGCACGACCATCGCTTCCATTCCTGGCATTTCATCGAACTAGCCGATCGGCCGGAAGAGGTGACGGTGGTCGCCACCGTCGAAGAGGTGGAGGCGCTGCTGGAGCGCCTGCGTCACGAAGACATCCGCCTGTTCTATGCGAAGACGCCGGTCGAGTTCGGCTTCGTCGGCACGCTGGATGTCTGAGCGCCTGGCTTAGTCCGGATTGACGACGGATACCCCGGCACGCGCTGCGGCCCGGGCAAGCCGCGCCACGCCTTCTTCGATCTGCGCCGGGTCGGCGCCCACGAACGACAGCCGGAACGCGGGGCGCGCGCGACGCTCGGCGTAGAAGCCTGTGCCCGGCACGAACAGCACTTTCTCTGCGATGGCATGGGGCAGCAGCGCCGCCGCATCGTCGATGCCGTCCACGGATACCCACAGGAACATGCCCCCGGCGGGATCCGCAAACCGGATGCGCGTGCCGAACGCCTGGTGCAACGCCGTCGTCAGCCGATCGCGTTTGTCGCGATAGACCGCCACTTCCCGCGCGATCTGCCCGGGCAGGTTTCCGGCCTGAAGGTAATGCGCGGCGGTCAGTTGCAGCCATGGCGGCGTGCACAGGTCCGACACCTGCTTGGCGATCACCGCGCGACGCACGATCTCCGGCGCGGCCACCATCCAGCCCAGCCGCAGTCCTGGTGCCAGCGTCTTCGACAGGCTTGCGAGATGCACGAGCCACGGGCGCGCGCCGGACACCTGATCGCACAGCGCGAGCAGCGATGGCGGCGGCGGACCGTCGAAGCTTAGCGCGCCGTAAGGATCGTCCTCGACCAGCACGATCTCGTGCCGTGCCACCAGTTCCAGCAATTGAAGCCGGCGCGCGGGTGAGAGCGTGGCGCCGGTTGGATTGGCGAAGGTCGGCACCGTGTAGATCATGCGAGGACGTGCCGGCGCGTCTGCGAGCATCGCCTCCAGTGCGTCGACGTTCATGCCGTCATGGTCGGACGGCACGCCGCGCACGTCAGCGCCGGCCAGCCGCAGTGCCTGCAGCGTGGCCGAGTAGGTGGGTTCCTCCACCAGCACGAGGCTGCCAGGCTCCACCAGCGCGCGCACGAGAAAATCGAAGCCCTGTTGCGAGCCGCTGGTGATCAGCAGTTCGTCCAGGGCGACGGCCGCGCCACGCTCCGCCATCAGGGCCGCCAGCGCGTTGCGCAGCGCAGGCGTGCCCTCCGTGGCGCCGTACTGCAGGCACTCGGCAGGACGTTCGCGCAATGCCTGTGCGGATGCCGCGCCGATGCCTTCCACGTCGAACAACGCGGCGGACGGATAGCCGCCGGCGAACGAGATCATCTCCGGGTCGGAGAGATACTTGAACAGCTCGCGGATCGGCGAGCCTTGCGGCTCGCGTAGCGCGGGAACGAAGGGGTAGGCGGCCATGGCGTGCTCGTGGTTGCGGACGTCGCGCTTCAGCAGGCCGCCGCGGTCATCTTGAAGATGCCCTGCGCATTGCCGGCGTCGAAGCCCAGGTCCGTGCGCGTGATGGCCTGTGCCTCGTCCACATAGCGATCGCGCGTGATGAATTCGTAGAACGAACCCGGTACTTCGCGCACCACCTCGTCACCGCTGGCGCCAACGAACGCGCGGCGAACCGGATCGGCGCGGAACGCGGTCTGCTTCACGCGGCCGCTTTGCGACACCTCGACCTTTTCCTTCATGGGGCGGCCCACACGCTTCTGTTCGTCCGATACCGCGAAGACGTCCTCCACGCGGTCGGTGGCGTGGTTGAACGCATTCCCTTCGGTGGCAATCCACGCCATTTCCGACGACTCGGCCAGCAGGCGTTCGTAGTCGTTCAGGTGCGGCGTGGCGTGCTGACGCTCGAAGCAGCGGGCCAGCAGGTCGATCAGTTCCCCGGCATCGGCCAGCGGCAACGCGCCGTCACGTTCCAGCTCCCACAGTAGCGACTGCGCGCGCGGCGTGAGCGGATCGGCGGAGTTGCCGACGACGCGGCTCACGGCTTGCTGGAAGTCCTCGCTGTAGCGCTCGGGATGGAATTCGCTGAGGAAGAACTGCGCGATTTCCTCCGGCGCGTCGGCGTGGGCATACGAGCGGCCCGTCATGCCGATGCGGTCGAGCGGATACGTGCCATTGAGGCGGTAGCCAAGCGGGCGCAGGATACGCGTGAAGGCTGCCTCGCCTGCGGGCAACGCGCCGTTCTCCTGCCAGCGGACGGTGCGCAGCGCGCCGTGATCGAAGTGCACCTTGCCGCCCGTGGCCGCTACATCCTCCGTGTAGGCCTTGCCGGTGGGCACGCGATCCAGGATGCCGGCGAACAGCACCAGGTTCAGCGCATGTGCGATCTCGGCGCGCGTGGGGTGACCCAGCTTGCCGGCCGGCAGCGTGGGCATGGCCACCAGTTGCGAGAGCCGCGCGGCGGCTTCGGTGCCAAGGCTAAGGGAAACGAGCGAGGTGACGTTGGAAATCATGATGAGGTGCCGCGCGGGGGACGCGCGGAGAAGCAGTTGGAATAATGTGGGTGGTTTTCAGTCCACCGAGGCGCCGGACAGTCGGACGATGTCGCCCCATTTCTGGCGATCCTTCTTCAGAACCTCGGCGAAGGCGTCGGGCGTGCTCGGTGCCGGTTCGGCGCCGAGTTCGCGCATCTTGGCCTGCACGGCGGGCTCGCCGAGCACGCGCGTCAGGTCCTGGCTAATCTTCTGCGCAACGGCTGCAGGGGTACCACGCGGCGCGAGCAGGCCGAACCACGGGCTGGCGTCGAAGCCTGGCACCGGACCGGCGGCGGCGACGGTCGGCACGTTGGGCAGCGCAGACGAGCGTGCCGGCGTGGTCACTGCCAGTGCCTTGAGCTTGCCGGAACGGATGAACGGCAGCGATGCCGGCAGGTTGTCGAACATCACATCGACGCTGCCGCCCATCAGGTCGGCGATAGCCGGGCTGCTGCCCTTGTAGGCGACGTGGCTCATCTCCGTGCCAGTCATGCGCTGGAACAGTTCGCCCGCGAGGTGCGTGGAGGTGCCATTGCCGGCCGATGCCATGTTCACGTGCTTGGGATGCGCCTTCAGATAGGCGATCAGTTCGCCCAGCGTCTGCACATGGGCACGCTCGGCGAAGGCCGGCGACACCACGACCACGTTCGGCACCTTGGCGACCATCGTCACCGGCACGAAGTCGGCGGCGGCGTCGTAGGGCAGCTTCTTGTACAGCGTCGGATTGATGCCGAACTCGCCCACCGAGCCCATCAGCAGCGTGTAGCCGTCGGCCGGGGACTTGGCCGCCGTGCCGGTGCCGACGATGCCGCCTGCGCCGGGGCGGTTGTCGACGAGGACGGTTTGCTTCCACTGGATCGCGAGCTGGTCGCCGATCAGGCGCGCCACCATGTCGGTGGTGCCGCCCGGTGGATACGGCACGATGATGCGTACGGGTTTGGCCGGGAATTCCTGGGCGGCGGCGATGCCGGGAACAGCCGCGCCGAATGCGAGGCCGGCAGCTGCGAGGGCGCTGATCAAACGCTTCATGTTGTCTCCCTGTCCTGCTTGTCTTTGTTCGTTCTGGGGTGCCGCGTTAAGAGGGGGCGCGGCGGTGCGAGTTCGAATCGTTCCTCATCAAGCTGGCGGTTTCAAGCGAAATTTCGGTATAGGATGATGACTTTTAGTCAACAAGTCCCTCCCCCACCCCATGCGCCAACGTCTTCCGAGCCTGTCCAACCTGCGTGCCTTCGACGCGGCGGCGCTGCATCTGAATCTGCGGCGCGCGGCGGCGGATCTGTACATCACGGAGAGCGCGGTATCGCGCCAGATCGCCTCGCTGGAAAGCCTGCTTGGCGTGCAGCTTTTTCACCGGGCCAACCAGCGCATCACGCTGACGGCGGCGGGGGTGCTCTACAGCCGCCAGGTGCGCGAGATGCTGCGCAAGCTGCAGCGCGACACGCTGGACATCATGGCGCACGAAGGTGTGGGTGGCACGGTGGAACTGGCGTGCGTGCCAACACTGGCCGTCGAGTGGCTGATTCCACGGCTGCCGGGTTTCTATGCCCGCCACCCGCAGGTCATCGTCAACATCCGCGCGCAGTCGGATGTGTTCCTGTTCGAGGGCACGCCGTACGACGCGGCGATCCACTTCGGCGAGGCGGTCTATCCGGGCGCGCGGGTGGACCGGATGTTCGGCGAGGAGTCGGTCGCCGTCTGCCATCCGGACTTTTTCGGCGGCAAGAAGCGGGTCAGCGTCAACGACATCGCGCGATCGCCGCTACTGCACCTGGTCACGCGCAGCTTCGGCTGGAAGCAATGGATGGAGGCCGCCGGCATTGACGATGTCAATGCGCTGCGCGGCGCGCGCTATGACCACCACAGCATGGTCATCAGCGCGGCCCGCGCGGGGCTTGGCGTCGGGTTGGTGCCGCGTTTCCTGGTGGATGAGTACCTGACGCGCGGGCTGCTGGTGACACCCGTGGCGCGATCACTGCGCGCGACGAGTGCGTACTACCTCGTGGTGCCCGACACGCAGCCAATGAGCGATGCGATGGGGCACCTGCGCGAATGGTTGCTGGAAGCAGCGGGCGAGTTCGTGGGCGTTGCGACATAGAGGGAGCCTCGAGGGAACGACCTTGTGACTTTGCGTTGTGACTTCGCGTTGCGCCAAGGCTTGAGTGCCGTATACGATGGGGTGCGGAACATGGTCGTGGTCCCGGAAACCCATGCCAAGGTGTGGCTTTCACAACTAGGGCACGTGTTCTAGTCTTGAAGACTGTCTCGCGCAGTCAGCGTCTGAAGCTATAACCATACTCACTCCCCCATGCCAAACGACCCGATCGAACCCCAGGCCGTCTATCAACCCATTACCCGCAGCGCGATCTTCATCGTCGCGACGCTGACGCCCGGTGCCGAGCACGCCGCGACCGTGCGTGCCTGGTGCGCGGATGTCGCAGCGCTCGTGCGGTCCGTCGGCAAACGTGTGCCGGGCGGCAATCTGTCATGTGTCTGCGGCTTTGGCACCGACGCCTGGGATACGCTGTTCGGGGGCCCGCATCCCGCATCGCTACATGCATTCCGCGAGTTCGGCGCCGGCGATCGACGCGCCGTGGCCACGCGGGGCGATCTGCTGCTGCATATCCGCGCGGAACATATGGATCTGTGCTTCGAACTCGCGACCCAGTTGATCGGCCGGCTCGGCGCGGCGGTGACCGTGGTCGACGAAGTGCATGGCTTCCGCTACTTCGACATGCGCAGCATGGTGGGCTTTGTCGACGGCACTGAGAATCCGGTGGATCGCGAAGCTGTGGATTTCACGATCATCGGTGACGAGGACCTATCGTTCGCAGGCGGCAGCTACGTGATCGTGCAGAAGTACCTGCATGACATGACCGGCTGGAACGAGCTTTCCGTCGAGGCGCAGGAGCGCATCATCGGGCGGACCAAGTTGTCCGACATCGAACTCGATGAGTCGATCAAGCCGACGTGCTCGCACAGCTCGCTGACGACGCTGGAAGAGGACGGCAAGGAAGTGAAGATCCTGCGTGACAACATGCCGTTCGGCTCACCCGGCAAGGGCGAGTTTGGCACCTATTTCATCGGCTACGCGCGCTCGCCCGCGCCGATCGAGCAGATGCTCGAGAACATGTTCGTCGGGCGTCCACCGGGCAATTACGACAGGCTGCTCGACTACAGCAAGGCAGTCACCGGAAGCCTGTTCTTCGTGCCGTCTCAAGCGCTGCTCGAAGCGCTCGCGGAACGCAACCCATAGACCACTGGCCTCGAAGCGGGGTTGCGGGCTGGGAAGTGGCCTGTCCTGCTTCTTCGATGGCATGGAGCCCGGCGCGGGCCGCGACGATGATGATGGCCTCGGCATGTCCGTCGAGGCCGAGCGCCAATCGTTGAATCGACTGACGTGTTCAGCGAGCAGGCGCTGGAACTGCCGCAGCGCGCCAAGGCCACTTCAGACGCCACCGGATCCGATTCGCACCAAGAAAGCTGACCCTGTCATACTCCCGTAATACCCACACTATGAGCATGGACTCCATCATTGTTCGCGGTGTGGGACAATCGCGCCCCATCGGGTAAGGGTTTTCCCCGGTGTTCGCGTGAACAAGGTGCGCAATGAAATCGATCGACTGGAAGGACTGGGAAATCTTCTGCCGCGTGGTGGAAGGGGGCGGCTTCACACAGGGGGCCGAACTGGCCGAAGTCCCGAAGTCATCGGCGAGCGCCGCGGTGGCGCGGCTGGAAGGGCAACTCGGCGTGCGATTGTTCGAGCGGACCACGCGTCGGGTGCGCGTCACCCAGCGCGGCCAGCAACTGTATGATCGCGTGGCGCCACTGTTCGGCGAACTGCGCGAGATCAGCGCCGAAGCGGCGTCCGTCAGCGAAGAAGTCAGCGGCACGATCCGCATCGCCACACCCTATGAAGTCGGTTCGCAGCACCTTTCGCCGACGGTGAACCGGCTGCTCAAGCTGCATCCCTCGCTGCGCGTGCAACTCGATGTGAGCTGGGACCAGCCCGACCTGATCCGCCACGGCTACGACCTGGCCTTCGTCATGACAGACACGGGGTTGAGCGATAGCTCGTTTGCCAGCAAGCGGGTGGTGCTGATCGAACGCGCGTTCTATGCCGCGCCGTCCCTGATTCGCGAGCGCGGACTGCCGCGCACGCCGCAGGATTTGCAAGGCTGGCCCACGGTCGGCAATCTTGACGATACGCGTTGGGAATTCCTGCGCGATGGGGTGGAAACCTTCGCCATGGATGTGGAACCCCGCATCTGCACGCACAACGCGGAAGTGCGGTTCAATGCCGCGGTGGATGGCCTGGGCGTGACACGCCTGTCGCCGCGATTTGTACGCGAGGCACTTGTGGAGGGCAAGCTGGTGCGCGTGCTGCCTGGCTACGCATCGTCCCCGCTGAAGGTCTATGTGCTGATGCCCGCCCGCAAGCTGATGCCGGCCAGCGTGCGCGCATTTCTGGATGCGCTCGAGGAAACGCTCGGTGTGCCAGAAACGCGTCGGCCCGGAGCGCGCGTGACGGCCGCAACGCGCATTGAGGAGAGCGCGGAAGATCAGAACGATGACGATGGCGAGCCCACCGTCATCACCCTCGACTGAGCGTCAGAAAGGCTGGTCGCCGCTGCGGGCGTCGAAGCCCAGCGTGTCGGCGATTTCCAGCATTTCGTCGTCGTCCTCACTGCGCGTGATCCAGCCGGCATAGGCGTCGCCGCCCGTATCCCAGTTCCAGAGCGTGTAGCCCGCCACGCGGAGCTGATCGGCCGCCAGCTCCATGAGTTCGGGCACGCTGGTGCCTTCGAGGAAATCCTCATCCTCGGTATCGTCGGTGCCCCAATCGATCTCTAGATCGATACGCTCGCATAACTGGTTCAGGCAGCCGATGAAGGACTCCACGTCCTTCCAGTCGACATAGAAGCCTGATTCCCAGTCGATGATCTCCTTGATCTGAGAGAGCAATGCCTCCGAGTCGACGTCGTCTTCCTCGGCGTCTTCCAGGGCTTCCTCGAGGAGCGTGAGCTGCCGTGTGGTCTGTTGCGTGTCACCCAGGTTGATCAGCGCGAACAGCCGGCTTACGGCGTCCTGCGCATCGTCTTCCAGTTCTATCGCCATCTGTTCTCTCCTGCCGCTACCTTTCCGATTTCATTTTGCCCACGTGGTGTCACGCGCAACGCGCGCGACGTGCTTGTAGGTTCTATCCAGCCGTGCGCCAGCATCGCCTGCAGCAGCGCGGCCCCGAGCGCCCCGCCCAGATGCGGCTTGCGCTCGCTCCAGTCGGGGCATGTGCAGGCGAACTGCCGCCGCTTGCGCCGCGCCGCATCCACGTCGATGCCCAACTGCCCCATGGCCTGCGTGCCATCTCCGGTCAAGTCGACCCGCGTGCCGTCCACGGCGATCCAGCCCGCCTGCGACATTCGTTCGAAAAGCCCCACAGCAAGTTCCCCGGCCAGGTGGTCGTAGCAAGTTCGTGCCTGCTTCAGCGCAGGCGGCGTGGTGCGCGAAACAGGCACGGCACGCATGCGCGGCGGCTGGCTGGCCAGTGACGCGGTGGCCAGCGCCTCGATAGCCACGCCAATTTCCGGCGTGGCAAGCCGATAGTAGCGATTGCGCCCGCGAGTTTCCACCACCAGCAAGCCGCCTTCGGAGAGGCGGGTCAGGTGTCCACTGGTCGACGACGCGGACAATCCGGCGATCAACGCCAGTTCGCCGGCGGGCCGGGCGCTGCCGTCCATCAGCGCCCACAGCATCGCGGCGCGGCCCGGGTCGGCCAGCAACCCCGCAAGCTGGCTGATGCCAGGAGCGAATTCCATAGTTCATGCTTCCGTGAAGGGACGGATGCAGTATAGGGGAGTCGGGGGAGGGCCTGTGACCTTGCACATTAAAGATCTTGCAAAACATTAAAGCGCTTGCAAAACATTAAAGTGCTTGCGAAATGTATTCACGCAGATAGCTAGCTGGCGCTTTCGGGGGCTCGCCCGCAAGGCCGCGTTGCACGAATCTGCTCTCATATCTCGCACCCTTTTCCGAGTTGCAGCCTCGCCAAGCGGGGAAGGAGACCCTCTAGGCGATGGCGTCTCATGGCTTCAGTTGGTCGACCTGTAGTCATGCGCCGAGAACGAGCCAACGCAGGTTTTCGCCCTGTTGGGCAGCCGCGCATTCCAAGTCTCCATATCAAGTGTAGTTCCAGGCTAGCCTTCCTCGGTCGGGGCCGCCGGGCGCTGCTCCGGTCGCAGAGCCGACTGCAGAGTTGAGTCTATGGCGCATTGGGCAGACCCTCCCAAGTGCCGCCTCAGCGCAGCGCCTAGTTAGCCCGACCCTGCTCCTCCCAGACTCGGCTCGCGGCGCTCCAGGGTGCACGTGTCGACTCAGTCATGCCCGTCACCACTGCCTTCCCGCGGACCGTGAACTTCAGCCTTTCACGACGCTGCTTTCAGGCGGATCGATTCGTACTTTGCCCTGACTGCGCCTCGGCGGGTCGCCGTCGACGCAATGATCCTTCTCGAAATATTTCCCGAAGTGAGTCATTGCTAACGCTCGCGGGTTGTGAAGAAGTTTGGACCTGCACACGTCAGAAAATCGACGTTGCTGCCAAGGAAAATTCTCGATAGCAACGCTTCGAGAGCGTACGTGGGCTGCGATCGCTGTCAATCATCATCGACACGCGCACCTACACTCATTTACAGGCACCTGTCCTGGGCGAGCGGCAAGTCGGCCGGCCTCGCAACTCACAGTGAATAGTGCACGTGTCTCTTAACCTCAAACGCGTTAATAACTTCGGCGACGGTGTTCTTGCCCTCGGCCAAGTAGATTTCCTCCTTCGGTTCTTGAGCGACCCGAACCCCATCGCGGCAGGACTGCCGCCGTACGCTATGGCGCTGACTTGCCCGCTGGCAGTTCCGAGCATCCAGGACCTCCCACCCGACTGCTCGGCGCCGGCAACCATACAGATAGAGCGCGACATCCTCGATGGGCACCACATTCTTACAGTGAAGCTCTCGCTTGGCGAACTGAACATCGTATGGCTCACCGAACCTGATGATCCAGATATCTGGATGTTCATTGACGGCTGGAGGCAATTCGGCGTGGTTCCCATCGTGCTCGGCGTCGAAGAGGCGAAGGAAGAGCGATATCGCATCATCATGGCGATACCGGAGTGCATACCGTCGTTTGGGGACGGCCGAGGTAATCAGGAGCCCAGCGATATCCATGAGCGTTGGGCAAGCATCCTCGCATTCTGCGAAACCCATGGGGCAGCGTTTCCCCTCGTGAGTGAGCACGTGCCGCCTCTGCCGCGGCCGGACAATTTCAAAGCACTGAAGTATGTGAAGTCCTGTGCCGACATAGCGCTCCGCATCGCTACGCCATCACCGCTCTGCATCCGTACATAGCTACGCCGCGTAGGCCGCAGCAAATTGCCTCCGCCTGCCTGTTCGGTGGCGCGGGGGCATGTTGAGAGCCCAGCAATTCTCGTCAGCATCAGAAGGGCGCTGCCCAGACAGGAACACATGGCCGAGCATGTCACGCAGATCGTGAGACTGGTCGAATATCGCACAGATTTTGCGATCCTCGGTAACTAGAAAATCTCATTTTATTAGGTACGAGATTTTCGGTTTCACCGTCCGAAAACGCCTCAGGCCCTTCTGCCGCGCATGAATTTTCGCGTGCCACGGCGGTTTGAGATCGCTATATTCAAGTTCATGCATGCGACTCCAACGTGTCGCAGCGAACCCGTACACCCTCTATTTATTAGGATTAACGACAGTGAGCTACGCCCATCCCATCTACAGCGTCTTCAGCAATCTCAATCGCGTGGCATATGAAGATGGCATAGACAATGAATACATCCGCTGGGACAGGGAAAAAAGAAAATTTATCGGTAATTCCATATACATTTCACAGATTGACAGCCTGACAACCGAGTTCCCGCGCGGAGCGGAGTTTATGTACGACCGGTGTATTCATTACTCGCTCGCCGTCGGATGCGAAGGTCGAGATTGGCACGACGTACTGGCACAAATGGTTGGCTTTCACCCCGCCGGAGGCGCCGAACCGGGCGAAGAGGTTCCCTTCCGTGAAATTCTCCATCCGTCCAGGACATCGGCAACTTACGGGCCAAAGGCCGCCCAAAAGCTCGTCGAGGACTTCGCAGCCTGGGAAGAACGCGCTAAGACGTTCGCGGACCCTGAGTTCTACCTGGCGTACTGGTGGCTGAGCTGCTGCTTCGGGCACGCCTCAAAAGGCGGTGCCGTGCAGATGAATTGGGTGGAGGCCTGAATAGCAATGAGCGCGAACCTGCCCACCCTGAGAAAGACGATGCCGGCAGTAGCAGCGACTGAGTTTCCCGAGTTCGCATATCTGGTAAGCGACTTTGGCCATTTTGCGCCTCGCGGTTCTGAATATGGAGTGCAAGCGCCCGCCGGAATCAGCATTTATACCGCTATTGTCAGAGTGCCAATTACAGCGTCTTACGTCCATTGCATTCCCGAGGACGCAGATATTGTTGGCTTGAAGTTTGAGGCTATTCAGGGAAAGTACGGACGCGTACTAGGCATCAGATTCCAGTTTGAGAGACTTGAAGTCTCCGTGTTCGCTGCCATGGATGATTCGGCGGCCTCATCCGCAGTCTTAGATTGGCGGCACTCAGGCATCGTGCCGTTCATCTTTGGTACCCAACACGGCGAAGTGTGGAGGTACCACCTGAAGACGTGCCCGTTCAGCGAGGACGATTGGGCAGAAGCAAGTCGCGTGCTATTGGCGCCAGAGAACCAAGGCCAGCAACCAGAGAAGACGTGGGACGATATGTGCCGGCTTGCTGATGAGCAAACGGCGGTCGTGCCGGCCGATGCCATCAGCGAGGGTGAAGACGTCATGCACACACTCGGCTTCCCACACAATCGTCCGCTCTCGTTCGCTGGAATATTTCCCATTAAGCAAAGGCACATCGGCGTGTGTTAGTTCAACCTCTGGCTTATTGTCCATGCCGGCGAGCCCGGCCGGTATGGACGACCGACGATGCAATCGGCGATGCAGCGTTGAGCCGGGGCCCAGAGCACGCCATGGCGCCCGCGCGCGGCTGCCCACATGCACGGATCTATAGTCCACAATGGCACCGCCTGCGCAACGGTCTTGCCTATACTCGGCATGCAACCGCTATCGCCCGCCTACCTAGACGCACACGACCTCGCCGCCATCCTCAAGGTCAGTCCTGCTACCGTCCTGCGCCGTTTTAAACGGCAACCTCATACGTTGCCCGCGCCTGCTTACCTCGGACCATGCTTTCCACTTCGCTGGCGTCGCACAGACGTGGACGTTTGGCTTGCAGTGGTGGCCCGGGCCGATTGACATCGAATACTCGAGTCCTCGCGCTTCCTTCGCTCGTCAGATTCGAGACCAGTGCATCGCCAAGCGGCGGTTTGCCCCGCTCGCCGAGGCCTGATGTTTGGCTTGGTGTTTGTCGCGCGAGTGACTTAAACGACACAGTTCTTGAGTATCCGCTCAAGTATCCGCTCATTTCTGAGCGGATTCGGGGTCCGTTGAGCGAATTGGACCCCGGACGTCGCCCTGGCAGCCCAACTTTCGGCTCGCCGCAGCGGGGCGATTACACGTTTATCGACCGATGCAATGAGTGTTGCCGTCGGCTCCAACATCACTGCCGCCATCATCCTCCGCCGTGTCCGAGGTCACCCCAGACCTTGCCACCGCCCGCGCATCTCGGCCCTCGCTTTCCACTTCGCTGGCGTAGAGCCGATGTCGATCGTGGCAGACCGAGCGAGGCCGTCCTTGAAGGCCGAACGCCGCAGAGGGTGCACGGCCCGAAAAAACCTCGCTGTTTAGAGTGTTTCCCCTAATCTGAAACTCTCTGCTTATTTCAAACCAGTTTTTTCGGCGGGCTTCAAGGCGCTCCACGAACGGCTCATTTGGGCGCTTTCCCCTGCGAAATTCACGCCTTAACATGCGGTCATTCGCAGCTGGAAACCCTCTGCATCCGGATGATTCCGGGTCATGTCAGATGCAGGAGTTTTGGCGCTATACGGGATTGCAGATCGCAGACATCCACGACGGTGCATGGCGCCACGAGGATCTCATCTGCCGCGTTCGACTAGAGCGCGCAATCCCTAGTCATAACTTCAGCAGGACATTGGAAATGGATATTAACTACACTGTGGGCCCGAATCGTTTGCCTATCGGAATTCTGCGCGCATTGGACGAAGTGGGCGCCCCGTTCAGGCAAGCGCGAGGTTTGCCTGGCAACATGCCTGTACTTACGTGCGCAATCCCCAAGAAAAAACGACACCTCTTGGGCTCAACGTATGAAAAGTCGAACCTCGGCTTCGGGTGCATCGACCTTGACGAGGGGCGAAAGCTGCAGACGCTCCGGTTCCAGATGGGGGATTTGCAGTTCTACTTCGTGGCAGATATTCTCGACTCAACGATGTGGGCGGCAATCGACATGTGGCGGACAGTGGGGCGTCTTCCGTTCCTGTTCTACGTCGAAACAGACAACTCTTGGGACGCATCGTTCGTTGTTGTCGACGCGATAACAGGTCCGCTTCGAAATGAAGCCTTTAGGGGTGGCCCGGACGCGGTACCGAGCGCCAGTACCGCATATGAGCTGCGTGATTTGGTTTTAAGTGGCCAGTTGCAGAAGGCTGCGACGTCCGACATCCCAGGCGTGCCACTGCGCCATGTCTTTGTGAACATCATGGCAACCAGTTCGATGGCCCAGGCCCTCATGCCGCACGTTGAAGTTGGACGAAAGGCAAGAAGGTACGCTTAAGAGCTCTCAAGTGCGCGGCCTTCGTGGTCGCGCATTTTTTGCGCGGTGTATTACTTGCACAAGAAGTCTCACCTCATGCCTGTGCCTGCGATGGTCGGGCCAGGATATAGGCGCGCACAAATAGTCTCACCTCGTTCCTGGGTGCCCATGCCAATGCAATAGAACCCCGTTGGGCTAGATGATCTTCATCATTGCCTCGTAGTGATCTTTGTCATTTGTTTGGATAAGACTGAGCAAGTCCGTCAGTACAGCAGGCGCCTCGGATAGCACCGACAGGTCGTGGTCAGCTTCGACTTGCTCCATATGAGAGTGAGTGTGCAAAAACCGAACGACTCTAGCCTTCGTTGCCGCGTCGCCTTGGAGTGCATCCAGCTGCTGTCCCAGATTTCCCGCCCGGCCAGGTACGCGGAACGATAGGAAGGACTCCAGCAGCCGTCGCGCAATATTGGGCAGGCCATACACCTCAGCGAGACTCTTTGGCGCAGCCGCTTTGGAACCATCGCTGACGCACCGGAAAAGGTAGTGATACTCCGACTCGTATTCATGCAAGAGCGGGTCCAACGTGCGGAGGGTGGCACTTCGCTGCCCGTCTTCTAACGTCGGTGCGAGCATATAGAAGTGTGTGTCCTTGGACTTGGCGGGCTCGTACGGTTTGTTGTTGATCTTCCCTGCGTAGTTGAACCAATTCTTAACTTGTCGGAAGAAGCTAAAGTTGTGGGTAAGGATGAAGATCTGCTTTGCGTCTTTCGTACGCGTCTTCATGTAGCCGAAGGCGCAGTACAGCGAATTCGCGTCCAGGCTCGATACCGGGTCGTCAATGACTACAATGCCGTTCTTGATGTCGAATGTCGCGTCACTCAATGTCTTCAAGAAGTACATGAAGGCAATGGCAGTTCGTTCCCCGTCGCTTAGATGCATGGCCGGCAATGATCCACGCATGATGGTGTAACCCGTGTCCTTGACCTCGAAGTGCAGCTCGTCCCTTCCCAGGTAGGCTGCCATCTCGCGGTTGAGCTCCTCGGCGGGCTTGAGGTGCTGTCGAATCTCGCGCTGAAGATCTCTCACTTGGCCGGCAATTGGCCTCAGCCTGATGGCCGCATCGTCCGCTGCTACCGTGAGCTCGGTTATAGTCGCCGTTCGTGAACGCCAATCCTCAAAGTATTTCGCTCCTTCATCGAGCTCCAACGCGTCTCGAGCGGTTGCTGCTGCCGCATCAAAATTGTCGGTATGTTCGTTGTGCTTCTTGACCACGTTAAGTAGCCGCTGGACCGCCGAGAAGCCTGACAATGCGCTAATTGCCGTTACACCATTGAACATGAGTTCGATGAACTTGGCGAATCCAGAATCAGCGGAGACATCGAGCTTTGGAAGATAGTCGGTAAGAGTAAGCGAGTGGAAGGGCTCCTTGACCTTTTCCTCAAGAGCGCGTTGCACCCCCTTTAGATACATCTCGACGGCCAGAGTCTGACTTCTTAGTTGCGCGATGGCTGAATCAAATTCTGGGTGGAGATGGGGATAGAGGGCAGACCGCTCTGGGATGGTCTTTGCCAGCGCCTCACTGCGAAGCGACCCGACGGTGTCGATGAGCTTTTGCAGGCGATCTTGGTGTGCTTTGAAATCGTCGTTAAAGTGCGCAGCGAGCGTCTCTAGCCGAAGAAATGGCAGAGGCTGTTCACAAAATAGGCAGTTCGTCGCGTCCTGGCCATGCAGGTGAATACCTCTCTCTACCCAGTCTGCGAGCTGTGGGGAGCGAACGAGCTTTTCGATGGTGCTCGAAACAACTGTGACCCGAAGCTCGTCAATGACGGCTTGTGTGAGTTCGGGGAGCTGAATGTTTCCAGAAGTGGGCGGTGGAAGCTTGGGCATTGCCCTGCCTTCAATAGCATCTTCCAACCGTTTGCGCTCGGCATCGTCCAGCGGGACGGCCGCATTGTTTGCGCTTGCGAGGCGACGCATCAACTCTTTGAACCTTGGCGCTTCATAGTTGTTGTAGCGCGGATCACCGAGAAGAAGATTGCGAATGCTCCGGGCTTGGGTGGTGCAGAAGCTATTGAATTCCGCCGTGGCCGCATCTAACCGTTTGGAAGTCGAGGAGGCCTGTGTGTTGAGTTCGTCCCGGAGCTGAAGCAGTTTGGCGACCTGCTTTTGTTTGTTTGAGCTGTCCTCACCCAGATAGAAAACCGGCGGCAGCTCGTGGCCGGGCACTTCGAAGACGTTTCGATCGACAAAATCCCGGTTGAATACTCGGATGGGAGGTGGCGCGACAGTCCCGAAGTCTGCGCCTTTCATTACACCACTCTCCAACAGCAACTCCACCGAAGTCGCATCGGGAGCTTCGCCTCGTTGGAGGAATCGAAAGAGCGTGGAGAGAGACGTTTTCCCCGTGCCATTCCAGCCGTAGATTAAGTTGTAGCGACTGAAGTCAGGAAGCCCGTTCCACCTGAAGTTCCTGAAGATGCGGTAACCCTGAAGCTTCGTAATCTGCTTGATTGCCATGCTTCTCGCTTTTCTCTGGACGATTCGTGCCGATAGGCTCCGATGAACGGCGTCCATTTTACGCTGAATGTATCCATTTCAACGTCGGGGAAACCTTTGGCGATTTCTCAATCGCTTTCGAAACACGGTCGGAGGCTGTTAAGCTAGGTGTGCCAACGCTAGTTGACAAACCAACAAGGAGAACAACCACAATGGCAACCTACAAGCAACTGCTCGCCCAAAAGGAAGCACTGGAAGCTCAACTCGCCGAAGTCCGTGCCACTGAAGTGGCTGGCGTCATTGAGCAGATCCGCACTCTGATGGAGCAATACGGCTTGTCCGTCGAAGACATCCAAGGCAAGCGCCGTCGCGGTCGACCCGCCGGAGGCGGCGTTGCTAAGGCAGCCAAGGAACCGTTGCCTCCAAAGTATCGCGACCCGAAGACCGGTAAGACCTGGTCGGGCCGGGGTAGGGCGCCGGCATGGTTGGGCAAGAACCCGAATCGGTTCTTGGTTGCCGAAGAATAACTGCCGCATTCGCCATGGCGAAACACCCAATGCCCGTCGGATGGCTGCGCCATGGCAACCAACCAATTGAATGCGGGTCAGTCGCGTTTCAGGCCGAATTCAAACCTCATCGGTAAGGTAGCTGACACATCGAAAAAAGCACTTGACGCCCTGATTCCCCGTGTCACCATGACTTCATACCACATTTGTGAGGTCGGAGATGAGTGAGGGGGGGCTGGTCTCGGAACAAATTAAGGCTGCTCGAGCACTACTTGCATGGTCTCAGCGCGAGTTGGCAGAAAAGGCGAGCGTTGTAGCCTCGGCAATTGCAGACTATGAGCGCGGCTTCCGCCCCCTTTCTAATGGCGACAACCAAGCCATACAAGACACATTCAAGGCAGCAGGTATTCAGTTTGCAACCGACGCCGTCGCGGAATCAGCACAGCTGCCCGGGCTTAGCCTTCATCGTCCCGGCGGGCTCATACGCTGGGTAGATTCCACTCATCTTTCGCAATGGGCAGAGCGCCGGGACGGTCAGAGTGGGATGCCGGAACTAGTTCGACGCTTGATTTTTGCGACCGTTGGGCCAGCTGCCGAAGTTTGTTTCCCTGCTGGAGAGAGCGTCCAGTATCCCGGCTGGGATGGCCGGTGCAGAACCGTCGCTGGCTCTGGCTATGTTCCAAGAGGAAGCTCTGTGTGGGAGATTGGAGCTCAGCGGAACGCAGTTCGCTCAAAAGCCGATTCTGATTTCGATAAGCGTAGCGCTGATCCGCTTGGCTACGACCCTGCAGACACGACGTTTGTTTTTGTGACGCCACAGCGGTTCACTAGGAAGCTGGAGTGGATCGCAGAAAAAGCGGCACGCGGAGTGTGGCGAGACGTTATCGTTATTGATTCCGACGACCTCGTGCACTGGTTGGAGTTGTATCCGTCCGTGGCTCAGTGGTTGTCGGTCAGTATCGGATGCCGCCCGCAAGGGCTTCGAAACTTGGAAGAAGTCTGGTCCGAGTGGATACGCGCAACCGAATTGCCACTGACCACAGATGTCATTCTGGCGGGGCGTGATGATGACCAGACGGTGGTCCATAAATGGTTGAGGAACTCTCCTGGATTGCTTTCCATTCAAGCGGAGGCTCCGGAGGAGGCAGTGGCCTTTCTCTTTGCTGCTTTAAGTCCATTGCCGGAACGCTACCGGCTGTGGCATTTGGGTCGGTGCGTAGTCGCCGATACCTCTGATTCGGCCCGGCAGTTGATCGGCCTTGGTTCGCCACTCATCGTCGCACTTATTGAAGCGGACGCTGGTTTAGCGCGGCGCTTGGCTGACGATGGCCATCATGTCTTCATAGCATTTGGCCCCGCAGCAAACGGCCACGCAGGGAGCCTACGGCGACTGCGCAGGCCGTGGAAGTCTGACTTGAAGTCAGTTCTAATGCGGGCGGGAATGGAGGAAACAGACGCTCATCGGTTTGCGCACGCGTCTGGTAGAAGTATTACGGTTCTTCGCCGCATGCTGCCAGTTGCACCACATAGCCAACCAGAGTGGGCGAAGCGGGCAACTCCTGAGCTCGTCGCTGCAATGTTCGCGGGTGCTTGGGTAGGAACCTCGCCACAGGATAGGCAGGTCATAAGCGAATTGGCCGGCCGTCCCTATGAACAAGTCGAAGAAGTGCTTGCTGCCTTAACAGCTTCGGTCGGTGGGCCACTCGTTAGGTCTGGAGACCTATGGAAGGTCGTTTCCCTTCGAGACCTTTGGATGCTGATTGGCGGCCAGGTAAGTCCGAGCCAGTTCGAGCGATTCGAAGAGACGTTTCAGACGGTTCTTAGTGCAGTCAATCCCCGATTCGCAACTAGACCAAAGAGCATCTACTACGAAGCGGAGGGTGAATTCGAAGAGCAGCCTTCCAGAGCGATTCGCGGCGGCCTGACGGAAGCGATAATTGCAATTGCGTTGTTTCCAGAAAAGGCAACTCTCATCCCCGCAATCGGGCAAAGTGTCGATCGCGCTGTACGTAAGCTCTTTAATGATGCCGACGCGGCACTATGGTGGTCGCTCTCAAGCGACTTCAGGAATCTTGCCGAGGCAGCCCCTGACGCATTCCTAGATGCGATTGATAGAGGGCTGGAGGGTACGGATCCGCCTATTGCATCCCTGTTTCGCTCGGACGAGGGACTGTTTCACCCGAATGAATATCTGTCGGAGTTGCTCTGGGCACTTGAGATGCTAGCGCGGAGTCGTGATTATTTGGGTGCCGCTGCAACGTTACTAGCTCGATTGCATGAAATAGACCCCGGGGGTAAATGGAGCAATCGACCGTTTGCATCGCTCCGGCGGATCTTTGTTACCTGGTTGCCACAAACGTATGCCACAGCGTCAGAAAGGCTCAAGGTAATTGACCGCATCGTGAGAACGAGTCCTGCTATTGGCTGGCAACTGCTACTTGCCTTAGCCCCGCGTCCCCACGACGTTTCTGAGCCATCAGCAAAACCTAATTGGCGCGACTTTACTCCGGAGGAAAAGGAGGTGGTCACGCATGCGGCCGCAGCTACGGCTGCGAAAGCCATTGGTGAACGGCTTCTCACTCAAGCAGGGGACGACCCGGACCGCTGGCTGACGCTGCTAGCCTATTGGCCGAGATTTGACAAGAGTTGGCGTGCTGCGGCGGTAGACCAGCTTACGAATGTAGTCCGCTGTATCCAGGCGCCAGCGGATATTGAAGCGATTCGTGATGAGCTACGCGGCGTGTTGGCAAAGAATCGCGCATTTGCAGAGGCATCTTGGGCGATGGATGAGGCCACGCTAGCGCCACTTGAGGTGATATTTGGCATGCTTCAGCCGACAGAGATCCAAGAGACAGTTCGTTGGCTCTTTCGACCGGGGGCGGTAGAGTTGACGCCTAACGTGGACTGGGGGCAGCAGCAAGTAAGTTTGGAACTTGAGCAACGCAAGGCTGCCGAAAGATTGGTAGATGAACTTTCGGCTGATGAAATATTCACGTTTGCATCGTCGGTCACGATGCATCGGCCACTTGGCGTGGCGATTGCAGCGACAAGCAAGACCCAAGAGTCGAAGATCACGCTCATGAAGCACGGAATATCGGCCGCTCACATGGTCGATATTGAGGTCGGGCTCGGAATTCTCTATGGCCTGAAGGTGCAGGCTGGATCCGAAGGAGACCGACTAGTTGGAAGCTTGTGGCAGCTGGCTATTGAAGAGGCTTGGGGCGAGCAAGCAGAGCTTCACTTGGTCCAAGCGCTTCCAGCTTGCATGTCGACGTGGGCAGAGATTGATAGTCGCGGATCGTCGCTGAGCGAGAAATACTGGCGCACACTGCAAGTGTACTCAGTGGGAGGCGAGTTCGAAGTCGCGTACTTCGCCGAGCAGCTGTTGAAAGCGGACCGAGCAGTTGACGTTGTAGGTTGGATGGGTGGCCATATTCAACTGAGGCCCGATAGTCGGCTCCTCATTTCCTCTTTGCACGCCGCAGCAAATGCTAAGCAGCCGGTGGAGGGTAATGCGGCGACGATGTTTGCTCATCACGTTGGCGTCATCCTTGACTATCTGGCAGATAGTCCGAACGTCAACGAGGAAGAAATTGCTGGCCTGGAGTGGGTGTATTACCAGGTGCTCCGGTACTCGCAGCGCTCCCCGCGTAAATTACATCGAGCGCTGACACATAATCCCGCGTTCTTCGTCCACCTCGTAAAGCTCATCTGTGGTCCTGAAGAAGGTAGCGGCATTGTGGAGCCGGAGCCAACAAACCTGGAGCGTATGCAGAGCTTGGCAGGCCAAGCGCTTGATGTGCTGCATGACTGGGCTCAAGTACCCGGGGCCGATGACCAAGGAAAGATTGACAGCAGAGTACTTGATTCCTGGGTAACGCAAAGCAGAGTCCTTCTCGCCGAGTCGGGGCGGGCAAAGTATGGCGAAAGTAGGATCGGCGAGATACTCTCGGCTGCCAGGCCGGAGGGCACCGATGCTTGGCCGCCGGCCGCTGTGAGAGATGTTATTGAAGTAAATCGGAGTCGTGAAATAGAACGAGGCTTCGAGAGAGGAGTCTACAATCGCCGTGGTGTAACAGTTCGGATGCCACACGATGGAGGCATCTTGGAGCGGAACGCGGCCATGAAGCTCCGACGTGATGCCATAGCCCTGCGGTTTGAGTACCCCCGGACGGCCGCCTGCTTGGAGCGTATAGCTGAAATGTACGAGTTCGACGCAACTCGCCAAGATATCAGCGCCGAACAGCGAGACTGGCTTTGAACTAGTACTTCTCCTGCTGCGTGAAGACTCGCTACCCTGCCGGCATTGCACGAATTGCTTCTTTCGGTTCTAATGTCGGCGGCACCGGGTTGTGTCGCGAAGATGTAAGACGGCAACGTCGTATCTCTGAGCTCAGTACGCTATCAAGCAACGTAATATAGTTGCCGCGATTAGACTTTAGCTAGGTCATTTCCGGCAGAGCGTTGAAGCAAGTACTGGCAGCCCGTTGCCGCATCTACGTCTTCAGATAAGCTGAACGCAAGACTACACGACGGTCGATAAGCTGAGAGAGCATGACATTGCACTCCCAGTTTTCAGGATAGCGAATTTCCTCCACCACACGGATGTGTGCTACGGCATCAGTAGTTGCCAATGTCGCTGTATCTATGATCTTCACCTGGTCGTACTTCATCAAATGCTCGCACACTCGATAAGTGTAGCCTTTGGAGGTGAAGGTCTGATGCTCCGTAATTGCGTGCTGTGACGGAGATTGCCGTAGGAGTTTATCTAAGTAAGGAATGAGATCCATACTTGATGCTTTGTTTTTCTTCCGTCGGCTTTTTCGAAACATGTGTCGCCAGCCAAGCCGTGTTAGCTCAATCTCACCGATTGCTGGGCAAAGAATTTTCTTGAACGAACGATAGGCAAGTTGAACTCGTTCTCGGCGCGGCTTATCTATCGGTGTTGCGCTCCGTTGACGAATGATGATTCCGCGGCCGCCGGTGCTCCCGGAACGCTTATGATTGGCGCACCTCGCGAGGTCATAGATCATTGCCGGCGTAACGCGATGATAGGCGCCATACTCCTGAGGGCGCACCGAGGTTGTCGGGTGAACGTAGGCCCAATAAATCTCGTTTGCATCTCGATCGACCCACGCGAGACAAATTTCGTGACTAGTCTTTACCGCTTCCTTCTTGGCCCGCGTCGTAAGCTTGAAGCCACTGTTTTGGGACGCGCCGTAGCTATTTCCAGACTTCACTTGCGACAAAATGACGAGCCGTTCTCCCTTGTACCAAGGATGCGCGGCTGAGAAGAACATATCGATCTTGGAATTATCTTCTTCGCGTGACCCCCATTGGCCTTCACCTCGGCATGCCAAGATGATCTTTGCCATCGCGTAAGATTCAGAGTCACTGCCATTAATGGGATTCTGTTGGTTGCTCTGGAGTGCGACTCGCGTAGGCGTGGATAGTAATAGACTTGACATGGACAGTACTCGTTCAATGAAATGAGTTTTAGCAGCGTTGCATTTTCCATAGCAGTCAGAAAGACGCGTAGCATTTAATGCGAAGGGTTGTCGGCACCTAGAACTTAGGTCAAGTGTTCCTCGGATATAAGAAAGCGATACCTCCGTTCACTAGTCTTCGTCATCTTGCCGGTATTGCACAGTCCAGAAATAGCTCCGCCGATAATTTTTTGGATTGAGACATCTGGATCGAACGTAAGATAGCCCGCTATCCAAGCATCAATCTCTTCTCGCTGGACTTCCCGGGATAGCGATTGGCCATGAAAGAGCAAGATGATGCGTATCAACATCTGCCAAATGTCGTTTGTAGGCGTGGATACTTGGTGGGGCGGACCAGCAACGAATCCAGACGGCTCAATCAAGCGAATAACATTTACGATCGATTGAGCAAGCGAAGGTATCGGAGGGTTGCCGCCTGAACGCACGCATTCGATATCGTCCAACACTGCGAAGTCCGGTGAGGGTGCGTCGCATGAGACGCAGTTCAGTTTTGGATATGCATGAGGAGTCCATGTTCCACAGCTATCGCAAGGCATCACCTCAAGAGCGTGTCCGAGCCAGTTTTCTACGGTATTGACACCATAGATATGGATACCGGTGAGCGTAGCTAGAAATGCTGCCCACAACTGTGAAACGGTGTTGGGAAACTTCTCACTCATGACAATCCAGCACCGCCAACTCGGCGAATAAGAAAAATCGCAGCCTCCTTTGGCATGGGCATAAGTGGGTAACCCGAATTGGATGATGAGATTCTCAATGAAAATTGGCTTATCACGACGCTCATCGTATTCCTTGAGTACTGATAGTTTCGCAGTCAAAGAACTCCGAAGATAGATAGATGCGATTTTGTGTGGCGCAGTTATAAAACTTGAAATATCAGCGAGAATGATCGCTTGCGTAGTGCATCTTCCCAATGCACATGCCAGGGTGTTGTTGTCTGTGTCAGCAATCGGCAAGACGATAACAATAGGTTTCTCCATCCCTCGAAAAGCACCAATTGTCGAGCATTGCACATCTAGGATTGAATATTTCACATCGTAATGCGTCAGAAGGATAATATCCTCTGCCCGAGCACCTTTTGCAAGCAATTCTATGATCCATTTCTCTATTGATTTTTCGAGATCATATACGAAATATGTGTCTATTTTCCCGTCTTTGTCGGTGCGTTTATTTACGATTTCGTTTGGTTCGTGGATGAGATCCAGAATCCTTTTTGTTACACAATGCGGGCTTCGATAGACTGAAGAAAGTCTGTATGAATTCTTGCTGTCCAAATTGTAGATGCTCTGAAGGCGAACATGGTCCACCCCGGTCTCGTACGCCCTGAAGATTTGATGCTCGTCGGTAAATATATATTTCCTTGCGTTTCCGAAATGAATGTTCAACGAGTTATGCTCTTCCTCACTTAAGCCTTGCGCCTCGTCAACTATCAGACAGTCGATCTCGAGATTATTACGGGTTAGTAGATATCTATGGAGCGTGGCGAACTCTTCAGATTTGAAATTTCCATCCGATCCTACCGCATCGCAATACGCATGGAAGGTGGATACCTCTATCCACTTGCTGAGATGATTCTTGGAAAATTCTTCGGCCAGATGAGCCGCGATTTTTCGATTCTTAAGCAAATAGAGTACTCGGCGACCTGTTTCTGCGTGTGAGATTGCCGTAGCGCTGGCTAACAACGTCTTTCCGGTACCTGCGAAGCCAGCGACGAGGACTTTTTCATTCGTCATGCAAGCTTTAACAATACGATGTTGGCTCGCGTCGAACTTGAGCCATACCTGCTCATCGAATGCAATTTTTCGACCAATGGAATCGTTCAGTGCCTCTTTCGGCCAGACCGTATTGACGAATTTGTCTACTTCCTTACCAAAATCGCCGCGTCCTGCGAAGTCTGACGTGTTAGACCAGAAGTCGAAAAGCTCAACGATCCTTTCGGCGATTCGATGTTCATGCTGTTTGAGAATCAGAATCCCGTCTGCGAGCTTGGATGCACCGATTGGCGCAAGACCAGGATGCAAATTTGTGGTGTCGATTGAACTAGAGTCAAGGTAGATGGCATAACCAACCGGGCATTGGATGTGACGCTCTTTGATTAGATTAATAACGGTAAAAGCGTTGTCTTTTACCTGTTCGAGCGGATCGATTGTATTGTTACTATATACGTGAACAAATTTCGATCCATGCTGTCGGTATTCGCCACCTTTGGCCTCGATGCAAAGTAGCCCGTACTTTGGATGAGCGATGATGAAATCAATCTCACCCGTAACGTTAGTTCTTTCGTTGCGAAAAAGATTAATGTATCTGTGCATTTCCTTGGAGAAGATTCGCTTCGCGGTTGAGCGTAACCAAGGGCAGGAATGAATGACTGTAAAGTCGTCGCTGAGAGCCGCGAAGAGTTGATGAAGCCCATGCTCGGCTTCGCTTACGAAGCTCGTTTGATCATATGTCGGTAAAAATATGGCCATTGTTTTTTCACAGTCTTGCCAGAAGAGAAGATTATAGATGCGTCGAGCAGGATCATGGTGCAGTCTCTATTTTCTGGCGAACTTGCTTGAGGTCCGTTGAAAGTTTTGGGAGCTATCCTATCTCCGAAGATAGTGGTAGATCGCTGCAGAGATACATTTTGGACGAAAAAGCACCGGCCTCAGTCTCTATCGGCAATTGACTGGAGAATTTGAGATGTGCGGGAACGAAGGGAAGGCGACGTACGAATTCTGCTCAAGACTGTCGAAGCGGGAGAACACACGTTCCAATAGCCTAGTTCCCGCTTGGCGCAGTGAGTGATGCTTATATTTCGAGACTTGCAGCGTCTGGATGGAAGTGGATCAGGTCCGGAACATGGAGCAGCGCCGGCGGGCTATTAAGCCGGCCGGCGCCGATGGCCAAGGTAGGGGAGATCTCGCCATTAGAGTCTTGAGCGATTCGCTAAGCACCCTCTACCGCTTACCCAGCTTCAGAACTTCTGCCAAGGGTCCAGCGCACTTGTCCCGGTATTGAGCGCCCTGGGTGTAGTCACACACGCCAAGGCGATCAGGCTCGACAGAGCTGACTGCCGGTAGCCCCGATCGGGGCGGGGGGTGTAACACATCGCAACATACTATGAGCCGCCCCCATTGCGGGCCAGCTCATATCTTCGCTATGCTGCGCGGATACCGGCAATGGTGCCGATATCCTGTAATAGGAGCCTCATGGCAACGAAGAAGACAGCCGCTACGAAACCTGCGGCAAAGAAAGCGACAGCGCCGGCAAAGAAGGCTGCTCCGGTAGCAAAGAAGGCTGCGGCGGCGCCGGTGGCCAAGCCGCTGAAGGACACGTTCAACAAGTCGAGCCTGCTGGCCCACCTGGTTGCCCAGACTGAACTGGACAAGAAGACTGTGCAGACTGTTCTGGTCCATCTCGAGAACACCATCGTGAGCGCGATCCATAAGAAGGGCGCTGGCGAATTCACGCTGCCCGGCCTGTTTAAGGTGGCTGCAATCCAGGTTCCGGCCACGAAGAAGCGCTTCGGCAAGAATCCGTTCACTGGTCAGGATCAGTGGTTTGCTGCCAAGCCGGCATCCGTCAAGGTAAAGGTTCGTCCACTGAAAAAGCTGAAGGACGCGGCTCTGTAAGCCGTGCGGTGCGTGCAGGATGACAGGGCGCTACGGCCCCCCTGTCACGTTGTAGTCAGTGGGCATGGCACGGTTGACCATTTCAGCGTGCGGACTTCCAGGGCAAGCGCTACCGTGGTCCACCCGTTGGAAGCGTAGCCGCCGAGGCACCCAAGGAATCAAGGAATCGTCATCTCCGCAGTACCGCGATCCGGAGACCGGCAAGACCTAGTCGGCCGCGGTATAGCTCCGGCATTTTCTAGCGCCGCGCCGCTTCGGAGTGGAAATTATTTCCCTTGGAATGTCGGAGTTCGCTTCTCGAGGAAGGATCGTAATCCTTCGCGAGCATCTTGGGATTCATAGCAGACGTTCTGGGCAGCAGTCTCGCGGGCCAAGGCTTCGCGCAACCCTCCGAGATTGTGCTGTTGGACGGCTCGTTTCGCCAAGCGAATCGGAATAGGAGCGTTGAGCGCAATAGCTTGAGCCATCGTGCGGGCTCGATCCATTAGAGTCGAGGGTTCCACCACATCGCTAACCAAGCCAAGCCTCAACGCTTCCTCGGCATCCAAAGTGGCGCCTGTACAGATGAGCTCGTACGCCTTTGAGCTACCCAACAGCGCCGGTAGCAGATACGTGCCTCCATAGTCGGGCATCATCCCGCGCATCGTGTGAGCTTGGGAGAACCGAGCTTCTTTCGACGCGATACGAATGTCTGCGGCCAGTGCCAGGTTCATTCCCGCGCCCATGGCCGGGCCATTCACTGCCGCTATCACTGGCTTCTTTGCCTCATACACCGCGAGGAGTGTCCGGTCACGAATGGGCTCTGTTTTCTCAGCGATCGTCTGTCCCTGAACTGCGCGGAGATACAGCTCGTTCAGGTCTCCGCCCGAGCAGAAGGCACTTCCAGCACCCGTGAGAATAATGGCTCGAACGCTATCGTTTGCCTCAGCGACCGCCATCACTTCGATGATGTCTTCCCGAATCGTGCCGCCCAAGGCGTTGCGAAACTCGGGCCGATTTAACGTCACGATTGCCACGCTACCTTTTACCGCGTAGAGGACGCTGCCATATCGTAGGCTCATCTTTTCTCCATGTTCTGCGCTCTGAAAGAGGGCAGGGGTTACCTGTTGTTTGTGGATTCCCACTGTCGCGAGATGTCTTCTGCCGTCGTCAGCAGCCTATCGAGGTCGGAGATGACTGTGGGAGTCCGAGAGAACCTAGGGGCAGGTGCCGGGCAGGCTACGCCGTCAACCTCGGTCAGAGCTCCGCGGGCGGCCATATGCGGATGAGATGAAACCTCGCCAAGTGAGATCACAGGTGAGAAGCAGGAATCTGTCCCTTCGAGCAACGCAGTCCACTCTGCTTGTGTTTGGCCCTTGAATATCTGCTCCAGCTCGGCTCGCAATATTGGCCAACGCTTGCGGTCATTTTGCGCATCACGCAGTTCCGGTTTTACGCCGAGCTTCTCGCACAAAAGCGCGAAGAATTGCGGTTCAATCGCGCCCACGCAGACCACCTTGTCGTCTTTCGTGCGATACGTGGTGTAGTAAGGTGCGCCGCCATCGAGCATGTTGCTACTGCGTTGCTCCTTAAACAAGCCGTTGAGCCGTTGACTCTGCGCGAATGTCATTAGTGACATAGCACCGTCGCAGATTGCAGCGTCTATGACTTGTCCGTGCCCGGTCTCGCGAGAGTTATGCAGTGCTGCGAGGATGCCAACGAGGAGGTATAGACTTCCTCCACCGTAGTCGCCGACCAGGTTAAGCGGCGGCACTGGCAGTCCGTCGCCATCACCGATCGCGGCAAGTGCCCCGGTAAGTGCTATGTAGTTGATGTCGTGTCCGGCAGCCAGGGAGAGGGGGCCGTCCTGGCCCCAGCCCGTCATTCGTCCGTACACCAGGCGGGGATTGATATTCAACAGCGTATCGGGCCCCAAGCCGAGGCGTTCCATTACACCAGGACGGAAGCCTTCAACGAGGATGTCTGCCTGTGCCAATAGTGAGCGAGCTCGTTCGATATCACCTTCGGCTTTGAGGTCCAGCAGCACCGTGCGCCTGCCGCGGCCAACTAGATCGTTGTCACGCGCTTTCGTCCCCGGCCGGTCAATGCGGACAACGTCTGCACCCATGTCGGCCAGCATCATGCAGGCAAACGGTGCAGGTCCTAGCCCTGCAAACTCGACAACGCGCACTCCATTGAGAGGTCCACGACCGTGCTCAGGTTTCAGCATTGCTCTATTGCTCCTCATAGACTCGCGCTTCTTTTTGGGACGATGTCAACGTTTTCCGTTGTGCATGAAGCGCAGCGCGGTAAGCGAACACGATGGCCGGTCCCAGCGTAGCGCCCGGGCCAGGGTAGGCTCCCTTTAAGACAGACGCCATGTCGTTGCCACATGCGTATAGTCCATCGATGGAGGTTTCCGTGTCGTCAAGGACTCGCGCATCTTTGTCCGTCCGAAGGCCCGTACAACTTGCCGCGTCAGCAGGGAACACTTGGACCGCATAGAATGGTGGCGCTTGGACCGGACCTAGGCATGGGTTGGGATGTTTGCTTGCGTCGCCGTTGAATCGACTGACCGAAGTCTCGCCTTTTCCGAAGGCGCTGTCCTTGCCGTCAAGAGCGTCGGCGTTGTATTGCTGCAGTGTCGCCGACAGTCCAAAAGGGCTGACGCCGATCTTCTGCGCAAGCTCAGAGATAGAACCTGCGGAAACCAAGTATCCGGATCGCTTGAACGGGCTTAAATTGCGACAGCCTGGAGGGACAACGCCGATCCCATATTTCTGAATGAACTGGTGGTCGCATACGAGATAGGCAGGCAAGTTTTCATCCAGAGTCTTGCCGGAACCCATCATGCATTCCGCGAAGTGGTGATATGACGCACCCTCGTTGACGAATCGCTGCCCCGCCGAATTCACTGCGATGAGACCAGGTTTAGCGCGGTCGAGGTAGAGATGGGGAAACAAGCGCCATCCACCGTTTCCGTCTGGGACTCGGGAGACCGGTTGCCACAGGAAGTCACGCGCCTGGCGTTCGATGATTGCTCCGACATCCTGCGCTGCGGCTAGTGCATCGCCCCGTACGGACGGAGGGGCGAGCGATTCGACGGCTCCGGTCGGCAGGTCACGGCGTAGCTTTTCGTTGTGCCCAATTCCGCCGGTCGCGAGAACTACGCCGAGACGCGCGCTGATGCTTGAGGTAACGCCGTTTCGTTCGACTACGATGCCGGATACCCGATTGCCCGACTTTTCAATCGAGAGTAGCCTCGTACCGAATCGGATCTCCACACCTGAGTGCCGCAAGCGAAAGAGCATTCGTCCGACCAAAGCGTTACCCATGACAAGGCGAGTTCCTCGTGCATAGGAAATCCTGTCGCGGAGATAGCGTAAGACCAATTGAACCGTTCGCCTGAATGCTGGCCACGAGCGATAGCGGCCGAGAAGTGCCAGGACGTCGGCCTTGTTCGCCATCATGCCACCGAGGACAAGAAAGTCCTTGAGGGGAGGGCGCACACGGTCGAAATCTGCACGAAGCAGGCGTCCGTCAAACTCTTTGGGCGATATCGCTCGTCCGTAGACGGCGGCGCCGGGGAGGTCCAGATAGTCCGGGTGCTGGCCGGAGCTAACGAAGGCCAGTCCGCATTGCGTCTCGAGGAACTCGATGGCCGGCCCAGCGCTTTCGAGAAATGCGTTCCTCCGCCCGAGATGGTCATCGGGCCCGATCAGCGCGTCTAGGTATTGGCTGCCTGCAGCGGTGCTGTCGCCATGGCCGGCTTGGAGGCCATGGCGATTTCCTGGTAGCCACAACGTTCCAGCCGAAGTAGATGTGGTGCCGCCGACCTGTTCGGTGGCTTCGCAAATCACGACGCTGAGTCCGAGTTGGGCGGCCACCAGCGCGGCCGTCATGCCACCCGCTCCTGCGCCGCAGACTACGAGATCGTAAGTAGTCATATCTGCAGTGCTGCTCAGTCGATCGAACTGACGGGGGCCAGTTGCCACTGCAGCAAGGAAAATGGCGGGTTGGCGTCTGGGTGGTGTTCAAATACCCCAACGACTTCAGAGCCGATGACGACGTCTTGCATGGGGTCTCCTAGGAGATTTCCCACAATGCGAACATTCCCGGCGTCTGGCAGCTCGACCAGAACAGCAAGATACGGTGGGTGTCCGGTCAGTGCGTCGTGAGAGGCGTGCCAAACACGTTCCCAACTGTAGATACGGCCACGAGGCTCAACCTCTCGCCATCCTGGATCAAACTCGTGGCACTGGTGGCACAGCCATTCGGGGCCGAACTGCCAAGTTTGGCAATGATTGCAGTGCTGGAAGAGCAGACGACCTTCGCGCAAGCCATTCCAGAATGGAGCGGAGAGTCCGTCCGGTTCAGCCACGGGAATAGGCAGACCAGGAGGGAGGTATGGGGTATCGACGGTTTGGTCGGTCATTGCGCCACCTCCTGCGATGCCAGCAAAAGATTGCTGACAGGGGTTACCATCGGCCCACCGATTACCAAGGCAACATCGTTCTTCGGAGCCTGGTTGCACGATGTACCGCGAATTTGACGGACAGCTTCAAGGACGAGTTCGAAGCCATGCATGTAGCACTCTGCAAGGTTTCCTCCGCTCGTGTTTAGCGGGAGCTTCCCGGACGGAGCGATAAGGTTTTCCAGGGTCAGGAACTCGTTCGCCTCGTCCGGCTTGAAGAATCCGTGCTCCGCAAGCGCCATCACCACGCCACCCGTGAAATTCTCATAGCTCTGAACTACACCCACATCGGTATGGCTGATGCCGGCCATCTTGAATAGGTCGGGCGCTACAGTGTCGAAGCTGGCGCTGCCATAGAGCGGCGAGTTATGGGGGATGGCGCCGGTTCGATACCCGGAGCCTGCGGCGGCTCCGAGGATGTACGCCGCTTTGCCCGGAAAATCCTTCGCACGTTCTGCCGATACGAGGATCACGGCCGCAGCCCCATCATTTTCCATGCAGCAGTCAAACAGATGGAACGGTTCGGCAATCCATCGCGACTGGTCGTACTTCTCCTCGCTCAGCGGCTTTCCGTACATAACGGCCCGAGGATTGGACTGCGCGTGGTGGTAGGACGCCAATGCAATGGCGCGCAGGGCTTCCTGCCGGACGCCGTGGTCATGCATGAACCGTCGTGCTCGCATGGCAAAACGCTGAGGCGGCGTGAGCACCCCGTAAGGCATCAGGTATGCCTTTTCCCCGGAAATCGTATCGACGCCGGAAGTGCGACCAAAGCGTCCAAACTGGCCCTGAGCGAGGGAGCGGAAGACAACCACGCAATCCGCCAAGCCGGCCTGAATGGAAGCTGCGCCATTGGCCACTGCCGCACAGCAGCCGCCACCGCCGCCCCCCCATTGCATCGTCGTCGCCCTAAGCCTGGGAAGGCCCAGTGCAGCGGCAATTCGCGAAGGATCGTTACGGTCATCACTGAACGACGAGAAGCCGTCAATCTCGCGCGGATCGATGCCGGCATCTTTGCAAGCAGCCAGAATGGCCTGCAGTGCAAGCTTGAATTCACTGTCGGGCGATTTGCCGTGGCGATAGTACTGACTCTCGCCAATGCCGATCACCGCAACTTGTCCCTTGAGCGTTCGCGTCACGATGCGGATTCCTTGGATAGTTCGCGCTGGCCTTTGCCCAGGCCTCCGGCACGTCGCAGACCTTCGACCTTATCATCGTCATAGCCGAGCACATCCCGGAGTACTTCCAGTGTGTGTTCGCCGACCGCGGGCGCCGGCGTTGGATCGACCATAGGCGTATCGCTGTAGCGAATCGGGGAGGCGATGTTCGGAACCCAACCGACCTTGGGGTGGGGGATTCGGCTGACAATCCGGCTTTCTCGTGCCTCGGGCGAGCGAATGGCATCGCCGACACTACGCAGTTCTCCGCTGGGGATGCCTGCCGCACGCATCAGCCCTTGCCAGTGGCTCCAGGGGTGTTCTGCGAACGCATTGCCGAGAATCTCGAAGAGCTCGTCGCGACGGGCTCGGCGCAAATCGCCCGTCGCATAGTTTGGATCGGCAGCTAGCTCCGGACGGCCGATAACTTGCGTCATCAGGCGCTGGAAGATGCCGTTGTTGCCGGAGTTGATATAGAAGGACTTGTCCTTTGCCTTGAAAACGCCAGACGGGCAGGTGTCCGGGCTCGTGTTGCCGTGGCGTTGAGGGTCGGCGCCGCTGAACAGGTACTGCATCGGAGCGTAGCCAGTCATCAGAACCGCGTTGTCGAAGAGTGCAATTTCGACAGCCTGGCCCTTACCTGACTTCTCACGAGCCAGCAGAGCTCCCAAAATGGCATTGCAGGCCATCATGGCCGTACTGATGTCCATCACCGGCGACAGCGCGCGGACGCCTTCGCGGTCGGAATATCCGTTCATCGAAACGAAGCCGCTTTCTGCCTGGGCGATTGGATCGAATCCAAGGCGGTCAGCGAAGGCACCGGTGCGACCATACGCAGATACCGAGCAATAGACCAGACGTGGGTTGTCGGCTTTGCAGGTTGCGTAGTCGAGGCCAAACCTTTCCATCACGCCGGTGGAGAAATTTTCGACGACTACGTCAGCACTGGCGATGAGTTCTCGCGCGACATCGAGACCTTCCGGCGTCTTCAGGTCGATGGCAATGCTTCGCTTATTGCGATTGGACCAGAGAAACGGCGCACCTTGTCCGAGGTCCGAGTGAACTGGCGGATACTGGCGGAAGTCGTCGCCACGCCCCGGCGCTTCAATCTTGATGACGTCGGCGCCCATGTCGGCCAGCATCATTGTTGCGAACGGGCCGGCAATGAAGTGAGTGAAATCTACGACGCGCAGGCCGTCGAGAGCAGTCGGTGCATCGGCAGGGCGCGGAACGTGCGGCGGAAAATCCGCTTCGATATTATTCAGCATGGCTAGATTGGGCTTTAGAGGCGGATGTTGAACTTCGTGATAACCGGGTTCCATTGCCCGATCTCGTCGCGGATGAGCTTTTCCAGGTCTTCTGCGCTGCCGCTGCGAGGTTCGACTTTGCGGTCGATAAAGATCTTGCGCACCTCGGGCTGTGCGACGGCTTTGGTGATTGCATCGCGCAGCTTCTTCTCTACCTCCGGGGGGATGCCCTTGGGTGCAAGTACGCCAAACCAGGCTTGACTCTTGAAGCCGGGAACATCCTCGGCCATGGTGGGAAGACCCGGTACGACCTCAGTTCGGCCGGGAGAGGCCACGGCCAAGTACCGGACTTTGCCCGACCCGACCATCACGGCGCCGTCAAGACCGGTTACGAATGCAGCTTGGACCTGACCGTTCAGAAACGCCGTCATCAGAGGGGCGCCACCCGTGTACGGAATGTGCTCCATCTTCAGTCCAGCCATCTCGTTGAAGTACTCGCTCGTGAGATGCGACAGCGAGCCATTGCCAACCGAGCCAATGTTCATCGCCGTGCCTTGCTTGCGGGCATACGCGAGAAACTCCTTCATGGACTTCGCTGGGCTGTCGGCCGGTACGGCCAGAATCATCGGTGCAATCGCGACCGTGGAAATCGGACGGAGGTCTCGCAGCGTGTCGTACGGCACCTTCCGCAGCAGCTGAATAACGGCATTTGGCCCAGTGTTACCGAAGACGAGGGTGTATCCGTCGGGCGCCGATTTTGCGACCACGTCGGTACCAATGGCGCCACCTGCGCCCGGCTTGTTTTCGACAACAACGGGTTGTCCCAGATACTCGCTCATCGGCTTTTGAATGATCCGAGCGAGCTGATCGGTGCTGCCGCCAGCAGCGTAGGGAACGATGAGCCGGATCGGCTTATCGGGGTATCCCTTGGCAAAAACGAAGGGCGATGCCAAAAAAAGGGCGAGCGAGAGCATCGCACGCAGGTTCAAAGACCGGGGGCGCATGGTTTTGTCTCCTAGTTGTGGGTCGCGGCTCGGTGGCCGCTAGGTTCAGGTTTCCAGGTAGCTGGACCAGTAGGTGGTTGCTCGATCCATATGCTGGAGGATTAAGCGTTCAGCTTTTGAGATGTCGCGGTTGCTGATGTGCTCCAGCATTTGGCGATGCTCGCGGGCCGACGCGAGGCCTTGGGTATGGTCAGCAAACAGTACTTCTCGTCGGCGTGCGGTAAACCGATAGAAGGCGTTGAGGGTGCGAACCAGCACTGAGTTGTGTGCGGCGTCGACGACGGCGATATGGAAATCCGTATCCATCTCGGCGATGTTTCCGCCAGCCTCGAGCGTTTGGTCAGTGCGGGCAAGGATCGCTTCCATCCGGGCGAGGTCTTCGTCGGTGCGGCGTTGGCACGCCAGGCTGACGGCGAGCAACTCAAGATGGGCACGAACCTCCATCGTCTCCGTCACCTCAGTCGGGGTGGGCGTTGCGCCAATGTCGGTCAGCAGTACGAGCGCTTCGAAGCTGCTTTCCCGGGACATGTGACGCAGATAGACGCCGGAGTTGGGGCGCGACTCGACCACCCGAAGTGTGACAAGAGTCGCAAGCGCTTCACGAACAGCATTTCGGCCAACACCGAGTCGCTCGGCCAGGTCGCGCTCAGATGGCAAGCGATCGCCTGGTTGCAGGCGCCGGTCCTGCAAATACGCCAGGATGCCGGCAATAACGTTCGTGCCGGCGCTGGCGCGCGGTTCAGCGGTGGCTTCTTGTGCGTAGGTCATGATTTGCTTTCCATTGGCGTTCTGTTGCCCTGTCCCGCCGATCAAAGGTCTAGCACTAGCGTCTTGGAGCGTGCGCCAGAGCAGCAAACCATGATGGCCTGGTTGGCCTGCTTCTCTTCGTCACTGAGGAAGTCATCGCGATGGTCGGCTTGACCATCGATGATCTCCGTCCGGCAGCTTCCGCAGACGCCGTTGCAACAGGAATAGGGCACTGCAACGTTATTATCTAACAGCACATCCAGGATGGTCTTGCCGGGCTCCACGCGGTACTTTGCGCCACTCCTATGCAAGACCACATCAAAGCCGCCCTCCGTTGCCGCCTGTTGGGCTGCACCGAAGCGTTCGTAGTGAACTGTGGACGGGTCTCGCTCGGCGGTGACTGCCAGGAAGTCGTCAATCATGCCGGTGGGGCCGCAGCAGTACACATGCGTTGAAGCGGGCAGTGCTGCAACCGTGGCACGGATCTCCAGACGCTGACCAGGCTCGGAATCATGAAAATGGACAATCCGGCCTCGCCCGGCATCGATGCGCTGGAGCTCTTCGGCGAAGGCGGTTTCGCCCGGTGAACGGCTGGCGTACATCAACTTCCATTCTCGGCCGATGGCGTCGAGTCTGCGGAGCATCGGAAGGACAGGGGTAATTCCGATGCCGCCCACGAAGAAAACGGTGCTCGACGCACATTCGTCAAGGGGGAAGTCGTTCTGTGGAGGCGTGGCCCAGACCTTGTCACCCACGCGGAGTTTGTCGTGGGCCCAGCGGGAGCCACCTCGGCCATTGGGTTCGCGCTGGACGGCGACACGGTAATACAAAGGATCTGCCGACGCTGCATTGGCAAGGGAATAGCTGCGGATCATTCCCTGTTGGAGATGCAGGTCGATGTGTGCGCCGGGTTGGAAGCCCGGTAAGGGATTCGCATCAGCGGAAACAAATTCGAACGAAGAGATGCGCTCTGCTTCGAACGTGATTCGCTTCAGTCGAAGTTCAATTTGCGAGGTGTTCATGCTCATTTCCAGTACTACGTATCAGGGCGTGTAGCCAAAGTCCTTGCCCGGTTCGGCGCGCATTGCTTCTTCGCCTAGCTTCGTCCAGTCGCCGCCAAGTGGGATGGTCAGCGACACGGCACGCCACCGGAACGCCGCCGGTGCATTGCTTGAAACCGGATGCTCACCGGTTGCAACCAACTTCTTGACTGCCTCCAGCAGAACTCGGCGCATGCGAGCAACACCGGTGTCACTCGTGCCGAGGTGCTCCTTGCTCCGGTCGAGAATCGGCGTTGTGCCCGACTGACAGGCTGCGTCCTGAATCCACAAACCTGGCATGCCGGAGTTGTACTTTTCCACTTGGGACTGGTAGTCGAACTGGTAAGCGTTACCTCGATTGAACTTGCTCCAGTAGGTGTGATACGGCTCCGTTACTGGACGCTTTTCAAACGCGTTGTCCGAGTGGTGACCGGTCTCACGCCCGTTGTGTCCTTCCTTAAAGAGCTTGCGAGTGCGCTCATAGAAGGGCTTTGCAGGGTGGTACGAGAACATCAGGCACAGCGTGTGCTCATCGTCGATGGGTACCCATGCGTGGCCGCTCAGTTCAGGGAACTGGGATTGGGGGGGGACCAGGGTCCAAAACGGCATCAGGAACTGATTGACGCGAACATAGTTTTCGCCGTCCGGCGTCTTCCGGCGTGCGCCAATGCTGATTCCGGCGTCGTGCTGCACACACTCGAACGTGGGGCTCAGATCCTGCGCCTGGCGCCATTGGTTGATGACGCCGCCTTCGCCAACACGGCCGTGGAGAATGGCGGCGTGCGCGGAGTCGAGTTCGCCTTCCAACGCCTGAAGCCAGTTGCATTCCTGAACGCGCATGGAAATGGCAACTTGCTCCTCCGGCACCATGTTCCATTCGACGTCGGGAAGCTCCGGGGCATTCTCGGCATCAGGGCCCATGTAGGCCCACAGGATGCCGTTGCGTTCCTTGACAGGGTAGGCCTTGATTTTCATCCGCTTGCACATCGGGCTGTCTGCAGGCTCGCAAGGCATCTCCTCACATTGGCCGCTGACCTTGAACTTCCAGCCGTGATACACGCAGCGCAGCCCGTCATTCTCGTTGCGACCAAAGACCATCGGCGCGCCACGATGAGGGCACGTGTGGTCGACCAGGCCAACATTGCCGCTGTTGTCACGGAATGCAACCAAATCCTCGCCAAGGAGCCTGACGCGGTAAGGCTGACCCCCGGCAGTTACCTCTGAGGACTTGAGGAAAGGGATCCAGTACAGCCGCATCATCGTGCCCATGGCCGTGCCAGGCCCGACGCGCACGAGCAGTTCGTTGTCTTCGCGAGAAAGCATTGTGAGGTCCTTTTTGGTAATCCAATCTGGTGGGGCCAATTCTAGGGGTGAAAGACCGCGAAAAAATCAGTAGTAACCCTTACGCGGAGGACATTTGATGAGCAATCGTGCCATATGGCGGCCATTTTTTGGCATTTAAGTGGCGTATAAAGCTCTTGTCTGTGAGACCGGGAATTCCCTCGGTACGCTTCCTTGCACATATCTTCTATAGTGCTCGTACCAAAGTGGCCCCACCAAAATGGTTGGAAGCGCAGCGAGCTTGTGCACGCGTTGGTCGACGCCAAGGAACTGGAGCGCGCTTGCGGATGCAAGCATCCCTCTCTGCGGAAAACCGGCGCAGTCGGAGCCACTAACGCGTGGCGCTATCCGGTAGTGGCTTGGCCACTTATGCGTCAGCCGGCGCTTTGGTGTTTGTTATGCTTGGCGTCGGGATAGATAGGGCCGATGACAAGACCTCGAGAGAGAGCGAAGACGTCGCTGATGTAAGTGCAGATGACGCGTGGGGAGACAGCCAAGATGGGTGCAGGATCTGCTGATGACACAAGCTTCATGGCGGACGCCGTGGGAGCGATTGGTACTGAGACGTTTGGATCGCAACTGGACGTCTTGGTGGACCACTATTGCCGCATCGATTTTTGTGCATGCTATCGAATCGCCTCAGATCGCGTCGACGTGGTTGCCATGAGCGATCCGAATCGATTCGAATCGGCGACGCGCATTGACACCTATGCAAATGGCAAGCTCTGGGAAACTGATCCCGCCTTGCACCAAGCTTTCGTTGGTCTCGAATCGAATAGTCTCTCGTATGCACGGCTTAGGCGCACCGACATCGCGGATCATCGTCTGCGGGACGTTGTCTACACGCATCTCGTGGACAGACTCCTTGTTTGCTACAAGAACAAGGCAGCAACCTACGCAATTAGCCTTCTGCGATGGCGGAGCAGTGCACCGTTCCTGTACGGAGACATCGAATCACTGCTGTCCCGGAGTCCCGTCATCATGGCCTTGGTAGATCGACATTTTGTCTCTTCTGTCAAACACGGCCGTCCGGCGGACGCGTTCGCATCAAGGGAGCTGGCTGAGCAGTGCCTTCGTGCCGTAAGCGGTATGCCAGCGAGAGAGTGCGAGGTCTGCGCGCGGGTCATTTTTGGCTTCTCCTTGCCGGCAATCGCAAGCGACCTAGGTATTAGCGTAGATACCGTAAAGAGCTACGTGAAACGGGCCTATCAGAGGATTGAGATAGGCTCTCAGCGCGAGCTGGTTGTTGCGTATCTCGAGTACTGGGAGGGGTGGGCGCGCTCACGCATCCTGAGTTGACGTTTGTCACCCGGTCGGGTGGCAGACAGTGTTTGAGCGAACGCATAGAGTGAGTTGGACCTCAACAAAAGCGCAAAGCGCAGCCGAATCTGCTGCCGTGCGACATAAGGAGACAACTCTATGTACCTCAAAAACGCCTGGTATGTGGCCGGCTGGAATTCGGAATTTCAAAAGGACCAGCTGGTTTCCCGTCGACTTCTCGGTCAAGACATCGTGTTCTATCGTCGCGGTGATGGATCAGTTGCCGCGCTGGAGGACAGGTGTTGTCATCGCGCCGCGCCGTTGTCCAAAGGGCAGCAGGAAGGTGACCAAATCCGCTGCATGTATCACGGTCTTCTGTTCAACTGCGCGGGCCAATGCGTGGAGGTTCCTGGGCAGGAGCGGATCTCCGACAAACTCAAGGTCCGCAGTTTTCCGACAGAAGTTCGGGACAATCTTGTCTGGATCTGGATGGGGCAGCCAGAGCTGGCTGACGCTTCGGAAATCAAGCAGGTGCATTGGCACAATCGTGAGGGATGGCGTGTCGAGGAGGGCGGATATCTCCGTTATGCCTCGGGCGTCCAGTTGATTGTTGACAATCTGCTGGATTTCTCGCATTTGGGCTTCGTTCACAACAAGTCCATCGGCACGCGTAAGCAAGGGAATATCCGTCCGGAGACCGAGTTCCAGGGCGAAACGGTGTCGGTCAGATTCACAACGCTAGGCAGTCCGCCCCCGGCTTTTGCTCGAGAACTCGGTCAGTTGCCGGAGAACGTAGATCGCTTTAACTACTACGTTTGGCACATCCGGGGAAATCTCTTCGTGCAGGACTCGGTCATCGCTCCGGTAGGGGAGGGATATGAGAGCCTTGATCCCGCCACCATGAAGCTGCACACGTTCATTGCTTTGACGCCATGCGACGAAAACACTGCCCACTACTTCTGGGCGACAGCTCACAACAATTTTACGTCGACAACCGAGGATTTGACACGCCGTCTGACAGAGCAGGTCGCCCACGCTTTTGATGAAGATCGAGAAATTATCGAGGCACAACAGGCGGTTATTTCGACGGCACCTGATGCGCCGATGGTCGCCATTGCCGCAGACGGCACTCTGCTGAAGGTACGCCGCATGCTGGACGCCCTCCTGCTGGAAGAACGTTCGCCCAAAGCGGCGACGCAATAAGCGGAGGAACGACATGAAGAGCTACGACATCGTGGAGTGGGGCAAGCCTCTCCAGGAGGTTCTGCGAGACAGACCAAAGCCGGTCGGTACTGAGGTTCTCGTAAAGGTGCAAGCCTGTGGGATTTGCCATAGTGACCTCCATATTCGGGATGGCTTGCTGGATCTTGGCAATGGGAAGCACATTTCTTTCGAGAGTGTTGGGGTAAAGCTGCCCTTTACGATGGGCCATGAGATCGTTGGGGTCGTTGCAGAGGCTGGCAGTGAGGCGTCAGTCAAGGCGGGGACGCCTTGTGTTGTCTACCCGTGGCACGGTTGCGGGACTTGTCTGAATTGCACCAACGGCCGTGAAGTTGACTGTGAGAGTGGGCGGGCGCTCGGTACCCGTAAGCCGGGGGGATACTCTGACTACGTCGTGGTACCGCATGAGCAATACCTCCTGGATTACGGAAATCTCGATCCGCTGCTTGCAGCTACCTGTGCCTGTTCTGGGCTAACCTCGTTCAGTGCATTGAAGAAGCTTCCTCCCATGCTCGAGGCAGACACGCTAGTACTAATCGGCGCTGGCGGGTTAGGGCTCGCGGCTCTTGGTTTGGCGCCGCAGCTCACTTCTGCGCGGCTAGTGGTCGCAGACATCGATGACGAAAAGCTCGCCCGCGCATCAGCGGCGGGGGCACATGAGGTGGTCAATCTTCGCTCCGAAAACGCGGCTCGGGATTTGCGAAAAGCAGCGCCAAATGGGATTCGAGCGATTGTCGACTTTGTCGGCTCGGCGCAGACGACGGGCGTGGCGCTGGAGAGTGTGGCCCGCGGAGGCACCGTCGTCGTCGTGGGCCTTTTTGGGGGCGCCATCTCTTTGTCGACTGCACTTTTGCCCATGCGGAACGTGACTCTGAGGGGCTCCTATGTCGGCTCGGTGGAGGAAATGCGAGCGCTTTTGGATTTGCTACAAGAGAAAGGAAAGGGTTCGCCGGTCAATCTCAAGTCGCTCCCAATGTCTGCGGTCAATGAGGCTTTAGAAGAGCTTGCACAAGGTCGGGTTGCTGGCCGTTTGCTGGCCATCCCTGGTCAGTGATCGAGTGAGGACGTCTATGAAATACCTAACTGCGGACGCAATTTCTGAAGCCTTGCGAGGCAATCCGGTCCGGCAACTGATTAACGGTTCGATGGTTGATGGGGCCGAAACGCTTGAAGTCATTAACCCAGCTACCGGCGAGGCTTGCGCCATTGCGCCCGTGGCTTCTTTGCGACAGCTTGACGAAGCTGTCGACGCTGCCCGGCGTTCGCAACAAAGCTGGGGTGGCTTGCCATTGACAGAGCGCAGAACGGCTCTAAAGGGGTTAGCCACGATTCTTCGGGAGCATGTTGCGGAGTTGGCTGCGCTGCTGACGCTAGAGCAAGGCCGACCTCTCGCCCAGACTGAAGCGGAAGTGATGCGTGCCGCCATGCTGCTCGAGGCCATGCTCACGATTGACATCGACGACGAGATTCTTCGCGAAGATGAATCTGGTCGGGTCATTCTGCAACACAAGCCGATTGGCGTTGTCGGTGCCATTGCCCCTTGGAACGTTCCCATCGGACTCGCCGTTCCGAAGATCACCCATGCACTCTACGCTGGCAATACTGTTGTACTAAAGCCGTCCCAATACACTCCTCTGGCCACGCTGCGACTTGGTGAGTACGCATCGAACCTGTTCCCCCCTGGAGTGCTGAACGTCTTGAACGGTGGAAATGATCTTGGGGAAAGGATTTGCACGCACCCGGACATCGCCAAGATCTCCCTGACTGGATCTGTGCCAACAGGGAAACGAGTTATGGCGTCCGCTGCAGCCTCGCTGAAGCGCTTAACGCTTGAGCTAGGTGGAAACGACGCCTGCATCGTCCGCCAGGATGCGGACGTTGACAAGATTGCACCCGCGCTGTTCGCTGCGGCGTTCATCAACAGTGGTCAGGTTTGCATGGCGATAAAGCGCCTTTTCGTACATCAGGATCTTCATGAGCGCCTGGTTGAAAAGCTGGGAGGCCTAGCTGCTAAAGCCAAAGTAGGCGATGGCTTTGACTCGACGAGCCAAATGGGGCCGGTTCAGAATCGTGCGCAATACGAGTCGGTAAAAGCAGTTCTGGCCGAAGTGGCCGCAGACCCGGCAGCAATCATTGTCGCGGGTGGCGAAGCGTTGAGCCGCCAGGGATTCTTCATTGCTCCCACAGTCGTATCGGGCGTCAGAGAAGGAAATTCCCTTGTCGACAAGGAGACGTTTGGGCCAGTGCTTCCAGTCCTATCTTTTCAAACCGATGAGGAAGCGATCGAGCGTGCGAATGCCGGATCGATGGGATTGGGTGCGTCTGTGTGGGGCAATGATCTCAAAATGGCAGAGCACGTAGCGCGGCAGTTGGTAGCTGGCACCGTATGGATAAACAGACATGTGGGCGTTGACCCCTTGGTGCCGTTTGGCGGAGCAAAGGAATCCGGTCTTGGACGGCAGTTCGGAAAAGCAGGGTTGCTAGAGTTCACCGAAACATCCGCGCTGTTTGTTCCCAGAGCCAACAAATAGCAATTCTCTGAAGCCGTCCAACGTCAGGATGTTACTTGGCATTGGGCGGTTTCCTTTTCGATGGCCGGCTGCACTGTGGTCCAAACCATCGCAAACCGGTGCGCGTCTGCTGCGTCGCACAACGACGTACCCTTGTGACGGCATTGAGCATCTCCCGCTGCCAAGCCTCATCCTTGCAGTACTTGCGGATGTCGGTCCGCGCCTCCCGCCTGTTCGGGCACCTCGTCTCCCCCTCAGTTGGTTTCACTGCTTTTGATCCGCGAGTGCGGGCAGTCGCATGTCCGTCAATCCCATTGACGTCTCGGTCTCGGCTTACGTAGAATAGTTTGGTAGAACCATTAAACGGATCAACCAAAGCGGCCGATTTGACCGCGGCTAACAAAACAGAAGCAGAAAGAGGCTTATAGGGCTCTTGCTGCGGAACGAGGGGAGAGACATGTTCGACCAAGCTCGCGTTGAATCCTTACCGGAACATGAGGCTGGTGGGCCAAAGAGCGGCGGCGTCCTGGATGGCGTCCGTGTAATTGATTTCACGCACTTTGTCGCCGGACCATTGGCCACGATGACGATGGCCGACTTTGGTGCCGATGTCATCAAGGTAGAGGCGCCCGTGAAGGGCGATGATTTTCGGTACTACCCGCCGATGGACCCGGAAATTCCGGCTCAGGGTGCTCCCTACCTGTGGACCAACCGTAACAAGCGAAGCATCGGCATCGATATGAAGTCGCCGGAGGGCCTGGCCCTCGCAAAGTCATTGATCGCAGAGGCGGATGTCGTTGTTGAGAACTTCTCGACCGGCGTGATGGAGCGTTTTGGGCTCGACTACGAGACCTGTCGCAAGCTCAACCCAAGGCTCATCTATTGCTCGGTCTCGGCGTATGGGCGGACAGGGCCCTATGCGGATCGCCTCGGATTCGACCCTATCGCGCAAGCTGAGAGCGGCTTCATCTCGATGAACGGCTACTCGGACCGCCAGGGAGTCCGGACCGGCGCCGCAGTGATGGACATCAGTACCGCAATGATGGCGACTAACGCGATCCTTCTCGCCCTGCTGGGACGCGCGAAGGACGGCGAAGGTCAGTTTGTCGAGGTCGCACTTTTCGACACAGCCATTCTGATGACTGGGTTCGCAGCCATGCAGCATTTGACGACCGGCTATGAACCTCAGCGTAACGGTAATACCAGCCCGGATACGTGTCCGTCGGGCGTTTTCCACTGCCAGGACGTGCCGTTCTACATCAACTGCGGCAACGACGGGATCTTCGTCCGGCTGTTTGAACAGGTACTTGATCGCCCAGACATCGCTCATGACCCCGTCTTGTCGAAGCGGGCCAATCGCTTGGAGCGACGCGACGAGCTATTCAAACTCATGGGGGAAGAATTCGGCAAGCATCCGTGGGCCTATTGGCAGCCGAAACTCCGCGCAGCCGGGGTTCCAAGTGGTCAAGTCAAAACGCTGGCTCAGGCACTCTCGTCTGACGAAGCAGCCTCTCGCAACCTGGTTAGCCGAATCCAGCATCCAGTGAAAGGTTGGATTCCCAATATTTCTACGCCTCTTAGGCTTAGTCGTACGCCAGCGCGGGCTGCAACGGCCGCACCCGCCGTCGGCGCTGACACCGAGCAGGTGCTCAAGGACGTTCTCAAACTCAGCGACCGCCAAATCTCTGAACTCACAGCCTCCGGGGCGTTTGGTGCGAAGTAGGTTCGACTCAACCACGGATATGACCAGAAACGTAGCAATTATTGAATCGCCCCGGGTTTTGCGGAGGCTCTCACTCTTGAGAGAATGCGAGCCATGAGCAAGAACAACGCAAACAAGTTTTCCCCGGAAGTGCGCGAGCGCGCCGTGCGCCTGGTGCAGGAGTCGCGCGGCGAGTACCCGTCGCTGTGGGTGGCGGTCGAGTCCATCGCGCCCAAGATCGGCTGCTCGGCGCAGACGCTGCTGACCTGGGTCAAGCGCCACGAAGTCGACAGCGGACAGCGCGAAGGCGTCACCACCAGCGAGCGAGAACGCATCAAGGAGTTGGAGCGGGAGAACCGAGAGCTGCGCCGCGCCAACGACATCCTGCGCACTGCCAGCGCTTTTTTCGCGCAGGCGGAGCTCGACCGCAAGCTGAAGTCGTAAACACCTACATCGACCGGCACCGGGAGGTTTACGGGGTCGAGCCGATCTGCAAGGTGTTGCAGGTTGCCTCGTCGGCCTATCGGCGCCATGCCGCACGGCTGCGTGATCCGTCACGGCGCAGCGACCGTGCGCGTCGTGATGAACGGCTCATGCCGCAAGTCCAGCGAGTGTGGCAGGAGAACCATCGCGTCTACGGCGCCGACAAGGTCTGGCGGCAACTGAACCGCGAGGGCGTGACGGTTGCCCGCTGCACGGTCGAGCGATTGATGCGCGCCCAGGGACTGCAAGGTGTGCGGCGCGGCAAGCGGCTGCGAACGACCATCGCTGACGACGCCGCCAGTCGCCCGGTGGATCGCGTCAACCGGCAGTTCCGGGCCGACCGTCCCAATCAGCTCTGGGTCTCGGACTTCACCTACGTCTCGACATGGCAGGGTTGGCTGTACGTGGCCTTCGTCGTCGACGTCTACGCCAGGCGCATCGTCGGCTGGCGCGTGAGCAAATCCATGACGACGGACTTCGTGCTCGATGCGCTGGAGCAGGCCCTATACGCTCGCCAGCCTGGCAACGACGGTTCTCTGACCCACCACTCCGATAGGGGATCGCAGTACGTCAGCATCCGCTATAGCGAACGCCTGGCCGAAGCCGGCATCGAGCCGTCGGTCGGCAGCCGTGGCGACAGTTACGACAACGCCTTGGCCGAGACGATCAATGGCTTGTACAAGGCCGAGCTGATCCATCGCCGCGCGCCTTGGAAAACCAGGGAATCCGTCGAACTGGCAACACTGGAATGGGTCGCTTGGTTCAACCATAAGCGCCTGCACTCATCCATCGGCTATATCCCGCCCGCCGAGGCTGAGGCAAACTACTACAACCAACTCGGCAAAACCGCCGACGAGGCCGTTTTACTTTAACCAAACAGCCTCCGCGAAAACCGGGGCGATTCATATTGGTGCCAGTGCCATTCCGGTGGGGCGCCACCAAACTGCAGATGATGCAGCGCTCCAGACATTGGAGCACGAAATCATGACCCGCCTTGTCGTGGATGCCGTGAAAGATGCGGGGGTCGACAAGCAGGATATTCAAAGTCTGGTGTTCACGCTCCCTCGTCCATACACGCGCCAGAAGTACTTTCACACTTTCCTCATGGGCCAACTTCGGCTGTCTTGCCGGGGCAACGTGATGGAAGTGATGGGTAACGGCATGACTGCTGCTCTGGCTTTCGACCAGGCCTGCAATGACATCATGCTGGGCAGGTCTGAGGTGTCGCTTGCTCTCGGTATCAACATGGAGAGCGCGGTATCGGCCGCAGAACACATGATGAGCAGCATGCGGACGACCGGCGATGTCGACTTTCACACATCAGCTGGCTTCACGCCCATCGCTTGGTATGCCATGGACGCGATGCGGTATATGCATGAGCACGGAGCTACGAGGGAGGAACTGTGCTCCGTTGCCGTGAAGAACCGTTTTCACGCCTCCATGAATCCGCTTGCGCAGTATCGCAAGCCGGTGACGCTGGAAGAAGTCGTTCAGCAGCGTCCCATCGTCGAGCCGCTGGGACTCTATGACGTTCCGCCGCGTGGCGATGGTGCAGCGTGTCTGGTTCTGGCAAGTGAGGATGTCGCACGCGAGCTTGGCCGCCCATATGTGCTCGTAAAGGGCCGAGGATTCTTCCATGATGGCAGCCATCAGATCAGTGATGTCCCCAACGACATGATTGCATTCGAGTCGGCGAGACAGGCGGCTTCTGTCGCCTATGAACAAGCTGGCATCAGCGCCAAGGACGTCGACGTCGCTGAGTTGTATGCGCCTTGCACGATTGTCGAAGTGCTGGTGAGTGAGGCTATTGGACTTATTCCGAAGGGGCATGGTGCGCGCGCGGCATTCAATGGAGAGACACGTCTCGGCGGCCATATTCCTATCTCGACCTCAGGTGGTTTGACATCCCGCGGCCACCCTGCGTACGTCACCTCGCTCTACAACTACGTGGAGCTCGCTGAGCAACTGCGGGGACGGGCAGGCGAGCGCCAAGTCAAGAATGCGCAGTTCGGTCTGGCTACAGGAGAACTCGGCAACTACAACGCGGCCATGATTCACGTTATGGAGGCCAAGCAATGACCCTCGAAGCATTGATTGTCGACGGTGAGCGTGCGTACCCGCCGCGGGAATCCGAATTCACCAAGGAATTCTGGTCGGAGCTAGCACAGGGCCGCTGGATTACCACGCAATGCACAGATTGCGGCAAGGCAACGTTCCCGCCAAAGCTTGTCTGTCCCCATTGCTGGTCAACCCAGGTGGAATGGAAGGCCTTGGGCGCTACGGGAACGCTTTACTCGTGGACGCGTATTCACGCTGCGCCCGCAGTGTTCGCTGCCGAGGCCCCCTACGCATGCGGCATCGTGGATCTCGATTGTGGAATTCGGTTGGCATGTCGACTCGTAGAAGACGACGGCGTGCCTTTGACGATCGGTCAGCCAGTCGAAATGGTGGTTCTGCAGTACAAGGACGGTCCTCTGTTCGCAGCGCGGCCCCGCAATTAGGTAACTTTCTTAACCAGCATCAACCGTGGGCCGGCTAGCTCAGACGCAGCGCTGTGGCCCCGTGCTGTTGCAAAACTCATAGTAGTTAGGAGATAACAATGTCGTTGATTAACACCGTCGGGCTGACTGAAGATCAGCGGATGATGCGCGAAGGCGTCCTGGACCTGCTCAACCGGGTCCTCCCGTGGGAGAAAGTCCGGAAGATGGACGAGGCCCGCGAGTTTCCGCTTGAAGCCTATGAGGCACTGGCAGATGCTGGTTACATCGGCCTGTTTTATCCCGAGCACCTAGGCGGGATGGGCGGTTCCTACCGCGACATCACTGTCTTGCTCGAGACGCTTGGCTACTACTACACGGGAATCGCCCAAGCCATTACGACTTCGGCGGTCTATGCCGGTATGCATATCGCGAAGTTTGGGACGCCCGAGATGCAGCAAGAGCTGATTCCGAAGATCATTTCTGGCAAGGCCAAGCTGGCACTGTGCATGTCCGAGCCTGGCACGGGCTCCGACGTGGCAGGCCTCAAGACCTACGCCGAACCCGCCGGTGATGAGTACATCCTGAACGGCAATAAGGTCTGGATCACCTGCGGCCATGTGGCTGACTACTTTGTCGTCATTACGCGAACCGACAGGGAAGGTGGCCGCCATCAAGGAATCAGCACGCTGCTGGTTGATGCAAAGGCGCCTGGCGTTACCGTGCGCCCGCTGCAAATGCTGGGGCGTCGTACGACCCATGCCAATGAGGTCTTCTTCGACAATGTTCGAGTGCCTGCGAAGAACCTGTTCGGTGGCGAAGGCCGTGCCTGGAAAAACATCATGAGCTGCCTCGGCCTCGAGCGCCTTGGCTTGGCTGCAATCTCGGCGGGGCACTGCTTCAAGATTACTGAGTATGCCCGCGACTATGCGAAGGAGCGCGTGCAGTTCGGCAAGCCGATTTCCGATTTCCAGGTCATCCAGCACAAGCTGGCGGACATGCTCATCCTGTCCGAGACTGCACGTCAGGTAGTCTACCGCGCAGCCGACGTGCTCGACGCCGGCCAGGCTGCAGTTACCGAAGCATCGATTGCCAAGGTGGTTGCAAGCGAGAACAATTTCAAGTGTGCAGACATCGGGATGCAGATCATGGCAGGTGCTGGCTACTCGATGGAGTACGACATGCAAATGTTCTTCCGCGACTCCCGCGTTGGTCCTATCGGTGGCGGCACCAACGAGATTCAGCGCAACATCCTTGCGAAACAAATGGACCTGTAAGTTGAGACTCGGGTAGTTGGGGGCGCGGAAGCGCCCCTTTTTTCTTTGCCCGATGCTCCGGGGTTTCCGTTGCGAGGCGCTCGAGCCGTTCAAAATGGAAAGAGTGGGGCGAACAACAGTTCGCCCCCTCCTTTTCCCCTCCGTGTGGCTGACCAGGATACAGCAGCTAGAAGGCCTTACTGCGGACGCAGACGATACAGCAGCGTCGTAATCATGGAGTGGACGACCTCGCCTCGTTGATTCTTGACCTTCCGGTCAAACGTGACGATGCCGGAAGTGCCCTTGCTCGACTGCTTTTTCTCGATGGGGGTAATCACGACATGGATGGTGTCGCCGTGCTTGACGGGCAGATGCATGCGCCATTGGTCGTTGCCTAGCATGGCAATAATGGTGCCGTCATTGATGCCGCTGAGGCATTGGAGACCACCTGCGATGGCCAGCACCAGCGGACCGTGAGCGATCGGTTCTCCATAGGATTGCGTCTTGCAGAACTCATGGTCGATATGGGGTGCATTGTGGTCACCGGACAGGCAGGCAAAGTTGACAATGTCGGTCAGCGTCACCGTGCGACGCGAGGTGACAATGGTCTTCCCAATCTCGAAGTCTTCGAAGTACATGCCGCGGGGCTTGCGTTCTTCAATTTCTTGCATTGCTCTCATTCCTTACCCGGCTCTGCGCCGGCGACAGCGTTCGGTTGATAAAACTGAGGGAGATGTTCGCGAACCACCGGACCATCGATACGCCAGGACTTGCACTGATTCAAATAGTGAGGTCGTGTGCCATTAAGAGGATCCTCACCTTGTTGCTTACGTTGTTGGGCTTGCCACGTTGGAATGGCTTGGAATGCCGCCGTGGCCATATTGATGAGTAGCTCGCGTAGGTGGGTGCAGCTTTCAGTGCCGCCAAGGCGCTCATTGATGGTGTGGCGCCAGCCATAGCCCATGCGTACGCCCACCATCGTCTTCAGGCTGTTTTCAATCTCCCGGCAGACGCGGAAGGGAACAGCTTCCATACGACTGACGACGTTTTGCACAGCCAACTCTTCGTCCACTACCAGTGCTATCACCATGTGATGGACGGACGTGCCGGCTGGAAGATTGCCTTTTTCAGCCACCACCGTGTCGTAGCTGCGGAAGTCCCGCATTTCGCCTTCGATTTCCCACAGCCCGTCACCGCGCCGGTAGCACCGGTACTGCACCTGGCGTGTGTGCAGCAAAACTCGCTCATCGTTCATGGGACTGCCTACTATGGTGTTAATGGTTGAGCCATTGTATAGTTGCACCAACAGTCAACGCAATGGCCTTTAGGCCTCAGTAGACGCTCAGTTGCCCTGCCGCTCTGCGAGAGTCTTCCTCTGCGCACAGCTGAGTCAAAACGCTGGCACGACGGTATTCAATCGTGCGTGGACATGACCCCTAACTTTCAAATACCGGAGACTTCATGGCTAGAGAGAGCGATTCGCCAACTTTGGGACCACTCGCAGGGTTGCGTGTGATTGAGATAGCGGGTATTGGCCCCGGGCCATTCGCTTGCATGCTGCTTTCTGACCTGGGTGCAGAAGTCGTTCGAATTGATCGGAGTGATGCAAAGCTGGGAGATCGCTTTGACATTGTTGGCAGAGGCCGGAAGACAGTACTCCTAGACCTCAAGAAGCAAACAGACGTCGAGAAAGTGCTCGACCTTGTTTCGGAGGCCGACGTGTTGGTCGAGGGTTTTCGGCCGGGTGTGATGGAGCGTTTGGGTCTTGGTCCTGCAGATGTGGAAAAGCGCAATCCAAAACTCGTGTACGGTCGCATGACAGGCTGGGGGCAGGATGGGCCGCTAGCGCAAGCTGCTGGCCACGATATCAACTACATCGCTATCTCGGGTGCGCTCGCCGGTATTGGCGAGGCGGGACGTGCACCGGTTCCTCCGCTAAACCTGGTAGGCGACTACGGTGGCGGAAGCTTGTACCTTGTCGTTGGGATTCTGGCTGCTGTATTTGAAGCGCAACGCTCGGGAAAAGGGCAGGTCGTTGATGCGGCGATCTGCGATGGAGCAGTGTCTCTCACGAGTCTGTTTCACACTCAACTTTTGCGCGGTCACTATGTCGAGAAGAAGGCAAGCAACACGCTCGATGGTGGGGCGCCTTACTACAAGTCTTACGAGACCTCCGACCACCAGTACATCTCCGTTGGCCCGATTGAGCCAAAGTTCTTCGCGTTGCTCTGCGAAAAGCTCGGTGTTCCGGACGACTTGCAGAAGTCCCAGAACAATCGAGAGAGGTGGTCAGAGCTTGAGAAATTCTTCGGTAGGACCTTCCGAACGAATACCCGCGCGCACTGGTGCGAGCTTTTAGAGGGGACGGATGCTTGCTTTGCTCCGGTATTGACGCTGAGTGAAGCTGAAATGCATCCACACCTGCAGTACAGAAAGTCATTTGTTTCGGTCGGCGGCGTACAACAGCCCGCGCCCGCACCGAGGTTCTCGCGCACGCCAGGTTCCGTTCAGGGGCCGGCGCCCCAAGAAGCGGCGAGTTTGCCGGACCTTCTCGAAGCATGGCGGGGCGGCAACCGCTCCTGAGGGTATCAATGCCTCGGCTGTGGGGGAATTTCTCCAAGACAGCGAGGCCTGGAGTGAAGCAGATTCCGTTTCAGATAACCGCTGGGCTTTTTACATGAAAACTCGTATCACGGAATTATTGAATATTGCCTATCCCATCATACAGGGTGGGATGCAGTGGGTAGGTCGCGCCGAACTAGCATCAGCCGTGTCGAATGCTGGCGGCCTCGGCGTTCTGACCGGGCTGACTCAGCCAACGCCGGAAGCGCTGCATCGCGAGATAGGTCGTTGCCGCGAAATGACCGACCGACCATTCGGCGTCAACATGACGATTTTCCCGACAATTGCGCCTCCACCGTACGAAGAGTATATCGACGCGATCATCGCTAACGGAGTGGGTGTCGTCGAGACGGCGGGAAACAAGGCTCTTGAGTATCTTCCAAAGCTCAAGGATGCCGGTATCAAAGTCATCCACAAATGCGTGGCAGTACGGCACGCGCTCACCGCGGAACGCCTCGGTGTGGACGCAATCAGCATAGACGGCTTTGAATGCGCTGGCCATCCAGGTGAGGAGGATATCCCGGGGTTGGTGCTTATTCCCCTAGCGGCAAGCCAGCTCAGTGTGCCGGTTATCGCGTCGGGAGGCATTGCGGATGGCCGCGGAATGGCAGCCGCGCTTGCGTTAGGTGCGCACGGCGTCAATATGGGAACGCGGTTCTGTGCGACCCAGGAAGCTCCGATTCACGAGAACATCAAGCAGCGGCTATTGGCAGCAAGCGAGAGAGATACCAACCTTATCTTCAGATCCCTGAAGAACACGGCGCGTGTGTTGAAGAATGCGGTCTCGGACGAAGTTGTGGCTGCCGAGCGCCGGCCGGGTGGTTGCGGATTTGAGGACATACGCCATCTCGTTGCTGGCGCACGGGGACGAACTGCTTTGCAGGAGGGCGATCCTGATGGCGGCATCGTTACCGCTGGGATGGTGGTCGGGTTGATTCGAGATTTACCAAGCTGCGCCGAGCTACTTGAGCGGATGGTTGCGGAGTGCCGCGAAAGTTTGCTTACTGCGAGCGCATTTGCGCGATAAGAATTGCTGGACCTAGGCCAGCGACAGCTACGTATCTGAGGAGTCGAAGGTATGAGTATTCGAGAGCAACTGCCGAGCGTCGTGCTCGAAGGGCTTCTTGCAGCCCGGCATAGCTGCCGTGCATTTCTACCAGACGAGGTGCCACAAGACATCGTCGAACGCATCGTATCTCTCGCGCAGCGTACGGCGTCATGGTGCAATGCGCAACCATGGCAGGTAGTCATTACGAGAGGGGCGGCCACTGATAGATTTCGAGAGGTGATGCTGGCGCCGAGTGAATCGGACGATGAGAAGCGACCTGACTTTGAATGGCCGCGGGAGTACCAGGGGGTGTATCAGGAGCGTCGCCGTGAATGCGGTCTGGCGCTTTACGATGCAGTTGGCGTGGCGCGTGGAGATCGGGAAGCGTCAACCCGCCAAGCGCGCGAGAACTTTCGTCTTTTCGGCGCCCCACATGTGGCGATCATCACTAGCGATGAGGCGCTCTCCACATATGGTGCTGTGGATTGCGGTGGATATGTCGCCAACTTCATGCTCGCAGCCACGAGCCTTGGTGTAGCGACCATCGCCCAGGCAGCGTTGGCGGCCCGACCACATCGGGTGCGCGAATGCCTGGGCCTGCCGGCCAGTCGACGGATTGTGTGCGGGATCTCATTTGGCTACCCCGACACCCACCATCCTGCAAACGGCTTTCGGACTAGTCGTGCCGAGTTGTCGTCCGCAGTCAAATGGCTTGATGCCTGATCAAGTGCCCTTGCGGGGAGCGGCACGGCGTCGAACCGTCCGTTCCGCGTCGCTTTCCGTTACGCGCGAGAGATATGCTTGTTGAAGCCGTTTGAGACTGGCTTCCATTTCAGCTACGGCCGCTTCGGCATCCTTCGCGTGCATATGCTTCATGAAACGCTTTCGGGACGGAAGTACGAAATTGTTTTCGTATTCTCCAATGCTATTTACGAAGTTAGCCAGTACGGCAAGCAGCCCATTCATCATGATGACCATGATGGGATTGCCCGACATCTTGGCAAGCGTTCGGTGAAAGTCGAAGTGAAGCTCTGCCCGACGGGGAAAGTCGCCTTCTTCCGAGGCACGCGCCGCTTCTTCGATGTTCCTCTCGAGGGCGGCCAGGTCGTCGGCAGTCGCTCGCTCGCACGCCTCGCGGACAATAACTGACTCCAGCCAGATCCGCGCCTGAGTCAGTTGGTCGGGCGTGATGGATCCTACGTGGTAAAGGTCCATCAGGCTATTCGAGATAGCGAGTCCGGAGCCTTCACTGATAAACGCACCGCCGCTTGCACCTTTTTGAAGTCGCACAAGTCCCGAGTGCTCAAGGGATCTAAGCGCTTCTCGCAGCGTGTTCCGGGATACGCCGAACTGAACGGCCAAGGCTCGCTCAGCGGGGAGTCGACTGCCAACCTTCAATCTCCCCTGGGCTAGCTCGGCTCGGATCTGATCTGCAATCTCTTCAAACGCACGTGCCGAGCGTACCGCCTCGAAGCGCGGCGTATTCGTTTCCAAAGGCGTGTCCGCAGTTTTCACAGTGGTGGTCATTGTGTCCTTCTCAGCCTGGGTCATGCGGCAATCTTCTTCTTACGCGCAGATTTCTTACTTTCGCTTTCTAGGTAGTCGCTGACGTGACGGAGATGAGTCGCCATCGCGTCACAAGCTCCCTGGGCGTCGCGTTGTCGGAGCAGGGTGAGGACCTTGCGTCGCACCTGCATGATGTCCTTGCGAGGTTCGGGCGCGATTTGCGCCAACAGCTTGCGAATGATCTCCGAAAGCGCGTCCACCATCAGAACGATTACAGCGTTGTGCGTAGCTTGCGCAATCAGGCGATAGAACTCAATCACCGATTTGGAGTTACGTGAGCCGTCACCTTGTCGGAACAGTTCCGTGTGGTAGCTGATGTCGGCCTCAATGGCATCCAGCTCCTCTTCCGTGGCCCGAGCGCAGGCCAGACGGATTGCGACGGCCATCAGTTCCACGCGAGCCTCGGTAACGTTCGCAATGGACACTTGGCCGAGGGACACTAGGTCTTGGACTGTTTGTGTGAGCCCGGTCGTGCTACTCGTACTCCGGATAAAGAAGCCGCCGTTGATACCAGTTCGGGCTTCCACAACGCTGGCGGCCTCAAGGCTTCGTAACGCCTCGCGTACAGCACTTCGGCTGACGGTAAATTGCTCGGCGAGTTCGCGCTCACCGGGGAGTCGGTCGCCTGGACGCAACTCTCCCGACGCCAACTGCTGGCGGATCTGGTCGCTTACAGCCTCGAATGCTCGCCGTGTTCGAACCCGCCTAAATATAGGGCCTGCAGGACTCGGGTCTTGTTGGTCAGGTACGGCAGGCTTTGTTTTCGTAGGCATTTTGGGCGTGTCTTGCATTGGATCAACCTCTGCACATATGTTATCAGAGAGTGTATGCCTCATACGGCACTTGAGGGTTTCCTCCACTGCATTCCTTGCACCGAGCATGGCCTCCCACATCTCACAATCCTCTTGCGTTAAGTATAATGGTTGAACCAAAATAACGCACGTACTCGCACGGCGCGAGTCGACGTAGGAGGAGAAGAAGGATGGATCTACGATTGTCGCCTGCACAAGAAGCCTTTCGTGCAGAAGTTCGTGCCTTTATTGAAGAGAGGCTGCCTGAGGACATCCGTGCTCGGCTGCGCGCAGGGCACCCGGCCCAAAAGGAAGACACGGTGACGTGGCAGCGGATTCTCAATGAGCGCGGCTGGGCAGCGCCCCATTGGCCGCGGAAGTTTGGAGGAGCCGAGCTCGGGCAGTTGGAAAGGCTCATTCTGCTTGACGAGATGTTCCGCGCACCGACACCGCTTCCTCAGGTGTTCAACGTCACGATGCTGGGGCCGGTGCTGATGAAGTTCGGTACGCCGGAGCAGTGCGAGTACTTCCTGCCCAAGCTAGCCAATCTCGACCTCTGGTTTTGCCAAGGCTTTTCCGAGCCAGGTTCGGGCTCGGATCTGGCTTCCTTGCGGACCGCCGCCAAACGAGACGGCGACCACTATGTTGTCAATGGACAGAAGATCTGGACCACCACAGCTCATTGGGCGGATTGGGTGTTTGCACTTGTTCGGACCAATCCCGAGGCGAAGAAGCAGGAGGGGATTTCGTTCCTGCTGATTGACCTGAAGTCGCCTGGCATCACGATCCGTCCTATCCGCTCCATTGATGGCGACCATCATTTGAATGAGGTCTTCTTTGATGATGTCCGGGTGCCCGTCGAGAACCTTGTGGGCGAGGAGAACAAGGGCTGGAACTGCGCAAAGTTCCTTCTTGGAAACGAGAGAACCGGCATTGCCAATGTGGGCCTGTGCCGAGAGCGTTTGGATTACGCGCGCGAGCTCGCAGATCGCACTGTTCAGGGTGAAAACAGGCTCATCGACGACCCCAAGCTGCGATCGGAGATCGCGACGCTGGACGCCGAAGTACGAGCTCTAGAGGTAACGAACTGGCGTTTTCTTCTTACCCCCAATGAGCAGGCGCGCATCCCCGCGTTCGCATCGGTGCTGAAACTCAAAGGTGTCGAGCTGCAACAAGACATCAATGCCCTGCTGGCTCGCCTTGCCGGACCACAGGGCTTGGAAAAGCGCGGCAAGAGGGATACGGACCGTGGTCCGCTAACGCCACGCTATTTCTATTCGCGTGCTGCAAGCATCTATGGTGGGACGAGTGAAGTGCAAAAGGACATCCTGGCCAAGGCAATTGTAGGATAGGGAGACAAAGTGAATTTCGAACTGAACGAGGACCAGCGGGCTCTCCAGGAAAGCGTTCATCGGCTGCTAAACGAACGCTATGGATTTGAGAATCGCCGGCAATACGTCGAAGCTGACGCCGGCCACGACGAGAAAACTTGGAGCGCGCTGTCAGAACTTGGACTGACGGCGCTGTTGGTTCCCGAGGACCTCGAGGGATTCGGTGGGGGCGCTGTCGACCTGTTTCCGGTTATGCAGGAGCTCGGGGCAGTCTTGTCCCTGGAGCCGCTCCTTGCAACCAATTTCCTCCCGGCCACGGCGCTTCGCACCTACGCGGGGGACGCTCGTGCCAAGGAAGCACTGCAGTCCATTGCATCCGGAGAGCGTCGGATTGCGTGGGCTCACGATGAAGTCGAGGCGCGTCATACGGATTGGTGGATCAGCACTAGAGCAACCAAGACCGGCGAAAAGTGGCTGCTTAGCGGTCAAAAGTTCAACGTTGTTGGGGCCAATGATGCCCATCAATACTTGGTCAGCGCGCGTGTCCAAGGCTCCACTGAGGACACCGACGGTTGCGCGCTGTTCCTGGTGAATGCCGATGCAAAGGGGCTGAGTGTTCGCAACTACAAGCTCGTGGACGATACGCCTGCCGGTGAGCTGACCTTTAGCAACGTGTCGGCCTTGCCGCTAGGCGAGGCTGGGGACGGACATCAATCGCTAAGAGCCATCGAGAGCGCGTTGGCCATGGGCATTGCCGCCGCCTGTGCAGATATGGTCGGCGCAGCAGGTGCAGCGTTCCAACTCGCCATCGAGTACGTGAATACGCGAAAGCAGTTCGGAAGGCTGATCGGCGAGAACCAAGCGCTCCGCCATCGCGCTTCGGAAATGCTTGTGAGCCTGGAGCTCGCGAAAAGCATGGCCATTGCGGCGGCGGTTGCGGTGGACGATCAAGACTCGGAAGGTGCAGAGCTCGATTTGCACCGAGCGAAATTGTCAGTAGCAAAGCATGCCCGGGCGGTGGCTCATGGTGCGATTCAGCTGCACGGAGGCATTGGCATGACTGAGGAGTACGCGGTAGGACACTACCTACGCCGAGTCCACGTCCTTGACCAACTTTTCGGCGATGGAGAGGCGCATACGGCAAGACTGGCCTCGCTGCTTCACGCATAGCAGCCCAACAAATACTACATGGAGGGAGACAGATTATGAGCGAAGCCACAATCTATCTGGATGGCCGCGCGAAAGCGCGAGATGAGGTCCTGCAGCAAGCAATGCGCGCTGCCACGGGATTTGACAAGATGGGAATCCGCGAGGGGGACACCGTCGCCTCGCTCTTGCGCAATGATTTCTCGTTCTTTGAGGTCCAACAGGCTGCGGCAGCCGTCGGGGCGTATTCAGTTCCATTGAACTGGCACGGCAAGACTGAGGAGCTCACCTATATCTTGAATGATGCAAAGCCCAAGGTGCTGGTAGCTCACGCAGACTTGCTAGAGCCCTTGCGGCCGCACATTCCACAAGGCTTGCAGGTGCTGGTAGTGCCGACGCCTCCGGAGGTTCAGTCTCGTTACGGGATCTCGGATGCTCTGGCAACGCCAAAGGCGGGGGACATTGGTTGGCCAGAGTGGTGCCAGACGTTTGAACTCTGGACTCAGCCTCCAAAGCGCGGGCGGGCCACCATGATCTACACGTCCGGCACCACGGGTCATCCCAAAGGTGTGAAACGCGATCCGGCAACGCCGGAGCAGGCCAAGGCTTATGTGGACATCATCGAACGCGTTTACGGCCTGACGCCGGGCGTCAGGGCACTCATTACCGGACCTCTTTATCACGCATCGCCGAATGCTTATGGCCGCCAAGCGATCACGGCTGCAGATGTCCTGGTGCTGCAATCGAAGTTCGACCCCGAGGAGACCCTGGCAGCCATTGAAAAGTATCGCATTACCAATGCGGTGATGGTGCCGACTATGTTCATCCGCATTCTTAAGCTGCCCAAAGAGGTGCGCGAGCGATACGATGTCAGCTCGTTGAAGTGGGTAACACATACCGGCGCTCCGTGTCCTCGTGAGGTGAAGCAGGAGCTCATGGAGTGGTGGGGACCGGTCGTCTACGAGACCTACGGTGGCACCGAGGTTGGTACCGCAACGCTTGCCACCCCGGACGATTGGCTCAATCACCCTGGGTCAGTTGGTGTGCCTACGCCGGGTACTCAAATCGCCTTCTTTGGTGAGGATGGGAAGCCAGTAGAGGATGGAACTCCTGGTGAGATTTATATGCGCGTGCCTGCGTACGCGGACTTCACGTATCTCAATCACGAAGAGAAGCGAAAGAGCGTAGAGCGAGACGGCTTGATCAGCGTTGGCGATGTTGGCTACCTGAAGGAAGGCCGTCTATATCTGTGCGATAGGCGCTCGGACATGGTTATTTCTGGGGGTACCAATATCTACCCTGCCGAAATTGAGATGGTGCTCACGCAGTGTCCGGGGGTCCATGATTGCGCTGTGTTTGGGATACCAGATGAGGATTTCGGGGAATCGTTGGCCGCTGCTGTGGAACTTATGCCAGGTGCCGAGCTAAGCGCCAGCGACATTCAGAAGTATCTGGAATCGCATCTCGCGAAGTACAAGGTGCCAAGGCGCATCGACTTCCATGCATCGTTGCCGCGAGAGGACAGTGGCAAGATATTCAAACGTCGACTCCGAGATCCGTTCTGGCAGGCTGTTGGCCGGAAAATCTGATGTCGGAGCAGACGACAGACCAAAAGCTTCTGGCGTCGCAACTCGAGCGGGCACTCCTTCGGGAAGAAGGGGTGCCTGGCGAGATCGCTAACCTTCGGCGCTTGTCCGGGGGAGCAACGAAGCAAACTTGGGCATTCGAATGGCGCTGCGGCAGCGCGGTCCAGCAACTGATACTCCAGTTGACAGGGGCCACCATAGGGGCTGCAGGCAGGGCGCCGAAACTTGAGGCTCGCGAAGACGCATCGGTCATGAAAGCGGCGCGGGCTGCAGGTGCTCCGGCGCCAGTGGTTCGGGTGATTCTTGAGCCAGAAGATGGAATGGGCGCTGGCTATGTGACCGAGTTTATTGAAGGAGAAACGCTCGGTCGTCGTGTTGTCCTGGACGAAGCTCTTTCGGGTGCACGGTCTGTCTTGGCTCGGCAGTGCGGGGAGGTCCTTGGAAAAATTCATCAAGTTCCAACGACAGACCTTTCCTTTCTGAAGGTGCTTACGCCTGAAGATGAGTTTGCAACCTACAGAGACCTCTTGAGCGAGTGCAATGTTCAGCATCCGGCGCTTTCATTCGCGATCCGCTGGATTGAAGAGCACCTGCCAGAGATGGAAACGGCCGGCCTGGTTCATGCAGACTTCCGAACTGGTAACTTGATCGTAGGGGAGCAGGGGTTGCGATGCGTGCTGGACTGGGAAATCGCGCGTATCGGGGATCCGATGCAGGACTTGGGCGTTCTCTGTATGCGGAGTTGGCGCTTCGGCGGTCGAGGTGATGTTGGGGGATTCGGCGCGCGAGACGATCTATACGCTGGCTACGAAAGCGTGACTGGACGGGTTGTCGACAAGCAACGAGTGCATTTCTGGGAGGCCTTCGCCAATTTGAAGTGGGCGATAGCATGTGTGCGTCGCGGCTCGGCGCAGGCTGCAGGTGGCAGCCAAGCAAGTCTGGAGTTGAGTGCCATTGGTCGGCGAATGGAAGAGCCGTTGTGGGACTTCATGAATCTGGTCAAGCCTTGAAATCAAGAGGATTACCATGTCGACATTTGTACCCGATGCCAATCGCCTCCTGCAGGCAGCCGCGGAGTACCTCGAACGCGAACTTCTTCCCACCCTAACCGGCTACCATGGATTTCAGACCCGAGTCTGTATCAACGTGCTCAAGATTGTCGCGCGAGAGCTTGAAATGCGGCCCGAAGCTCAAGCCCGCGAAAGGAGGCGTTTGGAGGATATTCTCGGTAAGCAAGGGGATGTCGGGGCGCTAAACCGCGAACTTGCCACCAGGCTCGGGGCAGGAGACTTGCCTTTGGACCATGTCGGCGTGGTGGAGCATCTGATCTCTACCCTTCAGGATGCGCTGAGCATTAACAGTCCGCGATGGGCGAAGCAGGTGAGTGACTGAGTTCCCCAAGGAGGCGTACAGCAGTTGCCTGCCGTGCGCCTCGTCCCTTATGACGCTTAGCCGAGAATCCCAGCGCTTTCCAGTTGTGAGATCTCGTATTCGTCAATGCCCCAAGCCGTCAGTGTGGCGCGATCATCGGTCTTCGCCGGTGTCCAGGGCAGTGGCTGTGCCGGGACGGTCCGACTAAATCTTGGAGCTGGGGCAGGCTGGATGATGCCGTCGACTTCAATGAATGTGTTTCGAGCTCGCAAGTGGGGGTGGCCTGGTGCTTCAGCGAGAGACAGCACAGGTGCAAAGCAAGCGTCTGTACCTTCCAGCAACTTGGACCATTCCGCGCGGCTTCTTGTGCCGAATACGGTTGTAAGGCGTTCCGTCAGGGTTGGCCAGCCGCTGCGATCGAATTGGTCGGGCAAAGTCTCATCGGAGAGTTCTAACAGGCGAAGGAGTTCCGCGTAAAATTTCGGCTCGGCCGCGGCAACAGAAATGTATTGTCCGTCGGAAGTCTCATACACCCGGTACCAAGGGGCTGCTCCGTCAAGGACATTCTCACCTCTTTGGTCACTCCAGCGTCCCGACGCTCGGGCAGCGCACATGTAGGCCATCATGGCCGCGGCGCCATCGACCATCGCTGCGTCGACAACTTGGCCCAGCCCGGAAGTCTGAGCCTCTAGGAGTGCGCAGACAACGCCGAACGCCAGAAACATCCCACCACCGCCGAAATCCCCGACGAGGTTCAACGGAATCGGAGGAGGAGCGTCACGACGTCCGATAGCGTGAAGCGCCCCAGTAAGCGAAATGTAATTCACGTCATGGCCTGCGGCTTGTGCCATAGGCCCATCTTGACCCCATCCAGTCATGCGCCCGTACACCAGGCTCGGATTGTCGGCGAGGCAGATCTCCGGTCCCAATCCGAGTCGCTCCATCACTCCCGGACGGTAGCCCTCGATCAGGGCATTCGCAGACGAAATCAGTCTTCGCAACACTCTCAGTGCAACAGGATTTTTCAGGTCCAACGCCAGTGAGCGACGATTACGGTGCAGTACGTTCGACGCAGTCGGTTGGCAATGCTGTGCCGCAGTAGGACGTTCAATGCACAGCACCTCCGCACCCATGTCGGCCAACATCATCGCGGCGAATGGCCCTGGAGCAATTCCCGCCATTTCTACGACCTTGATGCCTTTCAACGGCCCCATGTGATTCCCCCTTTAGTTGAGCCTGTGGTCCATATCGACCCGTCTCGCGCACGACAGGTGCGCCCTAGACGCTTTCGTTGCGCCCGTTCTATTTCCCATTGACGCCGATCCACTTCCAAAATATCATTGGTTCAACCAAACTAAAAGGGGTACGGAGATGTCGCAAATCGTTTCGTTGGAAGGTCGCACCATCGTGGTTACGGGCGCTGCACAGGGTATCGGCAAGGCAGTTGTCGAACTCGGCATTGAGCTCGGCGCAAACGTTGTCGCCGTGGATCTGAACGGTGAAACGCTGAACGCTGCCCTCGCTCCGTTGCCCGCGGAGCGCGTGATGGCCGTCGCAGGCAGCGTCGCAGATTCGGCGCTTGCGACCCGCGCAGTGGCTGACGCTGTGTCGCGATTCGGCGCCGTTCACGGTCTCGTCAACAATGCCGGCATCATCCGTCCTGCAATGATCGATAAGATGACTGACCAGCAATGGACGGATGTCATCGATGTACATCTGAGCGGTTCGTTCTACTGGACCCGCGCTGTTGGTCAACACATGGTCTCGCGCGCAAAGGACGGTGACAAGACCGGCGGCTCGATCGTCAACATTTCGTCTGACGCAGGGCGCAAGGGCTCGATTGGGCAAATCAACTATGCAGCGGCAAAGGCAGGCATGCTCGGAATGACGATGACCGCCGCTCGCGAATGGGGCCGCTACAACATCCGTTCCAACTCCGTCTGCTTTGGCGTGGTTGAAACGCCTATGACGGAAGTCGTTCGCGGCGAGAAGTTCCGCGACGGCATGCTCGCGCAAATCCCCCTGGGCCGCTGGTCGACTCCCGAAGAGGTCGTGAAGACTGTTTGTTTCCTGCTTTCTGACGGTTCAAGCTACGTTACGGGCCAACACCTCGGGGTTAACGGCGGATTCCACATCAGCCTCTAATCATGGACGCCGGTGCCGTCTTTCATGAGGACCCCAGCGTAGGCGAGCGGCTGGCCGCCTATATCCGCGGCCAAGTCGCGCCGTTCGCCGGCGCGTTGGACGTAACGCGCATACAGGGTGGTCAATCGAATCCGACCTACCTTGTGAAGGCGGGTGAAGATCGCTACGTACTTCGTCGAAAGCCGTCAGGCACCTTGCTGCCATCGGCTCACGCAATTGAACGGGAGTACCGTGTAATGCGTAGCCTGGCTTCGAGCACTGTTCCGGTGCCACGAGTGCGGGCTCTATGTGAAGACGTTGGGGTAATCGGCAGCGCCTTCTACATCATGGATTTCGCAGAAGGTCGGATCCTCGATGACCAGACTCTCCCGGAAGTCGCGCCGGCCGAGCGACAAGCCCTGTACGCCGAACTAAATCGAGCAATTGCCGCGTTGCACTTGGTGGACTACAAGCAGGTCGGTCTGGAGGGCTACGGGAAAGAGGGGCGGTACGTTGAGCGGCAGATTGAGCGCTGGACGAAGCAATACCGGGCATCCGAAACGCGTCGCATTGAAGCGATGGAGCAGTTGATCATTTGGCTGCCCACTAATGTTCCTCCACAGACCACAACCGCCATCGTTCACGGGGACTATCGGTTAGACAACGTGGTCTTTCATCCGACTGAGCCGCGAATTATTGCCATTCTCGACTGGGAACTGTCCACCCTCGGTGATCCGATGGTCGATTTTGCCTACCACTGTTTGAACTGGCATGTCTCTTTGGGGACGCACCGCACGCTTGCTGGGGTCGACGTCAAGAGCTTGGGAATCCCGAGCGAAGCTGATTATGTCGCCATGTACTGCACGCATGTTGGCATGGATCCGAAGGCCGGCATTCCGCGTTGGAACTTCTACATGGCGTTCAACATGTTCCGACTTGCCGCGATACAGCAGGGAGTTGCGCGTCGAGCGATGGATGGAAATGCTGCCAACGACAGGGCCAACGACGTGGCTATGCGAGTAGCGTCCACCGCTGCGGCTGGAGTGTTGATGGCCCAGGCCGATAACGCCGAGATTTCAAGGCACTGACGAACATACCTGGTGTGGCAATTTAAAAGGATATCGTTCGATGTACAAGCCCCCAAACACAAAGCTTCGATTGAGTCCGCAGGATGAGTACACGCACGCCCCGGAAGCCGCGCGGAACTATAACGAAAGCATGTATTTCAACGCCTTCGACACGGCGAAGGGCGTAGGGCTGTGGTTGCGCATTGGGAATCGCGTCAACGAAGGCTACGCTGAGATGAGTTGCTGCGTGTACCTTCCAGGCGGAAAAGTCGGGTTCATGTTCGCTCGCCCAATGATCACTCACAACGATGCCATGGATGCTGGAGGGATGCGCTTCGAAGTGATGGAGCCATTTAAGCGTTTGCGAGTCAAGTATGAGGGCGAACTTCTCATCATGGACGAGCCTGCTGCAATGGCGGATCCGAGCGCGGCGTTCAAGCGGTATCAGAAGCGTCCGTCCACCATCTACCTGGAGTTTGAAGGGGTGTCGCCGATGCACGGTGGCGAGATTGTCAATCTCGACGACACGCCTATTGACCTTGATCCCGAGAACTCCGTGTATCGGGGGCACACCGAGCAGCACATGGCAGTGAGCGGGACAGTCACGGTGGACGGTACGAAATTCAAGTTTGAGAACGGGACCGGATACCGCGACAAGTCTTGGGGCCCTCGGCACTGGCATAACTTTTCCTGGTACAAGTGGCTACCGGTTGCCTTTGACCGGGACTTCGGAATGCTCTTCTCTGTCAAAGATCCGACAGCAGCTGCACTACCCATCAGCGGCAACGTTCTGTCAAACGGTGAGTATGAGCCCGTCATTGATGGACGTATCTGGACGGAGTACGACGACGACTATCACCCCAAGCTGCTCACTGCGTGGATAACAACTACCAAGAAGACCTACATCGTCGAGGGGAAGGTCCTGTCGACAGTACCGCTTCGGCATAGGAAGGCGGGTGGAGATGCTTCTTCATACACGCGAATTACCGAGAGTATGACGGAGTACACCTGCGAAGGCAGGACTGTGCTAGGCATGACTGAGTATTGCGACATCATTCAAGATGGTGTTCCACTTTCTGTGCGGCAAGGACGAGCATGAACGATTCGGATGATGTCAAACTGACCTACGACGGAGGCATCGCCCTCGTTACGTTGAACCGTCCTCAGGCAAAGAACGCGCTGACGCCCGCAATGACGGTTGCGCTGACGGAGATGTTCCGCTCATTCCGCTCCGATGAGCAAGTGCGGGTCGTCGTCTTCGCAGGAGCTGGGGCTGACTTTTGCTCGGGCGGTGATGTCAAGGCAATGGGAGGTGGAGCGCCGCGAACTACCGAGCAACGCCGCCAAGGGATGGCGCCTTACCGAGACCTTGTCTTGGCTGTATCGGCTTTGGATAAGCCAGTGATCGCCGCAGTTGATGGCGTTGCCTACGGCGCAGGACTAAGCCTGGCGCTTCTTGCGGACATTGTCCTTTGCTCGTATCGCGCGCGTATGGCTGCGGTATTTCATCGAATTGGCCTGGTGCCAGATGTCGGTGCCTGGTACACCCTTCCGCGTGTGGTGGGTCTTCAACGCGCAAAGGAATTGGTGTTCTCCGCGCGAGAGTTTGGCTCCGACGAGGCGAAACGGATGGGGCTGGCCATGGAGGTTCTGGCACCTGAAGCGTTGATGACGCGGGCTATCGAGATTGCACGTAGCTTCGAAAGTGCGTCCGGTACGGCGATGAGCCTCTCCAAACAGGCGCTGCAGAAGTCGCTCCAGTGCGACCTCGAGACGATGCTGGATCTGGAGGCTACAGGTCAGGCGATTGCTGCGGGTAGCGATTACACGCGTGAGTCTATCAGGCGCTTTGCTGCAAAAGAATCTCCTCAATTCCGTTGGGCTCCCTTGCCCGCAACCGAGTACAAAAATGATTGACTATCAAAAAACGAAGGCCTGGCAGTCGGGTGACGTGATCCACAACTACACGGAGAAGGACAGCATTCTCTATGCGTTGGGTCTGGGAATTGGCTCTGATCCTCTGGACGAAAGCCAACTTCGATTTGTGTATGAGAAGAATCTCGTGACGCTCCCGACTATGGCAGCAGTCATTGCTTCGCCAGGCTCCTGGATGCGCGACCGGAAGGAGCTAGGGATTGACTTCCTGAAGTTGGTGCACGGGGAACAGTGCGTGACGGTGCATAAGGTTCTTCCATCCGCCGGCTCGTTGATTGGTCGCAGCCGTGTGGTGCGCATTGTCGACAAGGGCGAAGGTAAGGGAGCCGTGCTGCATGTCGAGAAGAATCTGTATGACGCCAAGACAGACGAGCACGTCGCGACAGCCGAACAGGTCTTGTTCCTTCGTGGAGATGGTGGCTTTTCTCAGAACGGAGGCGGTGACGAGCCTGCGGCGGCGGCCCCTCCGACCCCAGAAGGCTCCCCGGATATCAGGGTCGAACTGCCCACTCGCGCCGACGCTGCGCTGCTATATAGGCTGTCAGGCGATACTAATCCGCTGCATATCGATCCTGCGGTCGCTTCGAAGGCTGGCTTTGCTCGTCCAATCTTGCACGGTCTGGCGACATATGGGGTGGCTTGCCACGGAATCGTCAAGGCGTTCTGCGACTACGATCCTAGCCGCATCACATCCATCCGCGCACGTCTTACTTCGCCCGTTTATCCGGGAGAGACCATCGTCCTCGAGTGCTGGAAGGTCGGTGTAAATGAGATTGCGTTCCGTGGGCGTTTGAAAGAACGCGACGTCATTGCGCTTGCAAACGGACGCGCGACGTTGAGCGCAGCATAACGGGCAGATTCCGTCGCTTCTCCTTCCATATCTGTGAAGGAGCTGGCAAACACCATAGACTAGGGTAGAGCAGTGAAGATACTTGTCGCAGTCAAGCGAGTCGTGGACTCCAATGTCAAGGTCCGCGTGAAGTCGGATGGTACGGGTGTCGACCTGGCCAACGTCAAGATGAGCGTGAACCCGTTCGACGAAATCGCCGTCGAAGAGGCCGTGCGGTTGAAGGAAGCCGGCGTCGTTACCGAGGTGGTTGCCGTGTCGTGCGGGGGGGCGCAATGCCAGGAAACCCTGCGTACCGCGATGGCCATCGGCGCCGACCGCGGCATCCTGGTGGAGTCGAACGAAGACCTGCAGCCGCTGGCCGTGGCCAAGCTGCTCAAGGCCCTGATCGACAAAGAACAGCCGGGCCTGGTGATTCTGGGCAAGCAGGCCATCGACGATGATTCGAACCAGACCGGCCAGATGGTGGCCGCGCTGGCTGGCCTGCCGCAAGCCACGTTCGCCTCGAAGGTGGTGCTGGCCGACGGCAAGGCTTCGGTGACCCGTGAAGTGGATGGCGGTCTGGAAACCGTGTCGGTCAAGCTGCCGGCCGTGGTGACCACCGACCTGCGCCTGAACGAGCCGCGCTACGTTACGCTGCCGAACATCATGAAGGCGAAGAAGAAGCCGCTGGACACCGTCAAGCCGGAAGATCTCGGCGTCGACGTGAAGCCGCGTCTGTCGACCGTGAAGGTCATCGAGCCCGCGAAGCGCAGTGCTGGCGTGATGGTCCCGGATGTGGCCACGCTGGTGCAGAAGCTGAAGACGGAAGCCAAGGTTATCTGAGCGCGGGGGAGATAGAACATGACTGCACTCGTCATTGCTGAACACGACAATCAATCGATCAAGGCCGCCACGCTGAACGCCGTGACGGCTGCTGCCCAATGCGGCGGCGATGTCCACGTGCTGGTGGCCGGCTCGAACGCCAAGGCTGCCGCCGATGCCGCCGCGAAGATCGCCGGCGTGTCGAAGGTCCTGCTGGCCGACGCACCGTACTTTGGTGACGGCCTGGCCGAGAACGTTGCCGAGCAGATCCTGGCCGTCGCCAGCGACTACTCGCACATCCTGGCTCCGGCAACCGCCTCGGGCAAGAACATCCTGCCGCGCGTGGCCGCCAAGCTGGACGTGGCCCAACTGTCGGACATCACCAAGGTCGATTCGCCCGACACGTTCGAGCGCCCGATCTACGCTGGCAACGCCATCGCCATCGTGAAGTCGTCGGACAAGATCAAGGTCATCACCGTGCGCGGTACCGGTTTCGACGCCGCCGCCGCTGAAGGTGGCTCGGCTTCCGTGGACACGATCCCGGCCGTGACCGACGCTGGCATCTCGCAATTCGTGTCGCGTGAAGTGACCAAGAGCGACCGTCCGGAACTGACCGCCGCCAAGATCATCGTTTCGGGTGGCCGTGGCGTGGGCTCGGGCGAGAACTACACCAAGGTACTGACCCCGCTGGCCGACAAGCTCGGCGCCGCGCTGGGCGCATCGCGTGCGGCAGTCGATGCCGGCTTCGTGCCGAACGACTACCAGGTCGGTCAGACTGGCAAGATCGTTGCCCCGCAGTTGTACATCGCCGTCGGTATCTCGGGTGCGATCCAGCATCTGGCCGGCATGAAGGACTCCAAGGTGATCGTCGCGATCAACAAGGACGCTGAAGCCCCGATCTTCTCGGTGGCGGACTACGGCCTGGTGGGCGACCTGAACACGATGGTGCCGGAGTTGGTGGGATCACTGTAACGTGTCCTGTTGACGACTCCTGTGCGTTGACGCAGGGACCAACCTGTAATAATTTCGGGTGGTGACTTCAACCAGCTTTATCCTGCTGGCTTACGGCGGCGCTGAATGGCGCCGCTTTTTTTTTCGACTTCACGAAGAATGTCCAGTGGATCCGGCACGTCACCACGCAGAGTAAGCTATACGGCATCACCGATCTTTGACTCATGGCCGGTCACGTCTAAGCCCAACGCTCTCTAACAGCGACCTACCCGGCAGCACAATCTCTTCCTTGACCGGTGTGTCATCCTCGGCACACAACGACCTGATTCGGCTTTACCTTGGGTAATTTCGGCCAGCAAAGTTGACCGATTCGGTCATCGTCGTTTCCTGCACGGAACTCTAAGCTATCTCCACGCATTTTCCGGCCCATCTGACGAGGGACGGGAGCGAGAACGATGGAGACAGAGATGAGCAACCATGCAGGTGACGCGCCGTTCCTTGAGCTAAGACTCTCCGAGAGACGAAAGGAGGCCGACGGCATCTTGTCATTCGAGTTGGTGCATCCTGACGGGGAGCAACTGCCAGCTTTCGACGCCGGCGCACATATTCTGGTGGACATTGTTCCCGGAGTATCTCGAGCGTACTCCCTGTGCAACGATCCAGCCGAGCGACATCGCTATGTTATTGCCGTGCTCCGCACTGAAGATTCACGAGGCGGGTCCGTCGGCATGCATCAGGCCATCGAACCTGGCCAACTGGTCCGAGTAAGTGCGCCACGAAACGAGTTCGAGTTGGTCCAGAGCGCGGGCCGTAGCCTGCTTTTCGCCGGCGGAATTGGGATTACCCCGCTGCTGTCAATGGCTGAGACGCTAGCAAATGCAGATCGAGAGTTTGAACTCCACTACTGCACACGCGACGCGGCGAAGACGGCCTTCACGTCACGCATAGAGACGCGGTTCTCTAAGCAAGCCCGCATCTATCACGACCTGGCGTCGAAAGAACAGCCATTCGATGCGCGAAAAGTATTGAAGCAGGGCGGCTCCGATGATCATGTGTACGCCTGCGGACCGTCGGGCTTCATCGAACATATCTTGTCGACTGCGGCAGAGCTCGGTTGGGAAAAGCGCCAGCTACATAGAGAGTTCTTCGGTTCACCAACTACACAGAATGATGGCAGTGCTGAGACTGCTTTCGATTTGATTCTGGCCTCGTCTGGGAAAAAGGTGCACGTGCCTTGCGGCGTGAGCGCCGCTACTGCGCTCCTTGAGGCGGGGATCTCGCTCTCGATGTCCTGCGAGCAAGGAATTTGTGGAACCTGCGTTACCACAGTTCTGAACGGTATGCCTGATCACCGGGACCATTACCTGACCGACGATGACAGAAGCCGAAACGATTGCTTCATGCCGTGCTGCTCGCGGTCGCTGACGGCGGAGCTACTGGTTGACCTTTGAAGATATCAAGAAAAACTGAGGAGACGAGAATGACGATTGCTTCTGATTTCGATACTGAGCTGGCAAGCCACGAAATCTATTCCGATCCAGAGCGGATGCACGAGATGTTTGAAACACTCCGACGCGAGGATCCGGTGCATTGGACTACAGCCCCTGGGCATCCACCGTTCTGGGCTGTCACCAAGCAGGCTGACGTCATTGAAGTCGGGAAGCACCCCGACGTGTTCATTGCCTCGCCAAAGAGTTTTCTGATGAATGATGTGGAGCAGCGTGTTCGTATTGAGGAGACCGCTGCAACGGGAGGAAAACTAGTCCGAACCATGATTCACATGGACGATCCGGATCACAAGAAGTATCGAGGCTTGACGCAGTCTTACTTCATGCCAGCAAACATTAAGCGCCTCGAGTCCGTCATCCAGGAGCGAGCCAGGGCGCTCGTCGGACGGCTGATAGAGAAGGGAACAAGCGAGTTTTGTAGCGAGATTGCTGTTTGGTATCCGCTCCAGATCGTCATGACGTTGTTGGATGTACCGGAGAGCGAGCATCCCTACCTCTTGAAGTTGACGCAGCAGTTTCTCGCGCCGAAAGACCCCACGCTAAGGCGCGATGGACCCGATGAGCGGGGAAAGGGCGCAGTTGCAAAGGAGTATTTCGCCTATTTTGGCAAGATGCTGGCCGAGCGTCGTGCGGCGCCGTTGAAGGAGGATCTAGGATCGCTGATCGCGCACGCTACCGTGGACGGCGAGCCATTGCCCCTTATGGAGGCGGTTTCCTACTACGTGATCCTTGCTACTGCGGGCCATGACACCACTAGCTCGTCGATGTGCAGTGGCCTGTATTACTTGTTGACGCAACCGGGCGAACTGGACCGACTTCGCGCGCGACCAGAACTAATGCCGTCGGCAATTGAAGAGATGTTCCGCCATGGAAGTCCGGTCAAGCACTTCGTACGGACAGCAACTCGAGATTTTGAGTTGCGTGGAAAGAAGATCCAGGCCGGAGATGAGGTCGCGTTGATGTATCACAGCGCGTCCTTCGATGAGGAGGTGTTCGATGAGCCCCGTAGTTTCCGTATCGACCGCGGTCCAAATAAGCATGTGGCCTTCGGATTCGGTATCCACGCGTGTCTTGGCCAGAATCTGGCGAGAGCAAGCATGCGGACATTCTTTACGGAACTGCTTGCGAGAACCGAGAGCATCGAGGTAGTGGGAAAGGCTGAATTCATCGCAAGCAACCAGGTCGGGGGGATGAAGACCCTGAATATTCGGGTTACTCCGTCAAAGCAGTCGACAACTGACCGAATCGAGGTGGCAGCATGACGACATTGCAAGGCACTCCCGTCGCCAGCTCGTTTCCGATGACTATAGATGGGACGTCAATCGATACACCTTCGACGATTGAGGTAGTTAACCCTGCTACGGGCGAAGTATTTGCCCAGGCTCCAGACTGTAACGCCGAGATGCTCGATGCCGCAGTGTCCGCCGCCCGTAATGCGCTCCCAAGCTGGGCGAAGACGACATGGGCCGAGCGTCAGGAGCTTCTAGGAAGAATCGGGTCGGTCTACCTGGCGCACCAGGAGGAGTTGGCAAGGCTGCTGACTGCGGAGCAAGGAAAGCCACTGTCTCGAGCGCGAACCGAGGTAGCCGGCGCAGCATACTGGTTTGCGGAGTTCGCGCGGATGACACTTCCCGATCTCATCGTGCAGGATAACGACCAGGCGTACATCGTCGTCCGTCGAGTTCCAGTAGGTGTGGTCGGGGCAATGGTGCCTTGGAACTACCCGGTAATCCTGGCCGCGTGGAAAATTGCTCCAGCACTTCTGACGGGCAATACCCTAGTACTGAAGCCATCTCCGTTTACTCCGCTCGTAACACTTCGGGTAGGGGAGCTCATGCGTGACGTGTTGCCGCCTGGTGTACTAAATATTGTCAGTGGCGGCGATTCGTTGGGTCCCCGCATGTCGGCGCATCCCGGTTTCGACAAGCTTTCGTTTACTGGCTCGACAGTGACGGGAAAGCGGGTAATGGAAAGTGCGTCAAAGGATCTCAAGCGATTGACGTTGGAGCTGGGTGGGAACGATGCCGCGATTGTCATGCCGGACGTCGACATCGAAGAGGTCGCCACGAAGTTGTTCTGGGGCGCCTTCGTCAATAGTGGGCAGATCTGTATCGCTGCAAAGCGCGTCTTTATCCACGAATCCATCTACGACAAATTCTCGGAGGTGCTCGTACGGTTGGCAAAATCAACACCGATGGGGCCGGGCGATCGTGATGGAGTTGAGCTTGGCCCAGTTCAGAACCGTGCACAGTTTGACCGTCTGTGTGGGTTGCTGCAGGACTGCAAGGACCGCGGCTTCAACTTGCTGACGGGGGGGGAAGTCGAGAAGGGGCCGGGTCTGTTCTTTCCCGTCACACTCGTGGATAACCCGTCCGACGACTCCAGAATCGTCAGGGAGGAGCCGTTTGGCCCGATTCTTCCGCTGCTCAAGTTCAGATCCATTCCGGAAGTAATTGAGCGAGCGAATGCCTCGGAATACGGGCTCGCGGGCTCAGTATGGTGCAGGGACGAGAGTATCGCCATGGACATCGCACGTCGTCTTCAGACAGGGACGGTTTGGATCAATCAGATTCAAGCCGTTACGCCTCATACGCCTATGGCCGGTCACAAGCAGTCCGGGCTGGGCGTCGAGAATGGGGAAGAGGGCCTGGCGAGCTATACGTTACCGCAAACGCTATCAGTGAAGCGTGCCGCGTGAATTCACCGTCTTTGACAGCCTGAGGAAGAGGAATCTATGCAACTTGAGAAAAAAGTCGTTTTGGTAACGGGTGCGGCCAGTGGAATCGGACGTCAGACTTGCGTCACGTTGGCAGCTGCTGGGGCGCGTGTCTTCGCAAGTGATCTCAATGAAGAGGGTGCCGCGCAGACCGTTGCGCTCATTCGCGACGCTGGCGGTGTCGCCGACAGCCTGGCGCATGATGTCACTGAGGAGAGTGCGTGGCATGCAGTCGTGCAGAAAATTGAGTCGGCGTCTGGCCGGCTCGATGGCCTGGTCAATAGCGCAGGGCTAATGGTTGTCCGACCATTCCTGGAGACCGACCTAGCATTGTATCGCCGTCAGCAGGCCGTCAACGTTGACAGCGTGTGGCTCGGGTGCCAAGCAGTCTGCAAGTTGATGACGAAAACGGCGGCCGAATTTGGGAGCGCCTCCATCGTGAATCTCTCTTCTATCCTTGGCCTGAAAGGTGGAAGCATGCACTCGGCGTACTGCACGTCGAAAGGTGCAGTTCGCTTGCTTACGAAGGCACTCGCCGTCGAGCTCGGAAGATCGCGGATTCGGGTCAATTCGGTCCACCCGGGGCTAGTTGAGACCCCGCTTGGGTTAGGGTCCATGAAGGACATGATTAGCCACGGGGTCCCGCTGGGTTCTCTGGACGCCGCCGTCGACATGGTTGCACACCGCACGCCTCTAGGTCGATGGGCACAACCCGTTGACGTGGCGAATGTCATCGCGTTCCTTTGTGCAGACGAGTCTCGATTCGTCACTGGCACTGAGCTTACTGTCGACGGAGGCTACAGCGCTGCCTAGTTGGGGTCCACCGAAGCTTGGCGCCGAAATTGATTCGGCGTCAGGCCTGTTGCTCGGCGAAAAGCGCGGTGAAAGGCGCTGGGCTCTGAGAATCCCAGGCGGATCCCAATTTCGGCAACGCTGAGTCTGGACTGCTCGAGAAGCCGTATCGCGGCATCACGCCGAAGCGCGTCGACGATGGCTCGGTAGCTCTGTCCTTCCTGGAACAGTCGACGGCGCAACGCCTTGTCGGTCAGCCCCATCGTAGCAGCAAGCTCCGCTTGGGCAGGGAGATGCGCGATATCCCGTTGAATAAGGCGTTTTCTAACCTGGACAGCTAGAGGAAGTTTCTCGCTGTAAGGTGCCATCTTTCGGATCGGCCAATGAAGCAGGAACGTTCTCAATCCCCCGATGTCTGTCACAACTCGTTCGTTGAGGTGGCTCGATTCGAAGCTGATTCCACTAATGGAGGCAGCGCGTACGGGCGCTTGGAACAAGGCGTCCGCGGGGGCGAGGGATGGATATGACGCTGGAAGCGTGACTTCATGCACGGCAATCGGTCGCTGGACCATCCAGGACATGAGCCCGATGGCGCCGTATAGCATCATGAGGTGTGCGATGCTTCGGAATGTACCTGGTGGTGAAGCGTCGACTATCTCCAGGCGAGCAACATCGCCATATATGCGAAGACGGGGTGAGAAGTCCTCGATGACAAGTCGATAGAGGCTGCAACCAAGTCGAAGCGCTTCTCCCAGCGTTGTACATTGCAGCATCTGGCGGACGACGAGCAAGAACGTACCGGGACGAACTGGGCGGTCGGTGACGGCAATCATCTCGTCATGGAGCAGTCTCCGCAAGCGCCGCAGAATTCGCGCGAACTGCAGCATCGTGACGATTTGATTTGGCGAACTGTCTAGAGCAGACAAAAGCCCATGGTGCCGCAACAACGCGTCCGTGTCGTAGCCCTTTGCTCGGGCCGGCAATAGCAGCAACTGCAAGTAGCACAGTGGGATGCCGTCTCTCGGCGTCTCTGCGCTTTTTGACAAACTCTCAGCGTTACTCATGTCGGTCAGTGCCTCTACTTCATGCCGTAATGCGGCTTCTATTCCGACTTTTGGAACTGCGTGCGCACTGGGAGGTCTGCGAAATTTGCGGAGGCTCGCCCGGCGTTCGCCCTGGCGGCGTCCAGTATTTGTTCGCTGGGATTCATGCCCGCTATCCAAAGCGCAACGTGATCTAACGTATCGGCGGTGCTGTGGTCGCGCCCGTAGTTAATCAGACGCTTGGTGCCGGCGATGGCGATGGGTGCCTTCGATGCGATCTCCCTGGCAACAGACTTCGCCTTGTCCAACAGGGAATTATGGTCATCGAAGACTTCATTCACTAGGCCGCGGAAGTGCGCTTCGCGAGCGTCCATTCGGCGCCCGGTGTACGCAAGCTCACGTACCACACCCTCCGGCAGGAAGCGGGTGAGTCGCGGCAAGGTTCCCATATCTGCAGGCATGCCGACATTGATTTCATAGACCGAGAAGAAGGCGTCACTGGTGGCATATCGTATGCAGCAAGCGGAGAGGAGGTCTAGTCCAGCACCGATGCATCCACCTTGCACGGCTGCGATCACCGGCAGCCGGCACTGCTCGAGAGAACTGAAGCTTCGCTGGAAGGCGACGATGCCCTCATAGCGAGTCAAGGGGCCGATAAGTCGGGCCCGGCGCTCTGCATCCGGCCCTTTCATGTCAGGTCTCAGGGAGCCCAGCATTGCGATATCTATCCCACTACTGAAATACGGCCCCGTGGAGGAGATTAAGATCACCCGTGCTTGGGCGCCGTCATCGAGTGCTTGGACGGCCTGCGGCAATTCAGTCCAGAATGCGCGAGACAAAGCATTTCGCTTCTCGGGCCGATTCAGCACAAGGTGGGCGACGTGGTCTTCCACCGATAACGTAAAACTATCCCAAGTCATGGGTGATCCTTCGTTACTGGAAGCGTTCGTTGCGTTCGGCCTTCTCCAGAAGGAGGGCCGGGGGGGTAAACCGTTCACCGTATCGCTGTGCCAGTTCTGCGGAGCGCTCTGCGAATCGACGGGTACCGACCATGTTCACGTACTGCAGCACACCTCCAGTCCAGCGAGGAAAGCCTATGCCGAGGATCGAGCCGATGTTCGCGTCGCGCGTAGTATCGATAACCCCCTCTTCAAGGATCCGGATGGATTCCAACGCCTGAATGTAGAGGATGCGATCACGCAGGTCATCCAACGGAACATCCCCCGCCGACTTTCCGAATTCGCTCACCAAACCAGGCCACAAGTACTTCTGGCCATCCTTCGGATACTCGTAGAAGCCGCCACCGCCGGCTCGGCCAGGACGCTTCAGTCCATCGGCCATGCGTTCGATGACCGCCCATCCCGGATGTTGCGGCATGCTTTTACCTTCTGAGGCAAGATCCGTTTCGGTCTGCCGCTTTACCGACAAGCTGAGGGCCATTGAGGTCTCGTCCATGACCGCCAATGGACCGACCGGCATTCCGACGCTAAGGGCCGCGTTCTCGATTACCGCGGCAGGGACACCTTCCGAGAGCATCGCCGCACCTTCTTTGGTGAAGGTGCCGAAGACCCTGCTGGTAAAGAAGCCGCGAGAATCGTTGACGACGATAGGCGTCTTGCCAATCTGTTTGACGAAATCGATAGCGTGCGCCAATGTTCGGGAGGAGGTCTTCTTTCCCTTGATGATTTCCACCAGAGGCATTCGATCCACTGGAGAGAAGAAGTGCAGGCCGATGAAGTTTTCTGGGCTTGCGCTTGCTTCGGCCAGGCCGGTAATCGGCAGAGTTGACGTATTTGACGCAAACAGGCCGTTTTCCGCGAGATGCGGCTCCGCTTCCCTGGTGACTTCGGCTTTCAGCTCACGCTTTTCGTAAACCGCTTCGATGATGATGTCGCAGCCGGCGAGGCCGGAAGCATCTGCCGTAGGGGTAATTCGTTGCAGGACTTCGTCTCGCTTCGATGGAGAGATCTTCCCCTTACTCACTCCTTTCTCAAGGAGCTTCTCTGAGTGGAGCTTTCCTTTGCCCGCGTGGTCAAGGCTAACGTCCTTGAGAACGGCCTCGATTCCGCGCATAGCGCTGGCATATGCAATGCCCGCGCCCATCATGCCTGCTCCCAGGATCCCGACGCGCTTGAACGTGGCAGGAGGAACATCTGCCGGTCGGCCCTTGTTGGCCTTGATGTCATTCATCTGGAAGAAGAATGTGCTGATCAGGTTCTTGGCTACAGGACCCGTCGCCAATCCAACGAAGTAGCGAGTTTCGATAAGGGATGCTGTGTCGAAGTTGACGACTGCACCCTCTACAGCAGCGGAGAGGATTGCCAGTGGGGCAGGGTAGCAACCGCGGGTCTTCTTCATAAGAGCCACCGGTGCGGTTCGCAGGAACGTCAAAGATGCCGGAGACTGCTCAGTCGAGCCTGGCAGGCCCCACCCCTTCTTGTCCCAAGGCTGAGCGGCCTCAGGATTTTCCTTGATCCAATCTCGGGCCATCTTTACCAGACCAGCCGCATCGTCCGCGATGCTGGTAAGAAGGCCCTTCGCTAGCGCTTGGGCAGGCGACAGGGAGGTGCCCTCAAGAAGGAGAGGCATTGCAGCTTCGAGACCTAGGTATCGCACGAGTCGCACGACGCCACCGCCGCCGGGAAGGAGTCCGAGATTTACCTCAGGGAGGCCCAACGCGATTTGCGGACTGGCAAGTGAAAAACGTGCGTGGCAGGCGAGGCAAAGTTCGAAGCCGCCCCCTAGCGCGCTGCCATTGATTGCGGCAACAACGGGCTTTCCAAGAAGCTCAATGCGCCGCATCGCTGCCTTCAGCTCGGTGGCACGCTTGAAGAGTTCCTCCTTTTGTTCAGGCGTTACAGCGAGAAGTCCATTCAGGTCGCCACCGGCAAAAAATGTCTTCTTTCCGGAGGTGAGGATGACTCCAGTAATACCGTCTTGCTCGGACTCAAGCTGAGACGCGACCGCAGAGAAGTCGGTTCGGAATGCCTGGTTCATCGTGTTGGCCGACTGGCCGGGCATATCGACCGTCAGCGTGACAATGCCGTCTTGGTCTTTCTGATATTGGATTGAGCTCATATTCTCTCTCAGACGCGTTCGATGATGGTGGCGATTCCCATACCGCCGGCGACGCACAGTGTGATCAAGCCGCGCTTGAGGTTGCGGCGTTCGAGTTCGTCAAGGAGTGTGCCGAGCAGCATGCCGCCGGTCGCACCGAGGGGGTGTCCCATAGCAATCGCGCCACCATTCACGTTGACCTTGGCTGGGTCAACCTGCATTTCAGTCATGAACCGCAGAACGACTGACGCGAACGCTTCATTCACCTCGATAAGGTCGATGTCGTCGATGCTAAGGCCGGCCTTTTTCAATGCCAGGCGACTCGCCGGCGCCGGGCCGGCAAGCATGATGGTCGGCTCGGCGCCGACTGCTGCAACAGAAACCACGCGCGCTCGTGGCGTGAGGCCCAACTCGCGCCCCTTTTGCTCTGACCCGACGAGCAACAGTGAGGCGCCATCGACAATGCCCGAGGAGTTCCCGCCGGTATGGATGTGACGCACCTTTTCGACTTCCGGGTACTTCATCTGTGCCAGCGCGTCAAAACCTCCGAGTTCGCCCATCGCCTGGAAGGAGGCCTTGAGTGCGCCAAGCTTCTCGAGAGTAGTGTCTTCGCGGATTAGCTCATCCTGTTTCAGAATAGTGAGACCGTTGGCATCCTTGACAGGTACAACAGAGCGGTCGAAGTATCCGCTGGCACGGGCATGGCCGGCACGCTGCTGGGATTGCAAAGCGTAACGATCGACAGCTTCGCGCGTGTGTCCGTCCAAAGTAGCCATGAGGTCCGCAGCCACGCCAGTCGGCACTGGTTTAAGCTGAAAGACCATGTCAGGTTTTGTGTCCCGAGGACCAGGCGCACCACCCATCGTGATACGCGACATGGACTCGACGCCGCCAGCGACAAGAAGATTCTCCCAGCCAGAGCGGACCTTTGCGGCAGCGATATTCACTGTCTCCAAGCCAGAGCCGCAGTATCGGTCAAGCTGTACGCCTGGTACCTGCCAATCCCAGTTAGCACGCAAAGCCGCCGTTTTGGCGATACATCCGCTTTGCTCACCGTTGGGCATTACACAGCCGATGAGCGCATCCTCAACTTGGGCAGTGTCGAGATCATGTCGCTGCTGGAGCTCGGTCATAAGTCCAGCGAGGAGGTCGACTGGGTTGACTTCGTAGAGACTACCATCGGCACGTCCTCTGCCGCGGGGGGTGCGCAATGCATCAAAGATGTAGGCCTCGTTCATATTTTTCCTTGCACGACCGTGGTCGAAATATTCAACGTTGAGTTGCTTTAAGAAGCGCATCTGCGGAGGCGTCCCCTAGGCCGCTTCCCCCGTCGCAATCGATGATGGCGCCAGTGATGTACTTTGCGTTGTCGCTGGCAAGGAACAGTGCGGTGTCGGCGATGTCTCGAATTGACCCGTACTCGCGCAGGGGCAGGCGCGCCTTGATTTGTTGCTCCCGTTCGGGCGAGGCGGCGAGCTTCGCCATGCCGGTTGTTCCGGAAATTGGTCCAGGGGAGATTGCGTTCACGCGAATTCCAGCGGGACCCCATTCCATCGCCAGGCACTTCACCGTCATGTTGATGCCCGCCTTGGCGGAGTTCGCATGCACCTGAAAAACGGAAGGGTGCGTACCGCCTGGTGCTGTAATGGACATCAGCGATGCACCAGGCGTCCTGAGAAACGGGAAGCTGGCCCGCAAGACATTGAAGTTACCAATCAGGTCTATGTCGACGACCGTCTTAAAGCCGTTGGCGGAGAGCGAGGCAGCGGGTGCGTGGAAGTTTCCCGCAGCGCCAGAGACGACAACATCAATCAGACCGAATCTTTCGGATGCCTCCTTAAACACGGATGCCACCGCTTCAAAGTTGCGTACGTCGGCTGCCCGTCCATAGGCCACATGGCCGGCGTCTGTGATTGTTCTTGCTGCTGCGGTGATGCGTTCTTCGTCTCTACTCAGAATGACGACCTTTGCACCTGCGGATGCAAAGCGCTGCGCGATACCAAGGTTGATGCCGCTAGAGCCGCCGGCGATGAGGGCAACGCGGCCTTCCAGTGGACGGGGCGAAAAAATGTCTCCGACTGATGTCATGGTTCCCACGCTCAGATTTTTATGTAGATCGACTATCGTCAATGGTCGAACCAAATCCTATGTGGGCGATCAGTGTGCAGTCAAGAAAAATCTAATGGTTGAACCTATGATTATTGTGAGCTACGATGGCCTGAGGAGACATCCGTCGACGTCGACGGCTATAAACCATCAAAGAGAACAGATCGCCATGAATGAGGAACGCAAGCCTCCCCCCTTTTGGCCAAAGGGGTTGCCAATCGTCCAACACGTACCGCGCCTCACGCTGCCGCAATGTCTGGAAGTAGCAGCTCTTCGGTTTGCCCAGAAGCCGGCATACGTGATTTACGGGCATGTCGTGACCTACGAGAAGCTGTTGAATGACGTGCGGAGCTTAGCGGGGTGGCTGCAGCAACGCACCGGCGTGCGGCAGGGAGACCGAGTCCTTTTAAGTGCACAGACTTCCACTCAGTTTGTGACGGCCTACCATGCGATTCTCAGGGCGGATGCAGTCCCGGTTCTGGCCAACCCGATGTGTCGGAGCGCGGAGCTCGAACACCTGATGAACGACAGCGGGGCAAAGGTGGCGATTGCGGCGCAGGAATTGTGGCCGCAAATGGAGCCGCTTCTTGCCAAAGGCCTTGAAGACGTGATGCTGTTTTCCTATCAGTCAGGCTTAGAGGGCATCGGGGATGCAGATGTGCCAGACTGGTTTAGCGTGCCAATTGCGCTTCCCGAAAACGAGAAAGTTTGTGGTTGGGGAAAAGCGCTTTCTGCCAACCTGATCCCCTGGCCTGCTCAAGCCCGTGCAGACGATCTTTGCCTCATCGCTTACACCTCGGGCACCACGGCGCATCCGAAGGGCTGCACGCATACTCACTATTCGCTGATGACAGCTGCTGTAACGGCGGCAAACTGGCGCGGGGACACGACCGAGACCGTCTTCCTTGGTGCAGCCCCGATGTTTCATATGCTTGGGCTCCAGTCGCTCGTCAACACTGCGATCCACCTTGGCGCGACCTCTGTGCTTCTTCCACGCTGGGATGCACGCAAAGCGGCCGAACTCATCGCCCGGTACAGAGTGAATCGATGGGGCGCTGCTCCCCCAATGCTGTTGGACCTGCTCGGTCTGCCGAACTTGCCGGATAGTGCGCTCGAAAGTCTCGCCCTCATCAACGGCGGTGGTGCAGCGCTGCCGGAGGCCGTTAACAAGCGGTTATCGGAGGAGCTAAGGATTCATTACATGGAAGGTTACGGGATGACAGAAACTGCGGCCATGGTTATGGCCACGCCGCTACAACGCCCAAAGCGCCAATGCTTAGGTATCCCGACCTTTGGTGTAAGTGCTGCGCTGGTCGACCCTGCGACGTTGGAGTTCTACCCGGACGGGCCCACGACGGAGAGCGGAGAGTTGTGGATTTCGGGCGACCAAGTAAGCCCTCACGGCTACTGGAATAACGAGCCTGCTAACCGCGAGTCGTACGTGGAGCGGGGTGGAAAACGATGGCTGCGAACGGGTGATCTTGCCGTGCGTGATGAGGACGGCTATTACTTCCTGGTGGACCGCCTCAAGCGAATGATCAACGTCGGGGGCTACAAGGTCTGGCCTGCCGAGGTCGAATCACTACTGCATAGTCACCCAGCTATCCAGGAGGCCTGCGTCATTGCGGTCACAGACGAGCGCCGCGGCGAGCGAGTCCGGGCGCTCGTGGTCGTGCGCAACGGCGCATCGCTCACCGAGGAAGAACTGACTGAATGGTCGCGATCGAATATGGCGGCCTACAAATGCCCGCGAGAGATCATCTTTACCGACCGATTGCTACGGTCGCCGACAGGGAAGATTGATTGGCGCAGGATGCAGGAGCGCGCCAACATGCCAGAAGAACGGGCTAGCTGAGAAGACAAGGAACAACCATGCAGAACGCACCATGGATGAATCCCGAGCTGGAGACTCTGCGCGACAGCGCAAGGCGATTCTACGAGGCGGAACTTCTTCCGCATGAAGAGCGGTGGGCCCAACAGCAATGTGTTGACCGGGACGTTTGGTACAAGGCAGCGGAGGCCGGCCTTCTTTGCGTCGGCATTCCCGAAGAGTACGGCGGCGGGGGAGGTAACTTCCTGCATGAGGCCGTCATCTTCGCTGAGCAAGGTCGCATGCTATGCCCTGGGCTGGGCAATTCACTCCATAGTGGAATCGTCGCACATTACATCCACAACTTCGCTTCTGAGCAGCAAAAGCAGGAGTGGTTGCCGAAGATGGCCAAGGGAGAGTTAGTCGGAGGGCTTGCCATTACTGAGCCCGGCGCGGGGTCTGACGTGCAGAGCATTCGTACGGCGGCTCGGAAGGAGGGCGGTGATTACGTCATCAACGGCGCGAAGACCTACATCACTAACGGCAGCACAGCAAACCTCATTTGCGTCGTAGTTAAGACGGATCCTAACTTGGGAGCGAAGGGCATTTCGATCATCGTTGTCGAAACAGACAAGGTAGAGGGTTTCCGGCGCGGACGAACCCTATCGAAAGTGGGACTTCATTCGCAGGACACAGCAGAGCTGTTTTTTGACGATGTGAGAGTTCCCCAAGCCAACCTTCTCGGCAACGTAGAAGGACAAGGATTCAAGCAACTCATGAAAGAGTTGAGTCGAGAACGCGTGATTACCGCCTTCATGTCGATGGCATGTATGGAGCGAGCCATCGAAGAGACCTTGAAATTTGCTGCGGACAGAAAAGTATTCGGTCAGACCTTGCTGTCCATGCAGAATACGCGGTTCAAACTAGCCGAGTGTGAAACGAAGTTGACGCTCGCGAAGGCGATGCTCAGCCATTGCAGTGCCAGTCTCCTGGAAGGCCAACTGAGCAGCGAGATAGCGGCCATGGCCAAGTGGTGGATCACCGATGCTTGCGGCCAGGTCGTCGACGAGTGCGTGCAGCTCCACGGTGGAGCAGGATTCATGCTCGAGTATCCGATTGCTCGGCTGTATCAAAACGTGAGAATCCACCGCATCCTTGCAGGGACCAACGAGATTATGAAGGAAGTGATAGCCCGAGAGCTTGAAAAAAGAGCTGTCTAGCCCAGCATGGGGGACGAAGTCCCCTGGTCTGATGAAAGGTTTTGTCAGGAGGGAGACAACTATGGCGACTGAAAAGACTAGTACGAGTTCCTCGGAACATCGGCGACCCAAACGGATACAGTTCTTCCATGCCGCAGATGCACAGGACCTTCTCGAGTCCGGCGCGATGCATTTTAAGCCGTTGCCCCCGGAAAGGGCGGAGCTCAACCCGGTCTTTGCGCAAGGTGTCAAGGAAGGGTCTGTATCGAGGCTGCTCTTCCAAGCGGAAAATGGCTTCAGCCTCGTCTACTCTTGGTTCAAGAGCGGCTTCCGGCTACCTGCGCACTCGCACGATACGGACTGCTTGTATTACGTAATCTCCGGTGAGATCCGCTATGGTACGCAGGTGCTCGGTTGTGGCGATGGCTTCTTTGTGCCGGCACATACCGTCTACGGTTATACGCCTGGTCCGCAGGGTGTTGAAATTCTTGAGTTCCGAAGTGTTAGCGAGTTCGACATCGAGTTGATCAGCGCACCGATGTCGGCTTGGGAGCGTGCGGCCCATATGGTGCAAAGCAGTCTTGAGAGGTGGCGCTCGGAGAACCCGCCAGCCCGTGCTTCATCGGGATTGGGATAATTCTGGTGACTACCGCGGTACAGACGATGGCGTCCGTACCGCGGGACGGGGCGGTTGGCGCCGTCGTCAGGAGCTTCTAGAATCTTGGGCTACCTGTTCGCTGGTGCGTACGCAGCGACTACCAACTCAGCCTTGCGACGCCGTCACCGAAGGGCTTGTCGCGCTTCTCTGCTGCACCCTTGAATCCAAGGGCACGAACATCTTCGTCAAATTCGGCCTTGGCACGTGTGAGATGGGCTCTCGCGTCCATTTCGGCAGCCAGGCGCTGAAGCACAGAGGCGCCGCCAACTTCGAGAGCCAGGTTAACGATTCGCTTGTTGCAGGCAAGCAGCTCAGGGTCCAGCGAACCAATGCTGTTGGCAAGTCGCTCCACTTCTTGGTCGAGGTCGCTTTCGGGGATCGAACTCACAGCAAGGCCGATCTTTGCTGCATCCTTGCCTAAAAGTACGTCGCCAGTTAGCAATAGCCTTTTCGCCCATTGCGGGCCGACGTTGTAGATCCACATGTGGTTGGGCGGGGAGCCCATTGCACGTGTCGCGGGAAACCCAATGCGGGCGTTGTCGGCTGCGATGATCATGTCGCAGTATAGAGCTAAGTCGGTCCCACCCGCGACGCAGTTCCCGTGAACCTTCGCAATGACAGGTTTATGAATGTCAAAGGGGGTCCGCAGCATTTCCTGGGAGCGTTCCAGCTTCCAGGAGTCATCGTCAAAAGAACCGATTCCGGTTCGATAAGGGCTCGCTTCATCGCCGTGCTCGGATGCGTAACGGGCATAGGCTCCCTTCATGTCATAGCCGGCACAAAAATCCTTGCCGTTTCCAGCAACGACGATAGCACTTACAGCCCGGAGATCATCTGCTTCAAGCAGGGCTGACCGGTACTCAGCGAGGAGTTCGGGGGACAGTGCATTGCGGCATTCTGGCCTGTTTAGGGTCACGTATGCAACACGGCCTTTGACGGCGAACTCGATGCTCTCGGTTGTTCTAAGCCACTTGCGCACTATCAGGTCTCCTCGCGATTCAGTTGAATAGTCTCAATGTGAGTTCGTCAGGCAGAACGCCTGACTACGAGCCAAAAGAGGTACCGAAACAACTGACTCTGCCGGCTCGCTTCCGCGACCAAGGACTGCGTGAGCTCCTTAGGCCATCGAACGGAGAGTTCACTGCCCGCGGCCATAAGCAGGACGGACGACTGATAGTCCCCTCGCACTAACGATTCGTCGACAACTGAGACCAGAAGCGCCTGACGCTGAGTCTGCGTCAGCCTGGAGGAAACGTCGACGATGGACCTCGTCAGCGCACGGAGGTCCTTAAGCAAACACGACCTCGCTTCTTTGGTGGCCTCGGTGGGGAAGCCAACTTCCGAAGCGCGGCTGCGAATGACTTCTTTCAGGGAAGGGTGGTCGGTTTGACTCATGACGACATCTGCAAAAGGTGTGAACTCGCGAGTTCGAACTCGCCGAATGGGGGCGTGCAGAGCACGTTCGATGACCAAAAGCTTGATCTTCTGCGCTCCACGCTTGTCCTGACATGAGGCGCGCCTGCTCAATCTTATGCAGTGGTTGAACCAATGTAAAGATGTGATTGCGCGGGGTTTTCCACTATATCGATGGTTCAACCAATCATATTTAATCACTGCGAGGCGGACAAGGCGCAGAGATCGGAAATCTGCACCTGAGCGCTTCCTAGCGAGGCGGTGACCTTGCGAGACATGCAAAAAATCGGAGGAGACAAGGTGAAAAGAGCGTTGCTTGCGTCGACGGCGCTGGGGCTGTTGCTGTGTACTGGCTATGCCCACTCAAGTGTGACGTTGTATGGCGTGGTCGATTCGAACATCGAGTACGTGAATAAGTTGACGAATGCCAGTGGCGCATCAGGCAGCGTCGTCCGGAATAGTGGCGGCGGCTTCGCCAGCAACCGTTGGGGCGTGCGCGGGGTGGAGGATCTCGGCGGTGGGCTGAAGGGAATTTTCACCGTTGAAGGCGGCTTCAACGTGGATACCGGCACGCAGTTCAACGCAAACAAGCTGTACGATCGACAGACGTTTGTTGGAGTGAGCAGCGATGAGTACGGTCAACTGACGTTCGGGCGGCAATACAGCACCATCTTCCGCGCTCTGGCCAACTTTTCGCCTAGTGCGTATGCGCCGATGTATGAGCCGTTGTCGTTTCTTTTGGGTATGAATCTGAGAAACGACAACAGTGTTAACTATGTCATCCAGCGAGGCAGCATCGGAGCACGATTACACTGGACTTTTGGGAATGGTGTGTTCGGTGCAGGCGAGACTCCGGGGGAGATTAGGGCGAATGCTGGCTATGGCGCTTCGCTCGAGTACTCAGCAGGTGAGTTTGGCGCATCGATTGCGTACGATCAGTTCTATCCGACGCTCACAACGCTGGGTGATAACGGAATTGGTAACTTCCGAAAGGCAGCGATCGGCGCGGGCTACAACCTCGGAAAGTTCCGATTCTCCGGCGGCTATCGGTGGGGGCGCAACGAGTTCTCGAATGGTAGCGTGGCGCTGCGCGACGACTTCCTCTGGTTTGGCGTCAATTATCAGGTCGCGCCGAAGGTCAATCTGATGCTTGCTTATTACTACGACAAGCTGCACACGCTCAGGGCGCAGTACAACGGCGCAGAGCTTGACCGACCCAATCCTTACCAAGTCAGCTTCATGGCGAGCTATGACTTCTCGAAACGGACTAACGTCTATTTGACTACGGCCTACTCTAAGAACGTCGCGCTCGCCTTTGGCGGACTGGCGACTACGGCTGCGAGCGGGGCGTACTTGCTCGGTGCCGGCAAGAGCAGCCAGGTTGGTGCGGCATTGGGCATCCGGCATATCTTCTGAGCACCTACACGCATTCATGCTTTTGGCGCCCTTGCGGCGCCTTTTTTTGTTCGTTTGGAATGGAGTGGGCTTCTGCGGGTCACGTAGATGCGCATCACGGATGCCATAGTGTGCTTCCGTGAGCGCATTTGCTCATCGCTATTCCACCCGAATCGCGCTGTTTTCCTTGATGGCCAGCCACTCGTTTCGAGATTTGCGCATGAGTGCCTCAAACTGATCTGGACTCAGCGTCGGCGCTACTTCCAGGCCGTTGTCCAATAGTTGACGCTGCAACTCTGGGGTCTTACATACGGTCGTAATTGCCGCGTGTAATTGATCCACAACGACGCGTGGGGTGCCAGCGGGTGCAAAAATCCCCGCATAGGTTTCGGTTGTCATTCCTGGAACGCCAAGTTCAAGGAAGGTCGGCACGTCTGGAATGGCTTTCCAGCGGTGAGATCCGGATACTGCAAGATTTCGAATGCGGCCGTCCTTGCCATACTGCAATGCGGTTGCGCTTGATACGACAGCGGCGTCGAGCCGACCACCAATCAGGTCCGGTATGATGGGACTTTCGCCTTTGTAAGGCACATGATTAAGTCGAATGCCTGCGGCGCGCGCGAACATTTCACCGAAGTAGTGTGAGCTCGACGCATGGCCGGTAGTGGCGAAGCTGAGGGGGTCCTTTGCCTTCTTGGCGAGTCCGATAAATTGCTCGAGTGTCTGTGCCGACTTTGGGGGTACCGACCACACTGCCGGGATCTCATAGATCCGACCTATCGGGACAAACTCCTTGAGCGCATCGTATCGAGCGTTCGGTTGCAGGATAGGATTACTAACCAGCGCCGTCATATTGAACAGCAGGGTGTACCCGTCCGGAGCGGATCGAGATACCAGCTGGGTGCCGATCAGCGAGTTTGCCCCTGGCCGATTGTCAATGACAACCGGCTGACGGAGGGTGGTCTCCAACTGGCGCGCTACACTGCGCGCGACGGCGTCTGTCTGCCCACCGGGCGGAAAAGGCACGACCAACATAATCGGCTTGCTTGGCCAGCGCTGGCCCTGAGCGAAGCTGGATCCCATTGCTAACGCCGAGAGCAATCCCAACGTCTGTCGTCTAGTGGTCATCTTGTCTCCTCCAATCCTATAGTTGTTGATTGGTCCGGTTCGAGATGATGCAATCTGTTCTACCAGACCATTGTTACGACGCAATACTTGTCACGCTGTTCTGAACGCCCCGCATGACGGAGCGTCCTGACTTCCGAACGCGATTGCAAAACAGAGGGATGCGGGGAAGGAGCAGGGTCGGTTGCTCCTGGTGTAATGGTACGAGAGGATTAAACGAACGAGTCCGGGATCAGGTCGGATTCGGGGCAGTCGCTGTATTGGCTGAAATCGGTAACGCCTTCCTGACGGAGGACGGATTCGTCGACGCAGAAGTTCCCGGTGAAGGATGTGTCCTTCGTCAGGATGGCATAGGCAGCGTCGGCGACGATCTCCGGGTGACGGGTGCGCTTCATAGTCGTCTCGCCGCCCAAGATGTTCTGGACGGCCGCCGTTCCAACGAAGGTCCGAGGCCACAAAGCGTTGATCGCCACCTGTCCACGAAACTCCCCGGCCATCCCGAGCACGCACATGCTCATGCCGAATTTCGCCATCGTGTAAGCGACATTGGGCGAGAACCAGCGCGCCTCCATATTCAGAGGAGGCGAGAGCATCAGGACATGAGGGTTGGATGACTTCAGAAGGTGCGGAAGGCAAGTTCTCGTGACGAGATACGTGCCACGTGTGTTGATGCTATGCATCAAGTCAAACCGTTTCATGTCCGTGGCCAATGTGCCAGTCTTGCTGATTGCACTGGCGTTGTTGATGCAGACGTCAATCCCTCCGAAATGTTCAACGGCCTTGTCCACTGCCGACTGTACTTGTTGCTCGTCACGAATATCTACGACGAGAGGCAAAGCTGTCCCGCCTGCCTCTTCGATTTCACGAGCCGCTGTGAAGATTGTTCCTGGTAGCTTGGGGTGAGGCTCGGCGGATTTGGCTGCGATGACGATGTTCGCACCATCTTGAGCCGCCCGCTTTGCGATTGCCAGGCCGATGCCGCGACTCGCCCCGGTGACGAATAGCGTCTTGTTCTTGAGAGATCGCATGATTACGAACGCCGTGGAAATCCGCGAAACGGAGGAGGTTGTTTGGACAGGAGTGCTTCGATTGCAGCGCGCGGTTCCTTCGTCGAGAAAGCTGCAGCTTGGCTGGCCGCCTCGAGACTAAACATCGTTTGCTCATCGGAATCCAACGAAACGTTCAGCGCCGCCTTCGTCAGTGCGAGGGCGGTCGGGGCAGCTTGGACCAGGCTCTCGGCAATTTCTCGAGCACGCTGCTCAAGTGCCTCGCTCTCATGTACTTCCATCACAAGCCCCAGGCGATGAGCCTCTTCCGCGTCCAGTTCTCGGGTTGAGAACATCAACTCCTTGGCTCGTTGCAGTCCAACTGCTCGGGGAAGAAGGTACAGCGCGCCGAGATCCGGTACCAGACCAAGGCGGAGGTAGGCCATAGAGAAGCGTGCACGAGGACTTGCCAGCACGATATCTGCTGTCAGAGACAACGCGAATCCAGCTCCGAATGCCGGGCCGTCTACGGCAGCAATAACTGGGCGACCGAGATTCAACATATCGTGGATGAATCGAAGGCCGGTCTTGATGCGCTGCTGCCAGTAGGCGGGGCCAGAGTCGAGGTTGTCTCGAAGAACATGGAGATTCCCTCCCGCGCAGAATGAGCCAGGATGGCTCGTAAGCACGAGGACCCTGATGTCAGCATCGTCTCGAACACGCTCCAAGACGGTCATCAGGTCGGCGCGAAGCTCCGCATCAAACGGATTGTGCTTCGCGGCCCGATTCATGCGAATCCAGCCAACGTTGTTCACTACTTCGAAGTCGAGAGTATCCATGTTCCCTCGCTTTAAGCAGGTGTGAACATCGGGATTGGACTGTCTCCTTCGGAAGGCTTGAAGCAAGCCTTCACGCGCTGTCCGATCTTCAGCGAATCCAAATCGCAGTCGACAATGTTTGTGAGCATCGTCGGGCCCTCGTCGAGCGTAACGTATGCGATGGCATAGGGGATTGGCCCTGCTTTGCGGGTTACGCTGACACTGTAGATTGTGCCGTTGCCCGAAAGGCATTCCCATTCCGTTTCGCCTTGGCAGAACGGACAAAGGGCGCGAGGATACCAATGCAGCTTCTTGCAAGACTTGCAGCGTCGTGAGCTGAGCATGCCTTCACGCGCATAGCGCCAGTAGCTTTCGTTGCTTGCGTCAACAACTGGGGCAGCAAGAGGGCGATCAACGTGGGGTGTAGTCATGGCTCATTCCCTTTCCAAGATGAGAGTTGCGCTACCGTGGCGCGAACCGAGGAGGCCGCCGGTACCTTGAGCAAGCGCGAGAGTGCAGTTGGGAACTTGCACCTTGGGATGTGCCTCCCCGCGCAACTGACGGACTGCCTCGATGACTTTGGTGATGCCACCGCGGTTTGCCGGGTGGTTGTTGCAAAGGCCACCGCCATCCGTGTTGAAGGGCAGCTTGCCTACGCCGGAGATCAGATTTCCATCAGCGACGAACTTGCCACCTTCGCCTTTCTTGCAGAAGCCAAGGTCTTCCAACTGCATCAGAACGGTGATGGTGAAGCTGTCGTAGATTGATGCGTACTGGATGTCAGACGGCTTGATTCCGGCTTCTTCAAAGGCGACCGGTCCCGACACCGCTGCCCCGGAATAGGTGAGGTCGACGTTCCCGCCCAGTTGGCCTTTGATCGTCTCGCCCGCACCCAGTACTTTCACGATGGGACGGTTGAGCTTTCGGGCGATTTCGGGTCGCGCTACGACAAGCGCGCCGCCACCGTCACTGACAACGCAGCAGTCAAGTTTATGCAGCGGGTCAGAGATCAGAGCTGAGCCGAGCACATCCTCGACGCTAACGAGGTCGCGGAGCATCGCATTCGGGTTGTGCTGCGCATGGGTGGCAGCCGCCACCTTGATCCATGCGAGTTGTTCGGAAGTAGTGCCGAACTCGTACATATGCCTTGCCGCTGCAAGGGCGTACATGTTCACCGTGACCGGGCTATAGGGCATCTCCCAAGATGCATCGGGCGTCGCAGCTGTCACCAGTCGCGCGCCGACGCCAACACCGCTGGCGCCTTCCGTGCGGGGCCGCCCCGCGAGCGTAATGAGCGCAACGTTGCACTTGCCCGCCGCAATCGCTTGCGCTGCGTGAGAGACGTGGATTAGATATGCGGAGCCTCCGGTGTCCGTCGTGTCGACATGCCGCAAGTTCGTGAGGCCGAGGTAATCGGCCATGCTGTTCGCGCCAAGGCCAGGAGCGTCTCCTGCGCAAAAGTAGCCGTCAACATCCTGCAGCGTCAGTCCTGCGTCCTCCAGTGCCCCCTTCGCGCACTCTGCGTGCAACTGCGCAACCGTCTTATCCGGTGCCTTGCGTGTTGGGTGCTCGTAAGCACCCACGATGCATGCCTTACCTTTGATCGTCATGTCTACTCCAGTTGAGTCAGTCTCCGTAGTCGATGATATCATTGGTTCAACCATAATGAAATGAGCGGCGAGGCAGTTTTCGATGGCTCATGCAAAGGCGCATCAAGGTCGGGAACTGACGCGCGTCAGGCCTGATATGCCCTTCATAGAATCGTCGTCCAGGAGGAGAGCAGAATGCAGATTTCGCAGATGCAGGCGTGGCAAGTCGAAACCATCGCAGACGCCGGAACGATGGCGTTACGAGATGTCCCAGTGCCAGTTCCGAAATCCGACCAGTATTTAATTCGTGTAGAGGCATCGGGACTTGCGTTCGGCGATACGCTGATTGTCCGCGGCCGCTATCAGGTCAAGCCGGCGGTGCCTTTCATCCCAGGCTCAGAGGTAGCGGGCGTGATCGTTGGACCGGCCAGAGTTTCATAGACACTCACGAGCCGTTTAGCGCGTAGCGCCGCTCAAACTCTACAGGTGACAGGTCGCCGGCGGAACCGTGCCGGCGAATCGGGTTATAGAACATCTCAATGTAATCGAATACGTCCGTGGCAGCAGTCGCCCTGTTCGGGTAGATGCGCCGCTTGATTCGCTCCTTCTTCAATGCACTGAAGAAGCTCTCGGCAACGGCGTTATCGTGACAATTACCGCGACGACTCATGCTCGGCACCATGTTGTGTGCCTTCAGGAATGACTGCCAATCATCGCTGGTGAACTGGCTGCCCTGATCCGAATGCACCATAACACCTGCCCTCGGTTTGCGTTTCCAGACTGCGGCTAGCAAGGCCTGCAATACCAGATCGCTGGTCATCGTTGATCGCGTGGCCCAGCCAACGATCTGACGCGAGTACAAATCCATGACTGCCGCCAGATACAGCCAGCCTTCGTAGGTTCGGATGTACGTGATGTCGGTGACCCAGACCTTGTTCGGCGCATCGGGGGCGAACTCTCGATTCAAGACGTTCGCCACCACGCCGACCGGACCGCCACGATAGCGTGGCTTGCTGCCGTAACCAACCTGTGCGCGCAGGCCTTCTCCTTTCATCAGTCGATGCACACGGTGACGGCTGCAAGCTTCGCCAGATTCACGCAGATCTACCGTGATCTTGCGGTAGCCATAGACGCCACCGCTGGCCAACCAGTGATGCTTGATCAGACCCAGCAGCCGATCATCCTCCCGCCGGCGTGGGCTGGATGCCTGGCGTTGCCAGACGTAGTAACCGCTACGATGAACGCCCAGTACCCGACACATCGTGCGCAGGCAATATTCACTGATGTGGGAGCGCATGAATGCGTACCTTGCCGCTATCCCTTTGCAAAGTACGCGGCGGCTTTTTTTAGAATGTCGCGCTCCTCTGTCACGCGCTTGAGCTCGGCCTTCAGTCGTCGAATCTCGGCGTTCTGATCCAGTTCGGCCCGCTGCACGACGTCCGGTTTCTCGAACTTCCTCTTCCAGGCGTACAGGCTATGGGTCGTGATGCCCAACCTCTGCGCCACATCCGCCACCGAATGACCGCGCTCAGTGACTTGCTTGACTGCCTCAATCTTGAACTCATCCGTGTACCGCTTGCCGCTCATACTGACCTCCTCGGTTGCCACAAATTATGGCTCGAAGATGTCTACGAAAGGCTGGCCGGTCCACGTTGCGAGCGAGGGTGGACCGCTGGCGGTTGGAACCCGGGTTGCCAGCTCTTGCCATTTGGGCGGCTACGCTCAGTTCGCAGTCATACAGAAATCGGAAGCCATCGTTATTCCCGATGGTGTCTCGAACGCGGCTGCACTTGCACTTCGTAGCAACTACCCGACATCGCTCTATGCGCTAAGGGAAGTCGGGCAGTTGAAGGCCGGGGAAACGGTGCTGGTTCATGCAGCGGCAGGGGGAGTTGGGAGCGCTGCTGTTGCGTTAGCGAAATGGTTGGGCGCGCGAGTTATCGGTACAGCGGGTGGCGCAGAAAAGGTTAAAGCCGCACTTAGCCTAGGCGCAGATGCTGTCGTCGACTATCGAAGGGACGACTGGGTCGATATGGTCAAGCAACTGGCACCGCAGGGCGTTGACGTGGTCTACGATCCTGTCGGGGGCGAGATTGGCGGTCAAAGCCTGCGCTGCCTGGCATATGGGGCGCGCTATCTGATAATCGGTTTCGCGGGCGGCACACTAACCCAACTTCCGGCCAATAGACTGCTTCTAAAGAATGCAACTGCTCACGGTGTACTTTGGGGAGAAGTGCGGAAACGAGATCTTGCGCTGGCCGAGAGACTCACAAAGGATTCCTACGATGCTTACTCTGCTGGAGTGCTGCAGGTGCTCGGTGGTCAGGGCTATTCGTTTTCGCAGGCACAGGCTGCGATGGTCGCACTTGAAGGCCGGAATAGCGTCGGGAAGGTCTGGTTAGACCAGAGGGGAGTGGAATAGTCCAGGGGCGGGGAGGGGGCTTCCCCTCTGCGGCAGTTGCCATCTCTCGCGTTGGGCGAGCGAGGACCGTAGTCTGTTGCTCGCTCATCCAGAGAGAGGCCGCCAAGTGCGTGAGCTTTGCGTCCCAAATACTGATGTGTGACCTGTAGCTTTATTCCAGCTTAATGTTGTTGTCGCGGACGATCTTGCCCCAACGCTTGATGTCGCTGGAAATAAGGTCAGAAAATTGAGCGCTTGTTGTGCCGGTTGGTTCGAAACCCATCTCGAGAATCTTCTTCTGGACCTCGGGCAGCGCAACAATCCGACGAATCTCTTGGGTGTACTTCTCAACGATCGCCGGCGGAGTCTTTGCCGGGAGGAACACACCGCCCCAACCAGGAATGTTGATTTCCGGGTATCCGGCTTCGGCGAACGTAGGCACGTTCGGGAAGGTCTTGAGCCTATTAGGGCTGGCAACCGCAATGAGACGTACCTTGCCTCCGCTCAGTTGGTGAGCGTAGAAGCCGACAGAGCCGTAGGCTAGTTCAATGTTTCCTCCGACAAGATCGGTGAACGCTGGGGACTCTCCTTTGTAGCCAACGTGTTTGATCCGAATGCCGGCAAGGTTGTTCAGGCCTTCGCCAATGATGTGGCCGCCGGAACCGACGCCGTAGCTGCCGAAGCTGAGTTTGTCGGGCTGCGCCTTTGCGAGCTTGACTACGCTAGCGACGTCCGTTGCGGGAAGCTTCGCGTTGGCAGCAAGGGCTACGGGAAACCAGGCAACTTGGGAAACCGGTACAAGGTCGTTGACTTTGTAGGGCGGATTCGGTTGTAGCACCAGATTTTGTACGAACCCGCTGAGCGTCATGAGGACCGTGTACCCGTCGGCAGGCGATCGCGCGACTGCGGTAGTCGCCAGCATGGAGTTTGCCCCGGGCTTTGAGTCAACGACAACCTGCTGCCCCCAAGCCTTGCTCATATGCTCGGCCAGAATGCGAGCCAAAATGTCGATGTTTCCGCCTGCCGCAGTGGGCACAATCATCCGGATGGGGCGAGTGGGAAATGCTTCCGGCTGCGCCAGGGCGTTGATGCTCACGCTAAGCAACAGCGCGCTAATGCCTGCAGTCAAAGCCCGGCGAGTCAATTTGGGTAGGGTTGTCATCATTGTCTCCGTTATAGTCATTTTGTGGTCACCGGCTCGGCGCCATCAGTGTGTGTGTCCGTGGATTCGGGGTATTTGGGCGTTGCCGACCGAGGTTATGCACGGGCGGCGGCCGTTGCCACAAAGCCGTCGACGGTACGAATCAGGCGGGTCTCTTGGGCGGTAATGAGATGGCCGGATGCAGCAAGATATTCGCCGAAGCGAGGGTGGCAATCCCTGGCGCGGCAACGACGCTCGTAGTCGGCGAGGTCCTCGTACGCCCACAGATGCACAAATTGGTTCTGCGGGCCAACCATGCTGGTGTAGAACCCCAAAGGATGTTCGAGCGTTTCCATCAGAATCGGCATAGCCAGTCTGTTGAATACTTCCATGAACTCAGGCATCTTCCGCAGCGCAATTGTGTAGACCCGATGGTCTACGAGCGGGCGTGCGATTGCCGTCATTCCGCTCCGGCCTCTTTGGCAATGTGCTTCGCGGTCAGATACGCAAAGGTCATGTTGGGTCCGTGCGTAATTCCGGCGCCAGGATAGTTACCACCCATCATGCTTGCGCGATCGTTTCCTACTGCGTAGAGCCCGTCGATACGCGTACCGTCCTTCCTGAGAACCTCTCCTGTCACGCTAGTCGCGAGGCCGTCAAAGGTACCAAGGTCTCCCATGACAAGCTTGATGGCGTAGAAAGGTCCCTTTTTTAGCGGCGCAACGCAAGGGTTGGGCTTGTTGTCGGGGTCGCCCAGAAAGCGATTGAATGAAGTCGTTCCGCGACCAAACGCTGGATCATTCCCAAACTGGGCCGATTTGTTGTACTCATGGACGGTTTCCGCTAGCCCAGCGGGATCAATGCCTGTAGCGTGTGCAAGCTCATCAAGCGTGCGGCCCTGGTACAGGTAGCCGTTTCGAAGGAAGCGTCCGATGGGCATCGGCGACGGTTTGACATAGCCGAGACCGTACTTGCCGAGGGTCTCGCGGTCGCAAATAAGCCACATGGCTGTCTCTTTGAGACCCGCACACGCTTCGATCATCGCCGAGCCTACGTCGTGGTAGGAGTTCGACTCATTGGTAAAGCGTGCGCCGTTGCTAAGTACGCCAATTACGCCCGGTTTGTAGCGATCCAACAGGTGGGGGAACACGCCGATTTCCCCATTTCCGAAGTCGACTTTGGTCACGGGCATCCAGGCTGCCGGTGACGTGTATCGAATGTCAGCGTGGCCGCCGGCAGTCTCGGCGAGCGCCACACCGTCTCCTGTATTGCTCTTCGGAGTCGGGGAGAGGTGTTCATGGCCACGTCGCAGATGCGGGTAGGCCGCACCAATACGATTGAGGTCATGTGGGAATCCCCCACATGCAAGCACCACACCATTACGCGCGAGGAACTCCCTTTCGCCGTCCTCGGTATTCGCTACCACGCCCTTAACATGGTCTCCGTCGGTGATGAGCCGGGTTGCTGGAGCGTTTGTGAGGATCGGAATGTTGAGGTCCAACGCCGATTTGGCAAGACGAGCGGCAAGCGCGTTGCCGCTCGTTACCTGCACCGCGCGCCGGTAGAGAGCGATCTCCTTGACATGATTGGCGAGCCGGCGTGCCACATACAGGAAGGACCGGAAGGATTTCGTGGCACGGAAAAAGTGCTTGAGATCGGCATTGGACGAGTTGAACATCATCCCCATGAAGGTGATGGTCTTCAATGGTGGCTTGAGCCGCTGCATGTCCTTACCGAGGCTTCGGATATCAAATGGGGCGGCGAGAATGGATCGACCCACGTCTACGCCCCCGGGCGCGATGGGATGGTAGTCGGGATACAGAGTCGGGACGAACTTCATCTCTGTTTCTCGCTCGAAGAAGCTGACCATCTCCGGACCGGCTTCGATAAACGCCCGCGCCACTACCTCATCGTAGAAGTGACCGGTCTCGCTCCGAAGGAACTCCTGTACGGCCTCAATGGAGTCTTGGGGATTCTGTTTCAACCCATGATGAGTCAGCGGTACCCAAAGCACACCTCCCGATAGGGCGGTTGTACCCCCGAAAACGGGTTCCTTCTCCAAGACAACGACATTCATTCCCTTCTTGCGCGCGGTGATGGCGCAGGAGAGACCCGCTGCGCCAGAACCAATGACGACTAGATCGTAAGTGAGCTGTTGAGACATATCGGGGTGAAAGACTATTCGGCTTCGATCTTGTACTTGGTGATGATGTCCTGCCACTGCGCGGTTTCCTTCTTCAGGATGGCAGCGAAAGCATCAGGCGTGGACGGTTGCGCTTGGGCGCCTGTCTTGATGAACCAATCCTGAAGGGCCTTATCGGCCATGACCGTCGAGATGGCGGCATTGACCTTCCGGACGATGGCGTCAGGCGTGCCGGCGGGTGCCAAGAGTCCAAACCAGGCTTCCGCTGTGAAGCCAGGTACGGATTGATTGATTGTGGGCACCCCTGGAACAACAGGAGAGGGCTTCTCCGTCCCGACACCAAGCATCGTGAGACCCCCGGGTCCCACTTGTGCGAGCATCGTCGGCGAGGGGGTCGTCAGTAGCATCTCCACTTCCCCGGCCTTGGCGGCGAACGTTGTGCCGGCTTCCCCCTTGTAGGGAATGTGATCGACTTTGATGCCCGCCAGTTGTCCGAACCGCACGGTCGCTAGGTGGCCATACGACACGGTGCCTGCCGATGCGTAGCGAACACCGCTGGGCTGCTTACGGGCGTACTGAAGGAACTCTTGGAGATTCTTGGCTGGGACGGCTTTGTTGGTGACAAGGACCAGAGGCACCGAAGTTACGGTGCCTACCGGGGTAAAGTCCTTGAGCGGGTTGTAGCCCGACTTCTTGTAGAGAAGCGGGGCGATCAACAGGCCGTTGTTGGCGTACAGGAACGTGTACCCGTCCGGCTTCGCGCGGGCGACAGCCATCGCAGCGATGCCGCCAGATGCACCAGCCTTGTTGTCAACGAGGACGGGCTGCCCTAGAAGCTTCGACAGCGGTTCCTGAATTTTGCGTACCTGAACGTCGCTGGTACCCCCTGCCGGATAGGGAACAACGATGGTAATCGGCCGAGAGGGGTAGGGCTCTTCAGCGATTGCGAGGCCCGCGACCAAAGCGCATGCCGCCATGAGAGGCAACTTCAGGTAACGCATTTTGTCTCCGTCTCTTGTGATTGTTCAATGGTTGGTCCATTGATTATATCGAACGATCTTGCTTGCGTGTCAAGGCGAACAGGAGTCGGGTATGTCCTGAGTCCTATGCTCGCGGAGCTTGCGTGCGCACCTATATGTTAGTAAGTGCTATCATTGTAAGTGCCTTTCCATATGAAGCTTGAGTCAAACGTCCCTCAGCTCCCATGCCCGTCTGGGTCGCCTTGGTGTACATTCAGAAATGGTTATACCATTGACTTTTGGAGATGTGGACTGATAGTCTGAGTCTTGAGAGGTCTCGGTGGCCGTCAGGATCCGCCTGGGATTTTTGCTGCGGATACACCCATGGGTGCAGGGACGGAGACGAGATTTTGCGAACTCAGGTAGGAATCATTGGTGCAGGCCCGGCTGGCCTGCTGTTGTCGCACCTCTTGCACCTCAAAGGCATCGACTCGGTCGTGATTGAGTCGAGGACCCGAGAGGAAATCGAATCGACTATCCGTGCTGGAGTCCTCGAGCAGGGAACAATGGATTTGCTTCAGGACGTTGGGCTTGGGAATCGGATGGTGGCGGAGGGCGCCCTGCACCAAGGGTTCGAGCTGACTTTCGAAGGAGAACGCCACCGCATTGATCTAACTGATTTGACCGGCCATGCCATCACGGTCTATGCACAGCACGAGGTCATCAAAGATCTCGTCGCGGCTCGAGTCGCTGCGGGAGGTAAACTGGTGTTTGGCGTGTCGAACACGTCCTTGCACGACGTCGAGTCGACGAAGCCTTCCATCCGTTATGAGAAGGATGACGACACCTGCGAGATTCACTGCGATTTCGTGATTGGCTGCGACGGCTCCCAAGGCCCCAGCCGTAGCGCCATTCCTGAGGCGGTGCGCAAGGACCACCAACGGCTTTATCCGTTCGGCTGGTTTGGGATTCTCGTTGAGGCGCCCCCTTCGAGCGACGAGCTCATCTACGCGCGCCATGACCGCGGTTTTGCGCTCATCAGTACGCGTTCCCCGACGGTTCAGCGCATGTATTTCCAATGCGACCCCAGGGACTCCGTTGAAAATTGGTCTGACGACCGAATCTGGTCCGAACTGCATGCTCGCCTCGACCAGGCAGACGGCTGGCGAGTTACAGAGGGCCGCATCTTCCAGAAGAACATCGTAGGGATGCGTAGCTTTGTGTCCAACGTTATGCAGCATGGTCGACTGTTCCTTGCCGGTGATTCCGCCCATATCGTTCCGCCGACTGGAGCGAAGGGGATGAACTTGGCAGTGAACGACGTCAAGATCCTTGCCGAAGGACTTGATAGCTTCTACAAAAACGGCACGGAAGATAAGCTGAACGCCTACACGGCCACTGCGCTTCAGCGCATTTGGCGAGCAGAGCATTTCTCCTGGTGGATGACTAGTATGCTGCATCGGTTTGCGGATGCGACACCGTTTGATCAACAGCTTCAGGTATCGGAGCTTCGATACGTAACGTCGTCCCGTGCCGGTGCCACAGCCTTGGCTGAGAACTATGTAGGGATGGTTGGCCTGAGCCACTAACTATGTTGATGCGACGGCGTGCACGCTGGAGCCGGGCCTAGCGGGGCGATTCACGCACGCCCGTCTCAGTTCCTTGGAGGTAGCGCGGGGCACGGACCCGGCCCGGGTCTCGTTACCGAGGAAGCTGGGGGCAAGGGAAACAAAATCCGTGCCAAAGCCGGAGCCCCTGATAGGCGTGCGTGCAAGCCCCACGCTCGCCGGCCTGCCTGCCCAACCGCGAAGCGGTGGGCGATACTCTGTGTGTAAAAGGGAAGGGTGATGGAACACCAGAGCGAGCTGAAGCGGGGCAAGGCTCCTGAGCCTTCAAAGCTGTGATTCGAAACCCCTGACCCCGAGACCCGCCTTGAAACCGGAGCGGCGCAAGGAAACATGTATGCGCCATAAACCTGTCCTCCTGGTTGCCCGCCCGCGAAGCGGGATACGTGCACGCGACAAAGGAACCATATCAAGATCGCGCATATCCACAGAGGTTATTCCGGTACCGTTTCCTAGCGTCGTGCCCCAAGAAAGGGAATAACCCTAAACATCTCCTCACGTGAGAAATTCGATGCTTTTGTGAGGGTATCCTTCTTGAGGTATGAAAGGGACAGCCGAAGGCCCCCTATGCGCAAGCTTGGGTGTCGCCTTCCATCAGCCAACACGCTGATTCCGACAGTCATTTCGAGCCGTGCGCTATCTTCGCCCGCACGCTGGTCTTCTCAGCTCTCCCCCCACAGAGACCAGTATCCCCTCGCCGCTGCCGTATCAAGCCGACCAACGAGGCGGTCACCACCGAAGCCTTCACGCTTGAAAGGCTGGGCACTCCCGCCGGGTCGCCATTGTGGTCGGCCGACGTGTGACATACACGTATACGTTCGCTGGAGGGGTGTGATTGATACTAAATTCGAATATCAAAGGTTATTCGAATATCCGGATTATTATAACGAGAAAAAGCTCCCTGAAATTAAGAGGTTTTTTCTTCAGGCAGTCGCGCGCGACCATCGCCACTTTGTCCGGGCCGTGGTCACAGCCACGAAGTAGCTCTTCGGCAATCGTCAAGTTCCAGCCGAGAATCGATTCAGCGCAGCTGCCATGGCCGCTTGCCGGTGTAGCCGGCAAGCGTGAAGATGTAGCTGCACGGGGTGCGATCTTGTAGCGAGATGTAGAGGCAGAGGGAGACCCACCAGGCCATCGCCAGGCACAACAGTTCTGGCATTTGAACGAGGTTCGGTACGAGCGCAACGGTTGCTGCTGCCCCCAAGAGCGTGCCGATCAGTCGGTACACGGCCTTTGACCTGGTCGCCCCTGACATGGATTGGGAGACGACAAATACCGTCGCCACTGCCCATGCTGGATGGGCGGTTGGCAGTCATAGACGCCACCATCCGTCATTACTATCGCTTGACGCTCGGCTCCATCCTCGAGCTTCCGAGTCTTCAAAGAGGTTTAGCTCGTCTTGAATGCCGTAGTACTGGAGAGCCGCCCAGAGGCAGAAGGACTTCACCAGGCTCTGCCACAAACGTAGGGTTGTCGTGAAAATCATTGCCGGACTGCTGGGCGAACTCGCGCCAGGGTGCGTGCCACGCACCCTGAGCCCCCCTGACTATTCTGTTAATGGTAGAACCAATATACAACACTTCCGACCTGCTACGCAACGCAGATCGATGTGATTTTGGCTGCGCGGCATGTCGCGGGGCACCGTGCGGCGGTCGCGTTCTATTCGTCTGCGGCAGATTGCGATGGCAGTTGTCGAGGAAAAAGGGCGGGAGTTGCAGAAGAGCGAAGCTCTAGGAGCGGAACGAAGGTTTTCACTCCCAGTGAGTTCGGGTGTGAGTCTTTCATCAATCTGTCCGGAGGGCAACGTGCAACTGGCAAGGTGGCGATTGAGCTGGGCAAATCGAGACTGTCCCAGCGGGGCGGATACTCAGCGGCTTCAGCCTCCTACTCTCGCGGGATGGCCCTATTGTTAAGTAGCTAGCAGAATAGGGTGCCCGCGAATTTCGACCTCCTGCACGCGCGCACCCATGCATATGCTGGCAGCGCAGTCCTCTAGTGAGGAGCATCGCAAGAGGCCTTTACAAGAACCTACCAAGCGAGCGCTATTCGCTCTAGAACCATGAAGTTGAAGCGCATCTATATCAGCAACTTCCGCAACTTCGAACAGATTGACGTTGCATTGGACGGAAGTGTAGTTGTGGTCGGCGAAAACAGGGTTGGCAAGAGCAACCTGCTCTTCGCCCTGCGCCTTATCTTGGATCCGAGCCTCCCTGATAGCGCTCGCCAGTTGGGGCAAGGGGATTTTTGGGATGGCCTAGGTGAGCCTCTAGAGGACGAGCGCATTACCGTGTTCGTCGAACTCATTGAGTTTGCTAACGACATGGATTTGCTTGCTGTCCTGACCGACTATCGGCTGGACGATGACCCTGACACCGTGCGGCTAACCTATGAGTTCCGGCCTATCGCCGGCCTCGCTGGGTTTCCGCAGGCTGATGAGGATTATGAGTTCATCTGTTTCGGGGGAGAGTCGGAGAATAAGCGGTTTGGGCACGATGTGCGCCGGCGTGTTGCAATGGACCTGCTTCCAGCCTTGCGAGATGCTGAGGGTGACCTTGCAGTTTGGCGCCGTTCGCCACTTCGGCCTTTGCTAGAGCGCGCATTTGCGGAAGTTCCCAGCCAAGACCTCGGGCAAGTGAGGGATGTGGTTCAGCAAGCAACGCAGCAACTGGCCGAATTCCCGACGGTGCAGGCTCTCCAGCAGCGTTTGAGAGACCTCTTCGTCTCCATGAGCGGTCCTAAACAGGACATTCAGCCAGCTCTCGGCTTCGGCACCACCGACGTAACCAGGCTCATCAGAAATTTGAAGCTGCTCATCGATGGCGGCCTCAGAACCATTGGTGATGCGAGCTTAGGGTCGGCCAACGTGGCGTTTCTAACCCTTAAGGCCCTCGAACTGCAGCAGTTGATGAGTGAAAACCGTCGGGACCACACGGTGCTGGCCATCGAGGAACCTGAAGCTCATCTGCATCCTCACTTGCAACGATCTGTATATCGACATCTATTTGAGGATTTGGCCGGAGCACAAGGTGAACAACTCTCCCTTATGCTTACAACACACTCGCCGCATATCGCGAGTGTGGCGCCTCTGAGGTCCCTTGTTCTATTGCGAGAGTCTCCGCAGAACGGCACTGTGGGGACATCCTCTGCAGAAATTTCTCTCACCGAGGATGAAGAAGATGACCTCGCTCGCTATCTCGACGTTACGCGGGCAGAAATGCTGTTTGCTAGAGGCATCATCTTGGTCGAGGGCGACGCTGAGAAGTTCTTGTTGCCTGTGATGGCCGCTTCGATGGGGCACGACCTTGACCATCTGGGTATTACGATATGCTCGGTGTCGGGAACGAACTTCACTCCCTATGCGAAGTTCCTCACGGCGTTGGGCATCCCATTTTCCATCATTACGGACTGGGACCCAAGAGTGGGGAAGAAGCCGCTAGGTTTTAACCGCTCATGGCGTCTGGTCGAGAGCATCGAGCAGACACTTACAGGAGTTGCGCAGCCGAAATTGGTTCAGGAACTCGTCGCCATAGCCGACTACGATGACTTCTGTTTGCGATGCGAGGACTTCGGCATCTTTTCAAACTTCGTCACGTTGGAAGTCGACTTGTTTGATGACCAAGATTTTACCGGCGAGATCATCGCAACCCTTCGAGAGTCGAATTGGAGCGAGGAACGCCGTGCGTGGATCGACGCATGGGAGGACGACCCTGACAAGTTGAACGCCGAGAATTATTTGAAACTTATCGATGGTGTCGGAAAGGGGCGTTTTGCCCAGAGGCTAGCGTCAAAGATTGTGGGTGCCATCCCTCCTGAATACATATCTAAAGCGATCTCCTACGTAGTCAATCGTGTCTAATCGCGCCGCCTATCTTCAAGCTGCCGAGGAGCTTCGCGACAATCCTGGGCAGTGGGCAGCTTACGAGTCGCGAGGACACTGTGTAGTCTTGGCTGGTCCTGGTAGCGGCAAGACGAAGACTCTCACTACCAAGATGGCACGGCTTCTCGCAGAGGACGTAGCCGAGCCGCGGGGTGTCGCATGCATTACGTACAACAACGAGTGTGCTCGTGAGCTAGAGGCACGACTTTCTTCGCTAGGCGTAGAGCCAGGCGGGCGTGTTTTCGTAGGAACTGTGCACTCATTCTCGCTTACGCAGGTGATCTTGCCCTACGCGAAGGTGGCGGGTTTGGGATTACCAGATGACTTCCGTGTCGCCACCAATGCGGAAGCGCTTGCGGCTCTGGACGATGCGGCCCAAGTTGCCATGGGTGCGGTTCCCAATCTGCAAACCATACGCTCGCAAATGGGGAGCTATCGTCGCTCAATCCTTAATCGGGACAGCGACCTATGGCGGGATACGAATCCTCGTTTGGCAAGGTTGGCTGAGGCCTATGAGGCCGAGCTCCGCGTTCGTGGGCTCATTGACTTCGATGACATGCCTCTTCTCGCAGTTCGTGCGCTGAGAGAGAACCCTTGGCTTCAGACAGCATTGCTTGCGAAATACCCTGTCCTGGTCGTTGACGAGTATCAGGACCTCGGTGCGGCTCTGCACCGCATGGTTATGGGCCTCTGCTTTAGTGCTGGTATGCGGCTTTTCGCAGTGGGAGATGTCGACCAGTCGATTTACGGCTTCATTGGAGCTCAGCCGCAAATGTTGCAGCGTCTGGCCGAGAGGGAGGATGTGGAGATCATTCGCCTTCAGCTCAATTATCGGAGCGGACATCGAATCGTGGCCGCGTCTGGCGCTGTTCTTGGGGTGGATCGCGGGTACGCGGCGGTGGACGGGGCGCCGCAGGGTGAAATTTTCTTCCATTCCCTCGGGGGTAGCTACGAGGTGCAGGCTCGTCGTCTCATGACCGACCTCCTTCCCGCCGCTATGGCGCGTGAGCCAGGTGTTCGCTACGACGAAATTGCCGTCTTGTATCCCGCCGCCTGGATTGGCAATGCTGTCGCAGAGGCGGCGCGCCACGCCGGAGTTCCGTTTATTCGGACGGATGGTAACGCTCTATATCCCAGGTCGAGCCGGTTGATGCAATGGTTGGAACTGAGCGCTCAATGGTGTTGCGGAGGGTGGCGGACTGGTAGCCCACGGTTTTCCCAGTTGGTATCGGAGGGGCGAAGGCTGTTCGGGGACGCCATCCGAGCAGAATTGGACGCAGCGGCATTTCATCGAGCGCTAGTGGCTTGTCTATGGGAGATGCGAAGACCCGACATGGTGCTCTATGACTGGCTACAGCGATTCAAGCGCACCGTGTTGGACCAACATGCCCAACTATCGCCGAACCTGAGGGATGAGCTCAACATCCTGGGTTCGTTTCTGGAGAGAGTCTCGCCGGATGCCGACTACGCGGAGATGACTGTTGCGGAGTTTGCCGGCGAACATACATTCGACAGGCTGATGCTGTCCACGCTTCACAGCGCAAAGGGCCGAGAGTTTCGCTTCGTATTTCTGTTTGGGATTGATCACGGGCGATTGCCACGGAATGGCGCCAGACCTGATGAGATCAATGAAAGTCGTCGGCTATTCTATGTGGGCATAAGCCGAGCAAGAACAGAGGTCCACATTGCCTACACACACGGCAACTCGTCAATCTTCGTGGATGAGCTTCAAGCGCGGTTGAACTGACCAGAGCAGCCCTTTATGCGCAGCCAGATTGCTCCGGTGCGCAACGGTTGCCCGAAGACCGAAACGATATCAGACGAAGATTCGGCACGCTGTACGAGCAGTCTGCCAAAAAACTCAAAAGGAGGTCCAGTGCCTACTGTAAGAGGTTTTTTTCTATCGACTTGCGTTGGTCGCGGCGGGAGTCTCGGCGCTCATTCTCGCACTCATCGTCATTGCGGCAGTCTTTGCCCTCGGCGTGCGGACGATCTTTCCAGACCCGAGCCGGTCACTGCGATGGCCTGCAGAGCAATCAGGGCTAAATGGCATAGTAGCCTGGGCCCATGGCGGTGACACCGGCGGCAAGCAACCAAATGCCGAGTTCAATGCGGCACGACTGAATGGCGAGGCAGTCGATCGTTGGATCACCAGATGTACATCCGATCTACTACAAAAACCAGTGATTAACGCTCGCGTGCGAGCACAGTTCGGAAAATATGGCGAAAGCTACGCAGCGGATCCGTCAAACCTGTTGACTCAAGATGCAGTCTTGCCAGCCGCAACCGACTTGCGGTTCCTGTCTAAAAGCCTATTGATAGGCCGCGGAGAGAACGCCTTAGCTGCCGCAAACGCATATCTGGTGCTGCAGATCGCAACCTTAGTAGCTATCGCGCTGGGCTTGGCGACAACCGTGCTTGTGAGCCTCAGTTCCACGGAGTTTGGGAAAGGAGACGGTCGGACGGCACGCGCCATTCGTATTCTTGCGATCGTTTTTCCAGCCTTGGGAACCGCTACGGCGGCGGTCGCGGCGTTCTACGCCCCAGGCCAGTCCTATGCACGCGCGTCCCAAGCCCTCGCGGGCTTTAGGCAGGTTCATGACCAGATTGCAAGTGACCTAGGGGAACTCACATGTCCGACATCTTCAGACCCAGGCGCAGCAAACGATCTCTCAGCCAAGTTGGCTGGCTGGAAGAAGTCTCTTCGGGATGTGCAGTCGTTGGCACAAGCGGCAGCATTGGCTGCCGCTGACGCTACCCGCGGACAAGTCCAGCCCGGAGGCGGAGTTGGTAACACTGGGGACGGGCAGAAGAGGTGACGCCTAACTCCATCCTCGATCGAGTCGACCCGCTCCGGCAGGCGGACTTGGCTCGTCGAAAGATCGAAAGATCCACGAGTTTCACGACGGAGTGTTATGTAGGGCTCGCCGGCCCTCTGCGAGACACCGCCCTCAGCGAGGCCTTTCTAATCGGCTGGGAGCGAATCCGGAGTGTTGCTGCCAGAAGTCGCTCCGCCCCAAGCGAGGGCCGCATCGTGCTGACGTCTCGTGATTTCACAGTGAGCGACGTGGCAGGGCGAGTCGGCGGATCCTAGTCTTCGGTTGCACCTCAACTTTGGCCAAACGCCCATTGCACGTTTGCGAGGAAATTCGCTATGCTGCGCGGATTACATTCGATGTAGAGAAACGCTGAATGATGATGTGTTCGTCGGTGCGCAACTAACAGCTCAAGGCTTGGTAACTCTCAACTCAGTGCCACGGTCCATTGACGGTATTGGATCATTGGGGCGTCGCATGAAGTCGGCATTGTCGGGCGGTGCCAAGCATGTGGTCGGGAAGCTGGCTGAAGAGGCAATCAGTGCCGGCTTCCAATTAATGACGCGAGGCATGCTCCCGTAACCCGAAGGGTTGCGATTTTCGAGCTTGCAACAGAGGGCCCGCAGGCAGCGGGCCCGGTGGTTACAGCGTCAACGCAGCCACACGGCTGCCGTGAATCGAAATTTCCGGTATGCCCGCGATAGGAGCGTTGCCGGTGAGGTGGAAGTTGTCGCCCGAAACCGTGCCACTAAGGGAAAGCGTGAACTTCCCTCCAGCAGTGTTGAACACGGAAACAGCGTTCGGCTGGTAGGCCGACACGGAAATCTGCGCCGTCAACGAACTACCGTTCGTCGCGATTTTCCCGGCATAGAGATACTGATCGTCGGCGCCACGAACAACGCCGTTTTCCACGACCACCACTCCACCTGCACCCTGTACAGCGGCGCTAAACTGGACCTTGTAAAAGCCGTCTTTGACCATAAATCCAACCTCCACGAAAGCCGCGCCATTGCGGCTTTGGGGAGCTTGGGGCGGGGGTTGGCATTTCAATATCTACCAAAGTAGGGTAGTGCTGACAGTTGTAAGCGTGAAGGCGGCGCCCGACCATCGCTGCACAAGAGTAGTGCGAGGGTTACTCAAGTCTTGAAGACAAAAATCCCTTCGGCGACCATTTTTCTGCTGTGTGCCTGGGCGGCTACGCTTCGCCTTACTTCGACTTCATGGCATTCAGCGCCGCGATACAGTTCCCGCGTTTCCGCAGTCAGATGGTTTGAGATGACAACAGGGATGCCTCTCGCCGCGGTAGCGCGAGCCAAATCTGCCAGTTCCTGCTGGCGTTCTCGCGGGAAGCCTTCAGCGGTGTACTTCGTGAACGACTGCGCATCGACCAGGTCCACATATGGAGGATCGCAGTAAATGACATCGCCAGGCACCGCAAGCTTGAACGCATCCGTGAAGTCGCCTTGCACGATGACCGCCTTGTCTCGCGCACGCTCGCTGAACACTCGAATGCTTTCTTCGGGTAGCGCCGGCGCTTTGACCGACCGTCCCCAGGGCACGTTAAAATTGCCCTTGGCCGAGTATCGCGTCAGGCCGTTGAAGCCAAATTTGTTGAGGTACAGGAAGTACGCGGCCCGGACGTCAGCAGGCGCAGCTCGATTGAATGCTTCGCGGACATGAGAGTAGATGTCTTCGTTCGCCGCATATTGGGAAAACAGAGGGCGCGCCAGTTCGATGATTCGCTCGGGACGCTGGACCATCTGCTTGTACATGCCGATGAGGTCTACGTGCGCGTCGAGCAGCAGGTAGTTTGGAAAATCAGTGCCTAGGAACACGCTGGCGCCGCCGAGAAACGGCTCTACGAGACGATTTCCCACTGGCAGTAGCTTGCGCAGTGTCGGCAGGAGCTGTGTCTTCCCGCCAGGCCATTTCAAAATCGGCCCAGCCGAAGCTGGGATATTGGAGAGGGACGGAGCGCCGGGTTGTCCGGTTTGGAGTTGAGGATGATTTCGCATCCTCAGTATAGGTGTGCCGAGAGTTCATGCTGCGCACGAGTTCAATGCGCGGCCAACAGGATGGCAGCCAGGCAGGTAAGGAGAGCCGGAATAATCAAAACGCCGATGTCCGTTCTCGCGGCCAATCTTTACATTGAAGCCGGCCCGCGTCTCCAAGGCCGTGCCATTCTTCAGAAGTGGTAGGTAATAGCCCCTTCGGCGTCGCTGATGGATCGATTGGCGATGAGCTTGGCGATGATGGACTCCACCTCGCGCTCGGCAATTGCGTGAGCCTTGAACATGGCGTGGATGTGCTTAGCCAGAGTCGCTCGCCGGCGCGGCCGGGCTGCCTTCTGAGAACGGGCCAAGATCTGGCGCGTGAGCTCGGCGTTCGGCTTGGCGCCCCCCTTCTTGCTCTTGCCCTGCTGGGGCTGCGCAGCCTTCTTGGCGGGCGCTTTCGCCGAATCGGCATTGGACGCCTTCGGAAGTTTGGGCGCCGTCGGCTTGGCGCTCGCACTTGGCTTCGGGGTAGCCGCCGGTGCCGTGGCTGGAGCCGGCGTCGCGAGTGTGCATAAGCAGCTTTCGTGATGCCGAAAGCGTGGGGATTTGAGCAAGAACGGTGATGGACGCTGGAGGGGTTCCCTCAGGGAGCGTGCATGCACGCGCCTGAGGGAAGATGTCGCCTTTATTGTGTCGAGCAATGAAGGAGACCTCAGCAGTGTGCCATGCCTTGCTACAAACGCCAGCGTTTTTTGCCCTGTTGCGCCGGATCGACGAAGACTTGATGAAGGTGGCGCGAGACAGGGGCTGCTGCCATTGCGGCTCTGTGCTGCACAGTGCCAACTATCCGCGTAAGCCGCGCGGATGCCCACCGGCAGCACACCCGGACTGCAATACGCGCCTGAGCCTGTGCTGTGCCGGATGCCGCAAACGCATGACGCCCGATTCGGTGCGCTTTCTCGGCCGGCGTGTCTGGCTGGCCATTGTCCTGGTACTGCGATCGAGCCGTGCCACTGGCGCCTGCCTGGACGGCCTGCCGGCGATCAGTTGGGCCACGCTCAAGCGCTGGCGTCAGTGGTGGACCGAGACCTTCCCCAAGACCCCCGTCGGTCGGTGGCTGCGTGGCCTCATCCCGCCAACGCCCGAGCCGTTCATCTATCCCGACTGCCTGCTGCAATCGGTCGAGCACGACAGCGAAGACGAGCGTCTGGCCGCGGTGTTGCTTCTGCTGCTGGGCCCGGCCTGACCACGCTGGCTGAGGGATGCGCCAGATAGGGGAATCTCCCGCAGAACATGTCGATGGCGGGTCACCCGCACTGCCCGTAGCCTGCTCCCGTTATCCCCCCAACGGAGAGTCATGTCACTATCGATTGATCATCGCAACCGATGGGCGCGCTTGCGCTTCTCGGTCATTGGCCCTTTGCTGGCTTCGCCGCCTGCCAAAGGAGAATTGCAGCAAGCGTTCCAGGCACTGGCCGCCAAGGTCTGGCGGCACCCCATCACCGGCGCCGACGTTCAGTTCGGCGCGTCTTCCATCGAACGCTGGTATTACCGGGCCCGTCACGTCCAGGATCCGGTCGATCAACTCAAGAACCGACTGCGCGACGATTGCGGCCACTTCGTCAGTCTGAGCCCAGCCATCATCGAAGCGCTGGTCGAGCAGTACCGTCAGCACCCCGGCTGGACCATGCAGTTGCATTACGACAACCTGCGCGTCGCGACCAAGGATGGCCCGGACACGCTGCCGTCCTACACCACGGTGTGCCGGTATCTGAAGGCGCAGGGTCTGGTGCGCAAGCCAACCCCGCGCTCGAGCACGGATGGGGCCATCGCTGCTGCGGCTCGCCGCGAGGCACGCGAGGTGCGTAGCTACGAGGTCGACCACGTGGCCGCGCTCTGGCACCTGGACTTCCACCATGGTTCGCGCAAGGTGCTCACCCCCGATGGGCAGTGGCACAAGCCGCTGCTGCTCTGCATTATGGACGACCATTCGCGGCTGGTCTGCCACCTGCAGTGGTTCCTCGACGAGACCACTGCCTCGCTGGTGCACGGCGTCTCGCAGGCGATCATGAAGCGAGGGCTGCCGCGGGCCATCATGACCGATAACGGCGCAGCCATGATGGCCGACGAGTTCGTCGAGGGGCTGGCCAGTCTGGGCATCCTGCACCAGACTACCTTGCCCTACAGCCCATACCAGAATGCCAAGCAGGAACGCTTCTGGGGACAGCTCGAGTCCCGGCTGATGGCCATGCTCGAAGGTGAGTCGCACCTCACCCTGGAGCAATTGAACCTCGCCACGCAGGCCTGGGTCGAGCAGGAATACCACCACAAGGAACACGCCGAACTCGAGGCGACGCCTCTGCAGCGCTACCTGTCCTGTGCCGACGTCTCGCGCCCCAGTCCCGAGGCGCTGGCCTTGCGCCGGGCCTTCCGTATCCGCCAGCATCGCCGCCAGCGCAGAACCGACGGCACCTTCACGTTGGACGGCGTGCGCTTCGAGATCCCCGGCGCTTACCGCCACCTCGAGCAAGTCTGCCTGAGCTACGCGCGCTGGGATCTCTCCCAAGTCGACCTGATCGATGCGCGCATCGGCGCGATCCTGGCCGCCGTGTTCCCGCTGGACAAGTCTGCCAATGCCGACGCACGGCGCGCGCATCTCACGGCCAAGGGTGCCTCGCCTGCTAACGAGGAACCCGCGCAGGCTGGCACTGCGCCGCTGCTGCGTCAGTTGCTCGCCGAACACGCCGCCACCGGCCTGCCGCCGGCCTATCTCCCACCCGCACCCACCAAGCTATGAATCAACCCAACCTGCTGGCCTTGTACGGTCTGAAGTTCAACCCCTTCGCCCAGGACATCCCCGTCGAGGCCGTGTTCGTGCCACCCAAGCTCGATCACTTCTGCTGGCGCATTGAGAACGGTATGGCCCGCGAAGGCGGCTTCGCCATGGTGCATGGCGACCCCGGTTGCGGCAAGAGCGTCACGCTGCGCCTGCTCCATCAGCGCCTCATGCGCGTCCCCGATCTGATGGTCGGCTCGATCGCTCACCCACAGAGCAATCTGGCGGACTTCTATCGCGAGCTCAGCGACATCTTTACCGTACCGCTCAAGCCCCACAATCGCTGGGGCGGCTTCAAGGCGCTGCGCGAGCGCTGGCTCACCCACATGGAGGCCAGCCGCCGCCGCTGCGTGCTGCTCATCGATGAAGCCCAGGAGATGGCGGTGCCAGCCCTCTCGGAACTGCGCCTGCTCGCACAGGCACGCTTCGACTCGCAATTGCTGCTGTGCGTGGTGCTTGCCGGCGACGCTCGCCTGCCGGAGAAGTTCAGCCGCGAGGACCTGATCCCGCTGGGCAGCCGCATCCGCTGCCGTCTGGCGCTGGAGAGTGCGAGCATCGACGAGCTGCAGGCCTGCCTGGACCACTTGCTGGCCGCCGCCGGCAACGCCACCCTGATGACCATGCCATTGCGCCAGACCCTGTGTGAGCACGCCGCCGGCAATTACCGCATCCTGATGAACCTGGCGGGCGAGCTTCTGGCCCAGGCCGCGCAGCGGGAGCTACCGCAGATCGACGAGAAGCTCTATCTGGAAACCTACAGCGCAACCCTGAACCGCCGCGCCAGGCGGTGAGTGGCGCCGTTGGCCATCGCCGCCACGTCCATCAACACAACGACGACATCACCATGACCTTCCACCAGCCATCCGGCATCGCCCAGGGGCTGCCCCTGCTCATTGATGCCAACTGGACGCCCGCGCAGGCCTGGGCTGTGATCGAATTGCTCGACGATCTGCGCGACCGTCTGCATGCTCACTATCAATTGGCCTTGGCCCAGTGGCTGGCCGAAGATCGGCAGGAGCATCCTGATGGCCTTGGCGATCTCGCAGATAACGACTTCTGATCCAGTAACAAGGGGCCCGCCGGGCCCCTTGTTACATCAGTGCCGCTGCTCCGCATCCGGTCCACCGCGATAGATCGCCACGTCCATCAGCGTTGCCCGACGGCACGCAACATTGGTGATGGACGGTGCCGCAGCCGACCATCAATTACCGTGCTCGCGCATCCATCGAATCTCGTGCTCACGCACAGCGAGCACGGGTTCTGTGGGCGTGGGGCGCGGATGAGCCTGCCCCAACGAAGCCTGACCGCCAGCGGCGCCCGCGTCAGCAAAGCCAGCGCCGAATGCCTCGGCAAGTGAGGTGACGCGTCGCGCAGGAATCCCTAGCTCCACGCCGAGCCAAGCGAGCAGCGAATCGAACCCTTTATCGCGGGAGAGTACGAACACAGGGCCCTGCTCGCCATCCTCTACCATACGGCCGATTTCGAAGGCGATGTGGAAGTCGAGGGCGTTGGGGCCGACCCCGCTCGAGCGAACCCACCGGGCGCGCTCGCCAAGCGCTTGCAGTCCCATGGCTACTTCGATGGGGACCTTCCTCTGGACCTCGCCGGCGAACACCACCAAACGCGCGTCCGCAAGGTGGGAGAAGTCGATGGCTTGGACGCTCTCGAAGTCCACCAGCACTACGGCGCTGGCGCCCATCATTGGACCTCCCGTGGCATCCTCGTTACCAGCGTCAAGGCAAAGGCCGTCATGGCGACGCGCCAGTCAATCCTCTTCTGCAAGACCCCCATGACTCATGCTCCCGATTATTTTTTTGGCTCCGTGTCCATTCTACCCAACGTAGTGGAGCACTATCGAGAAGCAGGGGCATGGCGTTGACCCCTACGCCTCAAGGCAGCGAGTAGCACGAACAAGCCCATCGTCTGAGCTCTTGCTTCCGCCTCGCTCACTATCCGGAGCGGTGCAATCGCGCTTGCTGTTTTCGATGTCGCGAACCTCCTCCATGCCAGCTTCCGGTGGTTGCACGATGAGCAGATAAATCGCGCGAGAGAGCATAGCAGTCACCACAAACATGGCGACTGCTATGGCAACTTGAACGAGAAATCTGGTCCAGGTGTGCATGGGCAAGGGGATTCAGATTGAGACTGTTAGCGGGCTAGTAAGCTCCCAAAGCAATGTTTATGGATTCGCACGCTGAGCGTGTGAGAGCCAATTGACACCACTCGCTTTCGTCGCCGCCTGCTTTTGGCTTCCTGGTTGGCCCACGGCTCAAAGCAAGTCGTCTGTTCGCACCGGCTCAGCCCGATAAACCGACCAGAAGTAGTGCGAGTGTCGATGGTGCCGGGCGAGTTTCTTCTCGGCGAAGAAACGAACCTTGCCAACCGGGCCGGCCGCGAGCTCTATCTCCTGGTGAGATGCTGTAGTCGAAGCTGCGGGCGGAAGCAAATTCACGGCAGCCGAAACGTATTGGCTCGGGATCCGCCCAAGAATTCCGTTTGCGCCAGGCGTTGGGTTCTCGGCTGGCGAGTCTCCAGGAAGATGGCAGTTCGCTGCTAGTCGATTGTTTCCCATGATGCCGTTCTCATTCCGCATGCTGGTCGCCGCACGACCTCATGTTCGACCTGGTCCGATACGAACCCCGTGCTTGTCTCGCTGGATGAGGGGTAGGTGACCGTATGCCCGGAGCCTGGCGGCGAGGTCCTGTCGCGTAGTCAGAGGGACGGCCAGCCCTGAGAGCGCAGCCGATTCGATGCCAAACGAGCCGCAGGTCGGGCACGTGTATTGGAATCCCCGCAACTGGGACGACCGAATCCGTTCAGCGGCCGTGCCGCACAACGGGCAATTCGCTGGTTCTGGAAGCATAGCCTCGGTGAAATTCGAGCACTGTATGGATATACAGTGTATCCGATTTCAAGCCGAAAGAAAGCCAGCTGCGGGGTGCCCGCGGGCTGGGATAGCTATCCGGGGGCAATCGCAATTTGGGCTATTGTCGGGTGCTCTATGGGTAACGTTGGCCCCACTCATGAGATAGCCCCTTGCCCCGCTAGTTGGTCAGCTTGCTCGACGCGAGATCAGGAGGGCGTTGCCGCTTTCGCTGGAGCTTGACCGTGCAAGAAGTCTTCATCTACTATTGGACCGTACCAATAAAATAGTAGGTACCATTAATATTCCCCCAGGAGGAGACACATGAAGAAGCGGAAACTGCTTCTGGCCGCGGCCGGGCTATTCCTTGGCGCAGCCGTGCCCGCGGCAAATGCAGCAGGTGCATGGCCTACGGCCCCCATAACTATCGTTGTGCCGTTCGCGGCAGGGCAGACTGGCGACATCATTGCTCGCCTCCTTGGCAAAGAGCTGGCGGAGCGTCTGAAGCAGCCGTTCGTCGTGGACAACAAGGGAGGGGGTGGCGGTCGGATCGGGACTGCGTTTGTTGCCAAGGCCAAGCCTGACGGGTACACGCTACTGATGACGAGTACCGGTCCCTACGCGATTGCGCCGGCGCTTTATCCGCGCACGATGCAGTACGACCCGGTGCGCGACTTCACGGGCATCGCCGAGACGGCTACGACGCCGCAGATCATCGCGGTGTCCCCGAAATCGGGCATCAACACGTTTGCTGACCTAGTAAAGCAGGCCAAGAAGAGCGATATGTCATATGGCTCGGCCGGCAACGGCTCAACCCAGCATCTGACGATGGAGCTTCTGAAGAAAGAGCTGAACTTCCCGTTGGTTCACGTCCCCTTCAAGGGCAGCTCCGAGTCGAAGACGCAGGTCATCAGCGGGATGATTCCGGTGACATCGGATTCGCTGCCCGCCATCTACACGAACATCAAGTCGGGCCAGATGAAGGCCATTGCAGTAGTGGACAAGCAGCGCTCCGCCTATCTGCCTGATGTCCCGACTCTTGCAGAATCCGGCTTCCCGTCGCTCTCGACGGTTGCCTTCTTCGGCCTGGTTGCACCGAAGAACACGCCCAAGGAGGTGGTCAACCTCCTGAACAAGAACCTGACGGAAATCTACCGGACGCCCGACTTCCAGCAAAAGATGAAGGAACTCGCGATGACTCCACCGGCAGAGAAGACTGCTGAGCAGTTCACTGCCTACCTGACGGAGGAGGTCGCGCGCTGGAAAAAGATCGTTCAGGACTCCAACGTAAAGGTCGAGGAATACTGAGGTCGCCGCAATGCGTATTGTCAACATCTTTCACAAGCCACTGCGCTTGCAGACCAACATCGCCAACGCGCTGGTCAATTTTTCAGAGCACACCGTTTCGCTCGTCGCGATGGTGTCTGACCAGGTCCGCAATGGCCGCCCCGTGGTGGGCTATGCCTTCGACTCGATTGGTCGTTACGATCAACAGGGCATTCTCGGTGGCCGGATGATTCCGCGCTTGCTGAAAACGGAACCGGAGACGCTTCAAGACGACGACGGGCGTCTCTCGCCAGCGAAAGTTCTGCGCTGCGCCATGCAGAACGAAAAGCCGGGCGGGCATGGAGATCGAGCTCATGCGGCAGCTGCGTTGGAACTGGCGGCTTGGGATCTGGTAGCCAAGCTCGACGACGTCCCGGCGGCCGTGGCCATTGCCCGCCATTGCGGCCGAGAGGCTGATGCGCGCATCGGCGTCTACGCAGCGGGAGGCTACTACTACCCCGGCGAGGACGTGGTGGGACTGCGCCGTGAGATTGAGCGGCACATTGCCCATGGGTTTGACCGGTTCAAAATCAAAATTGGCGGCGCTCCTCTTGGCCAGGATCTGGAGCGCGTGCAGGCCGCTGTCGATGCGGCTCGGAAGATTGGCCAGGGTGCTCGTGTTGCCGTGGATGCAAATGGCCGTTTCGACATAGAGCAAGCGGTTTCGTATGGCAACGCCATGCGCGAGTTCCCCCTGATGTGGTACGAGGAGCCGTGCGACCCACTCGACTACGCCAGCAATGCGGAACTGGCGAGTCACTACAAAGGCGCACTGGCCACTGGCGAGAACCTGTTTTCCTCGCAGGACGTCAAGAACCTCGTCCTGTTTGGCGGCATGCGACGTGACCTCGATATCTTCCAGATGGATTCGGGACTGTCGTATGGCGTAACCGGATACCTTCACATGCTCCATGAAATGGAAGAGCGGGGTTTCTCCCGGCGCTTCGCATTTCCACATGGCGGCCAACTCCTGGCCCTGCATGTGGTTGCTGGTCTCGGCCTCGGTGGCTGCGAGGTCTATCCCGACATTTTTCAGCCGCTCGGCGGCTTTGGCGACGATACCCGCGTTGACGCCGGCGCCGTGGCGCTTCCCTCGCTTCCTGGATTCGGCTTCGAAGGCAAGGCCGAATTGTGGCAAGAACTGGCTTCACTCCAATCCTGAATATCATGAGAGAGATTCACGTAGACACCCTGACCGATGCCGTCGCCAAGCTGTGCATCGATGCTTGCCACCGCTTGCCCGACAATCTGGTGGAAAGCTTTCACAAGGCTGCCGAGAAGGAAGTATCCCCGCTTGGCAAGTCGGTGCTCATGAAGCTGATTGACAACGACCGCATCGCTCGCGAAAACGATGTCTCGTATTGCCACGACACTGGACTGGCGATTGTCTTCGTGGAAGTTGGCCAGGATGTGCATATCGTCGGCGGGAGCTACGAAGATGCCATTCAGGCGGGTGTACGCAAGGGCTACGCCGAAGGCTACATGCGCAAATCGGTCGTCTCGGACCCGTTGCTTCGCGTGAACAGCAATGACAACACGCCGGCGGTCGTCCATACGGAAATTGTCCCCGGAGACAATATTGAAGTCACCGTGGTCCCCAAGGGTGGTGGAAGCGAGAACTGGAGCACGATGAAGTTCCTGCTTCCGGGCGAAGGTGCTGAAGGCGTAAAGAAGTTCGTGCTGTCGGCTATTGAAGCTGCGGGCGGTGCTGCGTGCCCACCCCTGACAGTAGGTGTGGGCATTGGCGGCAGTTTCGACAAGGTCACGGCCATCGCAAAGAAGGCGATCCTGCGGGATATTGGTGTTCATCACAAGGAACCGCACGTTGCCAAGCTGGAAGCCGAGCTTCTTGATGCCATCAACAAGACCGGTATCGGCCCGCAAGGTTATGGCGGTGTCAACACGGCGCTTTGGGTCTCGGTAGAGACCTATGCTTGTCACATCACCGCCTTGCCGGTAGCTGTGAACATCCAATGCCACGCTGGCCGCCGCGCCACTGCGGTTATCTGAGGAGCGGGCCATTATGGCAACACATCGACTCACCACGCCTCTGACGGAAGAGGCAATTCGCCAACTCAACGTTGGTGATGAGGTACTGCTGTCTGGCACGATTTACATGGCACGTGACGCTGCCCACAAGCGTTTCGTCGATACGCTGGCGCGCGGCGAACCGCTGCCGGTCGACCTCAAAGGACAAGTGGTCTTCTATGGCGGTCCGGGTCCCACCAAGCCTGGTCACGTAATTGGGGTGGTGGCACCGACCTCGGCCTATCGCATGGACCCCTATGCGACCGTGCTGTTCGAATATGGGGTGAAGGGTGCTATCGGGAAGGGTGACCGGGGCGACGCCATCAGGGCATCGTGCAAGTCCAACACAGCGGTCTGTTTCTCTGCGATTGGCGGCATTTCGGCCACGTTGTTCTCGTGCATCAAGTCCGCGGAGATCATTGCCTACGAGGATTTGAAGACAGAGGCCGTCCAGCGCCTCGTCATCGAGGACTTCCCGTTGCTCGTTACTAACGACGCGCAGGGCCGGGACATGTACGAAGAGGAAGTGACACGCTTCAAGAAGCTGCTGAACAGCTGACAGCCGGACTTTGTGTACGATAGCGCCTGTCGAAGCCCGGGCGCCCGCCCGGCTTCCTTTATATTGAGCCGGGCGCGCACTTGGGCCCGCCTGTTTGGGGACCGATTGAACAGTGCGTTATACAGAACTGGCTAATACTCTCGTGAAGGGCATCACCGAGGGAAAATTCGCTGTTGGAGACCAACTGCCAAGCGAGCTGGCCCTCGCAGATCAGTATGACGTCAGCCGCACTACGGTCCGTGCTGCCCTCGACATCGTCGAGGGCCTGGGTTTAATCACGCGTCGACGCCGCGCGGGCACCATCGTTTGCTCAAATACCACCTCGAATACCTATACAAAGTCCGTCAACACGATTGAGGACCTGGTCAACTACGCCAGCCATACCGAACGAGAGGTTCTCGGCGTGGCGAATGTCGTGGCGGACGAGCGCCTGGCCGCTGCCCTGGAATGCAAGCCTGGGGCCACCTGGTTGAGAATTCGAATGCTGCGCACCGAGATGGACAGCGAAGGTACGCCGCTATGCTGGAACGATGCATATGTTGACCCCGACATTGGCCAGCGAATCGCCCCCCTGGTTCCCAACGGCACCGGTCTGCTCAGCCAAATTATCGAGCAGACCGTGGGTGTCACTGTCGCGGATATCAAGCAGACCATCGGCGCAACGACCATTACAGGCGAGATGGCGCGGCGATTGCTGGTTGAGCCTGGGGTCGCGGGGCTCGAGATCACTCGAACCTATCTTGATGACGCGAAGAAGCCGTTCCTCATCACGGTAAATACCTACCCGGCGGACAAGTTCCGCTTCACGTTTTGGATGCATAGAGCCCCGACATCCGGGTGACAAATCGAGGGGGTGAAATCTTCCCGGTGACCAACGGCGCCGAGACGATGGGAGTCACGTCCATTCACCCTCAGCTACGAGCTCTGCCAGGACGACGCCTTCCACCTGCATCTCGTACATCTTGCGGTAGCAGCAAGGGCACGGCGCCCAATCACGCAGCGCCGTGCCGCCCAAGTCGTAGGGGATCATCTCGTGGATTCTGGCCGGCACGCCGCACTCGCGCACAACGATTCAGGTTAGTTCCATAAAGTCTCCCTGTCGTGGACGATTTCAGCACTGAGCGGGCGAGACCCGAGATTCGGTATTCGAAACCCCGACCCCGAGGCTCGGCTGTGAAACCGGAGCCGCGAAGCAACCTACAGTTTTCGGACAGAGTGGGGTAAGAAACCTACACAAATCGGACAAATCACCCCGATTCATGCCCCGGAATAGCTCAGGATTCGGTCAAAGCAGACGGTGAGGGGACGCCGGCGCGGATTACGCGCAGGACTGCAACGTGCGAGCACCTCTTACCAATAGGGGCGTAAAGGGAGCCTCGCTTCCATCTCTCCTTCCCTGGCTGCCCGACCGCGAAGCGGGATTGGAGCTGGAAACCTGAGGCAAGGAGAGCGCATCAACGCTGCGTAGCTGCTTCAATGGGTTATTCCAATAGGAGAATCTCTAGGGGATCACAGAGGCTCAGGAATAACCAGATACATATCCTCAATTGAGACAATTTCTACGCTGTTTTTGGGAGGATATCTTTCCTTTAGGGATGAAAGGCAATGCCGAAGGCCCCCTAGGACCGGCATAGGGAGCCTCCTTCCATCGTCCAGATTCAACGATTCCGACAGTCATTCGAGCCACGCACTATCTTCGCCTGCGTGTTGGACGTCTCAGCTCTTTCCCCACAGCGTCCAATCTCCCTCCATCGCTGCCGTCTTCTAGCCGACCAATGGAGCGGTCACCTCCGAAGCCTTTCATCTGGAAAGACAGGGCACTCCCGCCGGTCACCATTGTGGTCGGCCGACGTGTGACCTACTCGTATACGTCTGGTTGAGTCTCATGATTGATACTAAATTTGAATAACCAAGGTGACGTAGATCGTGCATGAGATATAACGCGGGAAAAGACGCCGTAATGGTGGAAGATCTTCGCACCGCCCGGTGCAATCCGAATTTCCGCCATCTTGCGAACAAGTTGCCAGGCGGAATCCAAGGGCGGCTTCCGGTCGCAAGACGGCCGTCCTCGCTTCAGGCGTTGCAGCGTCTGTCAACCCTGCTTTCGCCTACCCTCGCCGTGCTGGAAGTCCGTGGAAAATCTGCTCCCGGAGAAATGGACCAGCCACTACTAATTGACCCGATGAAACGTGCTCTGAAGATCGCAGCCCTCTTGATACCGTTGGCCGCCTTAGCAGCCGAACCCGACCCGCGAGTGGTCTACACATATAAATCAGTCGGAAACAAGCCGTCCGAAGCCGTCGTGTCGGGGCTTGTTAACATGGACGAGATCTTCGACAAGTCGGGCGACAACTGCCAGCAATTCGTGGGGACAGCGACAGTTGAAGGAGTTCAGTTCAGCTCGAGCGGCGCGACGCTTGAAAGCTTTCGGTTTACCGATAAGAGGGGCAATCAATGGTCGGTTCCGACCAACATCGGCAAGCTCCCCGGGGCTGCACGGGGAGCTGCAAACAATTTCATCCGCGTCGGGCGACCGTACTTCCTGCAAGTCCAAATATGCGGTAGCGGCGGCTTCCCCTCGTTGATTAACGCATACAGCGCGGCCCAATTTGGGCAGTAGGGCAAGTCGAGATCGAGGTAACGAGCTGCTGGATGCCCATGTTGACATCATCAGCTGTGGGCTAGCGTCGCGTGCCGTCGCCGCTAGTCATGAACAAATGGAGGGGGTATGTGGAAAAACGGGCGCCTGTTCGCCTTTCTGGTCGCAGCTAGCTTGGGAGGCCTTGCTTCCGAGGCCAGTGCACAATCGACGGCTCTCTTGCTGTTTGGGGGAACCAGTCACAAGACGTTCCTAGGGTGTCTGAACTGCGGGCAGTACGAGAGTAGCTCAGTCTGTAATGCCTACGGTGAGTTTGGCTCACCATATCAGGCGGACAGTATCTGGAATCCCTACGGAACTTACGGTTCGAAGTACAACAATGAGTCTCCCTGGAACACATACGGCACTAGTGCCCCCGCTATTGTCGACAAGGATGGCAACTTCTATGGCTATCTATCCGCCAATCGATACCTCGCTAAGCGCACGACTATAAAGGGTCTTGTCGCATTAACTGAGGCAGCTGAAGAGTTCGATGATCTCGAGAAACTGTCAGATGCATTTTGCCGGCGGCGATAGCCGAGACTTGCTTCTTTGTTTCTAGCGATAACACCAAGAAGGCGTTCACAGAAATGGAACTGACAGGAAAAACAGTCTGGCAGCAAGCGGCGGGCGACACGAATCGAAATTACGTGGACATCTGTTTGAACTGGGATGTAATTCTAAACGGACCAGGTTATGCCGGTCCCATGCCGGATGCAAAAGAGACCCTTTTGAAGGACGACTGGTCACCGCGGAAAGTCACCGACCTACGACGTTTTTCAAGTGATATGCGACCCGGCGACATCGTTGTACTCCGTCTTGGAACGAGCCAAGTGCATGGGGTAGGCGAAGTAGTCGGTCCGTACGAATGGCACGACGAATTCGGCGATATTGACGGCTGGGACCTTCAGCATGTGCGTCGAGTGAAGTGGCTATGGAGGCCAGTCGGCGGCCCCAAGACTTTTCCAGCTTATGCCCTGAATCAGGGAGATACGACGCAGCGATTAAGCAATGGTCCGGTCTTCGATTGGCTCAAGACGCTCACGCTCTCGCCAAGCGGGGATTCAACTGCACCGAAGCCCTTACCCAATGTCTCACACCGCGAGATCTCTCTGTCAGAGATTTCTTCATTCTTGTTCGATCACGGTGTAGCAAGTGCTTCAATTTCGAACCTTCTAGCAGAGATCGGCGAACTCATGCGAATCGGCCATTGGTACAAGCGGTCTAAGATGCCATCCGAGCATGAAACAGTGGCTTATCTCGTTGTTCCGCTTATGCGCGCACTGGGCTGGACGCCGCAGCGTATGGCGGTGGAATGGAACCGTGTCGACTTGGCGCTCTTTGAGCGCCTGCCACGAGAAGACAAGAATCTGTGTGCGGTTGTTGAAGCAAAGAAGATGGACGATTCATGTCTGACGGCTATGTCACAGGCGCTGGGATACGCACAGACCAGGTCAGAATGTCACCGCCTAATCGTGACGGACGGCATGCGTTTTGGTGTCTACACGCGGCCAGGCGGAGGGGAGTTCAAGCTACATGCTTACCTCAACTTGACCAGGTTGCGTGACGAGTACCCTGTGTACCAATGTGGTGGGGCCCGCCAGGCGCTACTCGCACTTGCTCCTGAGTGGAAGCCTACGTCGGCGCTCCCTTCTGGCGGCCAAGTGGAAGAAGTCGCATAGGCCAATCGTCTATCGAGTTTCGCCAGCTTAAACATCGAAACCCATGCGGATATGGTCTCGGGTCCAGAGTAAGAAACGGCCCATACCCAGCACTTGTTGCCGGTGGCAAAAGGGCTTTTTGGCAGCAGGCGTCAGGACCGCACTCTGTGGATTGCCGGGGTGGATTGTGCCGGTGTGCCAACAATTTCGCCGCACGTATCGCAAACGGCTACAAGAAAGTTCTTCACCGAACCTTTGCTGTTTGCAAACGCGAGATTGCGACGAAGGAAGGTCGTAGCAACAACCTTGCCGCAGCGCGAGCAGATCGCCTTACTTTTGTTCGCCTTCCCGGAAATGCTGAAAACTTTTCTCGACCGGACTGAACTAGAAATCCCAAAGCGCTGCAGGGAGTTTTCTCTCTACGCCGTCTGAGATGCCCTCTAACGCTTGTCGCGATAGGCTCTCATGGACGATTTTTCGACTATACGTCCTGGCAAGCCATTCTCTGCGGCATGCATCACATGACTAGGCGTGCAATCACGCATCGCGAATCGAATATTGGAGAGCAAATATGAGCTTGGGCCCGTTCTATGCAGCAGTGAAGAACCTGACGAAACTCGAGGGCTACGATCCGGACTACCCTGGCACCTGGCCTCACAGAACGATTGAAATCGAGGTCGACGCCGAGTACCCGGAATACCCGGAGGGATTGGAGGTCGGCGCGCTGTATCAGTATGAAAGCGAAGAGAATTATTGGCTCAACGCCGACCAAGATATGTACTTCTTTAAGTGGCGCGAGAAGCTGGTTCAGATGGTCGGGGAAAAGAGTGTCGAAGAAGCGGAGGGACAGTTTCCGTTCTGCGAGCTGATTCGCCATCAAGGAAGCACGGGAGGTACTATCGGCCCTGTCGTGTGCGAGAAAATTGCTTCAGACTTTGATGCATGGGAAGCCGCGGCGCGGTCGCTGGGCGACGAGAGGTTCTTTGAGTACTACGTGCACATTCGCCGAGCATTCGAGTTCGCGCGAGGCACTGGTGCAGTAAGCCTGTGTGTGTTGTTCTGATGTGGGGATTGCGAAAGGGAAGTTGAGCAACATCTACGGCGGGCGCTTGAGCGCTCGCTTTTTTCGCTTCCGCGATCGCTGCGCCTCCCGCAATTCCACGCCGCTCCTGGCTGCCCTTGAAAACCCAACAAAAGCGTCTACACTCGACCTCAAGCGCCGCTCGGTGCTTCCTGGATTGCCCACCACAACGAGAACGACAATTCCCGGGCAGTCACTTCCCTTGGTTCGTCCACATTGAGTTCAGCAGGAGCCAGTAGCTCTTGCTTTCCGCGCTCATCATTCGCTGATGCAGCCGCGCTGCGTTCGTCCGAGCGCTTCGTGGTCGATGAGCTGCGGCTACCGATGGGCGTCCCTAGCAAGGAGCACGTATGCCTATTTGGAGAGTGGCCGCTGTCGAAGAACGGCCGCAAATAACCCTCGGTCATTGGACCGTCTACGAAACTGAACGCGGCGAGCGACACTTCGTCGGCCGATGTATGGACAGCGGATCAGGGCGAGTCAGCTCCGCAATCGAATCCTTCGATGCCGCCGCGCGGACCGGTACGACCAGAAGCGGACGCACCTATGTCCTTTCTGGCGGCCCAGGTCATGACCCCGATGGGATGCACGTGTGGTCAGTGTGGAAGTTGGTCAACGCCGTAAAGGAGGAGAAGAACGTCACGCCTGACTATATCGAACCCGCTCATCGAATCATCTAACTGGGCCGTGTTCGGAGCTATCTCGCTGTGCTTTGGCGAGGAAACTTACGCTTTCTTGCTGGCAAAAATCAGAACCATAGAGAAGCCAGCTCTTTTTGCGTTGCGTGCCGCTTTCGGATGCGCTGCGTAAATCTGTCCGATTGTAGTCCTTGAGGCATCTAACCAATGCATGACTAAGTACCCCTGAGAAAATCTCAGTGGATACGGCCAATCGAAGGGCTACGTTCATCGTGATTAGGAGAACGAAATGGGACCCTCAAGAACGAGAGAAGAGAAGTTCATTCAGCGGCGTGAGCGTGTGATGCCACTGAAGCCTGAGCAGTTTGATGAGTTGAGAAATTGGCCGCTCCAGCTCGTCGACATAGTTTTTGTCGAGGAGTGGAGGTTGATCAGAACGCCAGCTGGGAGGGTGCATCTTGTCGGGCGATTTTCACCAGGTGGCCGACTCAAGGCCTCGCTGCCATTGGCAGCTCTCAATCTGTCGTCACGCTCGGTGGTGACGCTGACGGGCAAGAAACTCCGGCTGCAGGGCGAGCCGGGTTGCACCGCGATCGGGAAGTGCATTGCGTCAATGTATGGGATCTTCGATAGGCGGATGCTCGAGGCCCAGGATGTCACGGACGCTTACGTTAGCCTCACGGCCGAGTAGGGTGTGCACCGTCGGGCTGTGGGCTTAAAGGACGAAAATCCCCTTGCCTTTCTCGCCCGACGGACTACTCTAGAGGTGCGATTTTCATCGCACTACAGCAAGAGCCCACAGTAGAACGACATGGCAGCTTGCTAGCTTGATGCTCGGCATAGACCGGGCTCTATCCATCTGCTCACCATGTGAGCCATATCTTTGGGCGGTGTTTCAGCCCGTGCGAAGCTCCCGGAATAGACGCTCAGGGCTTTCCTTGGAAAGCGCTGAATTCCCTGTCGCCTGCAGCTTCCAGCAGGTCATTGCGATCAACGAATCGCGTGAACTCTGAGACTGGCACTACCAGCGCCAATTGCAAAAACGCCGTGAATGGAAGCTCTCCATTCGCGAGCTGCGCTTCGACCTTTTCTGGCTTAAGCGATATGCCTAGTTCTTCAAGTCGGTCGGATAGGTCCTTGACGCTCAGCCCATGGGCTTTCATCTCATGGAGGAAGACATGTTTGGCAGCATTTTCCCAGGACTTATTCGAATCAATGAATTTTGTCCATTGCGTAGGGTATTCCGCTCCAACGACATCAAGCATTGCCAGAAAGAAGGCAAGGCTATAGGTGCCTCGATGGATTTTGCTCTCCGTTCCGCGCAGGGATTCAGGCATTCCATCAACGGAGATGCGTTCGGCTAGTTGGGCAAAAGAGAAGTCCTTGCGCGCAAGCACTCCTCGTGCAGTGCGCGTAGCCAATCTCGACCATGGAGTATTCGTGTGCGCCAACTCGGATCCTCTTGCAGTTTCATGGGGCAACAGTCCAGCCCCTCTCAGGATGCAGTGCGTCGAGAGAAACTTGGTTCGTCAGCCGACAGGTTGCCACAGCCATTCTATCGCTTCTTCGAGCCCGCAGAGCAAGGGTTCGTTCGTAGCGGAACAGTTCGAGGAGGTCATGCAATGACCACCATGCCCACGTTATACCTTGCCTTCGACGGCGTGCTTCATCCGAACTTAGTTTCGTTTCACGGAGGGTGTGCACCGCGCCTTCGCGCTGGCGGACATACGCTGTTCGAGAACAACACAATCCTCGAACAGCTCATGGATGCCTGCCCATCGACCGTCGTCGTCCTGCACAACTGGTGGGTACAGATTGTGGGCTACCAGGGTACGTTGCGCCTGCTCCCCGAGTCCGTTCGCTCGCACGTCATTGGCTCTACGTGGCGCGAATGCAGGGGGCCTCGTGCCAGAGTGACCAACAATCGCTCGCGACGCGACTGGCTGCAAAACGACCTTGTTCGGCGACAGCCTGAGCATCCTGTGCTTGTCGATTGCGACGCGCGTCAGGTTGTACCCCAACTTCTCGACAGCGCCTGCATCGTTGACAACTGGCGGGGGCTGACTGAACCAGGTGCGTGGGAGCGACTCGTGACCTTGCTGACGACGAGGCCGGAGCAGACGCAGATCTCGGGGTATTCCTTGGACCCGCGGCACTTGAAGGAACGCGTCGCCGCCTGACGAGCATCCGGCGCTTGCACGGAGCCGCAACATCGATGTTGGTGTACCGCCAAAGGGTGCCAATGGCAAGCAGCGCACGCCGGCGGCAGGAGCCATCTGTCTTGGGTCTCGATTGACGCGAGTGGGGTAGATAGCTCGCCCGTGCTCGGCGCCACTGTATCGCAGCGGGCTGCGCCTGAAATGTGATTTAAAGAATACTTGCATGTCAGATCGGCGATGGGTGGCGTCCCCTACTAGAAATAAATCTCCCCGAAATATTCCCTCCCAGCGTTGGACTTTTCGTCATCCGCATCCAAAGCGCACGAGCCCGGCATTTTTTCGGCCTATACGCTCGCACGGGACTTTAATGTGCACGCCACAAAAGCTAGTCCCGGCTTTGAACAATTATCGGAGTTGGACTTGACCAAAAAGTCACAAGATTTGTCGGCGGTAGCCAAGCGTCTTCTCAATCCCGCAGTGTCGGGCCGCGCGAAGGGGAAAGAAGTCATACGTACGCGGAAGGCCGGCGTATGGTCTCCGTTTGAAATGAATCCACAGAAATTAGAAAGATTTCTGCGTGAAGGGCGAGGAATGGGAAGCGGGAACGCGTACCGTCCGTGGATTCAGGTCAACGACTTCTCGTCCCTGGGCCGCGTCCATCGCACGTCGTCGGCACTCACGGGCTATCGAACACACCATCTACTGTCTGACAACGAGTACTACGCCTACCTGGAAGCATGGTGGGATGAGGAGATGCTGGACATTCGTGAACAGTATCCGCTGCTCCCGGTCGCGCTCACCTGCGGCATTGCCGCCGAGTTGGGCTTCAGGCATCCCTACAGCACGAAGTACCGACTCGCCATTCCCCTTACAACGGACCTGCTGCTCGTCAGGAAGCGCGGACTCGAAGCCGTCGCAGTAGTGGAAGACGCCCACTACGAAGAACAACGTACGGAAGAAAAGCTGGCGATCGCCGAGGAATTTTGGCGGCGACGGGGTGTTCCGACGCGGGTTGCGCTTTCCTCAACGCTGAAGGTGCAGCGTTCCCGAAACCTGCATTGGATTTATCAAGCGCGTCGCGCGCCCACCGAGCGTCCGTATGCGCCTGGTGCGAATCCTCTGCATGATTGCCTGGTAGGCCAAGTCGAGGGCGGACCTATGAGTTTCTGGGAGCTGGCCTTCCGCGCGGACCTCGCGCTTTGCCTTCCCATGGGGACATCCATCGCTGCGATTCGCTGGCTGCTGGCCGAGCGTGTCCTCTCGACCGATATCGACGACGGCGACATCACTAAGGATTGTGAGATTTTCGTTCGGAGCAAGTGATGAGCAATCTCCAAATCCAACGTCTGCCTGAGCTGGCCACCAACATGTTGTTCCGGCTGCGGAATGACCCGAAGAGTCCGCTCCAGCGCATCGTTTGGACAGGTGGCCAGTCGTACCACACCTTCTATGTGCCGGTAAGCGGTGATGATTGGCCGCAAGCATGCCTCACGGACGAACTGAGGGCACGGTTCAGTCCTGACTACGTTGGCGACGACGCTCTGGTCTTCGTTGGAGAGGACCCGTACGCAGTCAAGGTCCGGGCTGAGCCTAGTGCCTTTGCCCTTGAACGAATGCGCTGGATTTTCGATTTGGTTAAGGGAAAGAAGCTGATCGACATTCTGACCCCGAGTAAACGCGGCAAGGCTATCGAGGAGCAGGTGGCCAAAGTGGGGAAGCCCCGGGCTACGCTCACCTTTCAGCTCAAGCGATACCTTGCCCGTGGAATGACGGTCTCCGCTCTGGAGGGCGATCTGGCCAATTGCGGCGGCCGCGGCAAGCAAAGGAATGCACTGAGTAAGGTCGGGGCAAAGAGGAGCGTGAAGGCAGGCGATGGCACACAAGTTAACGAATCCAACCGCTCCATACTTGAAGCCGGCGTAAGTTACTTGCTCGGTGCGCCGAAGCGCACGCTGCAACTGGCTCTCGACTTTATCCACGAGAAGTTCTGTCACGACTGGCCCGCGACAAAGCTCTTCACCAGACGCCAGCTTCAGCATCACCTGTACTTCACGCGCCCGTTTACCCAGCGCAAACGCAAGAAGCATGGTGAACGGAGATTCAATCTTTCGATGCGCGCGTTCAACGGGACGGTGGATACGTACGGGCCGGGTGCGCAGTATCAGATAGACGCGACGATTGCCGACGTGTATCTCGTGTCGGCTCTGGACAGGCTTTCGATTGTCGGTCGGCCGACGATCTACATCGTCTCAGATACGTTCTCTCGGCAGATTGTTGGTGTGTACGTCACTCTCTCCCCTCCTTCAATTGAGGGGGCCGCGCTGGCGATGGAGAGCGTTGTGACGCCGAAGGTTGCCCTTTGCGCCGAATACGGAATCGAAACCAAAGAGGAACACTGGCCTGCGCACCATTTATCGAGTCAGCTACTTGGAGACCGCGGCTCGGAATTCATCAGCGTCAAGGCGTGGGATCGCATCGTTCAGCGAATGATTATGGACGTCGCTAATACGGCGGCGTTCCGGCCCGACTGGAAGTCGATTGTCGAGTCGCGCTTCAATCTGCTCAACGCCGTTTGGGCGCCGTTTGTGCCGGGCTACGTCGACAAGGACTTTAGAGAGCGGGGCGGCAAGGATTATCGACTGGACGCGGTGCTCACCCTCCGCGAGTTCACAGCGGTGTTCCTCGTCAGCGTCATCGAGTACAACAACCGCCCCCTCCGCACGAAGAAGCAGATTCCTGAGATGGTTGCCGCAAAGCTGAGTCCAACCCCCGTGGAACTGTGGAAGTTCGGTATCAGCAAGCTCAGTGGAGCACTCCGGACTGTTCACATCGACGAGGTTCGAGCCTGCGTGTACCCGCGCGGTGAAGCCGTAGTCTCTGAATATGGTATCGGGTTTGCGACTCGCTTCTATGAGACACCGCGTGCGATGAAGGAAGAGTGGTTCCCCCGATCCCGAAAGAAGAACTTTAAGGTCGAGGTCGCATATGACCCGATTAATCCGGCAAAGCTGTTCGTCCTCCATGAAGACGGATCGTTCGAGAGAGCGACGCTTCGGATGACGGCAGGGCAGCAGTATGACGAGGTAGTGAGCCTGGCAGAAATCGAAAAGCTGCAGAAGGACGCTGCGCGCACTTTGAATGATGGCTTTGACAACGCGGAGCCACTCAAGCGTGCACTGCGTGACCAGAGGGAAGCCATCGTCGAGGGAGCCATCAAGGAGAAGGAAGAGCGCATGGTCGCAGCCGGCGTCAAGCAGCTAGATACGAAGAGTATCCGCGACGCTAAGGCAAATGAGCGCGAACTCGAAGACCTGCTACGCAGCGGTCAGGTGCCTGAAATCCTGCGCAACGAACCTCCTGTCGAGACACCCAAGAAGGTGGAAGAGCAGGCCGAGGAGTCGTGGGAAGACTTCGGCGATCTTTCAATCGCGCTCCTGGAAGCAGCAAAGAGAAACCCTCCAGATGACCTGAAAGGAGACAAAGATGAAAACCAAGCCTAACGAATACATACTCCCTTCACATACGTTCGAGGGGGAGCGCGATTTCATCGAAGCGGAGTACCTGCCGTCGCTCATCCCCGAGTTCGCAGGGAATCCGCTCGTCGAGGCGCTGCCTCAAGACTATTACGGACAGGAGACCATCAAAGGCTTCGCAAGCTATCCGTCGTTTTCTGACGAGCAACGGTTTATGCCTCGAAGCTTTCGACTTCATGCAGTCTCGCGATTGCGTACGTTTCTGGAGACCTTGCCTTGGCATATCAGCGTCATGCAAGACATCTTCAAGAACGTCTGGAACGGGTACGCGTCCCGCAATCCCTTAGTGAACAGGCGGCAGACCCTCCAGGAACGATATCGGCTGGCTATGCAAACAGGCACTGTTCTGCCGTTGCAGGCTCATATGCCCTCTCATGCAGCGACCTTTGGGTTGCTGGGGCCTTCTGGAATCGGCAAGTCGACGGTCGTCGATCGCTCCCTTCAGTGTTTGCCTCAGGTGCTGAAGCACTCCAAGCATGGAATCGTCCAGCTCGTGTGGTTGAAGGTTGAATGCCCGCCAGACGGCAGCTTGAAGCAACTGATGTATTGGATTTTGGAACAGGTCGATGAGCAACTTGGCTCTAAATATGCCAAGTACATCACGAAGCAAATGGGTCTGGACGACCGCATGGCGTTGGTCGGGCGGACCTTGGAAAGACACTTCACGGGTCTGCTAGTTCTCGATGAAATCCACAATGTACTTCGCGATGCAAGGTGGACCGGCCAGCCTTTCGTAGACATCTTCGAGCCATAATTTGTGGCAACCGAGGAGGTCAGTATGAGCGGCAAGCGGTACACGGATGAGTTCAAGATTGAGGCAGTCAAGCAAGTCACTGAGCGCGGTCATTCGGTGGCGGATGTGGCGCAGAGGTTGGGCATCACGACCCATAGCCTGTACGCCTGGAAGAGGAAGTTCGAGAAACCGGACGTCGTGCAGCGGGCCGAACTGGATCAGAACGCCGAGATTCGACGACTGAAGGCCGAGCTCAAGCGCGTGACAGAGGAGCGCGACATTCTAAAAAAAGCCGCCGCGTACTTTGCAAAGGGATAGCGGCAAGGTACGCATTCATGCGCTCCCACATCAGTGAATATTGCCTGCGCACGATGTGTCGGGTACTGGGCGTTCATCGTAGCGGTTACTACGTCTGGCAACGCCAGGCATCCAGCCCACGCCGGCGGGAGGATGATCGGCTGCTGGGTCTGATCAAGCATCACTGGTTGGCCAGCGGTGGCGTCTATGGCTACCGCAAGATCACGGTAGATCTGCGTGAATCTGGCGAAGCTTGCAGCCGTCACCGTGTGCATCGACTGATGAAAGGAGAAGGCCTGCGCGCACAGGTTGGTTACGGCAGCAAGCCACGCTATCGTGGCGGTCCGGTCGGCGTGGTGGCGAACGTCTTGAATCGAGAGTTCGCCCCCGATGCGCCGAACAAGGTCTGGGTCACCGACATCACGTACATCCGAACCTACGAAGGCTGGCTGTATCTGGCGGCAGTCATGGATTTGTACTCGCGTCAGATCGTTGGCTGGGCCACGCGATCAACGATGACCAGCGATCTGGTATTGCAGGCCTTGCTAGCCGCAGTCTGGAAACGCAAACCGAGGGCAGGTGTTATGGTGCATTCGGATCAGGGCAGCCAGTTCACCAGCGATGATTGGCAGTCATTCCTGAAGGCACACAACATGGTGCCGAGCATGAGTCGTCGCGGTAATTGTCACGATAACGCCGTTGCCGAGAGCTTCTTCAGTGCATTGAAGAAGGAGCGAATCAAGCGGCGCATCTACCCGAACAGGGCGACTGCTGCCACGGACGTATTCGATTACATTGAGATGTTCTATAACCCGATTCGCCGGCACGGTTCCGCCGGCGACCTGTCACCTGTAGAGTTTGAGCGGCGCTACGCGCTAAACGGCTCGTGAGTGTCTATGAAACTCTGGCCGGTCCAAGGCGACATTACAGAAACATCGACTTCTTCATGACTTTCGCCAACAGGATTCGCGTTCCATCCCTGCATGTTGGGCTGCCGACCGCTATGGAGCTTTACCCGGACAACATGCATTCAAAGCGCCGGGCTACAGACTCGGGTATTCGCCTGTTGCCGCCCCAGATGGCTGACCGGGAATGGAAGTTGTACATCAGAGAACTCGTTAGGTATCAATGGCTGGAAGAGTTGGCGACCTTCGAGGAATTGGACGTCATACTCCGTGAAAAGTCGCAGAGGAATCCAGCCGTGTGCTCGCGGATTTTCGAGTTGGCACAAACCATCGCGATAGAAACAGGGAAAAGGAGATTGACTGCCGACTTCATCGCGAAGGTTGCCGATACACGTTTCACCATGCTGCGCCCGCTAATCGAAGCTATCAAGGCAAACAATGCCGAGATGGTGGCCAAACACAGCGCCGCGCTCAAGGCTGCAGAAGGTGAGGTCTGAGCTTGCCCCCGCAAAACGAATCCCTTGCTGAGGTTAAACTGAAGCAAGGAGAGATGTGATGACAAGCAAGACAAAGCGGGCGCAGTACACGCTGGAATTCAAGCTGGAAGCGGTACGGCTGGTGAAGAGCGGGCAGAGCATGGCAGTGGTTAGCGCGACCCTGGGCATCAGAGCGCAGACGCTGCATAACTGGGTCAAGGCGGAGCGGGAAGGCAAGCTGACTGGTGCGGGTATGAAGCCGGTCAGCCCGGAGCAGATGGAGCTGGCCCGGCTTCGGGCGGAGGTGGCGCGCTTGAAGATGGAGCGCGATATTTTAAAAAAAGCCGCAGCATACTTTGCGAAGGAGTCGGTGTGAGGTATGCGTTCATCGAGCGAAACCGACGTTACTGGCCGGTCTCGGTCCTGTGTGAGCTGTTAGGGGTCAGCCCCAGCGGCTATCACCAGCGCAAGCAACGCACAGTAAGCACCGACAGGCCAGATAGAGGCCGACTCAGTGACGATGCCTTGTTGGCCCACATCAAGGCGATTCACGCCGGGGTCAAGGGGGAGTACGGCTGGCCGCGCATGTGGAAGGAACTGCTGGCGCGTGGGGTGCGGGTGGGCAAGGAGCGTGTTCGCAAGCTGATGGCGCTGCACGGCATCCGTGCCCGCCACAAGCGCAAGTACATCGCGACAACCAACTCGAACCACGATTTGCCGGTGGCCCCCAATCTGCTGCAACGCGACTTTAGCCCAGCAGCACCCAATCAAGTCTGGACGAGCGACATAACCTATGTGGCGACCGCCGAAGGCTGGCTCTACCTGGTGGTCATCATCGACCTGTTCAGCCGGCAGGTGGTTGGCTGGTCGATGCAACCACACATGAAGGCCGAATTGGTCACGGACGCGCTGCGCATGGCCTGGTTCCGGCGCCGCCCGGAAGCCGGTGTGATTGTGCACACCGACCGGGGAAGCCAGTATTGCAGCCATCTGTTTCAAGACGCCCTGAAGGCGTATGGCATGCGCTCGTCAATGAGCCGCAGGGGCGATTGCTGGGACAACGCGCCGACTGAGAGTCTGTGGGGGTCGTTGAAGGTCGCTCGCCTGCACGGTCGCCAGTTCGCTACCCGCCGCGCCGCAATGGACGAGGTAATTGACTGGCTTGGCTTTTATAATGCCAGCCGACTCCACTCGACGCTGGGCTACGTCAGCCCCATGACGTTCGAGAAAAACTGGTCCGCAGCTCAGCAACACCGGGCTGCCTAATTCCCTCGGTTATGGGATTCGTGGAACAGGGGCAAGGTCAGAGAATGCGGCTGACGCCATGGCGCATGGAGACTTTGCGAGCGCCACTCCGTCCCATCGCAGGCCGATGATTCACGGTAAATACCAACGCGTCACCCTTACGCAGCGAAACCACATCCGCGCGCTGACCTTTTGTGGAACGCTCTGTCATGACGAACTCTCCGCCAGCGAAATCCTTGCCGGGCTCCGACAGCAGGATGGCCACCTGCAGCGGAAAGACGTGCTCGCCGTATAGGTCTTGGTGAAGACAGTTGTAGTCGCCCTCACCGTACTGAAGGATCAGCGGTGTCGGCCGGGTCTGGCCCGCCTGGTGGCACCGTCGCAGGAATGCGACCAGATCATCCGGGTACTGCACGTCGATTCCCAACTGCAGATTCCAGCGATTCGCAATCGGGGCTAGCCGGCGGTACAGCGCGTGGCGTAGCTGTTCCAGCAGCGGTGGCAACGGGTAAGCGAAGTACTTGTACTCGCCGCGCCCGAATCCATGGCGCGCCATGACGATCCGTGTGCGGTAGCCTTTCTCATTGGGGTAGAGTGCCGCGAGTCCATCGCATTGCTCCACCGTCAGAAGGCCGGGCAGCACGGCGTTTCCATAAGCATCGAGCGAAATCCCGATGTTCATCCAGTCGTAGGCCTCGGGTGTCATGGAGTAGCCTGCTGCAATGTCTCATAGAAGCGTATCGGGCTTCGCTCGATTGGTGAGCCGGAATCCGCCAGGACATCCAATCTCGCGGCCTGCTCGATGTCCAGATCGAGAAGACGCAACACGAGGTCTTCAAGTCGCATTCCATCAAGGCGCGACGTGGAGACATCCCGCGGCGGTAAGCCATGCTTCACCGCCGTCACCCAAGCCAGCAGTGATTGCGCAACAGGGTCGGTGCTTGCAGTCTTAGTCATGGTGCAGATCCATCGAAGTAGGGGTAAAGCAAACAAGAGCGCCAGCCATGAGAGGCTGGCGTTGATGGAATGCCGCCCGCCTCACAAAGCGAAGGTAATCCAAATGTACTGCCGAACTTGATTTACTACGCTCCGTTTCCTGCGGTGTAACTCGGAAGATCGCGTAAAGAAAATACGTGCTCGTAGATGAAGTAGGCCCGCAAGAATTGCAGGCCTACTTGTGCCGATCGGGAGCGTTGTTCCGCGCCAGAAAGGCGCGGAACAACTTGCCTCATTTAGTACTCATCAAGCGTCGCCGTTCTTGGTGGTGGCCTTGATGAGACCGAGTTGCGTCAGCGCGGTAACGCCATCGTCCAGTCCGCGCTCCTCTGCGATCTTGCCGTCGATCACCTTCAGCACCGTAGTGCCGGTGAAGTGCATCTTGCGTCCAGTTGCAGCAGGCAGGCCACCGATCAGGAAGTCATCGTGCGCCGGGCCGGTGTGCGTGCCACCACCTTCCCATTGGCCAATCACGTAGTCGCCTTCCGCGATCAGGTCGGCAGTGCCCCAGAAGTTGAGGTCGGGGAACGCCTTACGGAAGTCAGTCATGAATGCCCTGATGTCCGCGCGGCCGCGACGGGGCTCATGCAGCGAATAGTGAAGCAGCATGTCGGGCGCGGCGATTTCGTCGATGACCGCCAGATTGGGATTCTTCCCCCAGAATTCGGTGAACCACCGGCCGACGACGGCCTTGTTGTCGTCTTCTTTGCTCATTTGGAATCCTCATGGATAGTTTCGGAAGATCAACGAAACCGCTCGATGATCTGAGCGAAAGAGTAGACATCGCTTCGCGATTCAAAACTCCGGTTCTTGCGACGAAGTTCGGAGATGTTCTACGACACACGCCGCGCAACTCGCGGACGTCTTTGTCGTGCTGCGCGCGTGGCGACTACCGCCTTGATCTGACTTTGGTGTTCCTGTTGAAGTTAAAAAGGGCACCGCAAGGGGTGGAGTATTTCTAGCGCAAGAAACAGAGAGCGCCATCAAAGGCGGATCACTACTCTTCGTTCCAAGCGAGAAATACGACGTCTCGCTTCCACGAGTCAGGCGCGTCACCGGCCTTTGGCTGGACGCAAGGGGAGTCCGTCATGTCCATTCGTTTGATCCAGCCAGGTGCGTTCGCAGATCGCGGCGACGTTTGGCTGCGTGACCAGTTGGCCCGCCTCACGCAAAAGCAGGCGCAGTTCGGGAGCCACCACCGGTTCGACGCCGATGCGCTGCTGGCAAGATCGGCACGCATCGCCAGAGAGGCAAGTGCGGCAGCAGCGCCCGCCGCGCCGAAGATCTCGACTGGCGACCGCTTCCGGCGAGCGACGATTGAAGCTATCGAACATTGCTCGCGACTGGATGGTCATGCAGCAGCAGCCATTGCGCGTTGAGTCCACGTGAGCTCGCTTCTAGACTCGAGCCTGCACGCGCAGACAGTGCTCGCCATTCCCAGCGAGTTCTTTCCCATTCACCGGCCCGACCCAACTCCGCATGACGAGTGGATGGCGGTGCTGCCTGACAACACTGAAATCGTCGTCACCGACATGGCGGGCAAGCCCACCCCGCTCGGCATCGAGAAGGCTATCGCAATCGCGCAGAGCCGCGCCTATTCTGAGGCGTTGGCGCGCCAGCTTCTCGTGCCGCTTAGCGCAAGGGAGATCCTCCCGCGCCTCCGGCAATCCATTCTTGTAGCGAATCGTCCCGGCACAACCGGGTTTTCCCGGTTGACACCACCTGGCGGAGCGCATACATTCGCTGGGCAGATTCAGATAAGAGACCATCTGTAAGATGGTCTCTTAGCGCGTGCAGTTTGCTGCGGCCTCTTACAGAACAACGACAAGGAGACCGCCGTGCAAACCTCTGCCATCAAGATACGTGGCATCGATGATGTCATCGCCTTCATAGATTCCTGTCCAGGCATTCGCGGCCGCGCCGGCGTCATCTGGTGGCTGGCACTGGGCGGACTGTTCCTCGACGCATTCTCCAATTCCGCACTGAGCGCGGGCCTAGGGCCCATGACGCGCGACCTGAAGCTGGAACCGGCGCAGGTGGCATTGCTGACGTCGTTCGCTTCGTGGGTGGCCATCGCCTTCAATCCGCTGGGTGGCTGGATGGCTGACCGCTGGGGCCGTGTCAAACCGCTGATCCTGGCCAAGGTCTTTGCCGTCGTGGGTGCCTTGCTGGTGGTATTCGCGCCCGATTTCAACGCGATTCTCGTGGGACGTTTCTTCGTCGGTGCCGCGTACGGTATCGACTTCGCCATTGCCATGGCGGTATTGGCGGAGTTCACGCCCGTGAAGCTCAAGAGCCGTCTCAATACCTGGCAGGGCATGTGGTACACGGCTGTTTGCCTGAACCTGCTGCTCGCGTTGTTGTTTTACTCGTGGCAAGTCGGTGACACGATCTGGCGTTACTCGGTGGCGGCCACGGCTGTGTTTGGCGTCGGCATCCTGATCTTGCAAGTACTGTTCCTGGTGGAAAGCCCGACATGGCTGGCGCGCAAGGAGCGCCTCGAAGCCGCCGCGCAGGCCATGACACGCATCTACGGTCGTCCGTTCGAAGCTGCGCCACTGGCCGAGCGCGTTCCGGTGACCAACATGGCACGCCGCGGTCTCGCCAACGTGCTGCTGATCTTCCGTGGCATCTATTTGCCCCGCACGATTCTGGCGGCCACCGTGCAGATCGGTCAGTCGATCCAGTACTTCGGCATTGGCTGGTATCTGCCGCTGATCAGCGCGGCGCTGTTCGGCAAGGACTTTGTCTATGCCACGATTGGCGCGCTGGTGTTCAATGTGTGTGGCATCTTCGGTGGCTTCCTGTCACCGGTGATCGGCCGCAAGCTCGGCCTGCGCCGTGCTTCCGCGTACGGCTTCGCGGCGGTGTTCGTGATGCTGCTGATTCTTGGCCTGTTCAACGGCAAGATGCCCACATGGGTGGCCGTGGTCGTGCCGTCGCTGTTCATCCTGTTCCACTCGGGCGGCCCTGGCGCCAATGGCAAGAGCTTGTCGTCGCTGTCATTCCGCAGCGAACTGCGCGCGGGCGCCAACGGCGTTATCGGCGCGCTGGGTGCCATCGGAGCCGCGCTGGGCCTGCTGGTATTCCCGCTGTTTCGCGCGCGCTACGGGCTCGAAACCACTTTCCTGATTCTCTCCGTCGTGCCGCTGGTGGCCAGCATTATCTGCTTCCTCATTCGCTGGGACCCCACGCGCACGGCCATTCATCCCGATAACGAAGCCGATGCGCCGCAGTTCCGCAGCGATGCACGCGACGGCGCCGGCTTCATGCATCCCGCTACAGAGAAGTAACACCATGAAAAACAGGAACGTCATCCTGGCGATCGACGAAGGCACGTCTGGTACGCGTGCCGCGGTGGTTGCCAGCGACGGCCACGTCTCGTGTCAGCAGTACACCACGCTGCAGGTGGATTCACCGCGTCCCGGCGTGGTGGAGCAGGACGCCAACGTGCTGCTGGAAAAGACACTGGAAGTCTGCCGCGCCACGCTGGCCGAAGCCGAACGCAACGACTTGTGCATCGTCGCGCTGGCCATCGCCACGCAGCGCTCCACCGGCGTGCTGTGGGACACCGTAACGGGGCGTGCGCTGGTGCCCGCAATGGTCTGGCAGGACACGCGGTACGCGGCGGACCTCGATCAGATGGCATCCACGTGGGACCCGCGCTTGCGCGCCACCGTTGGTCGTCCAGCCGGCGTGCGCTCGGCTTACCTGTGGGCCGCGCGACATCTGCGGGAGACGCGCGCCGTCGCCGATGCGTGGCGCGATCGCCGGCTTGCGTTCGGCACCGTCGATAGCTGGCTGCTGTGGCACCTGTCCACCGAACGCGCGTGTGTGACCACACCGACGAATGCCACATCGTGCAGTGCCTATGTTCTTGGTGAACACCGCTACCTGACGGAGTGGGTCGAGGCGCTCGGATTCCCGCAAGAGTTGCTGCCAGAGTTGCGCCAGGATGCCGACGACTTCGGGCGCACGCGCCGCGACCTGCTTGGCGTCGACGTGCCGATCCTCGCCTGCGCGGGCGACCAACTGGCGGGCGCAGTCGGCCTCGGTTGTCTCGACGCCGGCCAGTCGATGTGCCTGCACGGCACCGGCAGCTTTGTTGATCTCGTCATCGGCCCGGACCTGCCCGAGCGCAGCGGGCAGTCGGACAGCACGCTGACGATGACGGCACGTCGCTTCGAGGGGGTTTCGCACTTTTCGGTGGAAACGTTCGTGGCTACTACCGGCTCGGCGCTGAACTGGGTTTGCGACAAGCTGCACTGGTTCGAAAGCGCGAAGCAGATCAGCGCATTGGCTGCGTCGGTGCCGTCATCGCGCGGCGTGACGTTCATTCCCGCGCTGACGGGCTTGCGTGTGCCGCAGATGCGGCCCGAGGCGCGCGCTGCGTTGAACGGGGTGTCGATGGCCACCACTCAGGCGGAGATCGCCTACGCAATCCTGGAAGGCATCGCGCATTCCGTGGCGTCCTGCATCGATGCCAACCGCGATATTGCCGGCGTGCCGGTGCGTGATCTCGTCGTCGGCGGGGGATTGTCGGGCAGCGACGCGCTGCTGCAGATGCAGGCTGACCTTACGGGCCTGCCGATTCATCGGATGCAGGAGACCGACCGGGCCAGCCTGCGTGGCATTGCCTATCTGGCTGGCGCATCGGGGCTGATGTGGGATTCGCTGCAGCAAGCCCGCACCACCACGTTGCCGGATGCGGTGTTCATGCCGCGCATCGGCGACGACGAACGGGAGGAACGGCGTGCGCTCTGGCACGCGCGTGTCGCTTCCGAGCTTTCCCACGTGCAGGCATTTGCCGCGCATTGACCGATCAGGAGAAGCAAGCAACATGATGGGTTTTCCATCCCGCAGCGCAAACCGCGAGCGCGCCGCCATGACCCGCGTCGAGCCGCTTCGGCTGGTGCGCAGTGAACAGCTCGACCGGCTGGAATCGGAAGCATTCGACATCCTCATCGTCGGTGGCGGTGTCACCGGCGCTTACGCGGCGCTGGACGCCAGCCTGCGTGGTTATCGCGTGGCCCTGGTCGAGAAGAACGATTTCGCATCGGGGACGTCATCCAAGTCATCGAAGATGGTGCACGGTGGCCTGCGCTATATCGAGCAAGGCAACCTCGGTCTTGTCCGCCATTCGCTGCTCGAGCGTCAGCGGCTGCGCCGCAATGCACGGCACCTGGTCCAGCGCCTGCCGTTCCTGTTTCCGGTGATGGAACGTGACGGTGTGTTCGACAAGCGCCTGGCCAAGGCCTTCGAAGGTCTGTTGTGGACCTACGATCTGGCCGGCGGCTGGCGTGAAGGCATCCTGCACCAGAAGCTGACGAAGGCGGAAGTGCTGTCGCATTGTCCGACGTTCAACGATGAACATCTGAAGGGCGGCTTCCTGTACTTCGATGCGCGCGTCGATGATGCGCGGCTGACGCTGAACATCGCACGCACCGCCGCGTTTCACGGAGCGGTGGTGACCAACCACGCACTGGTCACGGAAATCACGCGTCATGCCAGCGGCAAGGTGGATGGCGCGATCATTCAAGCCGACGGCCGCGAGATCCGCGCGCGTGCGGACGTGGTCATCATGGCCACCGGTGTGTGGCTGCGCGACTGGACCGGTGGCAGAAAGGGCGAGCAGAAGACCCTGAACATCCGGCCCGCCAAGGGTGTTCACGTCGCCATTCCGTGGCTCAAGATCCGCAACGACTGCACGGTGACGATTCCCGTGCCGGGCCGCAGTCGTCGCGCCACGATCACGCGCTGGGGCAACGTCTCGTACCTGGGCACCACGGACGAAGATTACGAAGGCGATCTCGACAATGTCATGTGCACGCGGCAGGAGCTTGATTTCCTGCTGGAGGGCGCGCGTTCGGCGTTGAAGACCGATATCGCGCCAGAAGACGTGGTTGGCAGCATCGCTGGCTGTCGTCCACTGGTGGCACCGCCCGGCGGCAAGACGCTGGAAGTCCGGCGCGACCATCACATCCATATCGCTGGTGATGGGCTGGTGACGATCGTCGGCGGCAAGCTCACCACTTCGCGCCATATGGCGGAGCAGACCGTCGACGCGGCGCAGAAGGTTCTTGGCAAGCGTGCGAAATGCCGGACGAAGTCGGCCTTTCTGCTTGGCGCTGCCGGATACGATCCACAAGCCATCGTTGCGTCGGGAGGCATGTCCGCGCACCTGGGCGAGCGCTATGGCACCGAGGCGCGTTTCGTCAGTGACATCCTCCAGGCCGACCCGGCGCTCGCGCGGCCCATTGTCGAAGGCTTGCCGCATTCCGAAGCCGAGATCGTCTATGCCGTGCGTCACGAAATGGCCGGCACCGTCGACGACGTGCTGTCGCGCCGCATTCGCGCGCGGCTGATGGCGCGTGACGCATCGGCGCAGGCCGCGCCACGCGTGGCCCAGATCCTCCAGGCCGAGCTCGGACTTTCCGGGCAGGCCGTCGCGCAGCAGGTCAGTGACTACCTGGCCGCTGTCGCCCTCGAAAAATCCGTCCTAATGGGAGAAGCAACATGATCAGCAAGGAAGCCATCAAGCGCGGCTACAACCGTGGCAACTACGTCGTCGGCAAGCACACGCCGCCTCACTTTGCCGGGAGTATCACGGCGACGCCAGACGCGCCGGGCCTGCAGCGGGATGCCGTCGCGATCGACAACGACACGCTCGACGCGTTGCGCAAGGCCGCCGATCACGTTCTGACCGCCACCAGTGACGTGGTTGAGTGGACGCGCGACTGGTGGGCTGGCTCGATGATGACCGAGACGGGCGGCAAGCCCGCCACGCCGCGTGGCGTGATCGTGCGTGTCTCCACGATCGAGCAGATTCAGGCAGTGATGCGCATTGCGCACGCCAAAGCCATTCCCGTGACCGTATCGGCCGGCCGCAGCAACGTGACTGGCGCGGCGCTGCCCGTGCGCGGTGGCATCGTGCTCGATGTGTGCGATGTGAACAGGCTGCTGGGCTTCGACCGCGAGAGCCAGATCGTCGAAGTGGAGTCGGGCATGTTCGGCGATATCTTCGAGCAGACGATTCAGCAGGAGTACGGCATGACGATGGGCCACTGGCCGTCGTCGTACGCGATCAGCACGGTCGGCGGCTGGGTGGCATGCCGCGGCGCAGGCCAGCTTTCCACGCGCTACGGCAAGATCGAGGACATGGTGGTCGGCATGGACGTGGTGCTGGCCGACGGCAGCCTGGTGACCGTGGGAGGCTATCCCCGCGCCGCGCTGGGCCCGGACCTGATGCAGGTGTTTATCGGATCGGAAGGCACGCTCGGGGTAATCGTGCGCGTGCGCCTGAAGCTGCATCGGCTGCCCGACTATGGTCGCGCTATTGCCTACGGCTTCAAGACCTTCGCGATCGGCCTCGACGCGTGCCGCGAGATCATGCAACGTGGCGCGAATCCCGCCGCGCTGCGTCTCTACGACGAACTCGAAAGTGGCGTGCAGTTCGGCCTGCCCGAGACCAATGTGCTGCTGGTGGCCGATGAAGGCACAAAGGAAATGGTTGACGCCGTGATGGCGATCAGCGAGCGTGTCTGCGCCGAACTTGGTGACAGGCTCGATGGTGACGCGATCTTCGAGCGCTGGCTCGACACGCGTTACCTGACTGGCAAGAGTGCCGAAGGCTTCAAGCGCAGCCCCGGCTTCGTGGCCGACACGCTAGAGATGGCCGGCCCGTGGAGCGATCTGGCCGCGATCTACACCGACGTGGTGGCGGCGATCAACGCGGTGCCCGGCACGCTGGCGGGTTCCGCGCACCAGTCGCATGCCTATGTGGATGGCGCGTGCCTGTATTTTTCGTTGCGCGGTGACGTGGCCGTGGGAGATCGCCAGAAGTGGTATCGCGCGGCATGGGATGCGGCCAACGCGGTGCTCATCCAATACAATGCGGCGCTGAGCCACCATCACGGCATCGGTCTGCTGCGCGCGCCCTACATGGCGCCGTCGCTCGACACGGCGTTCCCGGTGCTGGTGGCAGTGAAGCGGGCACTTGATCCGCAAAACATCCTCAATCCGGGCAAGCTCGGCCTTTCGGACGTGCTGCCCCACGAAGTGAAGAAGTAAGCCATGGACAGGTCTCTCGGCGCCCGCCTGACACGACACCCTGTAATCGCCACGCTGTACGGCGCGGACCAGATCGATGCCTTCATCGACAGCGAGGCGGAAGTCTCGATTGTCGCCAACGTGGAACTGCGGCGGCTGCAGCCCGTGATTGCCACGCTGACGAAGGCCGGCAAGTACGTGATCGTCAATATCGATAGCTGCGAAGGGCTGTCGCAGGACAAGGGCGGCGTCGAGTACCTGGCCGACATCGGCGTCACCAGTCTGGTGTCGACGCGCGTGGCCACCATCCAGCGTGCCAATCGCGCCGGGATGATGACCATGCAGAAGGTCTTCGTGACCGACCGGTCAACGTGGCCACGCAGCGTCAAGGCGCTGGAACAGAGCGATGCGAACCTGGTTCAGTTGATGCCGGCGCCAATGCTGCAGCACCTGCCCGGGTCCGTTCGCAAAGGGCTGCCGCCCATTGTGGCGTCCGGCTTTGTCAGCACCCAGGACGATATCCGCAGTGCCATCGCCCATGATGCGCTTGCGGTATCGACCAGCGATCAGCGCTTGTGGGCATGTGATCCGCAAGCCAAGACAATCAGGAAATAATCCCTTGACCACCTCCTATCTGCAGGTCATCGCGCACTACCACGCGAAGCCGGGCAACGGCGACCAGGTGTCGCGGCTTCTGGCCGAGTTGGCCGAGGCCACGCGCACCGAGTCCGCGAATCTCTATTACGAGTACTTCCGCTCGCCCGCCGATCCTAACCACTTCGTGATCCTGGAGAAGTATCGGGATGCCGACGGACTGACGGCTCATCGCGAGTCGGCGCACTTTCAGCACCTGGGCTTCGGGACCATCATCCCCCTGCTGGATCGGCGCATGGTGGAAAGCCACTGGGTGGAGGCACAGGCGGCGTAGTTGCGAGCCATGCAATACGCCCTCCAATCGTGCCCCTTTGCTGCACTGCAAACTTGCGTTCCGCCGGTATGGGCGGACTCCCTATCGCGCGAGCGTCAACAAGAAAAATTTCAAATGAGTCCGCGATATGCGGAAATGTTGGGGTATACGCGGAGGATCAGCGGGGCAGCCGAATACTGAGGCATTGGCGTACCATTTGCGGACAACAACATCGGCAGCCAATGTGTAAGGCTGCGCAGATCAGGAGACGGCATGTCCGCATGGTCCGCATGGTCCGCATGGTCCGCATGGTCAGAAAGGCCTGAACTTCCTAGCTCGACATTCGAAGTGGAAAAAGGCTGGATCGACGAGTACGGTCATATGAACGCTGCCCGGTATGTGGAGGTGTTCGACCGCGAGGGCTTCAAGCTGCTTGAGCAACTCGGCGTGGGGCTCGGCTACACCGAGGCCACCCGCTGCGGGATCTACACTGTCGACATCCATGTGGCCTACTACCGCGAACTGCTGGTCGGATCTCCGGTTGTGCTGCGCGTGCGCGCATTGCAGTCCGACGACAAGCGTCTGCTTTGCCTGATGGAACTCTCCCATGCCACCGAGGGATACGTGGCGGCCACCATGGAACAGCTCTCGGTACACGTGAACCTGGAAACGCGCAGGGCGGCACCGTTCCCCGGGGCGCTTGCCGAGCAGCTGGCGCTCGCCGTCAAGGCTCACGCCGCGCATCCGCTGCCGGCCGGCTGCCGCACCCTGCTGTCCCTGAAGCGCTGAGCGCGAACACCCGTCAGCGCCGAAATTCGTCGCTTTCGACGATTACCTGCCGGGCCAGCGCGGCCGACACTGCTGGCGGGAAAGCCAACGACGAAAAGCCAGGCCCGGGCCCCGCCGCATCCTGGCAGCACACCGACAAGCACACCGATACATAGAGTGGAGGAGACACGATGCTGGGACTGATGCAGGACCGACCGCTGTTGATTTCATCGCTGATCGAGCACGCGGCTACGTACCATCCAACGCGGGAGATCGTCGCGAGAACGGTAGAGGGCCCGATCCACCGTACCAACTATGCCGAGATCCATCGGCGTGCCAAACGCGTTGCCAACGCGCTGGCGAGTCTCGGTGTCGGGGTGGCGGACCGTGTCGGCACGCTTGCCTGGAACACGCATCGTCATTTCGAACTGTATTTCGGGGTGTCCGGTTCGGGCGCGATCCTGCACACGGTCAATCCACGTCTGTTCCCCGAGCAGATCGAGTACATCGTCAACCACGCGGAGGACAAGGTCCTGTTCTTCGATATTGGCTTCGCGCCGCTGGTCGAGAAGCTGGCGCCGGCCTTGAAATCCGTCCAGCACTACGTCGCCATGACGGAGCGGGCGAACATGCCGGCGATCGACGTGCCCAACCTGCTTTGCTACGAGGACCTGCTTGCGGAGCATAGCGATACGTATGACTGGCCGGAATTGGACGAGCGCGCGGCGTCGTCGCTGTGCTACACGTCGGGCACCACCGGGAATCCGAAGGGCGTGCTGTACTCGCATCGGTCTACCGTGCTGCATTCGCTCGTGGCGTGCGCGGCGGATGCGTTCGCCGTGGGCGCGTCAACGTCTGTGCTGCTGGCGGTCCCGATGTTCCATGCCAACGCCTGGGGAATGCCGTATGCGGCGGCCATGGTCGGGGCCAAGATGGTGATGCCCGGGCCACACCTCAATGGTCAATCGCTCTACGAACTGATGCGCGACGAAGGCGTAACTGTCTCCCAGGCGGTGCCTACAGTCTGGCTCATGCTCTTCCAGTTCCTGGACGAGCACCCGGAGATCGACATGAAGGCGCTTGGCCTGAAGATCATCGGCTCGGGCGGCGCCGCATCGCCGCGCAGCATGATCGAGCGCTGCGAGCGCGACTTTGGCGTCGAGTACCTGCAGGCATGGGGCATGACGGAAACCAGCCCGATCGGTACCACCGGCCGCCTGCTGCCCAAGCATGCCGCCCTGCCAAAGGACGAGCAGACCACGATCAAGATGAAGGCCGGACGCGCGGTATGGGGCGTAGGTCTGAAGATCATCGGCGACGATGGTCAGGAACTGCCGCACGACGGACGCGCCTTCGGTCATCTGCACGTGCGCGGGCCGTGGATCGCAAGCGGCTACTTCAAGCACACGGGTGGCGAGGTGCTGGACAAGGACGGCTGGTTTCCCACTGGCGATATCGGCACCATCGATCCGGACGGGTACGTGCAACTGGTGGACCGTGCCAAGGATGTCATCAAGTCGGGTGGGGAATGGATTTCCTCGATCGACCTGGAAAACGCGGCGATCGGCCACCCTGCCGTGCACGAGGCGGCGATCATTGCCGTCGCGCATCCGAAGTGGCAGGAGCGCCCACTGCTGCTGGCGGTGAAGCGTCCCGGCAAGGATGTCACGCGCGAAGAGTTGCTGCAGTACCTGAGCGAGCGCGTCGTGAAATGGTGGGTGCCGGACGATGTCGTGTTCGTCGATCAGCTGCCGCATACCGCGACTGGCAAGCTGCTCAAGACGAAGTTGCGAGAGGACTACCGCAACTATCGATTGCCGACGGCGTGAATCGGGCAGGCGCGGGCATTGCCCGCGCCACGTCTGCCTTGCTACCGCTCAGATCCGCCGGTCGCGCGACTGCCAGTAGACTTCACGCAGCTTGTACTTGAGGAGCTTGCCCGCCGCCGAGAGCGGCATGTCGGCGCGGAACTCGACACTGCGGGGGCATTTATAGCTGGCGATCCGCTCGCGGCAATGCGCGTGCACCGCATCGACAGACAGCTCGTGACCGGGGCGGACCACGATGACCGCATGCACAGCTTCCCCCCATTTCTCGTCAGGGATGCCGATCACCGCGCACAGCTGCACCGCGGGGTGCGTGAGGATCGCATTCTCGACTTCGGTCGAATAGACGTTCTCGCCGCCGCTGATGATCATGTCCTTGATGCGATCGGTGACGTATAGAAAGCCGTCCGCATCCAGGTATCCGGCATCGCCGGTGTGCATCCAGCCATTGCGCAACGCGCGGGCGGTTTCTTCCGGCTTGTTCCAGTAGCCCAGCATCACGCCCGGGCCGCGCACCGCGACCTCGCCCACCGTGCCCGTCGGGCAGTCTTCGTCCGTTGCCGGATCGACGATGCGCACTTCGCACGCGGGCGCCGGGCGGCCGGCCGCCTTCAGCCTCGGACTGCCGACGACGTGACAATCGGCCGCCAGTATCGCCGAGACAGGCGAGGTCTCCGTCATCCCATAGGCCTGCAGGAACTGGCTGGACGGAATCTGCGCCATGGCGCGCTGCAGCAGTGCGCCGTCAATCGGGGCAGCGCCGTAGATGATGTTCCTGAGACTGCTCAGGTCATGGTCGGCGAACGTGGGATCGTCGAGCATCATCTTCAGCATCGTCGGGACGGTGAAAACCTCGTTGATGCGGTAGCGGCTGAGGTCGCGAATCGCTGCCTTGGGGTCGAACCCGGGCAGGATCACCTGCGTGGCGAGGCGCGTCACGGCCTGAAAGACGAAGCTGAGCGCCGCGATATGGAACATCGGTGCCATCTGCAGGATCGACGTCACTGGCGGGCGCGATGCCGCTGCCAGTGACGACAGCACGTTGCTGGCGATATTGGCGTGCGACAGCATGACGCCCTTGGGTGCGCCGGTGGTGCCGCCGGTGTAGAGCACTGCGGCAAGATCGTGGCCACTGCGCAGGCTGTCGGCAATCGGCGCGCTCGACCGCACCAGTTGCTCGTAGTCGATCATGCCTGCCGGGGTCTCGGCGTCGCCGCAATAGATGACGGTCTGGATGCAGGGGCAACGCTCGCGCAGTGGCCCGATCAGATCCAGGAAGTTGTCATCCACGAGCAGCACGCTGGTGCCGCAATCCTCCATCGAGTAGGCGATTTCCGCGACGCTCCACCGGGTGTTGACGGGGTTCAGCGCCGCGCCGGCCCAGAGCGTGCCGAAGATGTACTCGACGTAGCGGTCGGAGTTGAGCGCCAGCATGGCGACCCGGTCGCCCGCAGCAACGCCCTGGCCACGCAAGGCGCTGGCCAGTCTTGCAACCCGGTCGATGAGCTGGGAGAACGTCGTGCTGCGTTGCGCAAAAATCGTCGCGACGCCAGACGGGTTTTCGCGGAATGCCTTGTGCAGAGCCTGTGTCAGATACACGAACTGTCTCCCGTTATCGGTTGTCGGAGCACTGCCTGCGAAGCATTGTCAGGCGGCGATACGGCTGGCGCGTCGTCGGAATGGATGATCTTGCGGCTCCGGATTTTCCCTAGGGGAGATTCGTCGGATTCGACGAGGCACGGCTGTGGCACCGGTCCTAAGATCGGCCATCGGTCGTATCCCTTCCTTCCATCACCATGTCCCAGACCCGCCGCCTGATCTTCGATGCCGATCACGAGCAGTTCCGTGCTTCGGTCGCGCGTTTCGTGCAGAACGAAATCACCCCGTATGTGGACCAGTGGCGCGAGCAGGGCTGCTGCGACCGTGCCATCTTCGAGAAAGCCGGCGAGCAGGGCCTGTTGCTGATGTGGGCCGATGAAGCCTATGGCGGCGCGGGCGTGACCGATTTCCGCTACGAACAGATCCTCTTCGAAGAGCTGATTCGCCACGGAGATGTCGGCGTGTATCTGACGCTCCATTCGCGGCTGGTCGCGCCATATATTGGCCGGCTGGGCACGGAGGCGCAGAAGCGCCGGTGGCTCACCGGCGCGGCCAGCGGCAAGACGATCCTGGCGATTGCCATGACAGAGCCGGGCGCCGGCTCCGATCTGGCCGGGATCGGCGCACGTGCCGAGCGGCGCGACGGCGGCTGGGTCATCAACGGCGCCAAGACGTTCATCTCGAACGGGCACAACGCGGATGCCGTCATCGTGGTCGCGCGTACCAATCCCGACGAGCGACGTGCCTTCGGCCTGTTCGTCGTCGAGCGCGGCATGGCGGGATTCGAGCGGGGCCGTCGTCTGAAAAAGCTGGGACTGGACGCGCAGGACACGGCGGAACTGTTCTTCAACGATGTCTTCGTCCCGGACGAGAACGTGCTGGGCAATCCGGCGCGCGGTTTTGCCTATCTGGCGGAGGGCCTTGAAGAGGAGCGCCTGCTGTGCGCGTGCCAGTCGATCGCGCACGCGCAATCCGCGTTCGATCTGACGCTGCCCTACGTCAAGGAGCGCCGCGCATTCGGTCGTCCGATCGGCGCCCTGCAGAACACACGCTTCGTGCTGGCCCGCCGCCGCGCCGAGCTCGACGCCATGCAGATCTGGCTCGATGCGCTCGTCATGGAGCACAACGCCGGCCGGCTGGATGCCGTCACGGCGGCGTCTGCCAAGCTGCTGAGCACGGAGTTGGAGAACCGCGTGATCGACGACTGTCTGCAACTGCACGGCGGCTCGGGCTATATGGACGAATACCGCATCAGCCGCATGTATCGCGACGCACGCGTATCGCGGATCTTTGCCGGCGCGTCCGAGATCATGCTCGAGATCATCAGCCGCTCGTTGGGTCTGACGGAGAGAATGGACTAGAGCCCACGGATGGGCCAAGGATGGATCAGGCGGCGACATAGGAGGGACGCTTTGCTAAACTGCCCAGTTCGCGTCCAGCCCAATCTTCCAGCAAATGACTTCGCCGCCGAGCATGACACGGCATGTGCCGAGCATGAAGCTCAGGCCGCCAGTTGCCCCCGCATCCCAGGTGATCCGGCAAGGCGTTGGCGACATGCTGCGCGCCGCGTCGTCGGCCAGGCTCGTGATCGTCCGGGCGCCTGCGGGGTTCGGCAAGACGACCGCCATGCTGCAGTACCGCGCGCGGCTGGAGGCGGCCTCGGTGGCAACCGCATGGCTCACGCTCGATAACGCCGACAACGACCCGGTACGCTTTCTATCCGGCTTCGAGGCGGCGCTGGCGGCCATCGTCGGGGACGACGCCATCGCGGATATCGGCCGACCCGCGCCACGCACCACCGGCGAAGCCGCGCTGCAGAGCATGGACTGCCTGGCAGGCTACCCGGAGCCGTTCGCATTCTTCCTCGACGATTTCGAAGTGCTTCAGGAGCCCGGGGTCATCGCCTGGGTGCGCGAGATCATCGACCATCTGCCGCATAACGGGCAGCTCATCATCGGCTCGCGCAGCACGCCCGATGTGAGGCTGGGCCGCCTGCGCGCCCGCGGCCAGTTGCTGGAAATCGATGCCACGGCCCTGCGTTTCTCGATCGAGGAAACCGAGCAGTTCTTCCGCACCGTGCGGCCGATGCCGCTTGCGGCAGATGATCTGCAGCGCCTGTATCGCAAGACGGAGGGCTGGGCGGCCGCGTTGTCGCTCGCATCGGCTTCGCTGGAGCGCAGCGAAGCGCATACTGAGTTCATCGACCGTTTCTCGGGCACCAGCCGGTCGGTGGCCGACTATCTGGCCGAAGACGTGGTGGCCCGGCAGCCCGAGCCGGTACGCCAGTTCCTGCTGCGCACCAGCATCCTGCGCTATCTGAACCCGCAGCTGTGTCACGTGTTGCTGCCCGATGTGGATTGCGAGGCGATCCTGCGGCAGCTCGAGTCTTCCAGCCTGATCGCGCCGATCGAGAGTGAAGACCGGGCGTGGCGTTACCACAGCCTGATCGCCGAATTCCTGAAGGCGCAATTGCAGCGCGAAGCGCCTGCCGAGGTGCCGCGCCTGCACCATGCCGCCGCCGGATGGTTCCAGTCACAGGATCGTCCCGTGCCCGCCATCGACCATGCGATCGAAGGCGGAGATTACGCGTATGCCGTGACGCTGCTGATCGCACACGCGCCGGCGCTGCTCGGGCAGGGGCGTATGCGGCTGCTCACACGCTGGTTCGACGCACTGCCCGAGGACGTCCTGCGCGATCACCTGCCGCTGCAGGCCATCCGGATCTGGGCCCTGACGTTCACGCGCGGCCCCCTGGAGGCGATGGACCTGCTGGAACGCAGCGGGCTGCGGGACTCCGACGATCCGGCGGTGCGTCCGCATGTACTCGCGCTGCGCCCGACGCTGCTGTCGATGATGGACCAGCTCGAGCGCGCGCTGGAAGTCGGGCGCGAATGCCTGACGCACTGGCCCACCGGCGTGGCCTTCGCGGACATGGTGCTTGCCAATGCGATGGCGAACGTGTTCGCGGTGTCGGGGCAGCATGTCGAATCGCGCCGTCTGCTGGAAACCGCACGCCGCACGCAGGGCGCCGACAGCAGCGCCTTCAACATGATGTACTCCGAAACCGTCGAGGCCATCTTTGACCTGCAAGGCGGGCGCCTGCGCGAGGCCACGGCGCGTCTGCGGATCGCTGTTGGTAGCGGTAGCACGCAACACTACGGCTACACGGGCGGCAATGCCTGGGCCGGCGTGATGTATGCGGCCACGGTCTATGAGGCGAACGATCTGGCCCAGGCCGCGCATCTGCTGCGGGTCTATGTGCCACTCGCGCGCGATGTGCTGCTGGGCGATCACGTCACGCTCGGGCACGTCATGCTGTCGCGCATTGCCTTTGCCAGAGGCGATGTGGACGAGGCGTTCGAGACGCTGACGCAGCTCGAGTATCTGGGCCACGTCAGACGCCAGGCGCGCGTGGCGGCCGGCGCCAAGCTCGAACGTGCCCGCATCCTGCTGATGCAGGGGCATACCAGGGCCGCGAAGGACGAACTGGCGCGTGCCGACGACCCGGCCCTGTGGGAACGTGTGGGCCGTCTGCACCTGATCGCCAACGATCTGGATTACCTGGAACTCGCGCAACTGCGCTGGGAGGCGCTGGCCGGCGACGCACAGGCCGCGGTGGCCCGCCTGCGGGCAGCCGCCGAGTTTGCCGACCACGATGGGCGTCATCGACGGGCCATGAAGCTGCGGTTGCTGTGCGCGCTGGCGTATCAACGCGCCGGCGAACCTGCAGCGGCGCAGGCGATATTGGCGCCTGTGCTGAAGGCTGCCTGCGCGGAAGGCTTCGCGCGATTGCTGCTCGACGAAGGCGGCAATCGCATCGGGCCGCTGCTGGCGCAGTTCTCGCGGACGCTGGAGTCGAGCGGCGGCGCCCAGCGCGATCCCGTTCTGGCCGAATTCGTGATGCGGCTGGTGCAGGCATGTGGGCCGCTCGAGGAGTCTCCGGAGCCAATCGCGGGAGACCGGCCGCAACTGCTGGATCCGCTGACGCCAAAGGAAATCCGCGTGCTGCAGCTGCTTGCCGAGGGCTATTCCAACAGCGCCATCGCGGAGAAACTGTTCGTCTCCGACAGCACCGTGCGCACGCATCTGCGCAACATCAACAACAAGATCTGTGCCCACAGCCGCACGCAGGCCGTTGCCATCGCGCGCCGCCTGGGTGTGATTGCCTGAATCCGCGGCGGAACGCTCAGGAGCGTTCCGCCAGGCAACGCTCGCGCATGGATTTCGTCGCTTCCGACGATTCGTTGCCCCCTTGTTTGACGCACCATAACGGCGTTGACCGTGATGTGAGCGCCGCTGGCGCGATAGGGGCTGGTATGGCAGGTTCGCTGGAAGGTTTGAATGTTGTCGAGTTCGCCGGGTTGGGGCCCGCGCCGTTCTGCTGCATGTTGCTGGCGGATCACGGTGCCGATGTGCTCCGGATCACGCGCCCCACGGCGCCGGGCGTCGAGGCAAAGGTGAATCCTGCGGATGTGCTGGCACGCGGCCGGCGCACGATACCGCTGGACCTGCGTGAGGCTTCCGGAAGAGATGCCGCGCTGGAACTGATCGCCCGCGCGGATGTTGTGGTGGAAGGCTTCCGGCCCGGCGTCATGGAACGGCTCGGGCTGGGGCCGGATGTCTGCCTCGCGCGCAATCCTCGGCTTGTCTACGGGCGCATGACCGGCTGGGGCCAGTACGGTCCCCTGGCGCAGGCCGCCGGCCACGATATCAACTACATCGCCATCAGCGGCGCGCTGCACGCGATTGGCCGGGCCGGCGAAGCGCCGGTGCCGCCATTGAACCTGGTTGGCGATTTCGGAGGTGGCGGCATGATGCTCGCGTTCGGCCTGATGGCTGCACTGTACGAGGCGCGCCAGTCCGGACGCGGTCAGGTCATCGATGCCGCGATGACGGATGGATCGGCGCTGCTTTCCGCCATGCAGTACGGCATGAAGGCCGGCGGCCGCTGGAACAACCAGCGCGGCGAGAATCTGCTCGACGGCGGCGCGCCGTTCTACGACACGTATGCCTGCGCCGATGGCAAGTATGTTGCGGTTGGTGCGATCGAGCCGCAGTTCTACGCGGCGCTGCGCGAGCGTTGCGGCATCGAAGACCCTCTGTTCGACGGCCAGATGGAAACCGCGCGCTGGCCGCTGCTCAAGCTGCGGCTGGCGGACATCTTCCGTACCCGGACGCGCGCCGAGTGGTGCGCGCTCCTGGAGGGTTCCGATGCGTGCTTCGCCCCGGTGCTGGATTGGGACGAGGCGCCTGAGCACCCGCACAACCGCGAACGCGAGGCCTTCGTCACCTTGCAGGGCGTGGTTCAGCCTGCCGCGGCGCCGCGTTTCTCGCGCACCCCTGCGGCCGCGCCGCAATCCGAACGAAGAGTTTCCCTCGATGCCGCGCTAGCGCATTGGGGCGCGCTGCAGCCGGCGAGCGCAGGCTGAGCAACACGTTTTTGCAGACTGGTGGGGGCAACACCAGTCCTAACTTGATTCAAGGAGTCACTATCGTGAGCAATCCCATGCGAACCCGCGTCACGCGTTTGCTTGGCATCGACTATCCGATCATCCAGGGCGGCATGCAGTGGGTGGGTCTGGCCGAACTGGCATCGGCCGTGTCCAATGCAGGTGGCCTCGGCATCCTGACCGCGCTGACGCAACCCACGCCGGATGCCCTGCGCAACGAAATCGCCCGCACACGCGAGATGACCGATCGTCCTTTCGGCGTGAACCTGACCATCCTGCCGTCGATCAATCCGCCGCCGTATGCCGAGTACGTGGACGCAATCATCGATGGCGGCGTGCGCATCGTGGAGACCGCAGGCAACAGCCCGAAGGACTTCATCGCCCGCTTCAAGGCGGCGGGCGTGACCATCGTGCACAAGTGCACTACCGTGCGACATGCGCTCTCCGCCGAACGCAATGGCGTGGACATCGTTTCGATCGACGGCCTCGAATGCGCCGGCCATCCCGGCGAAGATGACGTGGGCGGGCTGGTGCTGATCCCCGCCGCCGCCCGGGCGCTGGAGATTCCGGTGATCGCATCCGGCGGCATCGCGGACGGACGTGGCATGGCCGCCGCGCTGGCGCTGGGCGCCGAAGGCGTGAACATGGGCACGCGCTTCTGCGTGACGAAGGAGGCGCCGATTCACGACAACATCAAGCAGGCGCTGGTCAATGGTTCCGAGCGTGACACCGCACTGATTTTCCGCACGCTGAAGAACACGGCGCGCGTCTTCCGCAACGCCATCGCCGAGGAAGTGGTGTCCATGGAACGGCGCCCCGGCGGTTGCGTGTTCGACGATATCCGTCCGTTGGTGACCGGTACCCGTGGCCGCGCGGCGCTGCAATCGGGCGAGGTCGACAACGGCGTGGTCAGCGCCGGCCAGTGCATCGGCCTGATCGACGATATTCCGACCTGCGCGGAACTGATCTCGCGCATGGTCAGCGATTGTCAGAACCGCATCGAAGCGACGCGCAAGTATTTCATCTGAACCCCGCATTGCCGATGCCGGCGGCATGTGTCGCCGCCTGGCCAGATGCGACGGCAGTCTTCCATTCACGCAAGGATATGCAATGAAACTCGATTCCAGCATTGCCGCGGTCATCACCGGTGGCGCTTCCGGCCTGGGTGCCGCCACCGCGCGACGCCTGGCCGGCGCCGGCGTCAAGGTGGCGCTGTTCGATCTGAATGCGGAGCTGGGGGAAGCGCTGGCGCGCGAGCTTGGTGGCGTGTTCTGCAAGGTTGACGTGACCAACGAGGAGCAGGTCGACGCCGCATTTGCCAAGGCGCGCGCGGCACATGGGCAGGAGCGCGTGCTCGTGAACTGTGCCGGCACCGGTTTCTCCGCCAAGACGGCGGGCCGGGACAAATCGACGGGAGAAATCCGCCACTTCCCCGTGGCCAACTTCAACCGGATAATTCAGATCAACCTGGTGGGCACCTTCAGCTGTATCGCCAAATCCGCTGCCGGAATGCTGACGCTGGACCCGCTCGATGACGGCGAACGCGGCACCATCATCAATACCGCGTCGGTGGCGGCGGAGGACGGGCAGATGGGCCAGGCGGCCTACAGTGCGTCAAAGGCGGCGATCACTGGCATGACGCTGCCGATCGCACGCGATCTGATGAGCGAAGGCATCCGCGTGAACACGATCATGCCTGGCCTGTTCAACACGCCGCTGATGCAGGGCCTGCCCGACAACGTGAAGTCCGCGCTGGCCGCGTCGGTGCCGTTTCCGAAGCGGCTCGGCGATCCGGACGAATACGCGCAACTGGCCGAGACCATGATCGTCAACCGCTACTTCAACGGTGAATCCGTGCGTCTGGACGGCGCGATTCGCATGGCGGCGCGCTAACCGGCATTCCCGCTTTCAGGGTGGCGCCCCGACGGAAGATCGGGCGCCAGCCCGTCATCTCATCACTGGAGACACCATGTCCGAAGCCTATATCGTTTCCGCCGTCCGCACCGCCGGCGGCCGTCGCAATGGCCGCCTGTCCGGCTGGCATCCCGCGGACCTCGCGGGGCAGGTGCTCGACGCGCTTGTCGAGCGCAGCGGGGCCGACCCGAGCATGGTGGAGGACGTCATCATGGGCTGCGTCGGCCAGGCGGGCGAGCAGTCTTCGAACATCGCGCGTGGCGCGGTCTTGGCTTCGAAGCTGCCGGAATCGGTGCCGGCTACCTCGGTCGACCGCCAGTGCGGATCTTCGCAACAGGCGCTGCATTTCGCGGCGCAGGCCGTGATGTCGGGCACCATGGACGTGGTGATCGCCGCCGGCGTGGAAAGCATGTCCCGCGTGCCGATGGGCACCCCGAGCACGCTGCCGCGAAAGAACGGCCTGGGCCACTACGTCAGCCCGCAAATGCAGGCGCGCTATCCGGGCGTGGAGTTCAGCCAGTTCACCGGCGCGGAGATGATCGCGAAGAAGTACAAGCTCGATAAGACCGCGCTCGACGCCTATGCGCTGCGCAGCCACCAGCTCGCCGCCGCGGCCACGAAGGCGGGGCGCTTCGAGCAGGAGATCCTGCCGCTGGCCGCGCGCATGAATGACGGCAGCGATCTCGGCGAGTTCCACACCATCGACGAAGGTATTCGTTTCGACGCGACGCTGGAGGGCATCGCCTCGGTAAAGCTGATCGCCGAAGGCGGTAGCGTCACGGCGGCCACCGCCAGCCAGATCTGCGACGGCGCGAGCGGCGTCATGGTCGTCAACGAACGCGGGTTGAAGATGCTGGGCGTCAAGCCGCTGGCACGCATCCACCATATGAGCGTGCTCGGACATGACCCGGTGGTCATGCTGGAGGCCCCGCTGCCTGCTACCGAGCGCGCGCTGAAGCGGGCCGGCATGCGGATCGACGATATCGATCTCTACGAGGTCAACGAAGCGTTCGCGCCGGTCCCCCTGGCCTGGCTGCAGGCGCTGGGCGCCGACGCGGATCGCCTGAACGTCAACGGCGGCGCGATCGCACTGGGCCATCCGCTGGGCGGCTCGGGCACCAAGCTGATGACGACGTTGATCCATGCACTGCATCAGCGCGGCAAGCGCTACGGCCTGCAGACCATGTGCGAGGGCGGCGGCATGGCCAACGTCACGATCGTCGAAAGGCTCTGACCGCGCGGCACACGTTTTCCAAAGCCCCGTCGGAGTGCACGCGTGGAGCGTGTCCGACGGGATTTTTTTGGTCTGCGGTGCCATGTTCGGCGCGCCCTGGAAGCCAGTTACCGAAATCCGGGATGTGACCGCTGCAACATGCTGTATCAAAGAGAAGCCCTTGGAATGACTGCTGACAACTCCCAACGTATCGTTGTAACCATCGAGGAAGGCGTGGCCGAAGTCCGCCTGAATCGCCCCGACAAGATGAACGCGCTGGATCAGGCGATGTTCGACGCATTGGTCGACACGGGCCGGCAACTGGCCGAGATGCCAGGTCTGCGTGCTGTCGTGCTTTCCGGTGAAGGCAAGGCGTTCTGCGCGGGTCTGGACATGGGCCGCATGGCCAGTCTGAGCGAAGGGACCGACCCCTCGCTCAAGCGTGGCCGGCTGACGCCGCGCACGCATGGCATGTCGAATCACCCGCAATACGCCTGCATGGTCTGGCGCGAACTGCCCGTGCCAGTGATCGCCGCGGTGCATGGCGCTGCCTTTGGCGGTGGGCTCCAGGTGGCGCTGGGCGCGGACCTGCGCTACGTGACGGCCGATGCCAAGCTTTCGATCATGGAGATCAAGTGGGGTCTGGTGCCGGATATGGGCGGCATGTTGCTGACGCGCGGGCTCGTACGGCCAGATGTGCTGAACGAACTGATCTACACGGGACGCATCATCAGCGGCACCGAGGCGGTGGAACTGGGGCTGGCCACGCGCGTGTGTGAAGATCCAAGGGTCGCGGCAATGGCCGTCGCACGCGAGATCGCCATGAAGAGCCCGGACGCGATTCGTGCGGGCAAACGCCTGATGCGGGTCACCGAGGATGGCGACGCGCTGGCGATTCTCCAGGCCGAGTCTGTCGAGCAGGACGCGCTGATCGGCGCGCCCAACCAGACGGAGGCGGTACGCGCCAATATGGAGAAGCGGGCGCCGCGATTCCTGCCGTGATGGCTTGAGTCTTGTCTCGGGGGCGCGCTACCGCTGTGGCTGGCCGTGCGCGGACGCCCTTCGGGTACATCAAGGGGCGAGAGGTGCTGGCGGACCCTGGATAACGGAGGCGTCGTGTTCTGGGACAACGGCTGAATCGGGAGCCGGAGCGCCGGACGGGACCTTGAAGCGGTTGTATCCCCACAGGTACTGCAGCGGAAAGCGCCGGATCATCTCTTCCAGTTCGGCGTTGATCCATGCTGCCTGCGCCTCGGCGGTCGGCGGCAATGGTCCTGACAGGCGCTTCACGTGCATGCGCCAGCCACGCCCACCGGGCAGGCGTTCGCCCGCGGCAACGATCAGCGGCGCCCCCGTTTGCGCTGCGAGCTTTCCTGGCAGCGTTATCGTATAGGCCTTGCGGCCAAAGAACGGTACCCACACGCCTTCACCCTTGGGCGCCTGATCGGGCAATAGCCCGATCGCTTCACCCTGGCGCAGCGCGCGGACGAACGCGCGCACGCCTTGGGAAGTCGCGGGAACTGTCTTCAGACTCGAGGTGGCACGTACCGATTCAAGCAAGTCCCGCAATATCGGCTTGCGGTGTGGTCGGAACATGACTGTCAGCGCGATGCGCTCCGCGGCATAGCGGGCTGCCAGTTCGAAGCATCCAAGGTGCGGTGTCAGCATGATGAGTCCGCGACCTTCCGCCAGGGTCTGCTCGATCACCGTCCAGTCATCGCAAATCACCTGATCGCGACACGCCGGGCCGCGATACCACACGCGTGCCAGTTCGATCATCATGGCGCCGGTCTCGCCTGCGGCCTGCCGGGCAAATGCCGGATCGGAAAAGCCAGCCTGGGCGGCATTCTGCTGCACGTGCTGTCGGTATCGCCCCGGGAGGGCATAGACGAGCCGCCCCAGAACGCGGCCTGTAGCGTGCGCAATCGGTAGCGGCACGGCGGCAATCAGCCGGATGAGAGTGGACAGCACCCTCCGCGGCGGAGGTTGATTTCGGTGCATGGTCACTCCTCGGGGGTTGAGTATTGGGTGTCGCGGGACAAATTTCTTCTACACGAAGAATCGGGCAGATACTTGTCCGGATTGTTAGGGGCCGCTCTTCGCGAAGACTTATGGACGGAGCCCTGGGGCGACTCGATCGGACCTGGCCGGTGCAAGTCAAGTCAGCAGCTTCGAAATGCCGAACTCCCTTGTTTTCGGGCTTGGCAGATGTTCGCAGGGTGAAATTAGGTCACGCCTGGCCTCGCAAGAAGAGTAGAGTGAGCAATGAATACCGCAAAAGCTTAGGAGTACGCTATGGATGCTTACCCGACTGCCACTTACAAAGGGTATGACATTTACCCTCTAGTCTACAGACATACCGACGGGGCGCGTGCCTGGGGGGAGCCCAGGCCGGATCGGTCCTTCAACGCTGCGGTGGTGATCTGCCGCGAGGGCGCGCATCCCGATAGCACGCAGGCCCGCACGTTTCACCTGGACACAACGCCCTGGGACAACGTGGGCGCCGCCCGGCGCGCCGTGCTGCGCTATGCCGAGGAAATCATCAACGGAGAAGTGACCGGTCAGTCCGTTGTTTCCCTGTAACTGCCTCACTGTCACTGGCATTGTCAACTGACCCGGGTATAGTCCTAGCTTCCCGCCGTATTCAGACGAACGATAACGTAGCTCATGAGGACATCTCAGGCATGACGAACACCGCCGCGCCATCCAGTTTTCTGTGCACGTTACCCGGCCAGGGCAAGGGAATTGCCTATCATGTGGCCGTTAGCTTTGCGGATGCGGCCCAGCCCACGGGCGTCAGATTCACCAGCTTTGTCGGTGATGGCAGGCGTTCGTTCGGTGTGGTGACCGGAGCGGGATCGCTTCAGGGCGAGATTGCAGCGAACTCGGAGGCACTATGCCGCCTGGCGATCGGGCAGGCAGTCCGGGACCACCTCTACGAGAAAACCAAGGAAGGCGACACCGCGCTGGATCTGGGCGCCGAGCCTTGGGACGGCGAACTCAGGCCCGTCGGGGCGGGCGCGCCCACGGGCGGGCTACGGCATCGTCCGCTAGGCTGAGTACGGGTGTGAGGTTGAGTGCGTGATTCGCAGGCGGCGGATTGTCCCACCGCCTGTGGCGCACTTGGCTTAGATGCCGAATTCCGGGCTGCCGTAACGCGTCAGCAATGACTCGATCAGTGCCATGTCCTGCGTTTGCGGCGTGCGATCCTCGATGGCGCGCGATGGGCCGCCATAGGTAGCGGTCACGTGGCGGCGTACCGTCAATACGGCAGCATCCGGTGGCGTCACGGCAACCGGCTGCCACGGCGTGTGCCGGTAACTGCCGGCAATCCATCCGGCCGGGGTCAGGTGGAGTTCTTCCCATTCTTCGTTGTTAGGCATGTCTTGCTTGCTCTCCTGTATGCGGATTGGATGGTGGGCAGCACGGGTACCTGCGTCAGGCAGGCGTCGCGCCGTTGAGAGGGTGCCCGAAGTGGGCCTTGCGTCACGCTTGACCCGATGGGGCGCGTCGTTGCGCGGAACGTTGCATGCGGGCTGCGGCGCTCTTGCCCGCCTGTCGGGCGGCCTGCTTGGCCTTGGCTTCCGAGCAATGCGTGGCGTGCCGCATGGAGACGTTGGCGACGACACGCTCCGCGCCGTTCCTGTACTCCGAGATCATGTAGTTGGCAAACCATACGCCCGGCTCTTGCTGGATCGGGTACACGGAAACGGTAAATGGGGTGGTGCTCGTATTCAAATTGGTCCTGTTCAGTGGCGCTCGGCCCGGAAGCTTCTTCTGCCGCCACTTCACATGTGCGGCGCGCTTGCCGGCTGTCGAAAGCCATTGGATAAATCAGTGTCGCTTCGCACGTAGGCGCAGGCGGAAAACTGGCGTGAGGTAGACCGTGCTTACGCGGACTGAGGCGCCAGTACAGGTGCGACAATCGCGGAGCGGACGTGCCGCCGGTCAGGTAGGTTGCGGGCGATGTCTGTCACCCAGAATGAATCGGGTGTACGCCCGACAGGCCGCTGGTGTTCTTCTATGAATGTGATGTCTAGCGGCCGCAGCCTCGACGCCGGGCGATGCCGGCGTATGGCAGGGAGCGTGGATGATACCACCAATGGTGGTCGGCTGCCGGTGGGCGCGCCAGTTGCGCGAGCCAGGGATCACGTGCGTGGCGGAGAGCGCACGCAGGAAGGGGGGATGACGGAGGCCGAGATTCATCCCGGCCCCGCTTGCCAAGCGCCGAGTTTCAGCCGATTGTCAGCCGTTGGTCGGGCGCTGCGAGAACGTCCTGCCGAAGACGCCTTCAGCGACGCGGTTCTTCAGGATTTCGATGGAGCCACCGGCGATCATCCAGCCGCGCGTCCGCCGCACGCAGTACTCCACGAGAGATTCCTGGCTGAAGCCCATGCCGCCCATCACCTGCAGCGCTTCATTGGAAACCTCCCAGCCAGCCATGTTGCAGGCCAGCTTGGCCATAGCCGTGCTCTGCGCGCTGGGCAGTCCGTGCTCGCCTTCGAGAGCGGCGCGATACAGCATCATCTGCGCCTGCTCCAGCTTCATCGCCATATCCGCGAACTTCCACTGAATGCCCTGGAATTCGCAGAGCTCGCGGCCGAACTGCTTGCGGGTCATGGCATGTTCCCGGGCCACGTTGAACGCGTGGCGCCCCAGCGCCAGCGCGCGTGACGAGTTGCCCAGACGCTCGACGTTGAACCCCGAGATCTGCTTCTTGAAACCGCCCGGTCCGAGCAGCACGTTTTCCACCGGGATACGGCAATCATCGAAGTAGAGCTGCGACCACTGCTCGCCGTTCATGAACGATGATGGCTCGCCGACCTGGAAGCCGGGCGTGCCGCGCTCGACCAGCACGGAGCCGATGCCACCGACGCCCGGGCCGAAGCGTACATAGATCAGGAAAAGCTCGGCGTCGGGGCTGTGCGTGGAGAAAACCTTGCTGCCGTTGATGACGTAGCTGTCACCGTCGAGGCGCGCGCTGGTTTTCAACTCGGTCACGGCGGACCCGGCATCGGGTTCGCTCATGCCCAGCGAGACCACCTTGCGGCCAGCCAGGAGGTCCGGCAGGTATCGCGCTTTCTGCTCGGGCGATGCGTATTCCACGAACGTCCGAATCGGCCCGAAGTTGCCAGCCTGGACGATGTCGGCGCTCCTGGGGCAAACCAGCGCGATTTGCTCGATCGCCAGCACCGCGTGCATCAGCGTGCCGCCCTGGCCGCCATCTTCTTCGGAGAAGGCGATGCCCAGCAGCCCCTGCTCGGCGAGCAGCGCCGCCGTGTCCCAGGGGTAGTGGGGCGAATGTGCCCGGGCCAGCGCGCCATCCTTGAGTTTGTCCTGCGCAAAACGGGCAACCGAGTCCGCGAAAGCCTGATGTTCCTCGCTGAGTTTGAAATCCATGTGTGTTCCTGCGTCTGTTCGGGATGTGTGACGTCGGAATGGTGCCTGTGGCCCCGAGGCCTGAGAACTTCGACTTTTGTCAGCAGCCCGAACAAATACTCATACCAGCCCCACATCCGGGAAGTTCTCCGTGCGGCTTGCATGACGCCGCGAAGCGGCGCAGGTGGACAAGACCATGCTGGCCAACGTGCTGAGGCCTGGCCCGGCCGATTTCTTCGCGTTGTGGCTGAACGGCTAGAAATACCTCGCGCGCGGCGAGTTTCTGGAGAGGAACGATTACCCGGTCGGGTATCGCATGATTCGGCGCGGGTAAGGGGCCGAATCCGCCGGCCTTGGCGCCATAAAGCATCAGCCTGGTGTCATGGGCTTGCTTTCCCGGGCCTCACGCACCAGCCATTCCTTGAAGGCCGCGATCTTGCCCGAGTAACGCTGTACCGACGGCGTCACGATATAGTGGTCCCGCCCGGTACGCAGCGGCCTTGCAAACGGGCAGACCAGCCGTCCAGCCTTGAGGTCGGGGTCCAGCATGTGCTGCTGGCCGATTGCGATGCCAAGGTTGTCCGTGGCCGCCTGCCACGTGAGGATGGAACTGCTGAAGACCATCTTTTCGGCCTTGTCGAACACGTGACCCATGCCGACGTGCGCGAGCCACGTCGGCCAGTCATTCTTGCGGTACTTGGAAACCAGCAGGCGCTTGCTTTGCAGCGACTCCAGCAACTGCTCCGTGCTGCCATGGAAGGCTTCCAGGAACGCGGGCGAGCAGACGGGTTCGATGACATCCTCGAGCAGCAGCGTTGCCTCGGCGTTTGGCCAGTTGCCATCACCGAGGACGATCGCCAGGTCGCATTGCTCTGTGCCGAAATCGAGCGGCGCGTTGCTGTTGGTAATCAGCACTTCGACGTCGGGGTACTGCAGCTTGAAATGCGGCAACCTGGGAATCAGCCATCGCGCTGTCAGCGTGGTGTAGGTGCGCAGGCGAATGACGTTGTCGGAGTACTTCTGGGTGACGAACTTGGTGGCCTCCGAGATTTCCTCGAACGCCGGGCCGATGCGCCGCGCGTAGGCCTCACCAACCTCGGTCAGTTTCACGCCAATGCGTTCGCGGGTGAAGAGCTGGACGCCCAGGTATTCCTCCAGCACCGCGATCTGACGGCTCACTGCCGATTGACTGACCCGAAGTTCGTTGGCGGCGGTCGTGAGGTTCTTGGCTCTGGCCACGACCTCGAAGACCTTCAATGGGTTGAGCGGAGGAATCTTCATCACGTCGCTGGTCTTCCCAGTCTCTCGTGTGCTTGCCGGACGACGCATGGTCCGGCTGTAGGTGCGTCTGGACGTTTCAGGGGCGCTGTGATCTGCCCTGCGAGACGAGCCGTGGAGGCTGATCGGGGAGATCTTAGCATGGCTGTCGAGCGCGGAATCGACGTGTCTGCCAGCGATGGCCACCCCTTCGCCACACCGGGTCCGCGATCACGCATAAGCGCTATCAAGCCGCGCTGATATTGCCGCTGGGCCCGCTTCCGGCCGGGTACTGGCGCGCTTCGATAATGCATATGCGAAACCATTCGTTCTGTGAAGCCGATGTGATTCATAGCATGGCTCTCTTTCTCAACCCCGACGTTGAAGCGAGAGACGCATATGAAAAGAACGAAAGCGGCTGCCTTCCCACAACCGGTGCGACGCGCGCTGGCCACCCTTTGCCTGGGCGCGGTGGCGCTGGCCGCAGGTTGCGGGAGCGATGGCACCGAGAGCGGCACGCTGGCCGTGGACAGTGGCACGCCGGTCACCACCCCACCGCAGGTCGTGGCGAAGAAGCCCAACATCCTGTTCATCATGGCCGATGACCTCGGGTACTCGGACCTGGGCGCGTTCGGCAGCGAGATCCGCACGCCCAACATTGACGCGCTGGTGCGCGATGGTCGCATCCTGACCAATCACCACACCGCCGCCGTGTGCGCGGTGACGCGTTCGATGATCATCTCCGGCACCGACCATCATCTGGTCGGGCAGGGCACGATGGCGAACAGCGACCCCAATTACGTGGACGAGAACGGCAAGCCCATTCCCGGCTACGAGGGCTACCTGAACGATCGCGCGCTCTCGATCGCGCAACTGCTGAAGGACGGCGGCTATCACACCTACATGGCCGGCAAGTGGCACCTTGGCAGTGGCTTGCCCAACGCAACGAACCAGGGCGCGGCGGTTGGCACATCGGCGCCGGGGCAGACGCCGGTCTCGTGGGGTTTCGAGAAGAGCTACGCGCTGCTCGGCGGCGGCGGGGATCACTTCGGCCGTAACGGCGCAACCGCCTACGTGGAGGACGATCACTACGTCACGCCCAACACGACCAGCTTCTTCTCGTCGGACTTCTATACCTCGACGATCATCAAGTACATCGACTCGAGCACGGGCAAGAACACCGATGGCAAGCCATTCTTCGCCTACCTGACCTACCAGGCGCCACACTCGCCGCTGCAGGCGCCGGCAGGCTATATCGATCGCTACAAGGGCGTCTATGACGCGGGCTACGAGCCGATACGCGCCGCACGGCTGGCCCGGCAGAAAGCGCTCGGCCTGATCCCGGCCGACTTCACGCCCAATCCGGGTCGTGATGAAACACTCGCCGTCACGCCGGCCACGGCGAACTGGGGCACGCCTCAGGCGTCGTACGTCAGCGCCACGCGCAGCGTCGCGCAAGGCGGTGTGGATACCCGTGTGATGAACGCGAACAAGAAGTGGGACAGCCTGACTGCGGACCAGAAGAAGGCGCAGGCCCGCTACATGGAAATTTTCGCGGCCATGGTGGAGAACCTGGACGACAATGTTGGCCGGCTGGTGCAGCACCTCAAGGACATTGGCGAGTACGAAAACACCGTCATCGTGTTTCAGTCCGACAATGGCCCCGAAGCCAGCTACTACGAGTTCAGCGGCAAGTACGACCAGGACTACGACACGAAGAACGCCGATCCGGCCGTGTTCCCCACGCTCGGCACGCCGGCCTACAAGGGCACGGCCACGATCGACTACGGCCAGCGCTGGGCGGAAGTCAGCGCCACGCCATTCAAGCTGTGGAAGTCGTTCCCGTCAGAGGGCGGGCACTCCGTGCCGACCATCGTCAAGTTGGCCGGCACGGCATCCGCGCCGCCGCAGAGCAGGGTGACGGCCTTCACCCACGTGGTAGACCTGGCGCCGACGTTCCTGGACCTCGCCGGTGTCAGCGCACCGACCAAGCCGGCCGCGCCGCTCTACGACAGCAAGGGGATCGACCGCAATGCGGGCAAGGTCGTGTACGACGGTCGCAATGTCTATCCGATCACCGGCCTGTCGTTGCTGCCGACGCTGCAGGGCAAGACAACCGGCCCGTCGCGCACCACGTTCTCCGAGGAGCTGTACGGTCGCACCTATGTCTATAGCGACAACTGGAAGGCCGTATGGATCGAGCCGCCGTTCGGCCCGGCAGACGGCGAATGGACGCTCTACGACATTCGCGCCGATCGCGGCGAGACGAACAACCTCGCAGCGCAGCGCCCGGATGTGCTGAGCGACCTGAAGGGCAAGTGGAACGACTACGCCGCGCGCGTGGGCGCGGTGCTGCCCAAGGTACCGGGCATGATCTACTGACATTGCGGAACCCGTGGACATGGTCGTGAACGTGTTGCGAAACAGGGGACGCTGGCGCACGCCGCTGGCGGTAGCTGGGCTGGCATTCGCGGTGGGTGTCATCGCGTCGCTGGGCGTGCATGCGGTGCCGGGGGCCGCCATGCCTGACGGCGCCACACTCGGTTCGGTGCAGCGATGCGCCGCCTACTCGGGTTTGCCGGCCGGCTGGGGCAAGTCGCGGACGGCTGGCATGGCTCGGGTGACGGGCGGTGAGTTCGTGCCCGGTACCACGCTTGGCTATCCGGACGAGCGGCCCGCAGGAAAAACGCGCGTCGGCAGCTTCTGGATCGACCGTACCGAGGTGACGGTGGCCCAGTTCGCGGCGTTCGTGCAGGCCACCGGTTACGTCACCGATGCCGAGCGACAAGGTGCGGCGGTGGTCTTCCACAAGCCGACCGACGCAGAACTGGGTCAACGCCCCTACGCGTGGTGGACGATGGTGACAGGCGCCAACTGGCGGCATCCGGAAGGGCCGGCCGCTGCCAATTCACATGGCTACGATCACCGACGTGACAACCAGCCGGTGACGCTCGTCACGCAGGCCGATGCCAGGGCCTATGCGAACTGGCTCGGCCATGACCTGCCCACGGAGGACGAATGGGAGTTCGCGGCCAAGGCGGGACGTAGTGATGCCGGACTGGAAACGGCACCGCAAACGGCCGAAGGAACGCCCACCGCCAACTACTGGCAGGGCGTGTTCCCGGTGCTCAATACCTCGCGCGATGGGTTCGCGGGGCTCGCGCCGGTGGGGTGCTACACCGCCAATGCGCTCGGCTTGTTCGACATGATCGCCAACGCCTGGGAGTGGACTGGCGACGCCTACACCGGCCCGCGTCAGTCGCACGCCAATGGCGATACGGCAGTCGTGGCGGCAGCGTCACGGTCGCGCAAGCCGGCGGCGACCAGTGTAATCAAGGGCGGATCGTTCCTGTGCGCGCCGGACTTCTGCGTGCGCTACCGTGCTTCGGCGCGGGAGTCTGCCGAAAGCGACTTGCCGACGTCGCATATCGGCTTCCGAACGGTGCTGCGCGATGGCTGAGAAGACTTACCTCCACCGTCGCGGCGTGCTGACGGCGTTGCTGGCGATGGCATTGCCATCGCCAGGATCTGCCACGGCGGCATCCGGTTCTGTCCAGCCGCGCTACACGGTGCGTATCGGCGTGGTCGCGGAACCAGACAGCGAGTTGGTTGGCGCGGCCAGCGATGCGGCGTTGCGTGAAGGCGTGCGGCTGGAGACGGTGCGTTTTGCCAGCGTGGCGCAGGCCAATGCGGCGGTGACTACGGGCCGGATCGAAGCAAACATCGCACAGGACGGGCCGTCGCTGGCTCGGGCCGGCAGCGGCCTGCTGCCCGTGGCCCATACCGTCACCTATCCGATGGGGCTGTATTCGCGCACGCTATCCGATCTGCGCGGATTGCCGCCTCGATCCGTTGTCGCGTTCCCTGCCGAACCGTCCGCGCAGGGGCGTGCCCTGCTTCTGCTGCAAGGTTACGGCCTGATCCGGATATCGTCTGATGCGGGATTGAGCCCGCGCACCACGGATATCGTGGAGAACCGGCGAGGGCTGCGCTGGCGTGCCGTTGCGGAGGCGAGGCTTGCCGCCGCGCTCGACAACGCCGCACTTGTGGCGCTTCCGTTTGCCGCGGCATCGGCAGCCGGTCTCGCGCCCGCGCGCGACGCGCTCGGCATGGAGGACTCGCGCGTGCCCTTTGCCAATGTGCTGGCCATCCGCGCGCGCGATCGCGATGCGCCGTGGTTGACGCCAACTGTGCGCGGCCTGCATTCGGAGCCCGTCAAGACGTTCATCCTGGCGCGCTTCAACGATTCGGTGCGTCGTCCGTGGTGAAGCTGGCCGATATCGCCGTGATGCACGAGCGGACGTTCTCATTCCATTGCAGCACATGCGGCAAATGCTGTAACTCGTCGCCGCTGCTGACGATGGCCGAGTTATTCCGTCATCAGGACCGTTTTATCGGCTGTCTGTCGTTGCGGCGGGTGCACCCGTCGCACCCGGACGCCCGTGAGCTGGCGGCCATGCTTGGGCATGTCTTGCCCGGCGGTGACAGTCTCATGCTGGCGATTCAGGGTGTCGACTATCCATCGCTGGCCGCCTGTCCGGCACTTGGCGATGACAACCTCTGCACCATCCACGCCACGCGCCCGACCACTTGCGCCGTGGTGCCGCTCGATGCGTGGACACCCGATGCGCTGCAGTCGGCTGTGCTGGCTAGCCGGAGAAACGGTGCGGCCTATATCGGCGCGGACTGTATATCGGAAGGCATGCGCGATGGCTATCAGGAACTGGTGCGACATGGGCGCATCACGTCGCCGGCTTACGCGGCAGCGCTGGCGCAACGGCGCGCCGTCGAAGCCGCGGAGAAGGCGGAGTGGGGCAACGCAGTGTTCCGGCTCCTGTTGCCGGAACTGCTGGCCGCGCCCGGCGGCATCGCTGCCCTGCCCGTGGAGGGGTATCGCACGCTGGCGTTGGCACCGGTGTTAGCCGTGATCGCCGCGGGCTCCGAGCCGGATCGTTTGCGCTGCCTGGCGTTCATCGACGCGCAGGTCGCGCTGATTCGCCGCCACGCCGCGGCGGCCATCGCACGGAAACAACCTGTCGACCGCCCGGTCACCGCCACGTTGCGCGGCTTCGAGGCGGTGTTGCTGAGTCTGGCGGTCAGGTTGCGAGAGGGGCAAGCCGTGACGATCACGACTTGAGATAGCCCTCTGCCAATGCTACCCAGCAGGCGGCGCCGAGCGGAATTAGCGCATCGTTGAAGTCGTAGCCGTCGTTGTGCACCGAGCAACCTACCCACTCGCCAGTGCCGTTGCCAAGCACGAAATAGCAGCCGGGCACCTTCTCGAGCATCCAGGCAAAGTCCTCGCTGCCCATCTGCGTCGAGGGCGGGACCTGGATGACGTTGTCATTGCCGAGCACGCTGGCGACGGCTTCGCGCGCGATCGCCGCTTCTGCCGGCGTGTTGCGGATGGCCGGCACCAGATGCAGGTACTCGATCTCGGCCTCGACACCGGCCGACGCGGCCTGATGCGTGACCACGGCACGGATGCGTTCCTCCAGCAGCTTGCGGACCTCGGGCAACGTGGCACGCACACTGAGCTTGAGCGTGGCAGTCTCCGGGATGATGTTGTAGGTCGTGCCCGCTTCGATCTGGCCCACGCTGATCACGCCCGCATCCACCGGCGCCACGTTGCGCGCGATGATGCCTTGCAGGGCCACCACGGTGTGCGCCAGCGCCAGCGTGGGGTCGGCGGCACGATTCGGAATCGCGCCATGCCCGCCCTTGCCGCGGAAGGTCACGGTCACGCGGTCCGACGATCCGCCCTGCGCGCCAGACTGGACCACGGCCATGCCGACCGGCAGGCCCGGCGCGTTGTGGAACGCGTAGATCGCGTCGCACGGAAAGCGTTCGAAGAGACCATCCTCCATCATCGACAGGGCGCCGGTCATGCCTTCCTCGTCAGGCTGGAAGATCAGGTTCAGCGTGCCATCGAAGTTGCGCGTGGCCGCGAGATATTCGGCAGCGGCCAGTAGCGTGGCCGTGTGCCCGTCATGCCCGCAGGCGTGCATACGGCCGGGTACTTCGCTGGCATAGGGCAAGCCGGTGCGTTCCTGCAGCGGGAGCGCATCCATGTCGGCCCGAATGCCGATGCGGCGCGGGCCGTTGCCGACATTGAGCTGGGCCACGATGCCGTGGCCGCCAATGCCGGTATGGACGTCGTAGCCCCATTCGCGCAGCAGACCGGCCACCATGGCGGCGGTGCGCGGCACGTCGGCCCCGAGCTCCGGGTGCGCATGGATGCGATGGCGCAGATCGGCAAAGCGGCTGGCTGCGGACGAGATGGCGGCGGGAATGGGTGTGGTCGTCATGATGAATGGGGCTGAGCGTTGTGGGGCAATCGGGGCATCTTCAAGGCGGCGCTCAATCGCGGCCCGGATGGCTGGGGAACAGCAGAAGGGCAGTAAAGCTGATCAGCGACGCGCACAGCATGTATCCGACCGGCGCCATGCGGCTACCGGTGGTAGCGATCAGCCACGTGACCACCAGCGGCGCGAAGCCGCCAAAAACGGTCACGCCCACGCTGTACATGATCGACATACCGGTGGCGCGGTGATGGCGCGGCAGCGATTCCATCATCAGCGCCGATCCCGCGCCGCCGCCTACGGAACTCAACGTGACCGATAACGCGATGCAGGCCAGCGTCAATGGCAGCCCCGGGCCAGAAGACAGCAGCGCGAAGTTGGGCACCATCACGCTGATGGCGACAATGCTGTTGGCGATCAGCAGCGGCTTGCGGCGCGGCAGCCGGTCCGCGAGCAATCCGAACAGCGGCGACATGACCAGCATCGTCAGACCTGCCACGCAGGCGCCCAGGAACGCGGTCACGGGCGGCATGTGCACGGTGTTGACCAGATAGGTCGGCATGTAGAACACCATGATGTACATCGACGACGTGCTGCTCGTCATCAGCAGCACGCCGAGAATCAGCGTGCGGCGATGCTCGCGCACCACCGTCATGAGGCCGGCGTGGGCGGTGTTTTCGGTTTGGGTCTCTTCGAGATGCCGGCGGATGTAGATGCCGACCGGGGCGATCAGCAGGCCGAGCATGAACGGCACGCGCCAGCCCCATGACTGGAGTGCTTCGGGGCTCAGCAGCGCCGACACCGCGGCGCCGGTCAGCGCCCCCAGCAATGCCGCAGCGCCCTGGCTTGCGCCTTGCCAGCTCACCGCGAAGCAGCGCCGTTGCTTGCCAGTCGACTCCATCAGCAGCGCGGACGCGGCGCCAACCTCGCCGCCAGCGGACAGGCCCTGCAGCAGACGGCCCACCACCACCAGCGCAGTGGCGGTCACGCCGATGCTGGCGTAGGACGGCGTGAAGGCCAGCAGCGCCGTGCCGGCGGTCATCAGGCCGATCGTCAGCGTCAGCGCGGCCTTGCGGCCCCGCCGGTCGGCCATGTTGCCGATGAGCACGGCGCCGAGCGGGCGCATCACGAAGCCAGCACCGAACGTCGCAAAGGAAAGCAGCAACGAGGCGAGCGGACTGCTGGCGGGAAAGAACAGCCGGCCGATGGTGGCAGCGAAGAAGCTGTAGACCGTGAAGTCGTAGATCTCCAGTCCATTGCCGATGGCAGCCGCGATGACGGCGCGGCGGCCCTGCGTGCTGGAAGCGGGCGCGACGACGCGGGCTGCGGCATCGCTGCCCAGCGAAACGGTGGCTTCGTTCATGAGGCTCCTCGTGGTGGTCCGTCCGGGCAGTCGCTGAATGGCTGCCCGTGTTCTTATGGGTTTCTGTTCGACCGGACGATCTTAGGTGCCTGGCACCCATGGCGCACGCAGCTTTTTTTCATGGGTATGAGCGTTGGTAATCACGGGGTGGCGTCAATCCGCCGTGGGAAACTCCTGGCGCAATGCGTCCAGCAAGGCATCGTGCAGCCGTGCCGCCGCCCAGGTGAGGGTGTGGCGGTCACGCGATACCAGCGCGATGGTGCGATCCGGCATGGTCTCGTCGACGTCGATGAAGTCCATGGTTTCGACGAGATAGCGACTGCGGCGGGATTCCTCGGAGAGCAGCACCAGCAGGTCGCTCTGCCGGCACATCTCCAGGGCCAGGGTCATCGACGTGCATTCGACAACGCGCGACGGCAGCGTCATGCCGTTGATGACGAAGAGCTGATGAAACGGCGTGCCGGTATCGGAGAGCGGATCGAGTACGAGCCACTCCGCCTCCAGCAACGCGCCCAGCGAGCGCGTCTTGCGCAACGGATGATCCTTGCGGCCAGCAATCAGCGTCGGCACGTGGCAAGCCTGGGCGCAGTCGAGGCCATGCGCGGTGGCCAGGGACTGGGAGGTCAGCGCGAAGTCGATGGTGCCTTCGCGCAGGTGCTCGAGCATTTGCGCGGGCCGCATTTCCTGCACGCGCAACTGTGCGCTCGGGAAATCGCGCCGGAACGCCGTGATGCAGGCGCCCGCCGGGCGCAGCAGGGCGGTGACCGGCGTGACGGCAACGGTGATCTCGCTGACCACGGTCCCTTTCATGTCCTCGAGATCCTGGCGCGCGCGCCTGACGTTCTCGCTGATCAGGCGGGCGTGGCCGACCAGTCGTTGCCCGTATGGTGTGAGTTGCACACCCTTGTTCGTGCGCACGAACAGCGCGGCACCCACGCTGGCTTCCAGTTCCTTGATGGCCTTGCTCAGTGCTGGCTGGGTGACGTGGAGCAGGCGGGATGCCTCCTGCATGCTGCCCGTCTCGGAGACGGCGGCCAACGCGCGCAATTGATGGAGCTTCATGAGGGGTCTCCCCGGAACGACCCGCAATCCGCTTGCGGAAAGCCGCCATTCTAGGCGCGACGAGACCTCCTGCGTGTTTTCTGACTGCCCAGAATGCCACCGGCCGGCGTTCCGCGAGGCGGAAGCCGGCCGGTGGTGTCAGACGCTATCCGGTGTTACTTGGCTGGCGTCTTGTCCAGCGTCTTCATCAGTTGCTCGACCGCCTGGTCGATACTGAAGCTCGCGGGACGCTGGCTGGGCGGATAGTCCTTGAACGTTTGAAGGAACGGAATCACGCGATAGACGCCGTACTGCATCAGGTAGGCGTTCTTCGTGGCCCAGTCATAGTATTGATCGGATACCGTATCGGCGCGCTCGTATGGGTCCATGCGCAGGTTGAACGCCTTGGGTGCGCGCAAGCAGGTGAACGGGTTGGACCACACCTGGAAGCCGCCTGGCTGCCGCTGCTCACAGAAGACGATTTTCCAGTCGTTGTAGCGATAGGCGACCAGTTGCCCGTCATCGTTGAAGTAGTAGAAGTCCTGGCGCGGGCCGGTATTGGTCTGCCCGGTCAGGTACGGCAGGAAGTTATAGCCGTCCAGATGCACCTTGAACGATTTGCCACCAAGGCTGGTGCCCTTGAGCAGTCGTTCCTTGATGTCGGTATCGCCCGCGGCCGCAAGCAGCGTGGGGAACCAGTCAAGGCCGGACATCATCGTTGTGGAGACCGTGCCCGGTTTGATGCGGCCCGGCCACTTCACCAGCGCCGGCACGCGGAATGCGCCTTCCCAGTTGGTGTCCTTCTCGCTGCGGAACGGCGTGGTTGCCGCATCCGGCCAGCTGAACTGGTTCGGGCCATTGTCCGTCGTGTAGACCACGATGGTGTTGTCGGCGATCTTCAGGTCGTCGAGCGTCCTGAGCAGCTTGCCCACGTCGGCGTCATGCTCGAGCATGCCGTCCGCGTACTCGTTGCCCGGCATACCGCTCTGGCCGCGCATCGACTCGCGTACATGGGTGAACAAGTGCATGCGGGTGGTGTTCATCCACACGAAGAACGGCTTGTCCGCCTTGACCTGCTTCTCCATGAAGCCGATGGCTGCTGCCGTGGTCTCGTCGTCGATGGTCTCCATGCGCTTGCGCGTCAGTGGGCCGGTGTCTTCCACCTTGCCGTCGGAGAACGAGTGGATCACGCCACGCGGCGAATTTGCCTTCACGAAGGCCGCATCGTTCTTCGGATAATACGGACGCTCCGGCTCCTCTTCGGCGTTCAGGTGATACAGGTTGCCGTAGAACTCGTCGAAGCCGTGCGCGGTCGGCAGGTATTCGTTGCGGTCGCCAAGGTGGTTCTTGCCGAACTGGCCGGTGGCATAGCCAAGCGGCTTCAGCGCTTCGGCAATGGTCGCGTTCTGCGCCTGCAGGCCCACGGTCGCGCCGGGGATGCCGACCTTCAGCAGGCCGGTACGCAAGCCGACTTCACCAGTGATGAAGGTAGAGCGGCCCGCGGTACAGCTGTTCTCGCCGTAGTAGTCGGTCATCATCATCCCCTCACGGGCGATGCGATCGATGTTCGGGGTGCGGTAGCCAACCACGCCATGGCTGTAGGCGCTGATGTTGGTCTGGCCAATGTCGTCACCGAAGATCACCAGGATGTTCGGCTTCTTGCCTGAATTGGCCACCGGCGGCAGTGCCGGCGCGGAAGCTGCCGACTCCGGTGCATTCGCGGCGACAGGGGGATTCTCGCGGGCGGCCTGCGGCGCTGCAGGCGCCTCGGCGGAAGATTGCGCGGCTGGTGCTTGTGCTGCCGGTGCCTTGGGCTCTTCCTGCTTGCCGCAGCCCGCCAATGTCAGTACGGCAGCGGCAATGGCAAGCGTCGCCAGTCCCCCGATTCTTGTCTTTCTCATTTCAGCTTGCCTCATGAAAGTGCCTCCGGTGCAAATCGCAATGGCGCATAAGTCTCGTGAAGTATCGCTGTTGAGTGAGATCAACGGAATTCAGTTTATTGGAGGTATGAAGTGAATTGTTTATGAAGCGCTCGGAAACTGACTTCACAGACAGGGATGTCCGAAGCGGGCGGTATGGCAGGTCGGTTTCCCCCGGGGATAGCCGTCGCACGGGTTCTGCCTGCGGGAAAACGCGAGAGCGCAAACGGTTCGCGTGCCAATTCCTTTTATTGCAGTATTTGATTTAGTCAAAAATAAACAGCGAAATTTACCAAATTGACTAGATGGCGGCTCTGCACGCGCTGTGATGACAGCAGGGGCGAATCGACCTGCGCGGGTGCCGGGCGCAGGGGCCACCACCCGGCTCCTGGGGGAGGGCCGGGTGCCGGGTAACGGTTCAGCGGGTGAAGACGCCAGACGGCATCAAGGCGTCACGATATTGAACTGCGGGTCGAACTTGTCCAGCATTCCCATCCATGACTTCAGTACAGCCGGATCGCCGTCCACCTTGGCGCGCCCGGCCGAGAGTTCCGCGGGCAGCGTGGTCTGGCCCAGCAGCGAGCCGATCAGCGCGCTGCGCGGCATCGTCAACGTGGCACCGGCGTCGTCGAACTGGCGCTCCGGCTTATAGAGGAAGACACCGTTTTCCACCGACAGCGCATAGCGCTTGCCAGTATCGGGTTGTACCCAGTTGAACTTCAGGTCGTGGCCGGCGGCGCGCTCGCCATTGAGACGCACGGCCAGGAAGTCCAGGAACATCGTGTCGGTCATGGCCCCGATCATGTCTGGGCTGGCAGTCTGGGTGCCCTGCAGCTTGGGCACACCATTGCGCAACTCGTAGGCGCCCACCAGATAGGCACTGCGCCAGCTTGCGGCCTCGGTCTGGTAGCCGAGCTGTTCAAGCGCGTCGGCCTCGAGCTTGCGGGCCGCCAGGTTCGACGGATCGGCGTAGACCACGTGCTTGACCACCTGCGCCACCCAGCGGTAATCGCCTTGGGCGTACGACTTGCTGGCCTGAGCGAGGATCTTGTCGGCGCCGCCCATGTACTGCACGTAGCGTTGCGCGGACTCTTCCGGTGGCAGCGGGTGCAGGTCGGCCGGGTCACCGCTGTACCAGCCGAGGTACCGCTGGTAGACGGCCTTGGCGTTGTGATTCACCGTGCCGTAGTAGTCGCGAAGGTCCCATTGGCTGGCCAGAGACGGCGGCAGCTTCACGCGCTCGCCTACCTCGGTCATCGTGTAGCCCTGGTTGGCCAGGCGCAGTGTCTGGTCGTGGATGAACTTGTAGGCGTCGCGCTGCCGCGAGAGGAAGCCGGTAATGCTCTGCTGGCCCCACTTTGGCCAGTGGTGCTGCGCGAAGATGACGTCAGTGCGGTTGCCGTAGCGGTCGATGGTCTCGTCGAGCGCGCGCCACCACTGGTTGGCGTCGCGCACCTGGGCGCCGCGGATGGTGTAGAGGTTGTGCAGGTTATGCGTGGCGTCCTCTGCCGCGCACAGTGCCCGCCACTGCGGGAAGTACATCAGCATCTCGGCCGGCGCCTCGGAGCCGGGAGCCATCTGGAATTCGATCCGCACGCCGTCGATCGTGCGGGTTTCGCCGGTCTTGCCGATCAGGTCGGTGGGCGGAATCAGTGTGATCGTGCCGAGCGAAACGGTCTTGCCGAGGCCGGCGTCCACCTGCCCCTGCGGGCCCTTTGGCAGCAGGGCGCCGTACATGTACTGCGCGCGGCGGCTCATGGCATTGCCGGCGAAGATGTTCTCGCTGATGGCCTCTTCCATAAAGCCTTCGGGCGCGTAGATCTTCACCTTGCCCGACTTGACGTCATCCTGACTGACCACGCCCTTCACGCCGCCGAAGTGGTCCACGTGGCTGTGTGAGTAGATCACCGCGACGATGGGCTTCTTCGGACGGTACTTGTAGTAGACGTCGATCGCCGCGCGGGCGGTTTCGGCGGTCAGGAGCGGATCGATCACGATAAGGCCACTGTCGCCCTCGACGATGGTCATGTTCGAGAGGTCGAAGCCACGTACCTGATAGATGCGGTCGGTGACCTTGAACAGGCCGTGCTTCAGGTTGAGCTGCGCCTGGCGCCAGAGGCTCGGATTGACCGAGGCGGGTGAGGCATCGTCACGCAGGAAGGCATAGGCGTCGAGGTTCCAGACCACGCGACCATCGGCATTGCGGATCTCGCCACTGTCGAGCGATCCGACCCAGCCACGTTGGGCATCTTCGAAGTCCTGCCGGTTGGCGAAAGGCAGGCGCTTCAGGACGTCCGCATTGGCATCGCGCGTGGCGGCCGTTGCGTCGTTGGTGGCAATGGACTCGGTGGGCGCGGCCATGGCGCTCATCGGGAACAGGCTGCCCACCAGCACGGAAATGGCCGCGTGAAACGCGGCGGTCTTGCATTGCATGGAGTCTCCTTTTCGGGCTCTTGTTATGCGGGTTTGCTATTTGGCTTTTGTGATGCGGCGTTGCGATGCGCAATCAGGCGGCAGCGCGGCCCTGCCAGTCTTCCGCGATCATCGCGGCACCCTTCTCTCCGATCATGATCGAGGGGGCATTCGTGTTGCCGCCGATCAGCGTCGGCATGATCGAGGCATCGACCACGCGCAGTCGTTCCATGCCGCGCACGCGCAGGCGCTGGTCGACCACGGCCATGTCGTCGCTACCCATGCGGCAGGTGCCCACCGGGTGGTAGATGGTGTCGGTGCGGCGGCGCAGCAGGTCGACGAGCTGGTCGTCGCTGCTCACACCCTTCACGTACAGTTCGCGCCCGGCGTAGCGGGCCAGCGGCTGGGCGTGCATGATCTCGCGCGAGAGCTTGTAGCCCTTGAGCAGCGTCGTCACGTCGTCGTCGTTGCTGAGGAAGTTCGGGTCGATACGCGGCGGCGCCAGCGGATTGGCGGAGTTCAGGCCGACCGTGCCGCGGCTCTTCGGACGCAGCACGCAGACGTGGCAGCTCATGCCGTGTCCCGTGTGGAGCGTGCGGTTGTGGTTGTCCACGATGCCGGTGACCCAGTGCAGTTGCACGTCGGGACGCGACAGCGACGGATCGGTGCGCAGGAACGCGCCGGCCTCGCCGAAGTTGCTGGCCAGCAGACCTGTGCGCGACTTGCGGTACTCGAAGAACGCCTTCGTCATGGCCGCCGCGCCTTGCAGCGACACGCCCATCAGCGATTTGTCGGGGCTCTTGAAGGGCAGGATGTAGTCGGGATGGTCGATCAGCCCCTTGCCGACGCCGGGCAGCGCGTGCTGGACGGCGATGCCATGGGGACGCAGGTCTGCTTCGTCGCCGATGCCCGAAAGCTGGAGCAGTTGGGGTGTGCCGAACGCGCCGGCTGCCACGATGGTCTCGCGGCGCGCGTGCAGTTCCACGTCACGGCCTTTCACGCGGACCGTGACGCCTTCCGCCGTGTTGCCGCGCAGGATCAGCCGGGTGGCATGGCCGCCCGTCAGCACGGTGAGATTCGGGCGCTTGTCGCGGAGGGGATGCAGGAACGCCACCGATGCGCTGCAGCGCTGGCCGTTGCGAATGGTCACATGATAGTGGCCAACGCCTTCCTGGTCGGCGCCGTTGAAATCCGCATTGACGGCGTGGCCGCTCTTGCGGCCGGCTTCGATAAACGCATGCGTGGCCGGATGGGCGTCGAGCGCGCTCACGGTCAGCTCGCCGCCGGCGCCGTGATAAGCGTCGGCGCCGCCGAAGTAATCCTCGGATCGTCGGAACCAGGGCAGCACACCGTCGTAGGACCAGTCGGGATTACCCAGCGCAGCCCAGTCGTCGTAATCGGTGCGGTGGCCGCGGATGTAGATCATCGCGTTGATGGCGCTGCTGCCGCCAAGCGTCTTGCCGCGCGGCTGGTAGCCGAGACGGCCCTTCAGCCCTGGCTGCGGAACTGTCTCGAATGCCCAGTTGACGTGTCGGGTCGGCAGGATGCCGACGATGCCAGCCGGCGTGTGGATCAGCGGAGAGCGATCGACCGGGCCGGCTTCGACCAGACAGACGCGCACGGAGGGGTCGGCGCTCAGGCGGTTGGCCAGCACGCAGCCAGCCGAACCCGCGCCAATGATGACGTAGTCGAAATCCATGATGTTGTTCTTGGGAACTTGGGAATTAGTCTTGGGATGCCGTCACTGGCGAGGCTTCGGTTTGCACGGGGGGCGCTGCGGTAGGCCGCCCCAGGAACATCCGCAGCGTCAGGCGCTGGATGAACGTGCCGTAGGGCGGATGAAACAATTCGATCGGGAACCACTTCCGCTCGGAGAACACGGCCTTGGCGTGCGATAGCTCGCGGAAGCCCTCGGCGCCGTGATAGTTGCCCATGCCGGACGTGCCGGTGCCACCGAACGGCAGGTCGTGATTCAGCACGTGCCAGCCCCAGTCGTTCAGCGTGACGCCGCCCGCGTGCGTGCGTTGCAGCAGGGTGGTGGATTCGGCCTTGTCGTCGCCGAAGTAGTACATGGCGAGCGGGCGCGTGCCGCCGCGTATGTGCGTCACGACGTCCTCGAATGCGCGATAGGTGAAGACCGGCAGGATCGGGCCGAAGATTTCTTCGCGCGCGATGCGCATCCGGGGCGTTACGCCGAGTACCACGTGCAGTGGCACGCGGCGTCCATCCTCGGGCATGGCCGAGCGCATGACCTGCGCGCCGTGGGCACGCGCGTCATCGAGCAGATCGTTCATGCGCTGGTGGGCGCGGTCATGAATGATGCTTGCGTAGTCGTCGCGATCCGCCGGGAACAGCGCTGCGGATGCGTTCAGCACTTCCGTGGCAAAACGGGCGGCGAGCGCCTCTGGCACCAGGGCGTAGTCCGGCGCCACGCAGATCTGACCGGCGTTGACCGTTTTGCCGTGGGCGATGCGCCGTGCCGCGGTTGCCAGGTTCGCGCTGGACGACACGATGGCAGGCGATTTGCCACCGAGTTCGAGCGTGACGGGCGTCAGGTGTTCGGCGGCGGCACGCATCACGTGGCGGCCGACCTCGGGCGAACCCGTGAACACCAGATGATCGAACGGTAGGCCGGTGAACTGGCGTGCCACGTCGGCGTCGCCTTCGACGATGGCGACTTCGTCCTCGGTGAACGCCTCAGCAAGCAAGGCGCGCAGCGCGGCAGAGGTCCGGGGCGCGAACTCCGAGGTCTTGATCAGGCATCGGTTGCCTGCCGCCAGCGCGGTGGCCAGTGGCCCGAGCGCCAGATAGACGGGGAAGTTCCAGGGCACCACGATGCCAACCACGCCCTTGGGTTGATACACCACCTTGGCGCTGTTCCCGAGGAACAACAGTTCGACACTCCTGCGCGACGGTCGCATCCACCGGCGTAGCCCGCCAAGCAGGTGGTTGATGTGCAGCACGGACGGCAGCACGTCGACCATCATCGTCTCGGCATGGGCGCGTCCGCCGAAGTCCCGGTCCGCCGCCTGCGCCAGGCTGTCGGCGTGCTTGCGAACTGCATCGCGCAAGCGCCGCAGGCCCTGCTTTCTGTCGGCCAGCGCCGGGTAGGGCGCGGCGGCAAAGGCTGACCGCTGCGCTTGGAACAGACGCTCCATCCCGTCACGCGTGGATTCTCTTGTTGTTTGTGGAGTATCGGGCACTAGAAACCCCTTAAAAATAAACTGAACAGTCAGTACAATTTGAAGTGTCGGAGTTGGGGCGGATCGGTGTCAAGCCAGGAAGGGGAAACCTAGGGCAAGTCCGGAGGACCGATATGACGCCGCTGCTACAATTTGCGGCAAGCTGAATGGGTGAAGTCGATGAGTGCAAACGAGACGGGCGACGTTGTCGCCATTCCGAATGGGACAACGAAATACCGCCGGGGCCTCGAGACCCGCAATCGCGTCATTGCGCTCACGAAGTCATTGATTTCCGAGCACGGCTATAGCGAAGTGACGCTCGATCAGATCTCTGCCCAGGTCGGCGTGGCCAAGAGCAGCCTGCTTTGGCATTTCGGCAGCAAGGAAATGCTGCTTGCCGAGGCGGCGATCAGTCTGTTCCAGGAAATCGAGCTTGCGCTGCGTCCCGACGATCTGGAGGGAAGGCCGCTGGCCGAGCGCGTCGACGAGATCTTTGACCGGGTGGCCGACTATTTCACGCGCAATCCGGAAACCAAGGGGGTGGTGATGGCGCTGCTGTTCTCCGCCAACACCCCCCAGTCCGTGCGCGAACATATCCGCGAAGGGTGGAACGGCCATGTCCGCGTGCTGGTAGAGGCGTTGGGCACGCCGGAGCGCCCGCTTTCTCCCGACGCCGCCCGCCTGCTGGTGGCCATCTTCCACGGCGCGTACTGTCACTGGTACGCCAACGGCCGCACGCAGCCGATTGGCGACTACCTGCACCCGGCACGGGACCTGTTCCTGAACTGGATCTCGGCGGAGAACGCATCCCGGCGTTGAGCGGGACGTCGCACCGTGTTCGCCACCTTCGCAATTTTCGGCGCCGCCTTGGTCCCCGGCACCTAGAACCCACTCTCGCGAATCACGACGCTGTAGATGTTACGCATCCAGTCCGCCAGTCGGCTGCGAGGCTCGCCGGCCAGAAGAACGTTGCCGCGCAGCTCGACCAGTGATGGCGGCGGCGCGGCCAGGTCGATCTGGACGAGATAGAGTGCGGCGTCCGGAATCAGCGCGCCTTGCTTGTCGACGGCGGCGATGGGCCCGCCGTGGGGTGTGGTGAGTTGCGCCGCCGGAATCTGCGCGCTGCGCGACGGCGCGATGGCCCGTATCACGCCGCAGTGGCGAGCCGGACGCGCATCGGGGAAAAAGCAGGCGCGGGCCCCAATGCGCAGATACTGCACATCGCTTTCGTCGACGAAGGCATCCACCATCCAGTGCGCCGGGTCGATCAGCCGGCCCAGTACCTGTTTGGAGCCCACCCAGGTATCGGCGCGAATGTCATCCGGTACGTCCACCCATGCGCCATCGAACGGCGCCGCAAGCAGCAGTCGGCGTTCTTCCGCGTGGACGGCGCGCGCGCGCGCCAGACTCTGCTGCAGTTCTTCGAGCGTGGCGGCTTGTTGCTCGATACCACGGCGCAGTTCGAGCAGGCCCGTCAGCCGCGCATCGTTGCCATTGATGCTGGCCTGCGCCGCCATTGCCTCGCTCACAAGTTCCGGCTGACGCAATTGGATCAGGGCACTGCCGGCGCGCACGTGGCCCGGGGGCGTGGTGGATACCAGTTGCGCTGGCGCCGGTGCGTATGCGGTCCATTGGCGCGCGCTGTGCGCGAGCGCCGGCGCCCGCAAGCCGGTTGGCCAGGGAATCGCCAGCACGATCAGCAGCGCGGCCAGCGCGCCCCACAGCAACCGGCGGCGCGGGCGCGTGGTCTCCGCCCGCCGCCGGAACCACACGCGGAGCTCCCGCCAGCACGGCAGCGCGATAAAGAACACGATTTCGACCAGAAAGAGCGCAACGCCCAACGCCTTGAAGAAGAGGTGATAGACCACCAGTGCGATGCCGAGGAATACGGTCAGCCGGTAGCACCACGTGACCCAGGCAAAGGCGATCAGCCGGTTGCGAAGCGTCGCGGGCAGCGGCTCTGGCCACGGGTCTGGCCAGCCCAGCAGCAGACGCCGCAGCGCCGTGCGCGCCAGCGCGCCCGCCCGCTCGTGCAGGTTCGGCAGGTCGAGCAGATCGGACAGAATGAAGTAGCCATCGAAACGCATGAACGGGCTGGCATTGAGCGCCAGCGACAGCACCCAGCTGGTGGTGGCCAGGTAGAAGCACGCCTGGCGCAATGGGCCGGGCGCCAGCAGCGCCCAGCCCAGCGTGGCCAGACCGCCAATGATCAGTTCGGTGACGATGCCCGCGCTGGCAATGGCCAGCCGCTGCCGCGCGTTGGTCAGCCGCCAGGACTCGCTGGTGTCCGTATAGAGCATGGGCCACATCACGAGAAACGCCACGCCCATGTGTCCCACTCTGACACCGAAGTGGGTCGCGACCAGCGCATGACCGAGTTCATGCAGCGTCTTGGCAACGACCACGGCGCATGCGAAGCCCACCGCGCCTTCCAGCGAGATCGATTCGAACAGCGTATGCCGGAAGGTGTCCCATTGCCGCAAGGTCAGCACGACCCCCAGCAATGTGAGCCCCAGTACGATCCATGCCGTGGCCGGCTGGAACAGCCACTGCAGATGCCGGTACAGCGACTGGATGCGGTAGGTCGGCCGCAACAGCGGAATGCGGAAAAACAGGTAGTGGTGCAGCCACCAGCGCCAGCTCAGCCATTCACGTGGCTGGCGGGTGGTGGCCATCTCCTGGCTGCGTCCGGGCGATGGCCGCAGCAGCGCATTGCCCTGCAGGAATGCGGCAAAGCCGAGCACCTGCTCGCTTTGCGCCTCGAGCGGCGTGCTGGCGCGCACCTGCTCCGCGATGGCGCGCGGCGTCATGTGCCAGCGCTGCAGGCATTCGAACTCGAGCCAGCCGATCCGGAAATGGCGGTTGCGTACGGGGTCTTCGATGATCCACGCCGGGCTGCCGTCGGTATGCGGGGCGCCGGGGAACAGGCGCAAGTCCTCTCGCAGCAGCGGCAGCGGCAGTTGGTCGGGGCTGGCCTGCATGTCAGATGCCCGTCCACGCGCGCAAGGTCGCCAGCGGCCGGCGCAGGATCTCGTAAGCCAGTACCGACCAGCCGCCCTTGATGCGCGCGGTTCCCTTCAGGCCGATGCGGGCGTGTTGCGGATCGCCGTTCTCGATATCGGCACGCAGCCGGTAGCTCGGCACGCCGTCGGGCGTGAGCGCCGCCTGGTAACTGGTTTCGATCAGCTTGCCGGAGAGCGGTTGCAGCGGGCGCACCGTGAGGAACAGGCTGACCGGCGCGCCCACGTCGAGCGTGAGCGCATCGGCCACCGGCAGGTGGATCAGCATGGCCGGCCGATCCGGATTGGCCAGTTGCATGATGCGCTCGCCGGTCACCACCGGCTTGCCGAGCCAGTCGTTGATATCGGCGAACACCGCGACACCGTCGCGCGGCGCCACAACGGTCTGGCGCTGCAACTGCGAGCGGATCGATTCCAGCTCGGCCCGGCGTTCTTCGGCACGGCTCTGCAAGGTGGTCAGCTGCGCCTTGCTGTCGTCGCTGCGGAAAGCATTCTGACGCGCTGCCAGCAGTTCCGCGTCGGCCACCGCCACGGCCTGCGAGGCCACCTCCAGGCGATGGCTGAGCGTGGTGTCGTCGAGCGAAAAGAGCGGCTGACCGGCTTTGACGGTCTGGTTGGGCCGCACATGCACTTCCTTGACCACGCCTTCGATGGGCGCGCTCACCATCTGCAGGTCTAGCGACGTCACTTCGGCTGGTGCCAGCGCGCTTTGCCGCACCGGCATCAGCAGAATCAGCACCGCAGCCGCGATCGCAATACGGCGCGTTCGACTGCCCCACAGCCAGGAGACATCGCGCTCGCGGCGAGCCAGCATCTCCCAGTGATAGCCCCAGGCCTGCGTAAGCCGCGACATGGCGATGCCCGCGCCCGCGCCGGGCACTTCGTCGAGCAGGAACACCACCCAGCCCTGTACCTGTCCCGCGCGACTGCGCAGTGGCAGCGCCCATGCGCCATTCGGCCACCATTCCTCCCAGCCGCTACGTACGACATCGCTGGCGAGGGCGGCATCCTCCTGCGTGATCCACTGTGGCTCGCCGGACTCCAGCCGCTCGCGTAGCCACTTGCGCGCATGCCCGAGCCACACCACGTAAGGGGACTGCTCATCGATCGACACGAGCCCCGAGATATTGAGCAGGTGCCACGCTGGCGGTCTGACATCGAACACCAGCGCCTGGCGATAGCGCAGCAGCGGATGGGCGTCATTGGCAATGTGGAAGGTGAGCTGTTGCACGCTATCCGCCTGGCGCGCCAGGCTTTCCAGCTCGGCAAGCTGCAGCAACAGCACGACATCGCTTTGCGTCGGCATCTGCATGGGCGTTACTTCGTCTGCTGGAACTGGGCCACGCCGCTCATGCCAGGCAGCAGCTCCGCCGCTGGCGCCGTCAGGCGACCCTCGATCTCGATCGACTGCTCCACGGCATCCACCCTGGCGTTGATGGCCGACACCTTGGCCGTGTAGCTTTTGCCTGTCTCGGTGACGTTGACGTTGAACTGGCTGCCAATGCGCAGGTCGCGCAGCATCCGCGATGGCACGTTCAGGCGCAACTTGAGCGGTCCATCGCTGACCAGGTCGAGCAGCGGCGCGCCGGCGTTGACGCTTTCATGCGGACGCACATAGACGCGGGCCACCCTGCCCGAGAACGGCGCGGCTACCGTGCAGTAGGCCACCTGTGTGCGCGCCAGTGCTACAGCGGCGGAGGCCCGGTCGGCGGCTGACTTGGCGAGGTTGAGCTCCATGTCGCCCACTGCGTCGAGCTTGCGCAGCGCGGACTTGGCCGTGAGCGTTTCGCGCGCGCCGGCCAGTTCGGCATCGGCCATGCCCAGCCGCGCGCGCGGCTCGGCGCAGTCCATCTGCACCAGCGGCCGTCCTTTGGTAATGGTCTGACCGAGGGTGACGCCCAGGCTCTGGACCGTGCCATTCATCGTGGCGGCCATCGTTGTTTCGGGGTCCGCGCTGAGCAGCACCCGAATGGCGCCGGGGTCAACGGCCCGGCTGGGCGGCGACGGATCGTTGGCGCCGACTGCTACGCCTGGGAACAGGGCGGCCGAGACAACGGCGAGACCAGCAAGCCCGGAAAGACCGGAAAGACCGGAAAGACCGGAAAGACGGAACGAAAAGCGAGATGATGCGTTGCTCATGATTTGCTATCGACGGCGCTTGGGTAGAGCTTCTGTTGCCAGCCCTGCATGGTCTGTTCGATCTCCGATGCGAGGGTCGGGACGTCATGGCTGGCGATCGCGTCCGGCATGACGTCGAGGCCAACCGAGTTGTAGAGACGTCCCCAGGCGGCCTGCGCCTCCGAGTAGGCGGCGTAGCGCTGGTATTGCGCCAGCAACATGCGCGCATCGGCACGGATGAACTCGAGTCTCGAGTCGGCCGATACCTGGGCGCTGGCCTCGGCGAATCTGCGCAGGCGGTTGTCAACCTGCAGGCTTTCCTCGGCGAAATCGAGCTGCTCGAGTGCCAGGTGGTAGCGTTGCAGCGCCACGCGCACCTGCGTGAGCACGGCCATGGACAGCGACATGCGGCGCAGGTCGCCTACCTTGTTCTGGCTGTCCTGCGCCTCGTTGAGCACGGGGATCTTGAGCAGGTTGAAGATGTTGTACGACAGGCGCAGGCCGATCGCGGACCACGCGTTGTTGTAGAGGTAGGCGTTCGAGTCGTAGTGGCCGCCCAGGTCGACGGACAGGCTGGGCCACAGTTCGGCCTTGGCGATCTTGATGTCGTTGTCGGTGACGCGCTTGCGGTACCACTCTTCCATGATCTCCGGCCGGCTTTCGAGCGCCATCTGTTCCAACCCGGCGACGTCAAACCGATCGTTCGGCATGCGCTGCTCGGCCTCGTCGGCAAGCGTGAAAGGCTGGTCCGGCGGCAGCGACATCAGGGCGGCCAGTTCCGCGCGCGCCAGTTCCAGGTCCTGACGCCGCGCCGACAGCAGGCTGACGGCATCGAGCAGCGCGCGCTGATAGGCCAGCGCCTGCTGGCGCGGCAGCAGGCCCTTTTCGTCGGCTTCCTGCGCGGCCTTCAGACCCTGGCGAACCTTGTTCAGCAATGCGTCGACCTGGCCGATCAGACGTTGCGCGCCAAGCGCGCGCCAGTAGGCATTGCGGACATCCTGCAGCACGTTCTGCACGACCTTGCGACGGCGCTCCTCGGCCATCAGCACCTGATCGGCCTTTTGCTGGGTCCGTTCGTAGGCCACCAGGAAATCCAGCGTGCTCCACGTCAGGTCGAGATCGGCCAGACGGTGGTAACGCTGTTCGGAGGTGGAGGGCCGCAGGCTGATCTGACCGTCCTGGATCCCCACCGAGACACCTCCCGAGTCGTTCGACCGATGCGTGTAGCCAGCGGATGCCACGAGCTTCGGCAGCATGTCGTGCTTGGTCACGTCCACAAGCTGCCGCGACAACGTGCTCTCCATCAGCTTGAGGCGATAGTCGAGGTTGTACTTGAGCGCGCGCGCGGCGGCTTCGTAGAACGTGATCGGGCGGGTGACGGGTTCCTGGTCGCTGTACATGCCGCGCCGATCTTCTTCCACGCGCTGGCGTACTTCCTCCTTCGAGTAGGGCTGGGGCACGCTAGGCGCTGTGGAGCAGGCGGTGGTCAGCAGCGTGGCAGCAAGTGCGATGGCTAGGGGCTGGCTACTTTTTCGCATCTTCGTTGGTGCTGTTGTTGGCGTGGGACAGGGCGGCCACCGTGCTGGGCCGCGACGCCAGTTGGCGGATTTGATCGGTGAAGGAGGCTGCGGGGCGCGCAGGTTCCGTGAGTGGCGAGGCATGGCGGCCCGGGTGCGGTTTCGTGGCCTTGCCGCGCTTGTCATGCTTGCCGTCCGAAGGGGCCACCTTCTCGGGGCGGGCCTCGATGCCCTTGAGCGCGAAGACCGACGGATCGCGCAGCAGCCCATCGGCGGACAGCGACACGATGCCGTGCCGCCCGGCCGTGCGTTCCGCTTCGAACTGCACGATCGCTTCGAGTTGCCGCAACGCGGGCCGCAGGAACTCTCCCGACGTCATCCCGAGACCTGCCGCCAGCGAGGGCGACTGGATATGCGGCGGCGTCACCATGTCCAGGTTCTCGCCGCGCAGCAGGCTGTCGTTGCGCTGGTGAACTGGGAAGATGCTCCGCACCTCGGGCGTGACGTACACCACCGGATCGACGCCGAGGGTGGTGCCGAACCGGTCCCGGTGCCATTCGTCGTGCAGGAAGTACTCGTGGTCGCCGGGGCTTGGCGGCGGCACGTAAGGCGCGTCGATATTGAGCGAGATGACCAGTTGCGCAGAATCCGTCGCGCCCGCGCGGTCGGCGATCGTGTAGGTGAAGACATCCTTGAGGATGCTGCCGCGCCCGGCCGCGGCCTGCACGGCCGGATTGGTCAGGTCGATTTCGTAGGTATAGCTGCCGTCGGCATTGATCTGCAGGTAGCCGTAGCTTCCGGCAATGCGCGTGCCGGGCGGCGTTGATGCGCCGCCCGCGTCCTTCGCGCCGGGCCGGATGCCAACCACGGTGAGCTGGTCGCCGGTGTCGACGTCGGCGTCGTTCGGCAGCACGTTGCCGCTGGTGATCGGCTGCCCGTGGATATTGTCGACGTTGTTGCTGTCGTCACGCGCCACGGGTGCGTCGTTCTGGCCGTGAATCGTGATGGTCAGCGTTGCCGTGGCCGTGGCGCCCGCGCGGTCGGCCACTACGTAGACGAAGGTCTCCGTCAGCGTTTCGTCCGACGTGCGCAACGCCTGCACCGCGGCGTTGTCGTTATCGATCACGTACCGGTAGCTCCCATCGGCCTGTACCGTCAGCGTGCCGTAGCGGCCCGCCGTGGTACCCGCCACCGCGCCCGCGCCAAGCGGGCCATTGATGGCGGTGACGGCCTTGGTCTCGCCATACTGGTCGACATCGGTGTCGTTGTCGAGCACATTGCCCGTGGCATCCGCGCCTGGCGTGGCGTTGTGTTGGCCACCGGCTTCGATGGCGTTGCCGGCATCGTCATGCGCCACCGGGTTGTCGTTCTGGCCAAGGATCAGTACGCGCAGCGTGGCCTGATCCGTGGCGCCGTGGTCGTCGCTGACCGTGTAGGTGAAGGTGTCTACCAGCCCGTCGAGCAACATCCGCAGCGCCTGGATTTCGGGCAGGTTGTTATCGACGGTATAGGTAAAGCGACCGTCCGCACCCATCACCAGGGTGCCGTACTGCCCGCGCAGCGGGACGCCCACGATGCCGCTGGTCCCTTTGCCGTTCTCGGTCCCGGTACGCAGGGCGACGATGGTCAGGGGCCCACCTTCCGGGTCGACGTCGTTGAAGGTGGCGACGCCGCTCGGGTTGCGTCCCACCGTGCCATTGGCCACGCCGCCTGCCTCGCGCGCCAGCGTGATCACGTCGGAGGCGACCGGCCGGTCGTTGATGCCGTGGATCGTGATGGCCAACTCGGCGGTGTCGGTCAGGCCGCCGCCGTCCGCCAGGCGGTAGGTGAAGCGCTCCACCAGCGTTTGTCCCGGCGCCAGTGCCGCCACGATGGTATTGGTTTCGTCGGCGTGGTACTGGAACTGCCCGGTCGGATCGATGTCGAGCCAGCCGTAGAGACCGTTGATACGCACCTTGCCCGACATGTCCTGCAGCGTCGCGCCGGTGCTTTCGGCGCCGGATCGGATGCCGGTGACGGTCCGGCTATCGTTGGCGTCCACATCCTTGTCGTTGGTCACCACGTTGCCGGTGGCGTCCACTGGTGGGGTATCGGAGGTGGCAGGGGTGGCGTCCGCGGCATCGTCAACGGCAACGGGTGCGTCGTATCGCCCCCGGATGTTGATCGTCAGCGTGGCGGTACTGGTCAGCCCGGCCGTATCGCGTACGGTGTAGGTGAACGTCTCGGTCAGCGTGTCGCCCGGTTTTAGGGCCTGCACGGCGGTCAGCGCATCGTTGATGTTGTAGACGTAGTCGCCATTGGCCGACAGTGTGAGCGAGCCATACAGCCCGGTCAGGCTTGCACCCACGGTACCCCCGACACCTGCCGCAGTCTGGAAGGCGCTGACGGCCTTGGTGTCGCCCGCGTCCACATCGGCGTCGTTGATCAGCACGTTGCCCGTGGCTGGCTTGCCGGGCGTGCCGTTGAACGTGCCGCCTGCTTCGATTGCCTCACCCGTGTCCGGCTTGGCGACCGGCGCGTCGTCGCGCCCGTGGATGGTGACGTGCAGCTCGGCGGCGTTGCTCAGACCGCCGGCATCCGTGACCGTGAAGGTGAAGACGTCGGTCAGCGTATCGAAGTTGGTGCGCAGCCGTTCCACCACCGGGTTGTTGTTGTCCACCACGTACTGGTAGGTGCCGTCGGCATTCACCAACAAGACGCCATAACGCCCTTGCAGGTAGGTGCCGAGCGTGCCCACCGTGCCGCCGTTGTCGTTGACGGCGCCAGTGCGGAACGCGGTGACTGCGGCGGTGTCGCCCGTATCGGGATCGTACAGACCCAGCAGCAGGTTGCCGCCGGGGTCCACGCCCGGCGTACCGTTCAGCGTACCACCGGCCTCGATGGCATCGGCGCGCTGGCTGGCAGCAACAGGTGCATCGTTGGCGCCGTTGATGGTGATGGTGAGCTGCGCCAGATCGGTCGCGCCAGCGGCATCCCGCACCTTGTAGGTGAACACGTCCTGCCGCGACTCGCCGACGTTCAGCGCGTTGACGATCGGGTTGCTGTTGTCCACCAGGTAGACGTAGGTGCCGTCCGCGCGTATCAGCAGGGTGCCGTACTGGCCTGTCACCAGCATGAAGTTCGTGCCGCTATCGGCCACGGCGCCTGCGCTCTTGTCACCGGCGCGTGCGCCGGCCACGGTCTTGGTTTCGCCATACTGATCAACGTCGGTGTCGTTGGTCAGCACGTTATCGGAGGGATTGATGCCGGGTGTGTTGTTGTCGATACCACCCGCTTCGCGTGCGACCGCGGTATCGTCGACGCCGATCGGATTGTCGTTCTGTCCGGTAATGCGAATCCGGATTTTGGCCTGGGCGGTCAGGGTGCCGTCGCTGTCCGTGTATGTGAACGTGTCGATCAGCACGTCGGTGCTGCGCCGCAGTGCCTGGACAGCGGTCAGGCTGTCATTGACCGTGTAGGTGAAAACGCCATGGTCGTTGATGTTCAGCGTGCCGTAGGCGCCGGCGATGTCGATCGAACCACCGACGGGTATATCCAGCGTTGTGCTGCCGAATGCGATCTTGATCACCGAGATCGCGTCGCCATCCGGATCGATGTCGTTGACCGTGGCGTCGCCGGTTGCTTTGGTGCCCGGCGTGGTGTTATTGACGCCACCGGCTTCCTTCGCGGTGGCCGTGACGTCCAGTGCCACTGGCGCATCGTTGACACCGTGAATAATGATGTTCAGGTTGGCGGTCGACGTTCCGCCGTGCGGGTCCAGCAGTGTGTAGACGAAGCTGTCGGTCACCGTGTCGTTGGGGCCGAGGGCGATCAGCGCGGCATTGGTGTTGTCGATCAGGTACGTGTAGCTGCCGTCGGCGTGGATCACCAGCGTGCCGTAAGTGGCGGGCAGGGTCGTGCCACCGGCGCTCACCGGGGTGTCGCTGCCGCCAGCTGAGCGGATCTGGCTTACCACCAGGCTGGAGACGGGATCGTCGACATCGCTGTCCACCTGGCCAATGGATGAGGGGTCGTGCTCGTCGGTGATGACATTGCCAGCCGGGTTGATCGGTGTGCCGCCCGCCGGGTTGCTGGCCGTCGGTTGGCGCGCGGTGTAGCCCTGGGCCTCGTTGTCGACCGCCACGGGATTGTCGTTCGCGCCGTGGATCGTGATGGTCAGTGCGGCGGTGTCGTTCAGACCGCCCGCATCGGTCACTGCGTAAGTGAACACTTCTTGCAGCGTGTCGCCCACATTCAGCGCCTGCACCTGCGCATTGTTGTTGTCGATGCGATAGACGTAGCTGCCATCGGCGCCAATCACCAGGGTGCCGTACAGACCGGCGATGGGCAGCCCGCCGTTCGTGGACGTGGTGCCCGGGGGAACCACGGAAGCCGGGCCGCCCGCCGCCTCGGTGCCGGTGCGCACCCGGGTCACCGTGAGGCTGTCTCCGGTATCGATATCGCCATCGTTGAGCAGCACGTTGCCGCTGGCGTCGGAACCGGGCGTGCCATTGGCCGCACCACCCGCCTCGGTGGCGTCGCCGGTATCGTCGCCGGCCACCGGCGCATCATTGGCGCCACGGATGGTCACGGTCAGCGTGGTGGTGCTCTGGACACCGGCAAGGTCGCTGATGGTGTAGGTGAAGACCTCGGTCAGCGTGTCGGTCGACAGTCGCAGCGCCTGCACCGTGGCGTTGTTGTTGTCCACCACATACTGGAAAGCGCCGTTCGCGCCGATGCGCAGGGTGCCGAAGAGACCGGCAATCACGGTCGATGCCGTACTCGTTACCGCCGAACTGTTTGCGCCGAAGGCGATGCGCTCGACCTTCAGCACATCGCCATTCGTGGCAATGTCCACGTCGGTGTCGTTGGTGAGCACGTTGCCGGACGGGTTGACGCCTGGCGTGCCGTTGGCGGTGCCGCCAGCCTCGGTTGCAAATGCGGTATCCGGATTGGCCTGCGGTGGGTCATTCACCGGAATGACCGTGATGGTCAGGGTATTGATGGCGGTGAGGTTGTCCAGCACCGGATCGAACGGGATGCCGTCTCCATTGGCATCGCCGCGCTGGCCAAGGTCGTCGGTGCGGATGGTCAGCGTTTCGTTGCCGTTGTAGTTCAGCGAGGGCGTGTAGAGCAGCGTGGCGAGTGCCGCGCTGATATCGGTCTGGCTGCCCTCCAGCGTGAACGTGGCCGTGCCCAGCGCGCCGGCGACGACCGTCGTGGCCCCGGGGGTGAGCGTCAGTGTGCCGTGCAGCACGCTCAGGGTGACCCGGATAATGCCGTTGCCGGCGTCGGGGTCGCTGACCGCAAGGCCCACGATAGGCAGCGCGTTATCTTCGAGGGTCGATGGCGAAGCCGGCAGGATGTTGATCGGCGGGTCGTTGCGTTCCACGTAACCGACGTTGCCGGCCACCGCCGCGCCACTGTCACCGCCCGAGAACTGCACGCGCGCGAGCGGGCTGGAGGGATCGCTGTCGATGCGGGCATTCACGGTGCCGGTGGGCGTTGCCAGCACGATGGTCGGTGGCGCGTCGATCCGGAATACACCGCGCCCCAGGACGCCGAAACTGTAGAAGCCGTTGGCGTCGGTGGTCGTGGTCCAGGTCTGGTTGTCGGCCGTGGTGTCGAGGTTGTTGTCCGCACCGCCCCAGGTGAGCGTGACGGTTTGCCTCGCAATGGCTGGGCCGTCCGGCGCCGAGCTGCTCGTAGCGGAATCCGTATCGTTCCAGAGCGTGCCCGATACATAGCTCACGCCGGCCGCATCGCTGTCCTGGTAGTTGTTGGGCCCCACCAGGCTGCCGGTGCGCTCTCCGGTGGCACTGCCTGCCGGCCCGACGTTCGAGCCGCCGAACGTGGTGAAGGCGTTCGACAGGCTGGTATAGGTAACGGTAGCCGCCGTATCGGCCAGAAGTGTGTTGTTCGGCAGGCTCGCCGAGTAGATCAGCGAAACCTTGCCACCCTGGGGCATATAGTCGATGTTCAGCGTGACCTGGGTGCCGGTGTTGGTCAGTGTGAATCCCGGGGGCAGGGCGCCAGGACTGTATGTCACACCATTCACAACAACGCCTTGCACCGTGAGCGCCTGGCCGCCGGGCGGCAGGCTGTCGGTCAGTACCACGTCGTGCGCGGCGGTTGTGCCGGAGTTGCTGAAACTGACGCTGTAGGTGGCCTGGCCGAATGCGCTGCCAACGCCGGGATCGAAAGCCACGACGGACTTGTCCAGATCGACGATACGCGGCTCCACCACGCGCTCGACCACCTGTGCGGTGCTGGTGCGCAACTGGCCTTCGCTCAGGAAGTCGGCGTGCACCGGAAGCAGCGCGCCGGCGGCCACATTCGCGGTGTTGTCCACGCGCACGTTGAACTCGAAGTAGAAGCCCTCGAAGTCGGGGTCCTGGTTCAGGTTCACGAGCGAACCCAGTGGCAGGACGATCACACGCCCGTTCGAGGTGTCGATCAGCGACGTGTTGACGATGCCCTGGGCCCGTAGCTGGCCACCGAGATCCGCCTGCAACAAGGTCTGGCCCGAGCTGGTGACGCCGCCATTGAGATAGAGGGTGCCGCCGACGGCCAGGTTGCCCAGCGTGGTCGTCAGGCCGGGCGTGCCGCTGCTGTTCGGGTCGGAGATAAAGCTGATGGCGGCGGAACCGTCGTTGAGAAACGTCAGCCCTTCAGGCAGGTAGATCTGTACCGAGCCGTCCAGCACGACGCCTTCCGGTACCACGAATGCCACCCGGTAGTGAATGATCTCACCCACGGCCACGTCTTCCTGATCGACCACGGTGGGGCCGAGCGGGGTATCGGGGTCGCCACCAACGTGGCTGATGGAAGAGCCGGCTGCCACGCGCGTGGCATTGACGTTGTTGATCTGATAGTCGTTGAGGACGCCGCTGTTGAGCACGCCATCCGTGCCGGTGCGCTCGCCGGTGTTGGCGCCGTCCAGGCTGGTCCACGTGACATTGACCTGGTTGTCCACCGTGCCGGACAGGCCTGTGAGAATGCTCAGCGTGCCGGTGAACTGGATGGCGACGGCGCCGCCGCGCGGAATGTCGAGCTTGGTGCCTGGCGCGCTTTGCAGCACGCCATTGACGATCACGAAGTCGCCGGGCCCCGAGATCGTTGCGCCGCCCGACAGCGTGACGCCGGTGATCTGCACATTGATGAGTTCTTCGGGCAGGTTATCGACGAACCACACGTCGTAGGCGTTGAAGTCGCTGGACGATGTGCCGTTCCTCAACGTGATGGTGTAGGTCATCTGGTCGCCGCGGTCCACACCGGCGATCGTGCCAGTGGAAGTGACGTCCTGCCTGACGGTCAGCGTCGGCTCGACAATCGTTACCGTGGGCTGCGTGCCGGTGAGTGCGATTCCGCGATCCACGCCGGTGGCGCCATTGGGCACGTCGCCGTCCGGATCGGTGAACGTGATGGCGGCGTTGTTGGCGAGCTGCCGTCCGGCCTGGTTGCCGATTACGTTGCTGGCCACCAGCCGCACGCGGATGACGAAGCTGTTGTTGGCAGTGTTGTTGTCGCCAATGGCCGAGCTGGCGCTGAACGTCAGCTGCATGTCGGTGCCGTCCGCGCCGGCCGCCCCACCGACGGGGCTGATGCTGGCCACGTTGACCGATCCGGCAAAGTCGGCGGCAAGCGCGGCGCTTCCGGCCCGCGTGATGATGAGTTGATAGCCGCCGTTGCCAAAGCTGGTGTCGAGCGTCAGGCCGTCGGGCACGATATCGGTCAGGCGAAGGTTCTGCGTCGAGCCCTCCGGCAGCGTCACCACGATGTCGTACAGCATGCTTTCGCCGATCACCAGATTGGCGCCGGTGGTGTGGCTGGCGCTGGAATCGCTTTCCGCCGGTGTGCTGCCGCCACCAGCGAAAACCTTCGTGACCACCGGCAATGCAGCCAGTTCATCCGCGGTGTCGGTCAGATCGGTGGGCGTGAAATCGGTCCCGCCATTGATGCTCGCGTAGTTGGTCAACGCGGCTACCGTCTGCAGGTTTTGTCCGGCCAGCACCGACTGGGTTACCACGGTGTCATAGGTGATGATCACCATGTTCGTGCCGGCGACGTCATTGGCGCTGCCGGGGCGGCCGGACAGGAACGTGGCCTGGTTGCCGGCATCGAGGAAGGTGATGGTGTTGCCCGATACCGAGTAATCGACGCCAGCCTGCAGCAGCGTGCCGTCGCCGCGGCTGATGCGCAGGTTTGCTGCCGCAAGGCTGCCGTTCAGGAATGTCAGGTTGGGCGGCAGCGTCAGCGTGGTGACGACGTCGTAGGCGCCGCCACCGCCGGTGTTCTCTATCGCCGTGGCCAGACGGACTACGTCGCCGGCGTCAATGCCGGTGACGGTGCCTTCCACTGCGTTGATATCGGTCATGGGTTGTGTGAAGGCCGCGCCAGCGCTGCCAGCGGCTGCCCAAGTACCGGTGGTGCCCGTAACGGTGCCATGAGTACTCGACACGACGCCGTGCTTGATGCTGAGCACGGGTTCGGCCACCGAATGCACTTCCTCGACATCCGTACTGACCAGCACCTGCTGGGTGATCGTGGTGGTCTGGCTCGATTGCCCCACCACGCTGATCGAACGCTGGTCGGCAAACGGCTGGTCGCTCACGCGCATGGTGAAAACCAACTCGATGCGGTTCTGCCCGGCCGCGCTGCCACTCAGGATGAAGTTGCCGAAGTTGAAGACGACGGAATTGCCCGCGCCACCGCTGACGCTCAGCACGCTACCCGGGTGGGTGTCGCCGCTGCCATAGCTCCATTGATTGATGCCGGTGCCGTTGCTCCAGGCCACGGCGGCGTCGAACAGCGGCAGCGGCAGGAATGCCGAGAGCTTGAAGTTCTCGTAATCGCCAGTCACGAGGTCATAGCTGAGCCGGAACGTCACGGTATCGCCCGGATGCAGGTCGTAGCTGGCCGGCGGCGTGGTGCCGTTGATCTGCGTGACGGCAACGTCGACCTGGCTGGTGGGAACGGTGACCGTGGTCTGCGAGTCGTCGGTATCGGTGCCGCCGAGGTTGAACGGCCCGATCACCACCGTGCCGGTGATCAGGGCGTTGTTGCCAAGGCTGTCGCCCTCGTTGATCTCGCTCTGCGGATAGGTGGTCTGGTAGGCCTCGTCGATCACGGCGTTGTAAATTACCGTGGCGATGGTTCCCGACTGGAGCGTGCTGTCGCCAGAAAGGTCGCCGGCCAGGATTGCAATGGGCAGCCCCGCGTTTCGGATCGACGTGGCAAGGTCGAAGGTGATGGTCGTTCCACCGGGTCCCTTGGCGCCAATGGTGTAGACCAGGGGCACGGTATAGGTGACACCATTCTGGCGGAAGGTGATCACCGGCGTGCCGCTGAACGTCATGCCGTCGCCGAGGTGATCGGTGACGGTTAGCTGGCCGTTGTGCAGCAGGGTCTGACCGAACGCGAAGTAGTCGGATACTGCGATGTCGTAGCGGAACTGCAGCGTGTCGCCAGGCGACACGCCCGCCACGCCGGTGTCGTTAGCCAGCGCGGCCGACTTGTGCAACGTGATCGATTTGGCCGTGAAGGTGACCGGGTCGCCATCGTCGGTCACGACCACGAAGGGCGGCGGCGTCTGCGGCACGTCACGTGGATCGAGTGGCTGCCAGTCCGCCGATACATGGGGCGCTCCCACGGTGATCGTCTTGCTGGCGCCGCTGATCGGGTCCAGGATCGGTGTGCCGGTGCTGTCCGTATCGCCCACGTAGAAGCCCACAACCGTGTTTGTTGCCTGCGTCAGCGTCGGATACACGACTGTGTACGAGCGCAGGTACGCGCCGCCTGCCAGGGCGTTGGCAATCGCCGTCTGGCCGGTGACGACGGTGCCGTCCGCCAGCGTGATCGACAACACGAGTCCGCCCGCGCCGGGCGTGATGCTCTCCACGCGAATCGTGTCGGGCAGGTCCTGCGTGACTTGGACATTGTGCAGCGTCTGGCCGGGAGCCGGCGTGGTCGTGACCGTAAGCGAGTGGGGGAAGTTTTGCCCGGTCACGGTCTCGCCTTCGACCATGTCGACCGTCTGGGTGATCTCCAGTGGCGTCGATTCCAGGGTGTACGTGTCCCATGACGCTTCGATCAGCGTCGGGTCCTGCGTCGGATTGTCGAGCGCGTCGTTCCCGTACTGGAAGCCGCCACGCACACTGATCACGTGTGGCTGGTTGGCATCGGCCAGTTCGCTCAGCTTGACCGTGAGGTCGACCGTGGCGGAGGGCTGGCCGTTGCCGAAGCTGGCGTAAGGCAACTCCAGCACGACGAGCTGGTCGCCGGCGCGGTAACCGTAATCGGCGGCGCGAAGAATCAGCGGGTTGCCGCTGGCGTCCTTGGCGATCGGATGAACGGCGGTACCGTCCGCCCCGAATGTGATGATTTGCGCGTTGAGTGCGATGCCCTGGTAGGTGGCCGAAACGAATGTCGCGCCGTCGTCGCCGTCATAGCCCGTGGCCGGCAGCAATACGTCGATATAGGGCGCATAGCCCGGCTGGCTGGACGGGTTGGTAAAGGTCACCTCGAAAGTGGCGGTGCCCCCGAGCAAGATGGTCTCGCCACTGCTGCCGAGCGTTGTGGTGGGGCTGGCATTGGCCAGCAGCCCGTTGTAGTGGGCCAGTTCGTCGGCATTGATATCGAGGTGGCTCTCGATCGGGCCGGTGCTCTTTTCAAGCGTCCAGTCACCGCCGGCGGCAGCCGAACCTGTGTCATTGGTCGAGGCGGCCACGTCGGCGCCAGTTACGGCGGCAAGGCGCTGGATCAGCGCTTCGCCGCTGTCGCCCGCACCACTGCGGCAACCGTAAAGCAGAATGTCCGCGCCCGCGCTCAGGTGGCTCGCCCACTCGGCGGTGCGGTTGGTGTCAGCGGATGCGGCGGTGAGCTGGCTGGTGCCCAGCGTGATCTCGCCGGGATTGCCGTGGCCGAGAATCTGGATCGAACTGACTTGTCCGAGTTGTTCCAGCGCGGCCTGGATCGCCGCTACGCCGTCCTGGCCCGCAGCCACCACGACGACACGCGTTCCCGGCGTGGCGCTTTGCGCAAGTTCGTTGGCGCCATTGATGCGGGCATCGATCACCAGCAACTGCTGGGTTGCCGCATGACTATCGGGCGCCGGGGCGTGTGCGTCGGTCGGGGCAGTCCTGGCTGCGTCTGGCTGGGCCTGTTGTTGCAAGTGCTGCTGCTCGACAGCGGCACCAGCAGCGGCGTCGTATAGCAGGCGAGGCTCCAGTGCCAGGGTGCGGCTCGATGGCTGGAATTTGAGGGCGGCTTCCGGTTTCATCGCGAGGCGTGCTTTCTCATGCGTCGCAGGCAGAAGCGGTCATGCGTTGCGCAGCCTGCAAGCGGAACGGGAGTAATTCAATTCAACTCAATATAAGAGTTGCGTCCTCGGTTCGGGTTGAATTCTTTGAGAGCGCCGCTTTAGAACCTTCGATATCGCGGGAAATTTCGAGTCGTCAATTTTTGACGATGTCAGCGGCCAGACGTGAGTGCATTCGCGCGTGGTGTGGGGAAAAGAAGGACCGGTCCTGGAAGGCAGATTCCCGGACCGGGTCCCGGAAGGGCTACCCGTCGCTGCACAGGGTCACCATGAAGATCCATACCATCCGGGGCGAGCGCCTCGAATGAACGTCTTGCGGTGCATGTCGCGGGATCCGCGACATGCACCGGCTCATGCGGCCGTCAGTTTCCGCTTTGGACCGAGCCGCAACGTCATCGGCCTGCGAATGCGATGCGGCGGAGAAACTGCTCAGGTTTCCATCAGTACGGCGCGTTCACCACCACGTACTGTGATCCCTGCGGTTGATACCACGTGGTGCCACACTGCTGGTAGACCATGCCGCCGTAATTGACTGGCGCACAGCTTGGCGGAACGGACCGTACGACGGAGCCGATGACGGCAGAGGTCACCGCCACGGTCGCCGTGACTGCCGCCGCGGTTGCCACCGGGTGATAGTCGTTGTCCCAGCCGCCGCCGCAGCAACCGCCGTGGTTTTCAACGTTGACGTTGACGTTCCGGTTGGTGTTGACGTTGACGTTCCGGTTGGTGTTGACACTGTTCACGCTGGTGCTGCGGACGTTGTTGGCGCGTGCGTCTGCCGGCCTGTTTGCCTGCGCGTTCATTGCCGCGCCACCACCACCCCGTCCACCGCCGCCCCCACCTCCGCCTCCGTGAAATCCACCACCACCGCCACCGCCGCGTGCTTCGGCAACGGGTGCCCATCCACTTGCCACCACGATGACTGCACCCAGCAGCGCTACGATCGCCTGATTGAGAGAGTGTTTCATTGGTGGCTCCTTCATTGATTCTTGAGGGGGACGAACTCGGCGACTTTCGCTCCCTTGGGCGGCGTGAAATGGAAGGTGGAAGCTGTGAACTTCGGCTTCAGGTTCCAGGTCAACCACGTCACGGATTGCGGCCGCGCTTCATCGCTCCGGTTTGTGACCACGATCTTTCGCGGCAGTGGCTGGTTACCGGAGGCGATCCAGATCTGCCAGTCGATCATGCCCTGACGGAATGCGTACTGGTCGCACAGCTGGCCGTCGATCAAGTCCTGTCCCGCGACCATGGCGGATGTGATGCCGTTCGTTGGTGCATTCGGCGTGCCCCACAGGAACAGGTCGTCAACCGGTACCTCGATGCCGAAGCGCTCCCGCAGTTTGACCACGAGGTTGCTCAGGTTGTCGCTCGAGTCGACCGTGCTGTAGTAGTTGCTTTCCGGGTAATAGAGCGCAACCTTATGCCCGTCGTAGTACAGGTCACGCTGTGCCCGTGCACTTCGCATCTGCACACGCATCTTGTCGGGTCGATCGGCATCGACGCGGGCACTGGCCGAATGCTGTAGCTTCTGTCCGTCTTCAAGCACGCGTTCGCCATCGAGGTCGATCTTGACGGAGAACTGCTTCAGCGTCTGCAGATATCCACCCATGTCCTTCAAGGCCTGGATGGCATCGGCGTTCACTGCGTTGGCGTCAGGCTTGCTTTCGGGCGGCGGCGCCTTGGCAGCCGTCTGGGTGTCTGGCGCGGGCGATGAGGTGGCCTGCGGGGCCGGACTGCTGCACGCGCCCAGCGAAATGGCCAGCGCGGCAATACACAATGCACGATTCATAGCGAACCCCCTTGGATATGGATGCCTTCGCCGGATTCCGGTGGTGGGCATGGCTTGCTGAGACGGCCGCCATTGGCGACCGTGGAAGAACGGGTTTGGCTGACTGCAGTACTCATGGATCGTCCGAGCCACCAGATCGGACGAGGTCGCTGGCTGCATGGAATCCCGTAACGGTTCAACCGCGCAGGTATGCGGAATCCACGCTGCGGCGTTGGCGCGCGGCGATTGCGGTGCACGTGCGAGGCGGGGGCGGCAGATAACACGATCGCGATGCATGGGACGAAGTGGGATCAGCGCGGCAACGCGGTGAGTGTGATGATCAGCCTTCGTTGACGGACCGATTGGCCAGGTTGTCCGGGAGCGGCCCGAAGAACGCCCGCTTGAATTTTTCGCGACCAATCGCACGCGCCATCTCGGCGAGGGTGCAGTACATGAGCACCAGCGTCAGCAGCAGAATCTGTATTGCCCAGAACCGCGGCCAGTTGATCTCGGAGACCAGCAGCTTGTTGGCTGCGGCAAAGCCGGGCGCCTCCTTCCAGAAATCGTAAAGGCGCTCCAGATAATGAATGAACAGGGCTACCAGGCTGTACATCACTGTCTTCCATCCAACATTCCAGATCAACGGCTTTTCCGGGAACCGGTTGATGAACGGGAGCATGTCGGCCAGCAACACGGCCTTGCCGAGGATCAGGGCAGCCAGTGCCACGGACGCAGTGGTCTCCAGCTCGATGCCAGTTCCCTTGACCATGAGTGCCCGGATGATCGCGACGATATGAAGGATGACGAAGAAATAGATCGTCGGCGGCAGCATCTCCATGAATTCGTGCTTGATCGTCCCGATCAGCTTGCTCATTGCAATCCCCTGATTCAGTGGCGCCCGCGGCGTTGGCTGCGTGGCGAATGAAACACGGCTGGTGGCGCAAGGACACCCTCAACGTTATAGGCCAGATGGCGTACGCGTGAGAAGTGCAATGTCGCCGGCAGTCGACATCAGACTATCGCTGAAGCCGGTTGCCTTATGAAGTGAATCTTCTCTTGTGCGTATGAAAAGGATTCAGTCGATGGTCATGCGTTGCTTCAAGCGCGTCCGGAAAAATGGCGTGGCAATGACGGACGTGTCAGAAGCTGCGGTGGCACTGCTGGCTCGATGGTCCCAAGCCGGGCCAGTAGCCATAGGTAGTCGGTGCAATCAATTACCCTTCAGGGCAATGCCTGGCGCGCCATGATGTCCGGTGTCTCGCAAGTGGAAAGCGGGATACATTGAGTGGCGATGCGCACACAGCATGAACGACAGTTGCCATACACTAGATTTCCTCCGTATGCCCAGCCTTGCGTTCGGAAGGCTGGCATCCGATCCATTCACGCAGCAGCGTTCCGCATCCCACCTACAGGAGGCCCGAAAATGGCAGACATCCGCACCCTGGCAGAACGGCAGGCGATCGGACGTGAAGCACGCAGCCGCGCAAAGCGATCATCGAATGCCGAGATCGGCAACACCGACCGTGATCCGGTGGCGTTGCTGGAGCAGAACAGCGCGGGGCGCGTGGAGGCGCTGGTGCCGCTGCGCTATGGGCGCATGTCGGTGTCGCCATTCACGTTCTTTCGTGGCAGCGCGATTCTCCAGGCGCACGATCTTGCCGCCACGGCAAATGCAGGCATCGCATTCCCAATCTGCGGCGACGCGCACCTGATGAACTTCGGGGGCTTCGCTACGCCGGAGCGGCAGCTTGTCTTCGATCTGAACGATTTTGACGAAGTGGCCGTGGGCCCCTGGGAGTGGGACGTCAAGCGCCTTGCCGGAAGCCTGGCCATTGCTGGCGAGCATATGGGTATCGCCCGGGACACCGTCAGCGACATCGTGGCGACGGCTGTGCACGAATACCGCGATCGCATGGAGGAATACGCCGGGTATAGCGCGCTGGATCTCTGGAACGAGATTGTCTCGTTCGAACGCATGCTCGAAGCCGCGACGAGCGAAGAGGGCCGTCGAACGATTCTCAAGGCGAAGGAGAAGGCCGCAGGGCGGACCAACGAAAGCATGTTGAACAAGATGGCCGCGCAGCGTGACGGCCAATGGTGGATTCAGGACGCGCCGCCGGCGATCTTTCATCCCAGTGGCCCCACTTCGCTGCTTGGTGAGCACGACCAATGGTCCAACACCGAGGCGTGGCGAGGCAAGCTGGCCCGCGCGTTCGACGGGTATCTGAAAACGCTTCCCTCGGAGCGACGCGCACTGATCGATCACTTTTCCCTGCAGGACGTTGCCTTCAAGGTGGTAGGTGTTGGCAGTGTGGGTACCTTCTGCCTGGTGCTGTTGATGGTGGATAGCCACGAGCAGCCGCTGTTCCTGCAGGTCAAGGAAGCGAGGGACTCCGTGATCGCGCTTCACTATGACGCCGAAGGTCCGGCGCATCAGGGTCAGCGTGTCGTTTCGGGTCAGCGCCTGCTGCAGGCGGCCAGCGATGCGTTCCTTGGCTGGACGTCTGGCCCGGCCAATCGGCAGTTCTATTTCCGTCAGTTACGCGACATGAAGGTATCGGCCGACGTCGAACGCATGAGCAACGGAGTACTGCAGGGATATGCGCGCTTCTGCGGTTGGGCGCTGGCGCGCGCGCACGCAAAGGCAAGCGGGAAGGCAGTGGAGATCGCGGCCTACCTGGGCAGCGGGGAGCGGTTCGCCGATGCGATCACCGAATACTCGTTCGCCTGCGCCACTCAGAATCTGAAGGACTACGAGGCGTTCAAGCTCGCGTGTCGGACGGGCAAGATCGAAGCCCGCAGTGACGAAGACATGGCGGCGGATTTCCGCATGTAGCCGCCGCGTTTGAGACTAACGCGCGGCAAAAGGCCCCGGCGCTTTAGGCAAGCGCCGGGGCCTTTTTTGCATTACGGCGTGACGATATTGAACCAGAACTCGAAGTTGTCGAGGTAGCTCACCAGTTCGTCGAGCTTGGCCTGATTGCCAGTGACCTTCGCCGATCCGTTCTTGATCGCGTCGGCCAGCTTCGTCTGTTGCAGGATGATGCCGTTCAGCGTGTCGCGTGACATTGCCACGGAGGCATCAGCGTTTGCGGATTCAACGCCTGCCGTGTGGTTGAGCACGCCGTTCTCAAGTTCGAGCAGATACTTGCCGCCTTCCTTGCCGAAGTCGACATTCAGCGCGATCTTCGCATTGGCCGCCTTGGCGCGGTTCACGCGAACGCTGAGATAGTCGAAGAACATCTCCGGCGTCATGGCCTTCACCGTATCGCCGCTCGCGGTGTTCGGCGTGGGCAGCTTCTTCACGCCTTCGCGCAATTCCTTGGCACCGGTCAGGTAGAAGTTGCGCCACGGGCCGGATTCGGCCTGGTAGCCCAGTTGCTCGAGCGCGTCGGCCTGGAGGTTCTTGGCCGCCTTGTTCGACGGGTCGGCAAACACCACGTGATTGACCACCTGGGCCACCCAGCGATACTCACCCTTGTCGTACGCCTGCTTGGCCTTCGACAGCACGGCATTGGCGCCGCCCATGAACTCGACGTAGCGCTTGCTGGCTTCCACCGGCGTCAGTTCGTCCAGCGTGGCGGGGTTGCCATTGAACCAGCCGAGGTAAAGGACGTAGGTAGCCTTCACGTCGTGGCTGACTGAGCCGTAGTAGCCACGGTTGGCCCACATGTTGGCGAGATCGGGCGGCAGCTTGAACTTGTCCGCGATCTCGACCATCGTCTCGCCCTGGTTGGCCAGGCGCAGCGTCTCGTCATTGATGTAGCGATACAGGTCGCGCTGCTGGCGCAGCAGGTGTACCACGTTCTTCTGGCCGAAACTCGGCCAGTGGTGCTGGGCGAACATGACATCTGCCTTGGCGCCCCACATGGTCAGCGCCTGATTCAGGTACTTCGACCAGGGCAGCGGCTCGCGGATCTTGGCGCCGCGCAGCGAATACGTGTTGTGCAGCGTGTGTGTGCAATCCTCGGCTGCGGAGATCGCGCGCTTTTCCTCGATGTACCACAGCATCTCGGCCGGAGCTTCCGAGCCAGGAGCCATCAGGAACTCGTAGGTCAGGCCGTCGATGACGCGCTTTTCACCGGTCTTGGTGATCGTGTCCGTCGGAGACAACAGCGTGACGGTGCCGGCCGAGGTCGTGGTGCCGAGACCGGCGCCGACCTGGCCCTTTTCATCGGCGGGCAGCAGATTGCCGTACATGTAGCTGGCGCGGCGGCTCATGGCATTGCCGGCCATCACGTTCTCCGCCACCGCGGCTTCCAGGAAGCCCTCAGGCGCGTAGATCTTGACCTTCCCGGAGGTGACGTCGTCCTGGCTGATCACGCCACGCACGCCGCCATAGTGGTCAACGTGGCTGTGTGTGTAGATCACCGCCTTCACGGGCTTGCGGCCACGATTGGCATAGTAGAGATCGATTGCGACCTTGGCTGTTTCTTCCGAGACGAGGGGGTCGACCACCGTGATGCCTTCCTTGCCCTCGATGATGGTCATGTTCGACAGGTCCTGATTCCGAACCTGATAGATGCCATCGGTCACCTGGAACAGGCCGCTGATGTTGATCAGTTGAGCCTGACGCCAGAGGCTCGGGTTGACCGTGCCCGGTGCCTGGGAACCTTCCTTGATAAAGGCGTACTGGTTCGGGTTCCAGATGGCGTTACCCGACGACCCCTTGATCACCGTGTTCGGCAGTGGTGCGACAAAGCCGCGGTGCGCGTCATCGAAATCGGAACGATCCGAGAAAGGCAATTCGCTGAGGAGCTTCTGGTTGGCGGCCTTTGTCGCGCTAGTGGCGTCCTTCCGCGCGTCCTGGGCATAGGCCGCGCCGAACTGGGAGAGCACCGCGGCGGAGACGAGCGTCACGACGCTCGCGCGAAATCGGCTGTTCTTCATGTTTTCCTCTTTGATTGTCCCAATCGAATTTGTGCCGGCCTGGTTATGGGGGCGTTGGCCAAGTGTGCAGACCCGTGTATCCCGACAAATACGAGCCTGACTGCACAGAATTCTGAGTGAACTTCCTGAGTGTCAGAAGTTAGTTTTTTGGGTGCAGGATGCGCCTCGACATGAAATATTTGCTTTAGATTTGCCCAGCAGTTCTCGATGGAATACGTATCTGAGAATGCCGTTCCTGTCGTTGTAGATTTTGGGTGTTACGTGGCAAGCGGGTCGTTCGGCCGAGTCTTGTCCGTGAAGTGCGCAACCGGTCGTGCTGCCGGATTGCGTGGATCCGTTCGCAGTTCTTGATCCTCCCAACCCGGTGCCCCGGTGAACAGTATTGATGGCGCATCGACCGCACGCCATTGGGGTGACGGGCAAAGGCATTGCCCTTGGGGCAAGCGGCAGTTGGTGGTGCCGTTCCCTACAGAGAGGGATGTTTGCTGCCGGCGTCTACCGACCCGTCCCGTCCATTGATCTGCCGGCGCATCTCGTCGGCCAGTGGGTGGAGGCCGCTGGTGGACGCCGACGCCACCAGGCTGTATCCAAGGCCCTGATTGGCCCATGAGTATCCCGCCACGCCGGCCTGTACGTGTGCCTTCATCGGTGTGTCGCCTTCGATTGCCATCGGGCGTACCAGCATCGCCAGGCGCGTGCCGTGGCCGTCCTCGTACATGAAGAGGCCGGCGGGACCATGCTCGGTGGCGACGAGACGCCCGCCGATGTAGCGATAGCCTGCCTTGCCGAGGTCCGGCACGGCAATCGGGCGACGCAGCCGCGAGGAGACCCAGTTCACCAGGTCGTTGCTGTCAGCGGCCCCCATTTCGACGGGACGTATCGGGTCGGCGGCAAATACCTGGAAGCTCGCCGTGGCTTCGCGCGCCAGTGCGGCAATGCCGCCGGTGGGCGGCTCGGTCGCGCCGCGTCCCATCCAGCCGCCGATGCCACCAAGGCACATGGCGACGAAGACAGAAGCCGCCAGCCGCCACGGATGGCTGGCGCGGGCGCGTCGAGCCGTCAGCATGTGCCGCAGGTTCAGTTCTGGCGGAACCGGTTCGTCTGCGATCGGGGCGAGCGCGGCGCGCAGTTGATCGCGCTGCGCCATGTAGCCCTCGACGCGGGTCGCGACGTCGGGATGCTGCTGCAGGTACGCCTCGATCTCGCGCAGGCGCGTGGTGTCGAGCGCGTGGTCGACGTAGGCCAGCAGTTCCTCTTCCTGTATCGGTCGATGCTCGTTCATTTGACCCTCCGCAGTCCGGATGTCGGGGCCGCCTTCAGGCCGGGTTCCATCTGCCTCAGTAGTTTTTCCCGCGCGCGAGACAGGCGCGACATCACGGTGCCGACGGGAATCTCAAGAATGCGTGCGGTCTCGGCGTACGACATCTCCTCCACCGAGACCAGCAGGAGCACACTGCGCTGTTCGGCGGGAAGGGCATCGACCGCGCTCAGCAGGTCCCGATAACGCAGTGCGTCTTCCTGGGCCGGCGGCACGGTCATGAGGGACTCCGCCACGTCGTCGATCGCCACGTGCAACCCTTGCGCGCTTGCATGACGGCGCAGGGCCGTCATCGCAAGGTTATGCAGGATGGCGAATACCCAACTACGGGTGTCTGCGCGGTTGCGGCGGCTGTCCCAGTACGTGATGACCTTTTCCAGGCAGTCCTGCACGAGATCGTCCGCGGCCGCCTGCTCGCGCAATAGCGCGCGGGCATAGCGGCGCAACGCCGGAATCATCGGTTCGACCTGTTGCAGCAAGTCCTTCACGGCAGCGGTGTCTCCGTCAGGGGTGGCAGCATGATCGCACGCGGGCTAGAGCGCCTGCACCTGAACGGGTGCGGCGGGTTTGCCGTTTTCCGACGGGGCGATGACGAGATAGCGTCGTCCCTCCACAGTGGCGTTGTCCTGCACGATCTGCCGGATGGGGCCGATTGCATTGACAATAGCCGAGCCGGCGGGATTCGTCATGAACGAGGCCAGCGGCTCCAGCGACCCGGTGCCGTCCGCATGGCTGGCCAGCGCCAGCACGTACGCATGCTTCGGTTGCAGCCCCGTTGCCGAGGCCTGAAGGACCTGCAGCACGCCCTGGTCGAACAGCGTCACGCTGGTAGGTGCGTTGTCTGTGACCACCGGCTTGCCGTTCTCGAGATGCAACAACTTCAACTGCGTGCTCTGGCCAGCCAGACCCGGCGATTGCAGTCCTTGTGTGCCATCGCCATCGGGTACCGCATTCGGCACGTAGGCAATCGCCTGCGGCGCCTGACCTACCGGCACGTTGGCGACGACCTGGTTCGTGGCGGTATCGATGACGGCCAGCTTGTCCGCATTCTCCAATCCGACGTAAATCCGGCTCCCATCGCCCGACGGCCAGACACCGTGAGGCAGGCTGCCCACGGGAATGGTGGCCACCGGGGAGAAGTCGTCGGTGCGGAATACCTTGACCTGGTTCAGGCCGCCGATCGTGACATAGGCAAGCGTGCCCGCCGCCGTGTGCGCGAAGTTGACGTGATTGGTGATCGGGCCCGTCTCGATTGTCCTGATCGGGCGGAACGGAGGCTGCGCTTCGAACACCTGCGTCTTGCCGATGTCTTTCAGCGTGAACCAGACCTGTTTGCCATCCGGTGTGGCCGCGATGTTCGGGCAGAACGGACTTTCCTGCTTCACGCGGCCCACGATCTTGTGGTCGGCCACGCTCACAACCGCCGTTTCCGGATTGAACGACGAGCAGACGTAGCCGTACTTGCCGTCCGGCGAAAAGATCTGCATGCCCGGGCCGTCGGCAACCTTGATGCGGGCGGTCTCCGCGAACGTCGCGGCGTCGAGAACCGCAATGTAGTTTTCGCCGCGCACGGTGATCCAAACTTCCTTGCCATTCGGCGTGTAGAACGCCTCATGCGGCGAGCGTCCCACATAAGTGACATGCTTGACGGCATTGGTGGCCGTATCGATGAACGACACCGAGTTGGACCCGATGGAGACGATCGCGAGCGTGCGATGGTCCGGCGAGAAGCCCATGCCGTGAACCAGCAGTTGGCCCCGGTACAACGGACTCAGGTTGCCGGGCGCGGGGTCGCCCAGCCGGATGACACCGAGCAACCGGTTGTCGGCCGGATCGGTGACGGAGACGGTGTTCGAGAACTGCTCGGCCGCGTAGACGCGGTCCCGGTGGCTGATGGGCACGTCCGGCGCATTCAATGGTCCAGGGGCCTGGCCGGCAAGGGCAACGCTGGCGATGCCGGTGGCGCCGAGCATCCATGCGAGGGAAAGCGAAATGGCATGTCGGAGGGGGCTAGGTTTCATGATCGGGCCTTGCATCAGTGCGCGTGGGCGGAGTGGTCGTGGGAAGCTGGCTGCGACGGCGACGGTGTGGAGGCCGCCGGCTGGGTTGGCGCAGGCACGGACGGCGGAGGCGGCTGTCCAAGCGCCAGCCGCATCGCGGCGATCTCCTGCATCTGATCGACGATGATTTCCTGCGCGATGCGCCTGAGCTGCTCGTTCTTGCCGTAGCGCAGCTCTGCCATGGCCATGTCGATGGCACCTTGGTGGTGCGGGATCATCATCGCCGCGAAGTCTTCGTCGATATTGCCGCTGGGGTGGACCGACATGCCGTCCATCATTCTTGTCATCGCCACTTCGTTCTCCGCCGCGAACCGCTCGGCGTCAGAGCCAGTGGCGGTGGCGGCAAGAGCGGGTGCGGCAGCGGTCAGCGCCGCCAGCAGGAGCAGCACCGCACCAATGGCTGGTGGTGTGGGCAGTCGATAGAAGGAGACCATGATTCCTCGCGTCGTTCCATGGGCCCGGAGCGGGCCGTTGTCGGGTAGACGCGGGGAGGGGGGTGCTTATTCCACCCACAGCGGATTTATTTTGCGACGGTTCTGACCTCGTTACACGCGATTACCAGCTTCAAGTTCCCCCGCGCGGAGTGCCGTAGTATCCTTTTTTTGATTTTCAGGAGGGAAAGAATGATGAAGGCTCTGCTGCTGGCTGTCGTCTCATGTGCCGCATTGCTGACGGGTTGCGCTGTCGGCCCGTACCCCTATGATGATTCCGCCGCCGGTCCGGGCTGCCCGCCGGGGCAGGCGAAGAAGGGTAACTGCCGTGTCGACCAGTACGGAAACGAGTCCTTCTGCCCGCCCGGCAAGGCCAAGAAGGGCCAGTGCTAGCCGCCGTCAGGCTCGTCTGCGGAGCCTGACCGTTTTATCGCCGGTCGCTTTCGCGCATCCTCAGTGTGCAGCCACCTTCAAGCTGTCGTGAATCGAGCGAACCCCATCCACGCTGCGAATCGTCTCCAGCGCGATATCGTGCTGCACCTTGCTTGGCACCGGGCCGCTGACCTTGGCAATGCCGTCCCTGGCAAAAAGTGACAGATAGGGCTTCCGGTTTCCGTGTGACCTGCTACAGTCAAATTAGAGTCGGGACGGCAGCAAGCGCATCGCGCTTCGCTTGTCGCGGCTATCGAGCCCTGGAGCAACGTCAGGGCTTTTTTGTTCGTTGGCAGTGCGTTGCCGACGACCGAAGCTGGGGAGGAGTTGGCAATGCCTCGCAAAGAGATACTGGGCACCCTGGGGAGCTATATCAATCCGTTCCGCATCACGCAGGGCGAGGAGTTCCGTCTGGCGGACTTCGATCCTGCCGATACGCTGGGCTTCGAGATGAAGAAGGGCGAGGCGGCGGACCTGCTTCGGCACGGATCGGAATGGTTGGCGATAGAGCAGGACGTGCTCTACGCGCAGGACTCCTGGTCGGTGCTGCTGGTGTTCCAGGCCATGGACGCGGCCGGCAAGGACGGGACGATCAAGCACGTCATGTCTGGCGTCAATCCGCAGGGGTGCGATGTCTTCTCGTTCAAGCAGCCGTCCCATGAAGAACTCTCGCACGATTTTCTCTGGCGATACCTTGCGAAGGTGCCCCAGCGCGGACGCATTGGCATCTTTAATCGGTCCTACTACGAGGACGTGCTCGTGGTGCGGGTGCACCGGCACCTGCTGGAGGCGCAGAAGATCCCGCCGGCGCTCATTACCGACAAGATCTGGGACGAGCGGCTGGCCGATATTGCGCGCTTCGAGGACTACCTCACGCGGCAGGGCGTGATCATTCTCAAGTTCTATCTGAACCTGTCGTACGAGGAACAGAAACGGCGATTCCTGAAGCGCCTTGACAAACCGAACAAGAGTTGGAAGTTCTCTCCCTCCGACGTGCGCGAGCGCCGGCACTGGGACGAGTACATGCAGGCCTACGAGGCGGCGATCCGCGCGACTTCCACCGAAGCGGCCCCATGGTATGTCGTGCCCGCCGACAAGAAATGGTTCACGCGACTTGTCGTCGCGGCGGCCGTTGTCGAGGCCGTGGAGAAGTTGAATCTCCAGTACCCCGAGATCTCGTCTGACCAGGCGAAGGCGCTGGCGAAGGCGCGTGAGGAACTCGAAGGGGAAAAGAAGGCGGCGAAGTAGGCGGAATAGCAGGCGGCGAAGCGAAAGCAAGCGGGACATCAGGTGAAGCAGTGCGACGGCGAATGGCGCCGCATGACGGACGCCGCAACCTGGAGGATGCAAGATGAGTGAAGCGGATACCGTAGTATCAGGCGTGGAGGAAACACCCTGGCACGCCATGACCGCCGATGAGGTCGAGCAGCGTTTCAAGGTCGATCCCTCGCAGGGCCTGGAAGCCGACGATGCCGCCGCGCGGCTGGGTACCTACGGACCCAACCGGCTGCCCCAGGGCAAGAAGCGCGGCGCCATCGCGCGCTTTGTCTCCCAGTTCAACAACATCCTGATCTATGTGCTGATCGCGTCGGCCTTCACCAAGCTGATGCTGAGCCTTTGGCTCGACGCATCGATCATCTTTGCCGTCGTCATCCTGAACTCGTTGCTGGGCTTCCTGCAGGAGGGAAAGGCCGAAGAGGCGCTGGATTCGATCCGCAACATGCTTTCCACTGATGCACGCGTGTTGCGTGGTGGTGCGGCCCGCCTGCTTGACGCCGAGGAACTGGTGCCGGGCGATGTCGTGCTGCTGGAGTCGGGCGACAAGGTCCCCGCCGATCTGCGCCTGGTGGAAGCCAGGAACCTGCGCACAGAGGAAGCGGCGCTCACCGGCGAGTCTGTGCCCGCCGACAAGACGACGGTACCGATGCCCGCCAAGTCCACTGTGGGAGACCGCGAGAACATGGCGTTCTCCGGCACGATGGTGGTCTCCGGCCGAGCCACCGGCGTGGTTGTGGCAACGGGAAGCCAGACGGAACTCGGCCGCATCAACGAGATGCTCGGGCAGGTCAATCCGCTGGAGACGCCGCTGCTGCGGCAGATCACGAAGTTCGGTTACGTCATCACGGCGGCCATCGGTGTTCTCAGCGTCGTGCTGTTCTCCTGGGGGCACTGGCTCGGCAAGATGAGTTTCGTGGAGCTGTTCCAGGCGATCGTCGGCATTGCGGTGTCGATCATCCCGGAAGGTCTGCCTGCGCTGATCACCATCACGCTCGCGATCGGCGTGAAGCGGATGGCCCAGCGCAATGCCATCATCCGTCGTTTGCCGGCGGTGGAGACGCTGGGCTCCGTCTCGCGCATCTGCTCGGACAAGACGGGCACGCTGACGATGATGGAGATGATGGTGACATCGGTCGTGACGGCCGATGCATCGTATGCAGTGACGGGCCACGGCTACGCACCGGAAGGCGCGCTCAGCACGGAGGGCAAACCGCTGGACGCCGTGCCGTTGCCGCTGGCGCTGATCGGTCGCGTGTCGATGCTGTGCAACGACGCCGAGCTTTTTGAGGATGATGGTCGATGGAAGGTGGAGGGCGACCCCACCGAAGGCGCGCTCTATCCACTCGCCACCAAGCTCGGCATGGACCGCACCGCCGAGGGGGTGGCCGCGCCACGGATCGACGCCATTCCATTCGAGTCCGAGCACAAGTTCATGGCGACGCTGAACCGCTCGGCCGACGGCGAGATGCTGCTGGTAAAGGGTGCGCCGGAGGTGATTCTGGAACATTGCGATCACCAGCAAACCGCGAATGGCGCGGTGCCGCTCGACCGCGCGTACTTCGTGAGGGAGGGCGATCGCATGGCCGCGCAGGGTGAGCGGGTGCTGGGACTTGCCTGGCTGCCAGATCCGGGCCTGCCGCAGGGCGGTCTCGAGCCGAAGGACTTGCCGAGTACGCTCGTGTTCCTCGGCCTCGTCGGCCTGATGGACCCGCCGCGCAAGGAGGCGATCGACGCCGTGCGGGAATGCCATGAAGGTGGCATCCGGGTGACGATGATTACCGGCGACCACAAGGTCACGGCGGCCGCCGTGGCGGGAATGCTCGGGATCGGCGATGGCCGCACCGCCGTGGCGGGTACCGAGATCGAGGCAATGAACGATGCGGCCCTGCGCGAATGCGTGCGCGAGGTCGATGTCTTCGCCCGCGCCAGCCCCGAGCACAAGCTCAGACTCGTGAAGGCGATGCAGGCCAACCGGCAGGTGGTGGCAATGACCGGCGACGGCGTCAACGATGCACCCGCGCTCAAGAAGGCCGATATCGGCGTCGCGATGGGTATCAAGGGCACCGAGGTGACGAAGGAGGCCGCGGGGATGATCCTCGTCGACGACAACTTCGCGTCGATCTCGGCGGCGGTGAAGGAAGGTCGGACGGTCTACAACAACATCGAGAAGGCGATGCTGTTCATGCTGCCGACGAACATCGCGCAAGGCGCCGTGATCGCCATCGCGATCCTGATCGGGTTCACGCTGCCAATCACCGCGCCGCAGATTCTGTGGGTGAACACGGTCTCCTCCGTCGCGCTGGGCCTGGCCATGTCGTTCGAACCCCACGAGGCGGACGTGATGGGCCGGCCGCCACGCTCGATCGACCGGTCGATCGTCACCGGTTTCGGGGTATGGCGAATCTGCTTCATCGGCGTGGCGCTCGTCATCTACACACTCGCGGCGTTCTTCGTGATGAAGGCGCATGGCGCGGCGGATGAAATGGCGCGAACAGCGGCCGTCAACGCCATCTCGCTTGGCCAGATCTTCTACCTGATCAACAGCCGGCACCTGCTCGAATCCTCGCTGTCTGTGCGCGCTCACACGAGCAATCCGTATCTCTGGTACGGCATCGGCGGCGTTGTGGTGCTGCAGTTGCTGTTCACGTACTGGTACCCGTTCCAGTTGATCTTCGATACCCAGGCACTGACCGTGGAGCACTGGCTATGGCTGATCGCCGGAGCCGTGGTGCTGTTCTTCGTGGTGGAGTTCGAGAAGCTGGTCATTCGATCCTTCCCGCCACTGACCGCATTGGTGACGTCGCAGCGGGCCGGCGCGGCCAAGCGCAAGCCCTGAACGCATGTCGCAATCAGCATGGGCCCTGTTCCGCAGATGAAAGCGCGATCCCGTCTGACCAGCAAGGTGCGCATCGCCGCGATCGTGCTGGTCGTGCTTGGCGTGGCGCTACTGGCGCTGCGCGCCTATGACGCGACACGAGGGCCGGAGCTGCAGCTCTGGCACACCTTTGTGCCCGACGAGCTTGGTGTCGAGCAGATCGACCGGTCCGACTGGAGCCGCTATCTGAGGCAGGAAGACGCCCTGTTCGAGCAGGTCAGGCGGCACGTCAGCGACCGTCTGCCATCTGCGGCGCGGATCCCTTCGAACCGCTATTTCGAGGGCAGCCCGATCTACCCGGGACGCTTCGAGCACGACTGGAACCGTTCGTACGAAATGCGTCCAGCCGGAAAGCCCGTGGGCGCGGTCGTCCTGCTGCATGGCCTGACCGATTCGCCGTACAGCCTGCGACATATCGCCCAACGGTATGTGGAGGACGGCTTCGTCGCGGTCGGCATTCGCCTTCCCGGCCATGGCACGGTACCGGCCGGGCTCTCTGACGTCGAATGGGAGCGCTGGATGGCGGCGACGCGGCTTGCCGTGCGCGAGGCGCGGCTTCAGGCCGGCGCGGATCGTCCGATCCATCTGGTTGGCTTTTCCAATGGTGGCGCGCTGGCGATGAAGTACGCGCTCGATAGCCTTGAAGACCCCAGGCTGGAGCGGCCGGCCCGGATCATCCTGATCTCGCCGATGATCGGCGTGACCCGCTATGCGCGGTTCGCCGGGCTGGCCGCGCTGCCGGCGTTGCTGCCGCCCTTCGAGAAGGCTGCGTGGCTCGGGATCGTGCCCGAGTTCAATCCATTCAAGTACAACTCGTTTCCCGTCAACGGGGCGCGGCAATCCCATCGGCTGACCGTCGCGTTGCAAGACCAGATTGCGCGTGTCGCGCGGGAGCGCGGGCTGGAGGGCCTGCCTCCCGTGCTGACTTTTCAGTCGGTGATCGACTTCACGGTGAGCACTCCGGCAATCGTCAGACGGCTTTACGCGAGCCTGCCGGACAACGGCAGTGAACTGGTGCTATTTGACGTCAACCGGCGTGCCAAGCTTGGGCCCCTGATCGATCCGGCTTCAACGCAGGCGCTTGCCCGGCTCTTGCCCGCGCTGCCGGTGAGCTACAGGCTGACGATGATCGGCAATGAAGCGGAGGGGGCGGACGACGTGACAGCGCGCGTGGTGGACGCAGGCGCCACGGAGGAGACAAAGCAGCCAGTCGCGATGACTTACCCGGCGCAGGTATTTTCGCTGTCACACGTGGCGATCCCGTTCCCGATGGACGATGAGCTATACGGGATACAACCCATGGATGCGGGGAATCCGCGCTTCGGCGTGTCGCTTGGCGCGATCGCACCGCGTGGTGAACGCGGCGCATTGATGGTCAGCCTCGATTCGATGTTCCGGATCTCTTCCAATCCGTTCTTCCCGTACCTGCTTGCGCGCATCGACGAGGTGATCGCCAAACCGGCCCGCGCGTCGGGTGCCCGGCCAGGTGGTGCTCGCCGCGCGGGGCCTGCGGCGGAAGCGAGTTTTCCGGATACCGACCCCGAGTTCGATGAGATGCTGCGCAAGGCGCAGGACGTGGAGCTTGATTCAGTGGTGATGCCGTAGCGAGGGGCCGATCGCCTGCTTCATGAACGTGCGTGGCGCGCGCGGAGGCCCGCGAACCACAGGTACATGGCCTCGATCGACGGCTGCAGCTCCGTGCCCGAATCGCCCGTGAAGGCGCGCCAGGCCCGAAGATAGTCGTTCGAGAAGATGGTCAGCAGCGGAATGCCGGCGGCGGCCACATTCAGCATCTCGGCAGCGAGTCCACCGCCCTGGGCTTCGAGCCCACCGAAACGGTTGGCCACGCAAAGGTCAGGTCGCGCCTCGACGGCGCGGCGCATGGCGACGCTCGCCGCGGCAATGCTGCCTGCGTCGACGCAGCACGATGTCGAGCCCGAGCCGAGGTTCTGGAACAGGGGGTAGCGTTGGCCACTGTGCTGGTCCACAAGCATTGTGGATGTCTTGTCGCCATTCTCCGCGCGTTCCTGCACGAGCCCGTGAATCCGCAGTCCGGCATGGCGCAGGCCGTCGACGAACTTGGTGAGCAGGCGGTCCGTGCCGGCGTGGTCCGCATGGACGATTGCAGCAATCGGCAAGACTTGTGCCGTGCTATCGCCAGCGTGGTCTGGCTTGGATCCGCGATGGGAATCCTGTGGCATTTGTCGTTTCCTGTGGCGTTCAGAACGGATAGCGAAAACGGTCGTTGTGGCCGGTCAGGCTAGTGAATCCCGCCACGCAACGGACACGCTTTGTCAATCGCAATATAGTGAGCTATATGACGCTATCATGCAGAAGCTGGCCAACAGTTGATAGTGGTTAAACGGAATGAGATTCGCTGGCTGCGGATTTGCTGCCAGGCGCCACATATCGCTGAGTTGGCGGAGGGGTCACCGAGGCCCCATCGTGGCAAGCGGCAAGCCGTCGATTGTGATCCACAAGCCATCCGGCCACCCCGGTGCCGGACTATGCGCGGTAAGCGTGGCGCCAGCCCCGCGAACAATTGCCTCGACGATGGCCAGCCCGAGGCCGCTGCCCCTGGCTGTTGTCGCGCCACGCTCGAACGGCTTCATCAGGCGTGCCAGGTCGTTCTCGGCCAGCACAGGCCCGCGATTCGCCACGGTGAATGCCCCCGCCTCCGACAGCGACACTCGCACGGGTTCTCCGCGTGCGCCGTGCTTCTGCGCGTTGTCGACCAGATTGCGCACCACGATCGCGAAGGCGTCGGGATCGATCCAGGATTCGACGGGCTGATCGGGCAGGTCGAGCGTGATCGGGTTTGGCGTGTGCGCGATGCGCCGGAAGTCCTCGATCACGAGTTCAATCACCGGACGCAAATCCTGCGTCGCGTCACCGAGCACACGCCCGTTCTCGGCCTTCGCGAGCTGCATCAGGCTTTCGCTGAGCCGCGCCAGCGTGCGCAATGAATGTTCGACGTTCTGCACGCGCTCCCGCATGTCGTCGGTCGGCATGTCGGCTTTGAGACGCTGCGTCTGCGCGAGCGCCGCCGCAATTGGCGTGCGCAGTTCGTGCGCGCTATTGGCGGTGAAGCTGCGCTCGGCAGCCAGCGCGCGATCGAGGCGCGCCATCAGGCCGTTGACCGCATCAGCCACCGGCGCGATCTCGGTGGGCAGTCCGCTCTTTTCAAGCGATGTCAGATCGCTCTGGCCGCGCGCGGCGATGCTGCCGCAGAACCGGCGGATAGGCTGAAGTCCCGTCCGGACGATCAGCCAGATGCCGATCAGGCCGACGGGAAGAAACAGGATCAGAACCCTGACGACCGAGAGCGCGGCCGCGACTTTTGCTTGCCGCCGGGCGGCAAGTGGTTCGGCGATCGTCAGGGCTACCGTTCCTTGCAATCCGGGTTCGGTGTAGATCCGATGTGAAAGGGTGGAGGAGAATCCCGGCTTCAGGCCGGCCGGAAAAACACTGAGATCGGCGTCATGCGACTGCAGCAGCAGACTGCCCTTGTCGTCGCGGACCACGTAGGTCAGCAGTTCGTCGTGGGGCCGCACGGCGGTGACGCGGCTGCTGTCGTCCTCATCGTCATCGGCCTCGCGACGCATGATTTCGGTGAGCGCCAGTGGCAGCAGGCGCTGCGCGGCTTCCTGCAACGCGCTGTCCGACATACGATCGACTTCCTGGCGCAGCACGTGGATCGATGCCGCCGCCGCCGCGCACGCCAGCACGACCAGCCCCGCCACCAGCGCCGCCGAGAGTCTGCCCTGCAGGCTGCGCAGCATCGTCAGTCCCGCCTGAGTCGATAGCCTAGCCCGCGCAAGGTCTCGATGACATCCGCGCCAAGTTTCTTGCGCAGCCGGCTCATATGGACCTCGATGGTGTTGCTGCCGACTTCCTCGTTGAAGGAGTAAAGCCGTTCCTCGAGCCTTGCCCGCGACACGATCATGCCCGGATGCTGGATCAGTGCCTCAAGCAGCGCCCATTCGCTGGCCGTCAGGTCGACGCGGGTTTCGCCGCGCATCACGCTATGCCCGGCCGTGTCGATGCGTAGGTCGCCAAGATTCACCAATGGATTCGGATTACCCGCGTACCGACGCGCCACCGCGCTGACGCGCGCGGACAGTTCGGACAGGTCGAACGGCTTGACCAGGTAGTCATCCGCGCCGGCGTTCAGACCGGCAATGCGATTCGACACCTGATCGAGCGCGGTCAGGATGATGATGGGCACGTTCGATCCGCTCGCGCGCAGTTCACGCAGGAAATCAAGGCCGCGGCCATCGGGCAGCAGCAGGTCTAGCAGGATCAGGTCGTAGGTTGCGGCCGCAAGATGTCGGCGCGCATCGGCGAGATTGGCCACGAAGTCGGTCGGATGCCCGTCCTTTTCGATCTGGTCGCGGACGGCCTGCCCAAGCCACGGTTCATCCTCGATGAGAAGAACTCTCATTACGGCTTCCCTGAAGCATGTATCACATGATATTGCCACGCGAACCTGTCGCGAACATGAAGAAAATTCTCTGCCATCGCAAGGTTCGCTTCAGGTTCGCGGCGCATTGTGGAGTCCAAGGAAGCCACACGTAACAAGGAGATGCCGCAATGAAACGCCTTCGGATTGGTATGGGAAAGACCCTCGTGCTCGCGATGCTCGCGCTCGGTGGTGCCACGGTGGGTATTCACACGGTGCAGGCGCACGACCGCGATGACTGCGAGGCGCCGATCAACGACTGGAAGCCGCGCGATGCGGTCCGGGCCATGGCGCAACAGAAAGGCTGGCAGGTCGACAAGCTCAAGATCGACGATGGTTGCTATGAAATCAAGGGCCGCGATAAGGACGGCCAGCGCTTCAAGGCCAAGATTGATCCCGTCACGCTCGACGTCGTGCGCATGAAGCGGGAAGGGGATCACGGCGATCGCGGCGCGGGCAGGACACCGGCGAATGCAGTGGTGAATACAGCGCCCGCGAATGCGGTCACCGACAGTTCGTCGACGCCGGCTACCAAGCCCCAGGTCGAGATCCGCTGAAACCAACTGCGGATCCACACCGCGTACTCCTCGCCAGCGGCACCGCTCACGCAGCGTGTGTGCCGACTGGCCAGGAACGACGACCCCGCTTTGCACAGATCAGGAGCATTCAGATGAAAGCCGCACTTCCCGTCGCCATGCTTGTGGGCGCGCTCGCCGTGCCGTCACTCGCTTCCGCGCGTCAGGTCTCGTTCGAGACGCAGATGTCCAACTATGGCGGAGACGGTGCCTACGTCGCCCTCTATTTGACCGACAACGCCGGACGCTATCAGCGCACGTTGTGGGTGGCCGGGCCCAAGGCCAAGTATCACAAGAACCTGCGCGACTGGTATCGCGCCGCAGGGGGCACCGCGAAAGTGGATGGCATCTCCGGCGCCAGTGTTGGCGCCGGGAAGACGTTGCGCGTGACGCTGGATCTGGCGGACACGCTGATCGATGCCGGATATCAGGTGCATATCGATACCGCTGTGGAGGATATGAAGGCGTACCCGTCTGAGGTTGTCGTGCCGCTGACCAGATCCGGCGTGAACAAGCCGGTGAGCGGCAATGGTTACGTGAAGTCGTTCCGCTACGCCTTGTAAGCAGGGCGGCCACGACAACACGCGATAAAGGAAAAAGGAGGTCCACCGATGCTACGCAAGTTCCATCTGGTTCCAGGACTCGTCGCCGCGTTGCTGATGACGATCATCGCACTATCGGGCGCGGTGTTGTCGGTGAATCCGGCGCTTGAACGTGTGGATGCCGTTCGCGCGGGCCAGGCTTCGGTAAGCGTGGCCACGCTCGCGAGCCGCGTACAGACGGAGATCCCGGGCGTCGAAGCGCTTGCGCGGCGGCCGTCGGGGACGTTCATCGCGTATCACGAGGTCGACGGTCAGCAGCGCGCCTCGATCATCGACCCTGCCAGCGGCAAGGCGACGGGAGACTATGTCACCTCGCCGGTTTGGCGATGGATGAAGAACCTGCATCGCAAGCTGTTTCTCGGCGACGCAGGCCGGATTGCGGCCGGCGTGACGGCCGCATTCATGCTGCTCGTCACGATTTCCGGGCTGGCGTTGCTCGCGCGGCGCATGGGCGGGTGGAAGCACCTGCTCGGCCCGATCCGCGGCAACGGACTCCAGCGCGTGCACAACGAGACCGCGCGCGTGGCGCTGCTAGGGCTGACGCTGTCGGCGGTGACCGGGCTTGTTATGTCGATGACGACATTCGGGCTGATACCGGAAGGCGGCGGCCAGGACCCTGTGCTCAGCGTGCCTGCGGCGGTGGCGCCGGCAATGCCGCTGGAGCGGATGCCCGCGCTGGGTATCGACAGCGCAGGCCTGCACCAACTGACATTCGCCCATGCCGATGCCCAGGGCGACGTCATCGAACTGGATACGACCGACGGCGTCGGGTATGTCGATCCGGCGACGGGGAAGATGACCGCCTTCCAGCCCACCGACGGCTGGCAGCGCGTGCAGGCGGTTGTCCGCATGTTGCATACGGGCCAGGGGATGTGGTGGCTCGGGTTGATGCTTGGTGCGTCGTCGCTGTCGGTGCCGGTGCTGGCAGTGACGGGCCTGCTGCTGTGGCTGCGTCGTCGGGGAACCATGCCGACCTTGGCCGGCAATGTGCCGGCACGCGACGCGGATACGGTGTTGCTGGTGGGCTCCGAGGGCAACACCACATGGGGCTTTGCTTCTGCGCTGCATGCCGCGTTGACCGAGGCAGGCCTGCGCGTGCATACCGCGCCGATGAATGAGCTGGCGGACAGCTATCGTGGGAAAAAGCGGCTGCTGGTCCTGACCGCCACGTATGGCGATGGCGATGCACCCGAGAGCGCAAGTCACTTCCTGTCGAAGCTCAATCGCCTGACGGTCCCAACCGATACCGACTTTGCGGTGCTGGGGTTCGGTGATCGCCAGTTCCCCGCGTTCTGCGGCTATGCGAGCGCGGTGCACGATGCGCTGCTGGGCAAGGGTCTGCGAGCCCTTGCCGATCCGGGCACGGTGGACCGGCAGTCGGAGCCGGAATTCCGGCAATGGTGCGACTGGCTGGCCACGACGCTCGGGTTGTCGCTTGATATTCGCTACACGCCGATGCTGCCACCCAGCGTGCCGCTCAAGCTCCTCTCGCGTGAGGACTACGGCGTCGGCGCTGAGGCGATGACCTCGGTCCTGCGCTTCGTCCCAGAGCAGCGTGCCACGCCGTTCCGGCCAGGGCTGCCCACGTTCGAGACCGGGGATCTGCTCGGCATCGTGCCGCCCGGCGCTACGTCGCCCCGGTACTACTCGCTCGCGAGCGGCGCGGCGGACGGTGTGGTGGAGATCTGCGTGCGGCGGCTGCCTGAAGGCGTGTGTTCCACGTACCTCACAGACCTGCGCCCCGGCGACACCATCGACGCATTTATCCGGCCGCACACGCGCTTCCGGCCCGAACCAGGCAATGCACCCGTGATCATGATCGGGGCCGGCACCGGGATCGGCCCGTTGATTGGCTTTATCCGGCACAACGCGGCACGCCGGCCCATGCACCTGTACTTTGGGGCGCGCAATGCCGAGGACGGCTACCTGTATCGCGACGAGCTGAAGGGCCTGGTGGCCGACCAGCGGCTGCACGCGCTCACGACCGCGTTCTCACGTTCGGGCAACCGGACCTATGTGCAGGAAAGACTGGTCGCCGATGCGCAGAGCCTGCGCGGGTTGATGGCCCACGGTGCGCAGATCATGGTGTGCGGCGGCCGCAAGATGGCCGAGGGCGTGGCACAGGCGTGGGAGCGGATTCTGACGGACACCGGCTTGTCCGTCGCGCAACTCAAAGCGGAGGGACGCTATGTCGAGGACGTCTACTAATCGGTCAGACACGGCGCTCGAACTCTGTCGCGTCAGCGGCGCGACCATGGGCACCCGCTACACGGCGGCATACTACGCGCCGCCGGGCATGGATGAAGCGGTGCTGGCGGAACGACTCGCCCTGGCGGTCGGCGCCGTGGATGCGCAGATGTCGAACTGGAAGGCAGACTCGGATCTGTCCCGACTGAACCGTGCTGCGCCGGGCGGTTGGGTGCCGGTCTCCAGGAACCTCGCAACCCTGCTTGCGCGGGCGCTGAAGATCGGCAGTGATACGCACAACGCGTTCAACATCGGCGTCGGCGATCTGGTCGACCGGTGGGGGTTCGGACCGTCCGGGGCGCAATGCGTTTCGCATCCAGATCTCGGTGAGGCGGCCGGCGCAAGTCCCCGCCAGCCAGCAGGAGAACTGATCGAGGTGGATGAGCGGCTGTGCCGCGTGCGCAAGCTCGGCCCGGTCGTGCTCGATCTGTGTGGCATCGCCAAGGGGTTTGGCGTCGATGAACTCGGGCGTGTGCTGAGCGAGCACGGTATCGAATCCTGGCTGGTCGGCATCGACGGCGAGATGCGCGCGCGTGGGAATAAGCCAGATGGCGGGCCGTGGGCGATCGCCCTCGAGGCCCCGGACTATGAGCGCCGCGCGGCGATGGGCGTGATCGAACTGGCAGATGCCGCCATTGCCACGTCCGGCGATTACCGGCGCTGGGCCGATGTCGGCGGCGCGCGCATTTCGCACACGATGGACCCGCGTACCGGTGCGCCGCTGGCGGGTGGGATGGCATCGGTCACGGTGGTGGCGAAGACCTGCGCGGATGCCGATGCCTATGCGACGGCGCTGATGGTGCTCGGCGCGCAGGCTGGGCCGGACTACGCGCGGCAGCGCGGCCTCGACGTCCTCTTCATCGTGCGCGATGGCGAGGCGCTGCGCACGATCGGAACCGGATGCTTTGCGGACGAGGCGCCGTCAAGCTGACACGGCACTAGCGCGATTCGCGCCCCGAGCGCCGCGCCGCCAGCCCGCTCCACACGGTCGCCCACGCAAAGGGGCGCGGGTCGGCCAACATGCTCATGGCGCGAGCGTAGTCGAGTGTCAGGCCCGGCGTCCACGCCATGGTGGCGGCGCGCTTGCGCAGATGGGCTGCTACCCACAACTCCGGTGTCAGCAATAGCCGGAACAGCGGCCACCAGCCGCCGAGCCGCGTCCAGGCACGTGTGGCGGCGCCCTCCAGTGCGGCATCGAGCGCACGTGCCACCGTGCTCGAGCAGTTCCGGTATGTCAGGTTGTAGGTCGTGTTCTGCCGATAGTCGTGCCAGAAGTTCTGCAGGCGCTCGGCATCGTAATTGCGAATACGGACCTGAACGGTCGACGCGCACCATGCCTTGGATTCTGTCGGATAGTCAGGCTGGAACCGTCCGGGTACGTTGTTCTCCTGCGTGGCCCGCAGCAGCCGCGTGAAATCGTCTGGCGAACGGTCGATCTCGACGGCCGGGTAGAGGCTGATGTAGATGCCTTCAGGTGATTCCAGCGCGGCGTGCCCCGTGGAGATAACGCCATCGCGGTCGACGGCGGCGATGTAGCGGTCGATGATCGGCTGATGCTGTGCCTTGGACTTCGCGGAACCCACGGGCGTCCAGACGTGGACGGTCAACGCGCGTTCGTCCGACGCGGGCGGTCCGCTCCACGTCGTCAGGCGCCGCTTGTTCGATTCGGCGCTGGCGGACTCCGGATCCTTGCGCAGGCCGGGGTTGCCGGCAAGCCGGCGCGCGCGCGATGCCAGCAGCAACATGTTCCAGCCGCCGAAGATCAGCCCGAGCGCCACGCAGTAGGGCACGGTGCCGACATAGTGCGTCGGGTAGGGCTGGATGAAGAAGATGGCCAGGGCGATCTCGATCACGCCTCCCGCCATTGCCAGCCGCCACGTGCGAAAGCGCACCACATGCGCGGAGGCCACCTGCAGCAGGCCATCGGCCAGAAACAGCGCGCCGAAGATGACCGACAGGACCATGTGGCCATGGTGGCGCTCGGCCAGCACGAGGATGGCGGCCACGCTGAAGGCGATGCCCTTGGCGTAGCGCAGCGTACGCTGGCCACCAATGCCGGTCGAGGCGACGGCCAGCGTGGCCAGCCCTTCCAGAAGCAGCAGCCAGGCAAACGGCTGGATCGGGAAATCAAGCTTGCCGTCGAGCGCATCGATGAACAGCACGGCACCGACCACTATGCTGAGGGCGCCGGCCCAGGCCAGCGCTTTCCAACGTGTACGCAGGTAATCCACTCCCAACAGCAGCATCAGCAGGCGAACCATTGGCGTCTCCGGCGTGGCGGTATGAATGGTTTGCGGATTCTACCGTCTCTTTCAATGCCTGAACCAGCATGACGGCAAGGTAGCCGGCGCTGCCACCCCCCCAAGGTGGGATTTGGGTCTCGCGGAATTCTTCCGTAGTTCGTTGAGGGCACGGATATCGACAGAGCCCATATAACCCACTGGAAGAGAATCATGAAGCAATGCAAGTTTGCCCTCGTTGCCGCCATCTGCGCGACGGGCGTTCTTTTGACCGGATGCGAGACCACGAACTCGATCCCCTACAAGGCATCCGCCTCGAACGTTATCGCCATCCAGCAGAGCCTGCAGTCGAAGAAGGTCAGCGTCAGCGATGTCGGCATGGCGCCGGGCGTCGACGAGAGCCCGCTGTGCCGTCTGATGGGGCCGGTCAAGGTGGCGCCGGGCAAGACGCTGTCGCAGTACATCAAGGACGCCTTCCAGGAAGAACTCCTGATGGCGCAAGCCTATGATGTGAAGGGCGCCCCGATTCAGGGCCGCATCGAGGAACTGAGCTTCAGCTCGGTGTCCCCGGCGTACTGGCAGATCACGATGGCCGTGCAATCGCCGGCGGACAAGGGCTACAAGGTCTCGGTCAAGTACCCGTTCGACACGAGCTTCACGGCCATGGGCGCGTGCAAGAACGTGGCGGATGCCTTCGGCCCGGCCGTGCAGGAACTGCTCAAGCAAGTCGTGACGAACCCGCAGTTCCCGAAGCTGTCCGGCAAGTAAGCCATCGAAGCAAGCCGTCTGGGGTACGCTCCCTTCCGCTTCTCGCGGAGGGTGGCGTCTACCCCTGGAGGGTATTCAGGACGAAATCGGCGCGCTCGGCAATGCTGGCCCTGGGGATGATGCGAACGTCATACCCAAGCGCTGGATAGGCTTCGAGCAGCCGCGCGTACTCTGCGGTGGCGGCGTCGAGGTCATGGCGGCGCTCGGCGTCCTGAACGTAGATCTCCGGCCAGGGTGGCGTCAGGAATACGACCCGATGGTACGGCCGGACCTGATGCACGAGCGGCGCGAGTTGCGGCTTGCCACTGACGTGCTGAAGCGCGACGAACGCGTCGACCAGCCCTCGATCGAAGAAGATCCATTTCCCTGGCTCACCCGGCTCACTGAGCCCAATCCGGCCAGCCGACTGTTCCAGCGCGAGCACGTCGGCACGCGCCATGGCGATCACGCGGCGCAGAAAGGCGGGCATGTCGACCCATGGCAGTGCGTTGCCATGGCGGGCCGTTTCTTCCACGACGACGCGCCGCCCTGGTTCTTCCACCACGGGATAGCCACGCGCCCCGAGTTCGCTCAGCAGCGACGATTTCCCGCCACCCGAGCACCCTGAGATCACGACGCACTGGCTCATCGCCGTCATCGCCGTAGCAGCCAGAGCACCAGCGACACCAGCAGCGAGATCAGGATGCAGGTGGTGATGGGGAAGTAGAAACTGAAACCGTCGCGGACGATCCGGATGTCACCGGGCAGCCGCCCGAGCGGCAGCCGCGATAGCCAGGGCCATGCGATTGCCGCGACGAGAAACAGGCAGCCAAGAATCAGAAGCAGACGTTGCATGACGGAGGCGGTAGGGCGCAGGGCCGAAAGCAGTGGGGAAGGGAATGCGGGCTGGCGGGCTTGCCGGCGGGCGGCGCTTCCCTGGTTCGACCGGCTGTGTGGAAGAGGATTCCCAAATGGAACGGGCAGGCCAATGATCTTGCCCGTAAAGCGGCGGAGTGTCGACCTGGCGTTCCGCCAGGTGAGTCGCTACGGCCCGGCTACAGGCCACACGGCAGCAACGCCGCCACTGCTTCGCGCATCACCCGAGCCAGCAACTGCTGCCGCTCGCGCGGCATTCGCGCAAGCGTGGTGGCCACGCTGATGCCAGCCACGGGCTCGCCATCGCGATCGTGCACGGCCATGCCCACGGCCAGTGCGCCGCGCGTGGCGTGATTGCCGATCACCGAGTAGCCGCGTTCGCGCGTGGCGCGGATCAGGATGCGCATCCGGTCGGGCGTCATGCCGCCGTACTGGTCCAGCACGCCTGCATTGGTGGCGATCACCTCGTCGACGGTGGCATCGGGCAGTGCTGCCAGCAGCGCCAGCCCCGCTGCGCCAACGCCCAGCGGTTGCCGGGTGCCCACCTGGATGACCAGCACCTGCACGGGATGGGTGCCCACGTGGCGCGCGATGCAGCGCGACAACGCGCCATCGCGAACCACGCAGAAGGCGGCATCGCCGCACGCCTGGCTCACCCGCGTGAGCACCGGGCCCAGCTTTCCAGAAAGGTCCGTCGATTCCCCACGCTGTGGCATTGCCGCCAGACGCGGACCGCGCACATAGCGAAATCTCCCGTGCTGGACCACATATCCACAGTCGATCAGGGCCGCCAGCAAGCGGTAGACCGTGGGCCGCTCCAGGCCGGCCGCGCGGCACATGTCGATCACCCGGAGACCATCCTTACCGGCTGCCAGGATGGCGTCGAGCAGCGTCAGGCCGCGTCGTAAGGCGCGGGTGCCTTCCTCGGAGGTCGAAGATGAAACGTCCGTCTGCCGGACGTTTCGATTCGCAGTGCGAGAAGTCATGGGAAAGAATTTGCGGGCCGGAAAGCAGTCCGCAGTATGCCGCAGGTGCGCCGCAAGGTGCGATGGGCAAATCGAGCAGACGGGCGCGTTCCGGGCACGACCACCCAACTAGGAGACAGCACTCATGACTTTCTGGAACGCGGCGCGCAGGCGCCTGTTGAGCCACGCCCTGATCAGTGCCGCGCTTGCGTGCGGCGTTCCCGCCGCCCAGGCGGCGGATTCCAGCTTTCCCACGCGCCCCGTGCGGCTCGTGGTGGGTTATGCCGCCGGAGGCGCCACCGACGTGCTGGCCCGCCTGGTAGCGCAAAAGATGGGCGAGGCGCTGGGTCAGCCGATCGTGGTGGAAAACCGCGCCGGCGCCAATAGCAACGTTGGCGCCGAAGTTGTGGCCAAGGCGACGCCGGATGGCTACACGCTCTACGTCTTCACGATCGCGAACACGATCAATGCCACGCTCTACGACAAGCTCGGCTACGACCCCGTGCGCGACTTCGAGCCCGTCGGCATGATTGCCAAGATCCCGAACGTGCTGGTGGTCAACCCGAAGTTGCCGGTCAAGACCGTTGCCGACTACGTGCGGTTGGCCAAGGAGTCGCCCGATGGTGTGACGTTCGCGTCGTCGGGTAGCGGATCGTCCATCCACCTGTCCGGAGAGATGTTCCGTAGCCGCAGTGGCGCCAACATGCTGCACGTGCCTTACAAGGGGAGCGCGCCGGCCGTCACCGATCTGCTGGGTGGGCAGGTGCAGTCGATGTTCGACAACGCGCCGTCCGCGCTGCCGCACGTGAAGTCCGGCAAGTTGCGCGCCATCGCGGTCACCAGCGCCCAGCGCATGCCCCAACTGCCTGATGTGCCCACGGTGGCGGAATCCGGACTCCCGGGCTTCGATGTGCAGTCATGGTTCTCTATCGCCGCGCCGGCGGGAACGCCCAAGCCGGTGATCGACAAGCTCAACACGGCACTGAACAAGGCGCTCAACGCATCCGAGGTACGCGAGCGTATGCGCGACCTGGCGGCCACGCCCGAGCCAGGCACCCCCGAGCAACTCCGTACCTTCGCGGCGTCCGAGATCAAGCGTTGGCACGACGTGGTCAAGCAATCGGGCGCGCGTGTCAACTGAGGATTCCCAAGGACCATCCATGCTTCCGATTGAACTGTTCTGGCGGGCCGCCGACCGCTGGCCCGACAACGTCGCCATTGACGCCCCCGGCGGCAGCCTGCGCTATCGCGAACTGGCCGGCCAGGTGGCGGCGCTGGCCACGCATTTCATGACGCTCGATCCCGCGCCGCAGAGTCGCGTGGGCATCTGCGCCGGCAACTCGGCCGAGCACATCGTGGCGCTGCTGGCGGTGCTGGCCAGCGGCAAGATCTGGGTGCCGCTGAACCCGAAGAGCACTCAGCCCGAGTTGCGCCGCATCATCGACGCCACGACGCCGAGCATCGTGGTACTCGATGCCGCCTCCGAAGCGCTGCTGGGCGATGCACCGGGCACGCGGCTCTACACGGACTATGCGGACCATGCGTCAGGCGGCGCAGACGTGCTGAGCGCCGTTGTTCTCCGGTATCCCGATGCCACGCGCCCGGTGCTCGATCTGCACCGGGACGCCACGCAGGCCATCAAGTTCACAGGCGGTACCACGGGCGCGCCCAAGGGCGTCATGCAGCCGTATCGCGCCTGGATGACCAATATCGTCAACCAGATCCACGCCTGGGGCTTCACCGAGGCGGATCGCTATGTGATGGCCGCGCCGATCACGCATGGCACGTCCACCTACGTCATGCCGATCCTGGCGCAGGGCGGTTGTCACGTGATCATGGAAGGCAGCGGGGCAGAAGCGGTGCGCGCCACGTTCCGTGACCGCGCCGGCACGGTCTGCTTTATGCCGCCCACGCTGATCTACATGCTGATGGCGCTGCCCGGCACATCGCGCGCCGACTACCCGGCGCTGCGTCGCCTGATTTACGGCGGCGCGCCGATGCCGCCGCAGAAGATCCAGCAGGCGCGCGAGTTCTTCGGGTCGGTGGTGGCCACCACATATGGCCAGACCGAAGCGCCGCAACTGCTGACGGTGATCGGCCCCGACGATCTGGCTGACGAGCGCCGCATGGCATCGGTGGGGCGCGCCACGTGGTTCAGCGAGGTGGCGATCATGTCCCCCGACGGGCGTCTGCTGCCCCGTGGCGAGGTGGGCGAAGTGGTGGCGCGTGGCGATCTGGTCATGACCGGCTACTGGAACCGCCCGGACCTGACCGCCGCGACCATCGTCGACGGCTGGTTGCATACCGGGGATCGTGGCATGTTGGACGCGCAGGGTTTCCTGTATCTGAAGGACCGCCTGCGCGAAGTGGTGATCACCGGCGGCTTCAACGTCTACCCGATCGACGTGGAGAACGCGCTGGGCCAGCACCCGGCCGTGCATGAATGCGCGGTGTTCGGCGTGCCCGACGACAAATGGGGCGAAGCGGTCCATGCGGCCGTGCAATTGCGCGAAGGATGCGCGGTGCAGGCCACCGAGCTGATCGCGTTCGTGCGCGAGCGGCTGGGTCCGGTGCAGACGCCAAAGCAGATTCATTTCCACACCAGCCTGCCGCGCTCCACCGTCGGCAAGGTACTCAAGAACACCGTGCGCGACCAGGCGCTGACGGCATTGCAAACCGGAGACCAAGCATGAGCCAACAAGACAAGCCGGTGACCCGGCTGTGCACCCACACGCTGACCAGCCTGCACTATCGCGAGGCCGATCTCGTGGACGACCTTCTGGGCAAGAAGACCTTCACCGAAGTCATGCTGATGCAGATCCTCGGCCGCACCCCGCGCCCGGTGGACATGCGTATCGCCGACATGGTGCTCGTGGTGCTGATGGAGCACGGCCTGACGCCAAGCGCCATCGCCACGCGCCTGATCTACATGAGCGCGCCAGAGAACCTGCAAGGCGCCGTGTCGGCTGGCCTGCTGGCGGTTGGCAGTTCGTTCGTCGGCACGATGGAGAACTGCTCGACGTTGCTGGACCGCATTCTGGCGGCACAGGACCCCGATGCCGAAGCACTGTCCATCGCGCGCCACTACAAGGAAATGCGGGCGGCCGTGCCGGGTTTTGGCCATCACCTGCACAAGCCGGTGGACCCGCGCGCGTACAAGCTGCTGGAACTCGGCGATGCGGAGCCGGATCTGGCCGGCGCGCATATCGGTGCCCTGAGACGCCTGTCGGCGGCGGTTGACGAAGTGGCGGGGCGGCCGATCACGATCAATGCCACGGGGTCGGTGGCCGCGCTGCTTGGCGAGATTGGCGTGCCGACGGCGGTGATGCGGGGGTTCGCGGTGATCTCCCGCGCGGCTGGGCTCGTGGCCCATATCGTCGAGGAGCAGCAGAGCCCGTCGGGACGCTATATCTGGGACGTGGTCGAGGAGGCCATCCCGTACGTCGGCAACGCGCCGCACGGAGACCACGCATGAACGCGCTGCCGCTCAGTCTGGCGGATCGCACCGTGTTTGTGGCGGGCGGTGGATCGGCGGGCCCCGGCTGGAGCATCGGGCGCGCCGCCAGCGTGACCTATGCCCGGCTTGGCGCCCGCGTCTGCGTGGTGGACCGCGACGCCGCCTCGGCTGCGGAGACGACGGCGCTGATTCGGGCCGAGGGTGGCGCGGCGGAGACCTTCGTCGGCGACGTGGCGGAAGAGGCGGAGATCGCGCGCCTGTTCGCGGAGGCGCGCGAACACTTCGGCCCCATCGATGTGCTGCATCACAACGTTGGCATCGGCAAGACCGGCGGGGTTCTGGACACCGATGTGCGGGATTTCGATGCGGCCCACAACGTGAACGTGCGAAGCCTGCTGCTGGCGTCGCAGCAGGTGCTGCCGTCAATGGTCGAGCGGGGCCGGGGTGCCATCGTCACGGTTTCCTCGGTGGCGGGGCTACGCTATATCGGCTATCCGCACCTGTCGTACAGCGTCAGCAAGGCCGCGCTGATCCAGTTCACGCGGATGATCGCGCAGCAGTACGCGGGCAGCGGCATCCGTGCAAATTGCGTGGTGCCGGGTTTGATCGACACGCCACGCATCGCCCATACCGTGGCGAAGCAGTTCTCGGCGGACAGTCTCGACGACGCCCGCGCGGCGCGTGCGAGACAGGTGCCGATGCAGCGGATGGGCACCGCGTGGGACGTGGCACACGCCTGTGCGTTCCTGGCGTCGGATGCAGCGGCCTACATTACCGGCACCGAGCTGGTGGTCGATGGAGGGATAACGGGGAAGTACGCATAGGTGCGTCCCCCATGGGCGCCGCTCAGCTGCTCAGCCGCTCAGCCGAATCAGCCAAACACCACCATCGGCACGCCCCGGTGAACTGGCGATTCCATGACGGTGGCTGGAATGCCGTACACCGTGGCGAGGTTCGGCGGGGTCAGCACGTCGGCGGGGGTGCCGCTGGCCACGGTACGGCCATCGGCCAGCAGCACGAGCCTGTCGCACCAGCGGGCGGCGAGATTGACGTCGTGGAGCACGACCAGCACCGCCAGGGCGTCGGTATGGCACAGGTTGCGCGCCGTGCCGAGCAGTTGCAACTGATGCCGGGGGTCGAGGCTCGAAATCGGTTCATCGAGCAGTAGCGCGCGGTAGCTGTCGGCCGTGCGGCAGGCCAGCACCTGCACCAGCGCGCGAGCGAACTGCACGCGCTGCTGTTCGCCGCCGGATAGGCTCTGGTACGAACGCGTGGCCAGATGCGCGACGTCGGCCAGCGCCAGGGCGCGGTCCAGCAGGGTATCGAGCGTGTGCTTGCCCATCTCTGGAAATGGATAGCCGCCCATCGCCACCACCTCGGTCACACCCAGGTCGAAGCCCAGACCGGGCGATTGCGGCAGCACCGCACGGCTACGGGCGAGCTCGTCCACGGGCCAGTCCGTCAATGGCCGGTTGCAGAGCGACACCGCCGCGTCGTCGCCGGGCAGTTCACCTGCCAGCGTGCCGAGCAGCGTGCTCTTGCCGGCGCCGTTGGCACCGAGCACGCCGACCATCTCGCCGGCCGGCAGGGTCAGGTCGATACCGGACAGGATCTGCCGCCGACCGCGGCTGCATGAAAGATTGCGGGCAATCAGCATGTCAGGTTCGTCAGGTTCATCAGGGTCTTTTGCGTGTCAGCATCCAGAGCAGGAATGGCCCACCCACCAGGCTCGTGACGATGCCGATCGGCAGTTCCGCCGGAACCACCACCGTGCGTGCCATCCAGTCGCCCAGCGTCAAGGCGATAGCGCCGCCCGCCAGTGTGTTCGGCAGCAGCCAGCGATGATCGGCACCTAGTGCCAGCCGGATCAGATGCGGCACGACCAGTCCCACGAAGGAAATCGTTCCCGTGACGGCCACGATGGGCCCTACCAGCAGCGCGGTAAGCACGATCAACCGGCGGCGGAGCCGCTTCAGGTCGAAGCCGATGTGCTGGGCTTCCCGTTCGCCGAGCAGCAGCGCGTTCATCGCGCGCCAGTCACGCATGAGCAGCGCGCACAGCACGGCCACCAGCGGCACAAGCCACGCCAGGATCGACCACGTCGCGCCAGCAAGGCTGCCCATGTTCCAGAACGTCAGGTTGCGCAGTTGCACGTCGCTGGCCTGATAGGTGAAGAACCCAACGACGGCCGCGCAGATCGCATTGATGGCCACGCCGGCGAGCAGCAGGTTGGCCGCGCCCGGGCGCCGTGTGCCAAGCACGTAGGCGAAGGCGGTGGCAATCAGGCTGCCTGCGAATGCGGCGGGCGCGACGCTGCCGAGCCCTTCGGCGCCCAGCACGATCGCGGCCACGGCACCCGCGGCACCGCCCAGCGAGATCCCGATCAACCCTGGCTCGGCCAGCGGATTGCGGAAGAGCGCCTGCATCACCGCGCCAGACAGTGCTAGCGCCGCGCCGGCGGTGATGGCCAGCACGATGCGCGGCAGCCGCACCTCGATCAGCACATTGCGCCAGATGACATCCTCTCCTTCGGCGGCAGGTGACCAGAGCAAGGGCAGGAGCTTGCCGTGCGGAATCGACAATGCCCCGCTGGCGGCTGCCCAGAGCGCGGTGATCACGAGCATGACGCACAGGGCGGCCAACATGCCCGGCCTTCGGCCACATTGGCCACGCATCATCGTGCTGCCACCTGCCGGCTGGCAAGACCGTTGCGCAGCAGGCGCAGCGCCTCGGGAAGGCGCGGACCGATGCTGAGCATCAGCAGATCGTCCATCACGACGATGCGCTTGTCGCGGGCCGCTGGCGTGGCGCTCAGGCCGGGCTGCGCCAGGAACGCGTCGACGCTGCCGACAGCGTCGATCGACATTGATGTCGTGACGATCACGTCCGGCCTGAGCGCCGCCGCCGCTTCCGCCGAGAACGGCTTGAAGCCGCGCTGGCCGGCCAGCGCGTTGGTCGCGCCCAGGAGCTTCAGCATGGCGTCGCCGGCGGTGTTTTCGCCCACGGCCTGCATCCGGCCGGTGTGGCTGCTGACCATCAGCACCCGCAGCCCTTCCGCAGATGGCTTGATGTCACGGAGTTCGGTGTGCAGTTTGTCGACCAGCGCCTGACCTTGCTTCGGTACATCGAGCGCCGCCGCCACGCCGAGGATGCGCTGGTCCAGCGCGGCCAGCGTCGGCTCGGACGGCACGACCACTACCTTGCTGCCCAGCTTGCGCAATTGCTCCAGCGCCTGTGGCGGACCGGCATGGTCCAGCGCCAGCACCAGGTCCGGCTTCAGGCTGACCACGCCTTCCACGGAGAACGCGCGATAGTAGCCAACCTTCGGCAGCTTCAGCGCGGCGGGTGGATAGATGCTCGAGGAATCGACGCCGACCATGCTCTTGCCGGCATCGAGCGCGTAGACGATCTCGGTGGCCGGGCCGCCGAGCCCGACCACGCGGGCTGGCGGCGCGGCGTGGGCAACGCCGGCCGCGCAAAGCAGCGGCATCAGCGCAGTAATGAGTGCGGACTGCAGGATTTTCATGCCAAACCTCCTGGACAATCAGGCCGCGAGTGCCTGCGGGCACAGCGACTCGAGCAGATGGCGCCATTCCGGCAGTTCGGGCTGCCCGGGTTTGCGCTCGCCGAAGAACTGGACGATCATCCCGCCGTCCTCACCGTACAGTTCGAGCGACGTCACCCAGCCGTCCACCGTGGGTTTGTTGACCACCCAGCTTGACGCCACCGCCTCGGTGTTCAGGTGCAGGTTGAAGGTCTCATCGAGCACGTTGAACCACGGCCCCGTCCGCAGCAGCTTCTTCACGGCGCCCGTGTGGATCTGCACGATGCCGCGATTGGCGACGAAGCACATGATCGACAGGCCGGTGGCGGCGGAGTGTTCCAGCACGGTCTCCACGGCGCGCTTGTCCACCCGTTGCGCCAGATCTGGGCCGACCGCACGCAGCGCGCCCAGCCGCGATACCTTGAACTGGCGAAGCATCGCAAAGAAGTCGTGCGTGTCCTTGAGCGCGCGCCAGTGCGCGCGCAGGGCCTCGCCGTCGGCGGGGGAGTCCGCCTCGTCGATCCGGTCAAAGCCCTCGACCCGCACCGGCGCGATCTCCTGCGCGGCGTGGCGGTCGATGTAGGCCGACCACGCGGTGGCATCGGTCTGGTCGGTCCGGTAGATCTTGTGTACCGCCTCGCCCGCCTTGTCGAAGAACTGGATGCTGTCGCGACCGTTTTCGGTTACGGCGTAGAAGTGTTTCCAGCCGCCGAAGAACATGCGCAGGTCGATGTCCGGCCCCAGCACGATGCCGACCGGGCCATTCGCCTCGATGCTCTGATACTGGCCGTGACGCTCGTGCACGGCGTGGTCGTTGCGCGAGAGCGCCATGACCGACCCCAGCGTGCCGAGATCGCGGAACAACGCCTGCGCGGTTCCGCCCAGTTGCCGTGATGCGACGCCACAGCCCGCCGCCACCAGTTCTGCCTCGGACACGCGGAGGCGCTGCGCGCGTTCGCGGATCCGCAACTTTGGATGTTCTTCGACCAGGGCGCCGTGGCGTTGGCGCAAGCTGTCGATGCTTTGCTGTTCCATGTTCATGTATTCGGAGGGGCTGATCAGGGCTGAACGTCGAAGTTGATCGTCCAGGTCTGGGTGCTGCTATTCACGTTCGGGTCCGCATAGGCGATCTTCGTCAGGTGGAAGCGCGCGTACGTGGTGCCCTCGCCGCCACGGATCAGGCCGCCGGCATCGCTGTTGGCGCTGATCAGGTGGGCGACGGCAGGCAGGCCGTTGGCGGCGGCGGCAGCAGCGGTGGGGTAGTACGTGTACCAGCCGAAGCTCATCGGATTCGGATAGCTGCCGGTATAGGCGGGGTTCAGCACCGATGCGGTGGCGTCCTTCTTCCACGCGGTGGCCGAGGCCGGCAGCGCGAGGTCGGCAGCCGTCAGATCGGCCAGGGTGCTGGCGGCGTTGCCGGTGTTCGTGAACATCGACGCCACCGGCTTGTTCGACGTGTCATAGAAGCCGGCCGGCGTCTTGGCCAGGAAGCCCGCCACGGTGCCGGTGCCCGACTCTCCGCCATTGAGCTTGACGCTGTAGCGGTTGAAGGCGATATGCCATGTGCCGCTGGCGGTGCTGACCGCGTTCGCCGCGAGGTCGTAGTAGACCCAGTCATTGCCCGACGCATTGATCGTGGCTGTCCGCACGTTGCCGGGGGCGCTGCGGTCGATGTAGCGGATCGACGGATAGCCTGAAGTCGTGCCACCGGCGCCGCCGTAGTAGCCCGTGACCTGCAGCGCGAACACCGGCGACGCTACCGTGCCAGTGGTATCGGCCGACGCGCTGTTGGTCGTGATCAGGAACGTGCGGAAGGTGGGGTAGAGCGAGTGGTCGGTTGCCGCGCCGGTCACGCCGTACTCGAACACCGCGGAGGCGATGTCATTGGTGCCGGAGAACACGCCGCTGGCGGAGTCCTTCAGGAAGACGGTGGCAGGCAGCGCGCCGCTTACGGGGTCAGTGGTGGCGTTCTTCCATGCGGACAACGCGGTCCAGGTATGGTCGAACGGGCCGCCGAACGCGCCACCGTTGCCAGTGCCGCTGGTGCCGCTGTTGGTCCAGAGCGAGGCGCTCATGCCGTTCGTGCTGCTCTTGACCTTCAGGTCCCATGCGGTGCCCGTGCAGTCGACCTGTGCCTTGGCGTTGAAGTCGTAGCAGACCGATGCATTGGCGGCCGGCAGTTTGAACGTCCATTCCGCGGATTGGGTGAAGGCTGACGTGGTGGCCGGCGGCGTGGTCGTGCCTCCGGTGGTGCCGCCTGTCGATCCACCCGTGGAACCGCCGGTGGAGGTGCTGCTGCTGTCATCGCCACCGCCGCCGCAGGCGGCCAGGGCTATTGTCAGCACGGCAGCGCCAAGCAGGCGCAGCGTGGTGTGATGCGATGCGAGTCTGGCTTTCATTGTTGATTTCCCCGTTTGTCTCTGGTTTGTTTCTGATTAGCGGGCGACGTCCACGTTGAAGCGTGCGCCCAGATAGATGAAGCGGCCCGCCACCGGCCCGAAGTCACTGGCATTTGCGAAATCGCGTTGGCGGTTGAACAGGTTGTTCACGCCGACGAAAGCGGTCACGTTGCGGTCGAGCTTCTGGTTCAGCACCAGATCCAGCGTGCCCCAGCCGGGCGAGCGCGCGCCGGTGGCCGAGTCGGTCAGCTCGCTGCTCTGGAAGCGCGCCCGCGCGGATAGCTCGGTGGCGGGCAGCACGCGCCAGTCCGCGCCGACGCGGCCCATATGGCGCGGCCGGCGGGTCAGTTCGCTACCTGTGTTCAGATCCTCGGTCGACGTGTAGGTGTAGGCGGCTGTCAGATTCAACTGGTTGGTCGCGCGCCAGCGCAGCGCTGTCTCAGCGCCCTGGGTGCGGGCGCGTGCCACGTTGCGGTAGGTGTAGACCGCGATGCCGTTGACCATCGTGAAGTTGGTCATGTCGGTCTGGATCAGATCCGCCACGTGGTTGTAGAACAGGTTGGCATCGAGCGTGACGCGGTCTCGCCACGTGAGCTGCCCGCCGAGCTGGAAGCTGTTCGACGATTCTGGTTTGAGGTTCGGGTTGCCGAGGACGATGTAGCCAAGCGAGCTGTGATCGAACAGGTAGTGCCGTTCCTTCAGGTTCGGCACGCGGTAGCCCTGGCCGTAGTTGGCGCGCAGCACGCCCTTCCAGGTGTCGTTCGACAGCAGGTTCGCGCGCACGCCCACCTTGGGCGCGAAGTGCGCGCCGAAGTCAGAGTCATGCTGGCCGCGCAGGCCGACGACCATTTCCCACGTCTCGTTGAAGAGGATGTCGTTCTGCAGGTAGAGCTCGCCGGCCTGCCGTTCGGCGCTGCCCTTGCCGGCCAGTTCGGACGTGCCGTTGACGTTCTGGTCGAGCGTTTCGCGGTGGAAGTCGCCGCCGAACTGCCAGAGCTGTCGATACCAGGCTGGCATGTCGAACTGCGCGGAGACATGGTCGGTCTGCTGCGCGGCATTGCGCGTCGCGGTCTGGAAGCCGTTCGAGTACTCGCGCGAGGTGCTGTCGTAGGTCTCGTGCACCCCGGCCAGGCGGGCGCGCACGCCATTGCCGAAGCGCCATTGGCCGCCATATGTGTAGCGGTTGCGATCGATGTCCTCTGTCTTGCGCTGCGGGACGTAGTTGGGCGGCGCGTAGTACTGGTAGCGTTGTTCGTCGGTCTCGCGATAGGCGCTGGCGTCGAACCAGAAGCTGCCGGCGGCGCTGGGCAACCATTCGAGGCGACCGGCATACTGCTCGCGGCGAATCTTGTCGCCGTGCCGTGTCCAGCCGTCGGGTTCCACGGCATAGCCCTTGTTGTCGAGCGCGTCGGCGGTGACGCGTGCGCGGAACTGTTCGTTGCCGCCTTCGAGCCGGATGTTGCCATGCAGGGAACCGGGCGAGCCGTCGGCGTTCTGGCTGCCATAGGTGCCTGCATCGGCTGTCGCGGCAGCCGAGAATCCGCGCGAGATGGGCCGCGTGATGACATTGATCACCCCGCCCATCGCCGAGCTGCCGTACTGCGCGGAACTGGCGCCCTTGACCACCTCGACGTGGTCGACTTCGGCCAGCAGGTACTGGGAAACGTCAACGGTCGACCCGGTGCTGGCCGTGATCGGCAGGCCGTCGACCAGGATAAGCACCTGGTCGCTGGTCATCCCTTGCAGGGTCACCTCATAGCCGGACTTGCCGTGGATCTCGCGCAACTGCAGGCCGGGCACGTTCTCCAGGGCGTCCTTCAGCGTGCGGGCGTGCGTGCGTTCGATCTCCTGACGGTCGACGACCTCCGTGCGGATCGGCGTTTCATCGAGTGTTTTCTCGGAACGGGTGCCTGTCACGACGACTGTAGGTAGTGGGTCCGCCGTTCCAACCGTTTGCGCCCGGAGGTGGGGTGTGGAGGAGAGCAGGGTGCCGGCGACGACGGCGAGGCATTTCAAACGCATATCGGAGGGGGCGGCTCACTGCCATGTCAAATGCAAACAGAAGTACGAATGATAACGATTCGTATTTAAGTTGTAAATTTACTTACATGTTGTGTCAGATAGACACAAATACATCAAAAAGTGCCTGATACGGCCTGTCGCACTCGCGATCTGACGATTGGGGGAGAGGTACGGATGCGTGAAGGTCGCATCGCGAAGGCTGGGAGTGCGCCAGCAGGCATACCAGCTTCAGGGGGCTTACGACGCCCGGTCCTCAGGCGCGTGGGGTTTCGCGGGCAGGCACGACAATGGGTTTCCACCCCGTGGCACCGGCAATGCATGCCAATGCCACGGGGACTGCAGGCAGTTCGCCCCTGCTTCGGGCCTGCCTTACATATCCCGGTGCGAGAAGTGCCCGCGTTGCGCGTCAGCCATGAGATCGACGAACTGATCGGTACTCATGTGCACCAATGCCCGGTGGTCGCCCGCTTCGAAGTAGACATCCGGATGCGAGAGCAGGCTGTCGTCCAGCCAGGTCTGCGTGCCATAGGCCATGGCGACAGGCGGAATCGCGCCACGGCTGCAGTCCCTGAACACCTCGCGCACGCCGCAATCGCGGGCAAGCGACAGCTTGCGGCCGGTCTGCGCACGGATCTCCGACAGCTTCAGGTGGTGCGTCGAGGGAATCACTGCCGCGACGTAGCCGCGCTGATCTTCCAGCAGGACCGTCTTGGCCAACCGATCCCCGGCGCTACAGGGGCGATCCACGGTGTCGAACCGGCTCTGCCGGTTGTGAAGGCACCTAGCCAGCGTGCTAGCCATGGCCATGATTGCATCCTCCGACGCGCCTATCGCGACTGTTGTTCTGGTACCCCTCACTATAGAAGTCCCACCGCCAGGCAGGGACATCCGCACGCCGCCGGCACGCCCGGATTGCTTTAATTCCTTCGGTAGGCTGGCATCGCGTTCTAGGATGGTAGGGCAGCTGTGATGTCCGATACAGCCCGGTATCCGAGGGCGGTCCTTCTGGGGCTCCGGATGCGGGCGAGTGGCTGAGGCATGGTGTTACGTTGAGTACGGTCGAGATCAAAGGAGACTCGCATGACAACTGAAGCAAAGTGCCCTTTTCTACATCCCGCCGGCGCTGGCCGGGCGCTCCAGGAATGGTGGCCCGAGCGCCTGAATCTGCATATCCTGCGCCAGAACGCTCCGTTGTCCGATCCGATGGGAGAGGCTTTCGATTATGCGAAGGCGTTTAACAGTCTCGACCTCGCGGCGGTCAAGAAGGATCTGGAAGCGCTGATGACCGATTCGCAGTCCTGGTGGCCGGCGGATTTCGGGCACTACGGCCCGTTGTTCGTCCGGATGGCCTGGCACGCGGCAGGTACCTACCGCATCGGCGATGGGCGTGGCGGTGCCGGCGCTGGCCAGCAGCGTTTCGCGCCCACCAACAGCTGGCCGGACAACGTCAGTCTGGACAAGGCACGCAGGCTCATCTGGCCGATCAAGCAGAAATACGGCCGCAAGATCTCGTGGGCCGACCTGATCGTTCTGACGGGCAATGTTGCCCTGGAGTCGATGGGGTTCAAGACCTTCGGATTCGGCGGCGGACGCGAGGATGTCTATGAGCCGGACGAGTCCGTCTACTGGGGCAATGAAGCCGAGTGGCTGGCGGACAAGCGTTACAGCGGTAACCGGAACCTCGAGAATCCGCTGGCTGCGGTGCAGATGGGCCTGATCTATGTAAATCCGGAAGGCCCCAATGGCAACCCGGACCCGGTTGCCGCCGCCATCGACATCCGCGAGACGTTCCGCCGCATGGCCATGAACGACGAAGAAACCGTCGCGCTGATCGCGGGCGGTCATGCCTTCGGCAAGACGCATGGCGCCGGCCCCGCATCGCACGTGGGGCCCGAGCCTGAAGCCGCGGGCCTCGAGGAGCAGGGCCTTGGCTGGCGCAGCAGCTTTGGCACCGGCAAGGGCGGTGATGCCATCGGCAGTGGCCTGGAGGTCATCTGGACCACCACGCCGACGAAGTGGAGCAACGACTTCTTCAAGCACCTGTTCGAGTACGAATGGGAATTGACGAAGAGCCCCGCGGGCGCACATCAATGGAAGCCAAAGGGCAATGCCGGCGCCGGCACCGTGCCCGACCCTGCCGACCCGTCGAAGCGCCGTTCGCCCTCGATGCTGACGACCGATCTGTCGCTGCGCTTCGATTCGATCTACGGCAAGATTTCGCGCCGGTACTACGATCATCCCGATGAGCTGGCCGACGCATTCGCACGGGCGTGGTTCAAGCTGACCCATCGCGACATGGGGCCGCGCGCGCGCTACCTTGGCCCGGAAGTCCCGAAGGAGGAACTCCTGTGGCAAGACCCCATCCCGCCGGTTGATCATCCGCTGATCGACGCGAAGGATGTCGCCGCGCTCAAGGCCAAGGTGCAGGCTTCGGGGCTGACCGTGCCGCAACTGGTTTCGACGGCGTGGGCGTCGGCTTCGACGTTCCGTGGCTCGGACAAGCGCGGTGGCGCCAACGGCGCGCGCATCCGCCTGGCCCCGCAGAAGGACTGGGACGTCAATCAGCCTGCCGAACTGGCGAAGGTGCTGGTCAAGCTGGAGAGCATCCAGAGCGAGTTCAACAAGGCGCAGAGCGGTGGCAAGAAGGTCTCGATGGCTGACCTGATCGTGCTGGCCGGATGCGCGGGCGTCGAGCAGGCGGCAAAGAGCGCCGGGCAGGATGTGACGGTGCCGTTCTCGCCGGGACGCATGGACACTACGCAGGAGAAAACGGACCTGGATGCGATGGTGGTGCTGGAACCCATCGCAGATGGTTTCCGCAACTACCTGCAGGGCAAGTTCTCGGTCCGGGCCGAGGCCTTGCTGGTGGACAAGGCGCAACTGCTGAAGCTGACCGTGCCGGAGATGACGGCGCTTGTCGGTGGACTGCGGGTGCTGGGCGCCAACTTCGGCAACTCGCAGCACGGCGTCTTCACGAAACGCCCTGGCACGCTGACCAACGACTTCTTCGTGAACCTGCTCGACATGGGCACGGAGTGGAAGCCAGTGTCGGAGGAAAGAGAGGTGTTCGAGGGCAGCGACCGGGCGACGGGCACGCCAAGATGGACCGGCACGCGCGTCGATCTGGTCTTCGGCTCGAACTCCGAGCTGCGGGCGGTTGCCGAGGTCTATGGTGCGGCGGACGCGCAGGAGAAGTTCGTGCAGGACTTCGTGGCGGCGTGGAGCAAGGTGATGAACCTGGACCGCTTCGATCTCAAGTGACAGTCGCCGTGGGGTAGGCGCACCAGGTTAGCCGCAAGGTTGCGGAAACAGCAGGGCCGGTCGATGAGACCGGCCCTTTTTCTTGCGGGAAGGGTTCCGCGCCCGGATGGTCGACTCAGTCGATGCGGGCGCCAGAACTGATTACCACCGGCTTCCACGTCAGGTACTCGGCCGCCACGAACTTGCCGAACGCATCGGCCGTCATGTTCATCGATTCCGCGCCCTGTTGCGCGAACCTGCCACGCATCTCGGGTTGGCTCAGCGCATCGGTCACGATCTTGTTCAACCTGACGACGATCTCCGGCGGCGTGCCCTTGGGCGCGAACAGCCCGAACCATGCGCCTGTGACAAGGTTCGGCACGCCGGCTTCCGCCATTGTGGGCACATCGGGCAGTGCCGACGAACGCTTGCGTGACGTGACGGCGATGGCGCGAAGCTGACCGCCGCGGATATGGGAAATCACCGACGGAATCGTCGCGAACATGAACTGCACACGTCCGGCCAATAGGTCGTTCAGTGCATCGGCGCCCTTGTATGGCACGTGTGTGGTCTTCGCGCCGGTACGCTCGTTGAACAGTACGCCCGACAGATGCGCTGCGGTGCCCACGCCGGTGGAGCCGAAATTGAGGCCATTCGGATGCGTCTTCGCATAGGCGACGAGATCCTGCACGGACTTCACCGGCAGGCCGGGGTACACCACCAGTACGTTCGGCACATCGGCGATCGGAGCCACCGCTTGCAGGTCGGTTTGCGGATTGACCTTGAGCTTGCGATACAGCGTCGGGTTGATGGCCACAGGGCCCACCGACGTGGCCAGCAGCGTGTAGCCGTCCGCGTCGCTGCGGCCGACGAAGTCCGTGCCGATGTTGCCGCCCGCGCCGGGACGGTTCTCCACCACCACGCTCTGTCCAAGCGCCTTGCTCATCTGCTGCGCGACTTCACGCGCGAGGATGTCTGTGGTGCCGCCGGCGGTGAACGCCACGACGACGCGGATCGGCTTGGAGGGATACGGCTGCTGGGCGTGGCCGGTCGCGGCGCAGGCGAGCATCAGCCCGACGGCGGCGTGCCGCAGGAAATTCTTCATTGCTGTCTCCGATGAATCTTGTAATCAGCGCCCCCCTTTCAAGGCAGGGTGGCTGTTTTTCATCTTAGAGAGCTGACGTACCCGAGCTTTGACGATATGGAAACGCAGACTTCATCGCGGCTTCAGGAAATGCTGCTCCATCGCCTCGCAGCGGCTCAGGTATTCGAGCAGCCGGGCCACGCCGGACGGCAGGCTTTCCTTGTCGCGCACGCAGACGTAGAACTCGCGCTCGGCCCAAGCATCGCGCAGTGTCAGCAGCGACAGCCCCATCATCTGCAGGTAGTTCCTGGCGATGCCCTCCGGCACCACGGCAAGGCCCAGGCCTTCACGCACCATGCGGCAGCGGGCCTCGAAGTTCGAGACCTGTGTCTTCACGGTCAGCGGGCGAGAGATCGTGCCCGACACCAGGGTGAGGAAGGCGTCGAACGTATGGCGTGGGAAGTAGCCAAGGAAGTCGTAGTCCAGTGCTTCCTCGAGCCGTAGCGACCCTTTCGCCTCCAGCGGGTGGCCGCGCGGCACGACCAGTCCGACTCGGTCCTTGCGGTAGGGCAGGGAGTACACGCCCGGGCTCGGGCTGCGCGCGTGATAGATGCCGATGTCGGCGTCGCCGTTGGCCACCATGCGCGGAATGTCGAAGCTGAACGCCTCGATCAGGTCGATGCGGGCGTCGGGGTCGTGCTTGAGAAAGCCGCTGATATCGGTCGGCAGGAACTGCAGGATCGTCGACCGGTTCGATGCCAGGCGAATTTTGGCGATGCCGTCCATCGAGTAGGACGCCAGCGCGTCCTGCGCCAGTTGCACGCTGCGCACGATGGCCTTGGCACGCTGATACAGCATGGCGCCTGCCGGTGTCGGCTCCACGCCGCGTCCATGGCGGCGCAGCAGCGCCGTGCCCGCGCGACGTTCCAGTTCGGCAATCCGCTTGCTGGCCGCGGAGGTGACCAGATTCTCGCGCTCGGCCGCGCGTGAAAGACTCTTCTCCTCGATAGCGGCGATCAGGATGGCAAGCGAGGCGATGTCCATGGGTGTGCGTGCTCGATTTGGAAAAGCTGGCGCGATGGCTGTGCCAGCCGGAGTATGCACCAGCCGCTTGCGCGTCGCATACACGTTCTGGCGCGGGAGCTTTCTCGATTCGTCAAAGCTGGGGCGGCTGCCGTTCGTACCATGGGAGGCATTCCTGCTCAGGAGACACATGGAATGCTGATCGACGATTTTGCCGAGTACGTCGGCGACCAGGCCCGCGCGACGTTGGCGGACGACGTCATGCACCACGCGCGACGCGCTGTAATCGACTGGTTTGCCGCCCTGATGGCCGGCGTGCCGATGGCACCCGGCCGCCAGCTTGTTGCGGCGCACCAGACCGAGACCGGTGTCGGGCGCAGCACGCTGGTCGGGCACGCCACCACGGCGTTTCCGGGGTTGGCGGCGTGGATCAACGGCAGCGCCTCGCATGCGGCAGAGTTCGACGACATCTTCCGCGATGCCATCTACCACCCGGGGTGTCCGACGATTGCCGCCGCGCTTGCGCTGGCGGAGCATCGGGACGCGAGCGGCACCGACTTCCTGCGTGCCGTGATTGCCGGCTACGAGGTCAGCACCCGCATCGGGGCGGCCATCCAGCCGGCGCACTATCGCTACTTCCACACGACCGGCACCGTGGGCTGCATCGGCGCCGCGGCCGCTGGCAGCGTCCTGACGGCGCCCGGCAATGCACGTGCCGCCGCCGATGCCATGGCGACGGCCACGACATTCGCCTCTGGCCTGCAGCAGGCATTCCGATCCGACGCGATGACCAAGGCGTTGCATGCCGGACACGCGGCGCAGGTTGGCGTTCAGGCAGCGCAGGGCGCCGCGCATGGCGTGACGGGCGTGCACGACATTCTCGAAGGCGATGCAGGCTTCGGGGCGGCGATGTGCGGTAGCCCGGACTGGCACGGTGTCACCAACGGCCTGGGCACTGACTTCAACATCACACGCATCACGCAGAAGAACCATGGCTGTTGCGGCCATACGTTCGCATCCATTGATGCCGCCATGCGCATCATGCGTGACAACGCGCTGGCGCCAGCGCGTATCGCCGCGGTCAACGTGCGCACCTATCAGGTGGCACTGGATGTGACGGGTAACTTCGACCCGAAGACGCCGTTCGAAGCCCGCTTCAGCCTGCCCTATGTGGTGGCGCACGGCATTCTGCATGGCGCGGTTCGGCTCGATGCATTTGAACCGGCCAGATTGGCCGACGCATCCATCCGCACGTTGATGAGCAAGATCCGGCTGACGGCCGATCCCGAACTGACTGCCGCCTTCCCGAAGCAGCGTGCGGCGCGGGTGGAAATCGAGGTGACCGATGGCAGCCGTCACGCGCACTTCGCGCCATATCGCCTTGGTGACCCGGAGGCCCCGCTCGACGACGCGACGCTTGGCGACAAGTTCATGGAACTGAGCGCCCCCGCGCTCGGCTCCGTGCACGCCGCCCGTTTGCTCGACGCGCTCTGGCGCCTGGACGACCGGCCCTTGCGCTCGCTGGCCCTGGACAAGCTCCAGATGGGCTGACCTTTTCCCGACATCCAATCTTCTTCACAAAACACCATGACTAGCGTCGATCACGACACGAAGCGATCCACCGAACGAATCGCGCGCGAACAACTGGCCCGGGCACTGTTCACCCCCGATGCCGTCGCGCTCGTAGGCGCTTCGGCCGACGAAAAGAAGAATACGGCCCGACCGCTGCGTTTCATGCGCAAGCATGGTTTCCAGGGGCGCGTGTTCCCGGTCAATGCCGGGCGTAGCGAGGTGATGGGCCTTCAGGCGTATCCCAGCGTCGCGGCACTGCCAGCGGCGATCGACCACGCGTTTGTGATGGTGCCGGGCGCGCAGGTGGCCGAGGCACTTGAACAATCCGCCGCGCGTGGCGCGCGCGTGGTGACGGTCTTCTCCGACGGCTTCGCCGAGGTGGGCGAGGCTGGCATGGCCGCCCAGCAGGCGCTGGCGGCGCGGGCACGTGAACTGGGCGTGCGGCTGCTGGGACCGAACAGTATCGGCGTGGTCGACGTGCACAGCGGCGCCGTGCTTTCCGTCAACGCCGTGCTGGAGATGGATACGCTCCATCGAGGTCCTGTCAGCGTGATCTCCCAAAGCGGCTCCATGCTGGGCGCGCTGTTGTCGCGCGGCGCGGCGCGTGGCCTCGGGTTTGCCAAGCTGGTTTCGGTCGGCAACGAAAGCGACATCGGCGTGGGTGAACTGGTGGACCTGCTCGTTGACGATGCCGCTACCGAAGTCATCCTGCTGTTCCTCGAAACGATTCGCGACGCGGCGGTGCTGGGCCCCGCGCTCCGCCGCGCGCGCGCTGCCGGCAAGCCGGTGCTGGTCTACAAGCTAGGTCGCTCCGAGCAGGGCGAGGCGCTTGCGCAATCGCATACGGGGGCACTGGCCGGCAACGATGCGGCGGTCGATGCCTTCCTGCGCAAGCATGGCGCGATGCGCGTGGAATTGCTTGAAACACTGTTCGAAGCCGCACCGCTGGCGTTGCGCTACGCAAGCCATGTGCCGGCGCTGACCCGTGCGCCGCGCGTGGCCGTGGTGACCACCACGGGCGGTGGCGCAGCGACCGTGGTGGACCGGCTGGGCCTGGCGGACGTGGAAGCGGTGCCGCCACCCGCATCGTTCGTCGCGCATATGGCTGAGCGCGGCGTGAAGATTCGCCAGACACCGATCATCGACCTGACGCTGGCGGCTACAAGTGCCCAGTACCGGGATCTGGTCGAGCAGATGCGGCTGGGTGACTGGTGTGACGCCGTGCTGTGCGTGGTGGGCTCGTCAGCGCAGTTTCATCCACAGCTTGCCGTCAAGCCGATCGTCGAGGCTGCAGGCGTCGGCAGCAAACCGCTGCTGTCGTTCCTGGCTCCGGAAGCACCGGAGTCCCTGCAATTGCTGCAGGCGGCGGGTGTGCCGGCATTCCGCACGCCGGAGAGCTGTGCCGATGCGCTGGCGTGCCTGTTCCGAGGCGCGCATGTTGGCGAAGACGCGTCCGAATCCTGTCAGCCCATGCAGTGGCCGGCCGGCTTGCCGACGCTGGGCGATCTCTCGGAGCTTGAGGCAGCGACGGTGTTCGGTGCGCTGGGGGTGCCGATCGCGACGGCAGAACTGGTGACAGAAGGGGCGCTGCAGCACGCCGTGCCGTACCCGGTAGTGGCCAAGATCTGCTCGCGCGACATCTTGCACAAGACCGAGATCGGTGGTGTGCAAGTTGGCGTGCGCGATAACGCGGAACTGGCTGCCGCCGCGGAACGCCTGATGGACAATGCGCGCCGTGGCGCGCCCGCCGCGCGCATCGACGGCATTCTGGTCCAGCGCATGGAAGATCGCCTGCTGGAGTTGATGCTGGGCTTCCGCGACGACCCGCTGGTGGGGCCGATGGTCATGCTCAGCGCCGGCGGTATCACCGCCGAACTTCACCGGGATGTCAGTCTGCGCCCAGCGCCGGTGACGCCGGCAGAGGCCATGCAGATGATCGAGGAGGTCCGCACGACGCGCCTGATTCGTGGCTTCCGTGGGCTGCCCCGGGGCGACGTCGATGCGCTGGCTGACGCGATCGTCCGATTCTCGCGTCTGGCCGCTGTCCAGGGCGTCACAGTTGCCGAGGCTGAAATCAACCCATTGTTCGTGCGCGCCAATGGCGTGGTCGGCGTCGACTGCGTGCTGCGGCTCGCGCCTGCCACGGACACGGCAGGCGCATAGCCCGGACAACTGTAGCCTGTAACGCTGTCCATGCTGATGCCAGCGGCGCGTTATGCCTTCACAGGCTGCCCGGCGCGCTTGCTGGCACGGCCGAGCCACACAAGTAGCACGCCCGATGCCGCCAGCAGGCCACCTGCTACCGGCACGACGGCGTAGCCGAGTCCGAGGCTGATGACACCGCCGCCGAGCGCGGCGCCCACCGCGTTGCCGAGATTGAAGGCGCCGACGTTGATCGACGACGCGAGTCCGGGCGCTTCCGCAGCGGCTTCCATCACGCGCATCTGCAGCGGCGGCACCACGGCGAAGGCTGCCGCGCCCCAGACCAGCAGACCAACTGCCGCGCCGACATGGCTTTGCAGCGCGAACGGCAGCACCAGCATGATGACGGCGAGTGCGGTCAGGAAGGTCGTCGTCGCGCCGTCCAGCGAGCGGTCGGCAAGCTTGCCGCCAAGGTGATTGCCGATCGTGAAGCCCACCCCGATCAGTACCAGACCCAATGCAACGAAGTTGTCGGATGCGCCAGTCAGCTTGGCGAGCATCGGCGCCACATAGGTGTAGAGCGTGAACATCGCGCCCGCGCCGAGCACTGTCGTCGCCATGGCCAGCAGCACGGTCGGGTGGGTGAGCACGGTCAGTTCGCGTCGCACGTTCGGCCGCGTACCGCGCTCGCCCTTGGGTAGCGCGAGCCAGAGCGCGGCGATCGCAACCAGTCCGAGCGCGGCCGTGCCCGCGAACGCCAGGCGCCAGCCAACCTGCTGACCGATCCACGTGGCGGCCGGCACACCGCCGATATTGGCGATGGTCAGGCCCATGAACATCGTTGCCACGGCGCTGGCCTGCTTCTCCTTCGGCACCACGCTTGCGGCCACGACCGAGCCCAGGCCGAAGAATGCGCCGTGGTTGAGGCTGGTCACCAGGCGGGACGCGAGCAGCGTGCCGTATCCCGGTGCCAATGCCGACAGCAGGTTGCCGATGGTGAAGATCGCCATCAGCGCCATCAGCGCGGTGCGCTTGCCGAATCGGCTGAACAGCAGCGTCATCACGGGCGCGCCGACCATCACGCCAATGGCGTAGGCGGTGATCAGCATCCCCGCGGTGGGAATGCTGACGTTGACGCCCTCGGCAATGACCGGGAGCAAGCCCATCGGCGTGAACTCGGTGGTGCCGATGCCGAATGCGCCGATGGCGAGGGCGAGCAGTGCGGTGTTCGATTTCATCGCGGCAGGCCCCTCAGAACGTCGTGGAAGGCGTGCGGTGCAACGCTGCGCGGCCAGTTGTGCTCCAGGTGGGCTACCAGATCTTGGTTGGCGACAAACGGCTCTGCGCGGGCGGGTGTCAGCGGCGCCACGGCGATGCGGCTGGAGAGCGCGCGCTCGCCCATGGCGAAGGACTTGAACAGTTGGGGCATTTGGCTGCGATCCACGATGGTTTTTCGATGGATCGCAGTCTGCCCGGTTTATCTTTGCAGATTAAGACCGGTATTGGTCAAATACTCTTGATTTTGCGTCAAGTATGGGGATGTCCGCACGGGACGGATACTCCTACCGTTCGAACGGATGCTTGCCCAGTGTTCTGACCACGTGGTCGAGAAAGCAGGTGATCCGTGACGCCAGCGCGGTGTTGCGGTAGTAGACCGCGTTGATCGGTTGGCGCACGTCCAGGGTTTGCTTCGCAAACAGTTGCACCAGTCGCCCGCTCTGCCGGTCCTCGAGCGTCATGAAGTCCGACAGGCAGACGATTCCCTGGCCCGCCAGCGCCAGGCTCCTGAGCGTTTCGCCGCTCGACGATGCAATCGTCGGCTTGATGTGCACGACGCCACCGGCGTCGTCGCGCAGCGGCCAGTCGTTCAGTGATTCAGGCTGGGTAAAGCCCAGCAGCGCATGTTGCGCGAGTTGCGCCGGCTTGGTGGGCGTGCCGTGGCGTTTCAGATACTCCGGGCTGGCCAGCACGCGGATCTGGCTGATACCGATCGGTCGTGCATGCAGCGTCGAGTCCTTCAACTGGCCGATGCGGAACGCCACGTCGGTTCGTTTCTCGATCAGGTCGATGAAGCCTTCGTTCGAGTTCAGTTCCAGTTCCACCTCGGGGTAGCTGGCGCGGAATCCCGCCACCAGCGGCACGATCACGTGCAGCATGAACGGCGTGGCCGCGTCCACCCGCAAGCGCCCGACGGGTCGCATCTGCCGTGCAGCCATCTGCTCTTCCGCTTCGTCGACCATCGCCAGGATCGCGCGCGCGTGCTCCAGGAAGGCGGCGCCTTCCTCGGTCAGCTCCAGCCGCCGCGTGGTTCGTCGCAGCAGCGTGGTCTTCAGCTTCTCCTCCAGACGGCTCAAGGTCCGGCTGGTGGCCGAGATCGTCAGCCCCAGTTGTTCGGCCGCCGCCGTGATCGAGCCGGAGTCCACTACTGCGGCAAAGGCCAGCAGTTCGTCGATGGTGGTTTTCATTGTTGATCAAAAATCAAATGAATTTCGTTTATACACGGCTTTATCAGCAAAGGTAAGGACGGCAAACTTTGTCCATCGAGATTGCATGAACCTTCACAGGAGTTACACCATGAGCATTCCTTCGTTTGGCGTTGGCACCTTCCGCCTGACTGGCCAGGTCGTTGTGGACTCGGTGCGCAATGCGCTGGACGTTGGCTACCGCGCCATCGACACCGCGCAGATCTATGGCAACGAGGCCGATGTGGGCCAGGCCATCGCGGAAAGCGGTGTGGAGCGCGGCGAACTGTTCGTGACCACCAAGATCTGGACGGCGAACTACGCCGCCGACAAGCTGGTGCCGAGCCTGCGTGAAAGCCTGGACAAGCTGCGCACCGACTACGTCGACCTGACGCTGATTCACTGGCCGGCGCCGGGCAACGGCGTGGCGCTGTCCGAGTACATGGCCGCGCTTGCCGAAGCCAAGGCGCTCGGGCTGACGCGCCAGATCGGCGTGTCCAACTTCAATATCGAACTGACCCGCCAGGCGATCGAGGCCGTTGGCAAGGGCGAGATCGCCACCAACCAGATTGAACTGAGCCCCTATCTGCAGAGCCGCAAGCTCACCGCGTTCCTGAAAGAACAGGGCATCGCCGTCACGTCGTACATGACGCTGGCCTACGGCAAGGTGCTGAAGGACCCGGTGCTGGGGCAGATTGCCGCGAAGCACCACGCCACCGTGGCGCAGGTGGCGCTGGCATGGGCGCTGCAACTCGGCTACGCGGTGATTCCGTCGTCGACCAAGCGCGAGAACCTGGCCAGCAACCTGCTGGCGCGCGACCTGAAGCTCGACGCCGACGACATGGCGCTGATCGCCTCGCTGGAACGCAACGGCCGTGAAGTCAGCCCTGAGGGCCTGGCTCCGGTTTGGGACTAAGGAGATCATGATGACCAGCACCAGCAATCCGCTGTTCCAGCCGTATTCGCTCGGCCCCCTCTCGCTGCCCAACCGCATCGTGATGCCACCGATGACGCGCTCGCGCGCCAGCCAGCCCGGTGACGTGCCCAATGCGCTGATGGCCGAGTACTACGCGCAACGCGCCAGCGCCGGCCTGATCGTCAGCGAAGGCACGTGGATCTCGCCGCTCGGCAGGGGGTATGCGTGGACCCCCGGCATTCACACGCCGGAGCAGGTCGCCGGCTGGCGCAAAGTCACCACTGCCGTCCATCAGGCCGGCGGGCGCATCTTCGCGCAGCTCTGGCACGTTGGCCGCCTGAGCCATATCAGCCTGCTGGATGGCCATGCGCCGGTATCGTCGTCAGCCATCCAGGCGCAGGGCGTGAACGTGTTCGTCGCGCAAAGCGATGGCAAGCCCGGCTTCGCCCAGGCGTCGCAGCCACGCGCGCTGTCGGTGGAGGAAATCCACGCCATCGTCGACGACTTTCGCCAGGCCGCGCGCAATGCCATGGCGGCGGGCTTCGACGGTGTGGAACTGCACGCGGCCAATGGCTATCTGGTCAACCAGTTCATCGACTCGGGCGCCAACGATCGCACCGACGAATACGGCGGTTCGCTGGAAAACCGGCTGCGCTTTCTGGGCGAGGTGGCACAGGCGCTGATCGAAGGCACGGGTGGCAAAGACCGCGTCGGCATCCGTCTGGCGCCGCTGACCACGCTGAATGGTTGCGTCGATGCCGATCCCGAGACTACCTATACCGCTGCGGCCAGGTTGCTCGGCGAGATCGGCGTGGGCTACATCCATATCGCGGAAGCAGACTGGGAAGATGCCCCGCATATGCCGACGGCCTTCAAGCAGCAACTGCGCAAGGTCTATCCGGGCACGCTGATCTACGCCGGCAAGTACACGGCGGCGCGCGCCCAGGCTGCATTGCACGAAGGATGGGCCGACCTGATCGCGTTTGGCCGCCCGTTCGTGGCCAACCCCGATCTGCCGGAGCGCCTGCGCACCGGCGCCACCCTCAACGCCCACGATCGCGACACGCTGTTCGGCGGCGACGCGCGTGGCCTGACCGACTATCCGCCACTTGTTGCCAAGGCGGCCTGAGCGTCGGTCAGGAGACGGAAGATGAAGGCGCTGGCAAGGATCGCGCTGGCCGCGACGCCGCCGGCGTCGACCTGACGGGAAATCGCCGACGCGCGGCATCCACCGCTTAGCTTCCGCCAAGCGCCTTGATTTCGCTTTCCTCGAACCCGGCTTCACGCAGTACCTCGGCCGTGTCACGCCCCAGCGTCGGGGCGGGACGGCGGATCGAGGTCGGCGTGCCTGCGAAGCGCGCTGTCGGCCGGATTTCCCGGATGGTGCCGACGACGGGATGCTTCGATTCCTGGAACAGACCGACGGCCTTCAGGTGCGGATGCTCGGGCAGCGCTTCGAGCGAGTAGATCGGTGTGGCGGGGATGTCGAGTTGCTCGCAGAGCTTCATCCACTGTGCCGTTGTGCGAAGCGGCGCCAGCTCCCGCAGGTGGCTGTACAACGCCTTGATGTGCGCATTGCGGTCGGCGCGGCTGGCGATGTTGTAGCGTTCGCCCAGATCGTCGCGGTCCACCTCGTGGAAGAAGGCCTTCCAGTGCTTGTCCGTGTATGGCAGCAGGCTCATCCACCCATCCTTGGTGCGCACGGGCTTGCGGCCGCCTTCGAGCAGGCGTGCGTAGCCAGCCTTGGCCTTGGAGCCCGGATAGGTCAGGCCACCCATATGCTCGGTGAGCACGAACGCGGCCATCGTTTCCAGCATCGGCACCTCGACGTACTGGCCGCGGCCATGCCGCTCGCGATGGAACAGCGCGCCCAGCACCGCGTTGGCCACAGCCAGACCTGTGGTCTTGTCGGCGATCAGGCTCGGCAGATAGTCGGGCTCGTCGGCGTTGATCGACGCGGCGCCGACGAATCCGCAGGCGGCCTGGATGATGTCGTCGAACGCGGGCTTCTCGCGATCCGGGCCATCCTGGCCGAAGCCGGTGGCGGCGCAGTAGACGATCTCGGGATTCAGCGCACGCACGGCGTCATAGCCGAAACCCAGCCGCTCGATCGCCGAGACGCGCATGTTATGCACCAACACGTCGACGGTTGGAATCAGGCGGCGCAATGCGGCGCGGCCGGCCTCGGTCTTCAGGTCCAGCACGACCGAACGCTTGTTGCGGTTCAGCGCCAGGAAGATCGAGCTCATGCCCGGCACCTCGACCACGCCGTTGGCGCGCATCAGGTCGCCTTCGGGCGATTCGATCTTGATGACGTCCGCACCCATGTCGGCCAGCACCTGGGTGCCCATCGGGCCCAGCACCACGGCGGACAGATCGAGCACGCGCACGCCGGACAGTGGTCCGACATCTGCTTTGGTTGAAACGGTCACGTAGATTCGCTCCATTGAGTATCAGCGACGACGGAAGTTCGGCGGACGGCGTTCGGCCATGGCTGCCACGCCTTCGCGAAAATCCTCGGTCGGGAATTGCGTGAGCTGGATAGCCAGCTCCTTCTGGTTGGCGGCGTAGATCGCATCCGCCAGCCCCTCGCGCAGCGCGGCGCGCGTGCTTTCCACGGCGAGCGGGGCCGAGATTGCGATCTCGGTGGCCAGCGCATGGGCGCGGGCCAGAACCTGGTCGGCCGGTACGAGTTCGTCAGCCAGTCCGATGCGCACGGCGGTCTCGCCGTCAATGCGACGCCCCGTGTATAGCAGCAGCGATGCCTGCTGGACCCCGATCAGGCGGGGCAGGGTCAGGCTCAGGCCGAAGCCGGCATGAAAACCCAGCCGGTTGAAGTTGACGCTGAACCGCGCCTCGGGGCAGGTGACGCGGAAGTCCGCCACGAGCGACAACCCTACGCCGGCGCCCACGGCCGCGCCGTGTACTGCGGCGACGATCGGCTTGCGCGTGCGGAAGAGCCGCATGGCCTGCTTGTAGAACGGGCTCGGGTCGCGGCTGACCGATGACGATGCTTGCTGGCCGGAGAAGTCCGCGCCGGCGCAGAAGGACTTGCCTTCGGCCGCCAGCACGATGGCGCGGCATTCGTCGTCGCCATCGAGTTGTTCGAGCGTGTCCGCCAGCAGGCCGACGAATGCCGGGTCGAGGTGGTTATGGGGCGGCCTGCGAATCAGGACCTGGACGACATGTCCGTCGCGCGTGACCTGAAGGGAATCCTGGCCGTTGGTAGAGGAGACGGTAGAGGAAGCGGTAGACGAAGCGTTAGGGGGCGTCATGTCGATGGGCTCGGTTCTGTGGATAGGTTTCCCCGCCGGGCGGGGTTGAAATGCTGCATACTGCGTTATGCCTTATTCAATATGAATTTGAAGCGCAATAGCGATGAACGAATCTCGTTTCAGCGACACCCCAGGCTCGGACGGCACGGAGACGCCGGAAGGCCGCGACAGCAGACGACCGGCGCTTGCCGAACTGCGCAAGAAGGATCTGAACCTGCTGGTGGTGCTGGCCGCCATGCTCGAGAGCAACAGCGTCAGCGAGGCCGCCAGGCGGCTGGACAGCACCCAGCCCTCGATGAGCCGGATGCTCGACCGGCTGCGCGACGATCTCGGCGATCCACTGCTGATCAAGAGCGCCCACAAGATGCTGCCGACGCGCCGCGCCCAGGACATCCGCCGCGTGCTCGATGACGTGTTGCGTGCCATCGAAGGCGTCTACCAGCAGGGCAGCGACTACAACCCGGCGATGGAGACCGGCACGTACGTGATCGGTATCAACGATTCCCTGCAGGCGTTGATTGCCCCGGCGTTCCTGGCCAGCCTGCGCCAGGTGGCGCCGCGCGCGCGGGTCCGGATGCAGCCCGTGCCACAGCAGGGCGGCATTTCCGCGATGACCAGCGGGGCGATCGACCTGATGGTGGCGTTCTATCCCGTGGATATGGAATCGCTGCGCTCCGAGCTGCTGCTGACGACGCGTTTCGGCTGCCTGTCGGCCAGATCCAACCCGCATATCGGCGCGATCACCTCGGCGCGCGAACTGGCATCGCTCGACTGTCTCGACATCTCGCAGTTCGGCCTGATCACGCGGCTGCTCGACCGCTACTTCCAATCGCATGGCCTGCATCGGCGGATCGTCGGCACACTGACCAGCTACCTGGCCGTAGCCGACGCGATTCACGACACCGAGATCTACGCGATGATTCCGGACTACCTCGCCAGGCCGCTGTGCCGGCATCCCGGCATGCGCTTCTCGCCGATGGAGGACGAAGGCATGGCCGTGCCGATTCATCTGTGCTGGCACAACAACGTCCACTCGCACCCGTTCGTCACGGTGCTGCGGTCGCTGCTGGCATCCGCCGCGCGTCACGTGGCCACCTAGGCAGTCGTCAGGTTCACGCATCGCTCACGCATCATTTACGCATCCGCTCGCCAATCACTCGGGCTTGATGCCGGCTGCCGCGGCAACCTTGCGGAACCGGGCCATCTCGCGTTCCTGGAACTGGCGCATTTCCTTCGGCGGGTAAGGCATGGGATCGCCGCCCTTGGTGGCCAGGAATGCGTCGGACTCCGGTGACTTGAGGGCCGTTTGCACGGCGGTGGCCAGCTTGTCAGTGATGTCGTCGGGCGTTCCCGCGCGGACGTAGAACGACACCCAGCTGTACTGGGCGTAGTCCGGGTAGCCGCTTTCCTTGATCGTCGGCACGTTCGGGAAGTCGCGATGCCGTGTCTCGCCGGTGACGGCCACCGCGCGGATCTTGCCTTCCTTGAGTAGCGTGATGGCGCCACCCAGATCGACCACGGCCATGTCGAGCTGCCCGCCGATGACATCGGTCATGATCTGGGCCTGCCCCTTGTACGGCACGTTGACGAACTGGAGGCCGGCGAGGTTGGCGAACCATGCCGCCGCCAACTGGTAACCCGCCGAATACGTGCCGACTGCCAGCGGCTTGCCACGGTCTTTCGCGTGGGCAACCAGGTCGGCCACGGTCTTGATCGGCGACTTCTCCGGCACCAGGAACACGTTCATGTTCCGGCTCAGTCCTGACACCGGCTTGAGATCCTTCAGCGGGTCATAGGGCAGGTTCTTCATCACGATCGGATTGACCGACATCGGCGAGTTGCTGGCCAGCAGCACCGTGTAGCCATCCGCCGGCGCGTTCTTGAGCGCCTGGATGCCGATCAGGCCGTTAGCGCCGGGCCGGTTCTCGACGACCACGGGCTGCCCCAGCGCGCGACCCATCTGTTCGCCGTAGTAGCGTGCCGACGTATCGGAGCCACTGCCAGACGTGAATGGCACGATCACGCGAATCGGCCGCGATGGGAATTCCTTGGCCGTTTCCGCATGGACTGACGCCGACAGCGTCAGCAGGCCAATCATCGCGAGAAGGGCTCGACGTGTATTCATGCGGCCTCCGTCAGTCTTTCCCACAGCGTGTCGCCGCCGTGTTCGATTGCCATCTTGCCGAGCTTCGCGGCCCATTGCGCCTCGCTGCCGTACTCGGCGCGCCAGGACCACAGGCGCCGCGTGGCGTAGTGCAGCGAGTGCTCGCGCGTGAAGCCGATGGCGCCATGCACCTGGTGCGCGATCGCGGGTGCGCGGCCGGCGGCCAGACCACAGATGATCTTGGCGATCATGGCCTGCTGTGCCCAGTCCTTGCCCGACAACGCCGCGCAGGCGCTGGCCACGGCCATGCGCGAGGCGACCACTTCGTTGGCGAGCACTGCAAGCTGTTGCTGGATCGCCTGGAACTTGCCGATGGGCCGGCCAAACTGGATGCGTTCGGTGGCGTATTGCACGGTCTGATTCAGCACGCGTTCGAGCACGCCGGTGATCTGGATGGCGCGCATCAATGCGCCGAGCGCGGCCGGATCGTCGCATCCCTCCAGCGGCTGCCGCGTCGACGCGGCTGTTGCCACGGCGTCGACGAACGTGAGCCTGTCACGCGGTTCGCCAGCGATGTTGGCATCCTCGCGTACCGAAGCGTGCTCGGTCGGCAGCAACAGCCAGGCGTTGGCGGCGCGCACCAGCACGTGTTGCGCGTGTCGGCCCCAGGGGACTTCCACTTCCGCGCTCAGCCGCCAGGTGTCGCCATCCTGGCTCGCGGTCGGGGCCGCTGACAGATCGGCAAGGGCCAGCAGGCCCTGCGGCGCTTCGATGCCAAGACGGCTCAGCAGCCACGTGGCGGTGGCGGCATCGACGAACGGCAGCGGGGTGACCGTGCGGCCAGCGGCCAGCATCACCGGCAGGGCTTCCGTCCAGCTCGCGTTGGCGCCACCGGCTTCCTCGCTGGCAAGCACGTGCACCAGACCGCTCTTGTCCACCGCATTCCAGAGTGATTGCGGAAACTCGCCGCGCTCCATCGCTTCGGACTGTTCGAGCGTGACCTCGTTGCCGAACAGGCGCTCCGCGCTGTCGGTCAGCATTTGTTCGAGTTCGTTCATCGGATTCCCAGTCCTCGCGCAATGATTCCCCGCAGAATTTCACGCGTGCCGCCCCGCAGGGAGAACGAGGGCACACTCTGGGTCAGGTAGGCTTGCGTCGCGACGAACGGGGAGCCGGTGCGGCGCAGTTCATTGCCGAACAGCGCGTGGGCCACCTCAGGGATGCGCTGTTCGAACAGCGCGCCCATGTCCTTGACGTTGGCAGCGGCCAGTTGCGGATTCTCGCCACGATTGAGCATGGCCGCGATACCGCGAGACATCTGGCGCAGATTGCTCAGCTCCGCGACGAGGTAGCCGATTTCCACCGCCTGGCGCGAGTCGGTCGCGTCTGCCGCATCCACCATCTCGGCCAGCAGCGCGTAGCTGCTCAGATAGCGTTCGGGGCCGCTGCGCTCGAACGTGAGTTCCGCGGTGACCTGGGCCCAGCCATCGCCCTCGGTGCCGATCAGCATCCGGTCCGGCACGAAGACGTTGTCGAACACGACCTCGTTGAAGCCCTCGTGACCCGCCAGGTTCTTGATCGGGCGCACCTGCAGGCCGCTCGACGTCATGTCGACCAGGAACTGCGACAGACCCTTGTGCTTGTCGTCCGCGCCACGGTCGGTGCGCACCAGCGCGATCATGTATTGCGAATGATGCGCGTTGGAGGTCCAGAGCTTGGTGCCGTTGATGACCCATCCGCCATCCACGCGATCGCCACGTGTGCGGATCGACGCCAGGTCGGAACCGGAGTCCGGCTCGCTCATGCCAATGCAGAAGCGCACTTCTCCGCGCGTGATGCGCGGCACGATGTCCGCCGCCACGCTCTTGTCCGCGTAACGCATCAGCAGCGGGCCGCTCTGGCGCTCGGCAACCCAGTGGCCGCCAACTGGCGCGCCCGCCGCGAGCAGTTCCTCGAGCACCACGTAGCGCTCGAGCATCGAGCGTTCACTGCCGCCGTAAGCCTTGGGCCAGGTCATGCCGATCCAGCCACGCGCACCCAGCGCGCGGCTGAATTCGGGATCGTAGCCAGACCAGCTCTTGGCGCGCAGTTGGGGTGGCCGGTTGCCGAGGGTCTCCGCCAGGAATGCGCGGACTTCCTGACGCAGCGGCGTCAGGGCGTCGTCGGGATCGGCTGGCCGTATCACGACCTTGCTGGCTATCTCCAACTCTGTCTCCTTGCGATTTTTGAGAGTGAGCCGAGGTTAGCAGTGGCCTTCCAGACGCGCCTATCGCAGCCGTGAGATAACGGAAATTCACCGCGCATGCGGCAGTGCAGCGTGACGGTGTGCCATGCCGACGTGCGCATAACGAATATGCCTCCATGTGCATTGCGACATGCAGCACGCTTCCCTTACGCTTCTTCTTTCATGATGAAAGCGGGTGGCACGTATCACCCCGAAGAAGGAGACTGTAGATATGCGGCGTTTGCTTCTCGCCTGTCTGATTGCCACGCTCGGGGTCTCCGGGCTGGCGCACGCCAACGCGAACAATTACCCCAGAAAGCCCGTCAAGATCGTGGTGTCGTTCCCGCCTGGCACGGGCTCGGACAGCAGCGCGCGGTTCCTGGCCCAGAAACTCGAGGCGCGCTTTGGCCAGCCTTTCGTGGTGGAAAATCGTCCGGGTGCCAACAGCTTCATCGCCGCGCAGACGGTGGCGAAGGCGGACCCGGATGGCTACACGTTGTTCGTGGCGAGCAATTCGCCGATGGCGACCAACGTGGTCCAGTTCAAGACGCTGCCCTATGACCCGGTACGCGATTTCGCGCCCGTGGCGCGGCTTTACTACGGGGCGATGATCCTGTCGGTGCGCGCCGATTCGCCCTACAAGACCGTTGCCGATCTGGTGGCCGCTGCCAAGGTGAAGCCCGGCAAGCTCAGCTACGGCTCGGGTTCCGCGTCGTACCAGATTGCCACCGAGCTGTTCATGAAGCAGGCCGGTATCACTGCCGTGGCCATCCCGTACAAGGGCGCTGCCCCGGCTGTCGCAGATCTCGCCGGTGGCCAGGTGGACTTCGCGATGTCGGATTACCTTGCCGCTTCCGCGCTGTCGCAGGCCGGCAAGACACGCATCATCGCCGTGGGCGGCGACAAGCGACTGCCGTTGGAGCCCAATGTGCCGACGCTGCAGGAACTCGGCTACAAGGACTACTACATGGTGAACTGGGTGGCGCTGTTCGCGCCGGCGAAGACGCCGCCCGCGATCGTCAAGAAACTCAGCGACGCCACGGTCGAGATCATTAGCAGCAAGGAAGCGGCGGAGTTCGTGGGCCGCACCAGCGGCCAGATCTTCGCGGGTGGGTCGGAGGTGCTGCGGAAATACCAACTCGACGAAATCCAGCGCTGGACGAAGGCCGCGGAAATCGCGGGTATTCCGAAGGAGTGATTCGGAGAAGCGGAAGGTGACGCTGCGACCCTACGACCTACGACCCTGCTACGGCGCCACCTTTCTCCATCCCGCACCCGGATCGAAGTTCCGGATCTCCTTGGCCTTGACCGCGCTGTCGGCGCCAAGGTCTCGCTCGTAGACTTGGCCGTCGTGGCTGACCATGAAGCTCATGACGCCGGTGTCCTGATAGCGCGCCGGCCATGCCAGCACGGCAAAGCCGCCGAAGAGATTGCCGTTGACCACATAGCTGTAGGCCCCGCCCGGGGCGTTGGGGCCTTGCGCGTCGAGCAGCTTGTAGTGATATCCGTAATAGCCATCCTTGCTGGCATGGCTTGTTCCCGCGCCGCGAAACGCAGCGCCTAGCGGGCTCTGTGGCTCGCCTGGCGCGGAGGCCCAGTAGAGGCCATCCTGCTTGCCGGGCGTGCTCGACAGCTTCGATGCGTACACCAGCGTCTTGCTGCCATCGTGCAGCGTCAGCGCGTATTCGGCCTGTGCGTCGGTGATCGCCAGCATGGTCTGGATGACGGCCAGCTCGTTGCGGCCCACCCTGCGCACCCGCATTTCCTCCACGCCGGCCAGCGTGTCGAACTGCCAGCCCTTGCTGCCCTTCACCAGTGGAATGGGGAAGGTCCAGCCGTCGTCTCCCACGTCGATATAGGCGCGATTCTCTTTCTGATCGACAGCGTGGGACTTGCCCCAGGCTGTCAGGAACTTGCTGCGGACCTCGGCGCCCACCGGCGGAATGATGTCGCGGAACTTGCCGCCGAACAGTTTCTGCAGCGTCGGCTCGTCGTCGTTGATGACGGCGTTGCCGAAAGCGGTCATCGCGGCCTCGGGCGTGGCGAAGACCTCGTTGGCGTGCGCCGCGGGTGTCAGGCTCGCGGCTGCACCCAGCAGCAGCGTGCACAGGGTGCGGCGAAGTGTTGCGCGGATTGGCGTCGTCAGTGTCATGGTTGCCTCCGCTTATCGACGTCCACCGCCGCCGCGGCCGCCACCGAAACCGCCGCCACCGCCACGCGCGCCGCCCGAATATCCGCCACCGCCGCGATTAAAGCCCGATGACTGCATGCTGGAACTGCCGCGATTGGTGTTGTTCTGCGTGCCGGCGCCGTTGCCGACGCCCTGGAAGCCGTTGTCCCGCCCGCCGAATCCCGCGCTGTAGCGGTCGGCGGCCTGTGCGCGGTCGGAGGCGCCGGCCCGGTTGCCGGCCGCCGCGCGATCCGCCGTCGCGGGGCGGTCGGACGTGCCCGCGCGGTTGCCCCCGTTCATGCGGTCCGAGGCTGATGGGTTGCCGCCGGCCATGCGGTCGGAAACCCCGGCGCGATTGCCGGCGCCCGGATCGCGGCCACGATAGTTGGCGCGCCGGTCGGCGGCGCCAGCCTGCTCGCGGCCGAAACGTTCGCGCGTAGCGTTGTCGCGATAGGCAACGCCCTTGCGATGATCGACGCTGTGCTCCCATCGACTGCTGCCCTGGCCACCTTGTCGACCATTGCGATCGAAATTGCGGTCGATATTGGTGGCCTTGTGGTGGTCGACGTGGACGTCGCCCCCGCCCCAGTTGCAGTCACCAAAGATGGCTGCCGCGGCGGCGAGGCCGAACCCGAATGCCAGGCCGCTGCCAAACGCGTAGCCCGGGTAGTACGCCGGGTAGGGTGGCCAGTAGTAATAGGGGTAGGCGGGATAGGCCCAGCCGCCATAGACCACCGCCGGGTCGTAGGCGGGCACGTAGATCACCTCCGGGTTGGCCGGCTCGATCCGCACGATGGTCTGCGACACCGCGCCCGACGTGGTCGCCGGCTCGACGATCACGCGTTGCTGCTCATTCGATTGCAGGTTGCCGGCATCGCGGGCACGCGCGCGCAGCCGCTGTACCGCTGCGAGCACATCCCTCTCCTGGGCCAGGAATGCGTCACCGAGCTTCTGGGTCCAGTCGAGCTTGTCGTACATAGGTTCGAGGATCTGCGGGAATGCCACCAGCGACTTCACGCTGACGTCCCACGACTCGTTCTGCACAGCTTTGACCGCGGCATCGCCTTTCTCGCCAGGGTGCGATTTCACCCAGCGGGCGGCAAAGACGATCTCCAGCGGATAGGTCGACGCCATCAGCACCTGCGACAGCACGGTATCGGGATAGAGCGCGATCGGTGCGACCAGTGCCTCGATCTCCTCGGCCTTGAACGGCGCGGGAGCGGGGGCGGGCTTTTCCTGGGCCATGACGCCGGTTGCCACGAGGGCCATGCCGGCGAGCAGGGCGGCGCCGATGGTGGGCGCCAAGCGTTGCATCCAATGGTGGATCATGGTCTGGCCGCAGTAGTTGTCAGCGTACCTGCACGACTATGGGATGAGATCCGGATGCCTGCAATTTCCCCAAAGGGTAAGGTCGGGTGCGCCGCGCGGGGAATGCTGCTCCGCACGATGGGCGCTTCGGTCCCCATCACTGGTATGTGATAGGGCACCTCACGCGAAAAGTCCAAGCCAGCGACGGGCGGGTGCGTGCTGCTGCATATCGCGCGTCATCGCGTCAGCACGTTTGCGTGGGCAGTGCCGGCCGGCCAAGCCATCATTGCCGCGCCGCCGTGATCGCCGTGATCGCGTGAGTGGCGGCCTGGATGGCTTCATCGATCGGCGTTGTGCCGGCAAGACGATGTCGGTGGCGGCGTCCATTGATCTCGACGTCGACGCCGAGCGGATCGATGCCGAGCACGCGCACGCTCTCGGGAACCAGGCGGGACATTCTGCTCACGAGATCGGCTTCTTCTTGCGCGGGGAGCGTGGGCACAGCGTCCAGATCGGCTTGTTCCACCCAACCCATCCTGCCGACGCCGACGATGAACCGTACCTTGACCGGCTTCAGCCGGAAGAACGCGAAATCGAGCGCCAGCAGACGTTCGGCGCCGGGCTCATAGCGCAGGTAGCGGTCGCGCAGGGCAGTGTCTGGCTCGAAGCGTTCCGCGTCTCCGACGATCGTCAGTCGGCTGGCGGCCTGCACATCCGTGGCTTCCGGCTGCAGCACAGACAGGCTCATCCGTGTATCCGCGAGCAGGTTCTTCGTGTGTTCGGCCAGGGCGCTGATGCAGATGACCGGTTGATGCGCGTGGTCCGTGACATAGGGCACCACGGTGGCGTAGGGATAGCCGGCCAGGACGGACGATTGCGTGGCAAGCGTACCGAAGGCGGCTTCGTGCAGCAGATGGATGGCGTGTACGGTGAGCATGCTGATCCCGGGGCTAAGAAGTCATTTCAAAATGATTCTGGCGTCGTTGCGGGGCCTTGCCGTACGACTTGTACTGTCTGCGGCCCCGCGTCTAGCCAGAACCGCTTCGCTTCATTTTGAAATGGCTTCCAAGTCGTGGAGACATGCCGTCATGGTCGCACAGATGATCGGATGATCGGATGACAAGGCGGAGAGGCAAGCGCGGAGACCTTCCTCTCGCTTGCGCTCTCCGCAAGAGCCCGTGGTTCGAGCGTCGCCGCCACGGCATTCGCCTTGACCGTGGCGGTGAACCCCCCGATAACGCGACGCCGGGGCTTACTGCTTCTTGGAGTTGTCCGGAGCAGCGGTCTTGGCAGCGCCGGCCGTCGCGCCGGTGGTGTCAGTGGACTTCGCCATGTCGGTCGTGGCCTTGGCCTTGTGATGCGTGCCCTTGGCGGTGGACTTGTGCGCGCCGGTATGAACGTCGGCCTTGTCCTTGTGGGCGCTGGCCTGAGCCTGCGCCGGTTCCGACTTCGACGGGGTGGCCGAGGCGGCAGCCGGTGCGCCGGTCTGCGCGAAAACGGTACCGACGAAAGCGACGGATGCGAGAGCAGCGAACAGCTTCTTCATGATGTCAACTCCTGGGAGATTGTTAGCCCGACAATGCGTCGTGCTTACCGGAAAAAACGGCACGCAAGCGGTCGCCGTTGACGCCGGAGTCGTGACAATCCGTAAGTTGTGCAACACGAACAGGAAGGTTGTCTTCGCAAGGCGCTCAGCAAACCTCGGCGAATCTCAGCGAACCTCAGCGGGTGGCCGCGCCGGAGGCGGGGCGGTTGCGAAGCCGGTGGATCAGCAGTGCGATGGTCAGCACGCAGAAGCCCGCGCCCGCGTGGAAGGTGGCGGCCGCACCGTGCCGGTCCCACAGCCAGCCGGCCATGACACTGGCTGCCAGCAACGCCAGCCCGCTGGCCAGATTGAAAACGCCGAATGCAGTGCCACGCAGATCCGCTGGCGCGGCATCGGCGACCATCGTGGCCAGCAATCCCTGGGTCATGCCCATATGCAGGCCCCACAGCGCGACCCCGACCAGTGCGATGCTCCAGTGAGAGCCGACTGCGAGCACCGTATCCGCGACGATCAGCACGGCCAGGCCAGCCACCAGGAGCTTGTCATGGCTGCAGTTGTCCGCGAGCTTGCCGAACGGATAGGCCGTGACGGCGAACACCGCGTTCATCGTTACCAGCACCAGCGGCGCCATAAACAGCGGTAGCCCTTCCTGCTGGACGCGCAGGATCAGGAATGCCTCGCTGAATCGGGCCAGCGCGAAGGCCGTGCCCACGGCAACCACGCCCCAGTACGCCGGACCGAGCCGCGCCAGGTTGGCGCGCCGGATCGGATTCACACGCTTGTCTCCGGTGTGGGTTTGCGGTTCCTTCACGCCGAATGCGAGCAAGGCAACGGACAGCACGCCGGGCACCACCGCCACCCAGAAGATGGCGCGGAAGTCGTTCGCCCAGAGCATCATCAGCCCGATGGCGATCAGCGGGCCCAGGAATGCGCCAACCGTGTCGAGTGCCTGCCGCAGCCCGAACGCCGCGCCGCGCAGATGGGCGGGCGCGATATCGGCCACCAGCGCATCGCGGGGCGCGCCGCGAATGCCCTTGCCGATGCGGTCGGACAGGCGTGCCGCCAGTATCGTGCCGACGCCAGGTGCCACCGCGAAGAGCGGCTTGGACAGCGCGCCGAGCCCATAGCCGAGCACGGCCAGCGCCTTGCGCTTGCCGAGATAATCACTGAGGACGCCCGAGAAGACCTTGACGATCAGGGCGGTGGCTTCGGCCGCGCCTTCGATCAGCCCCACGGCCAGCGCGCTAGCGCCGAGCGTGGTGACCATGAAGACGGGCAGCAGGCTGTGGATGATCTCCGAGGAGATGTCCATCAACAGGCTGACGCATCCAAGCATCCAGATGCCGGACGGGATCTGTCGCAGGGTGCTGGCGGGAGCGCGCGTTGCCATGGCATCGGTCGATGGCGTGCGCGGACGCGCACGATCCCGCCTTTTTACTACAGGAAGGCCGCGCCTGGCTTAGCGGCCCTGAAGTTCGGGATTCGCGAGCCATTCGCGGCCCTTGAGCATCCCGCGCCAGTAAAGCGGCGGCAGGATGCGCTCCTTGAGCCACCATGCCATGCGCGAGGGGCGCTTGCCTTCGATGAACCAGCTCGGGAATGTCGGCGCGACCTTGCCGCCGTACGTGAACTCGGCCAGCACGATCTTGCCGCGTTCGACGGTGAGCGGGCACGAACCATAGCCGTCATAGCGCGCTTCACCCCGTGCCGAGCCGCGCTCGGCCAGCACGTTGTGCGCTACCACTGGCGCCTGCTTGCGGGCGGCGGCGGCCGTCTTCGCATTGGTCGTGTTGCCGGCGTCGCCGAGACCGAAGATATTGCCGAAGCGCGTATGGCGCAGCGTGGCGGGGTCCACATCGATCCAGCCGGCGGCGTCGGCCAGTGGGCTCGAACGGATGAAGTCAGGCGCCTTCTGCGGCGGTACGGCATGCAGCATGTCGAACTCGCGTGTTACCAGTGCCGTCGTGCCATCGGCGTTGGCGCGGCGGAATGTGGCGCAACGTGCCGGGCCGTCGACGGCGACCAGCGTTTCGCCGAAGTTCAGGTCGATGGCATAGCGTTCGACATACTCCATCAGCGCGGGCACGTAGTCCGCCACGCCGAACAGCACATTGCCCGCGTTGCAGAACTGGATGTCCACGCGATCGAGCACGCCGGCACGGCGCCACGCATCGGCCGAGAGGTACATGGCCTTTTGCGGCGCGCCCGCGCACTTGATCGGCATCGGGGGTTGAGAGAACAGTGCCTTGCCGCCTTGCTTGCGCACGAGTTCCTGCACGAGCTTCCAGGTATATGGCGCCAGGTCATAGCGATAGTTGGACGTGACGCCGTTGCGGCCGAGCGCCTGCGGCAGGCCTTCGATGGCATCCCAGTCCAGCTTCAGGCCGGGGCAAACCACCAGATGCTCGTACTTGACCACGCGGTTGCCTTCCAGCATCACCGCATTGGCTTCCGGTTCGAATCCCGTGACAGTGGCCTTGATCCACGACACACCGCGCGGCAGGACCGATGCCATCGTGCGCGCGGTATGCGCGGGTTCGAACACGCCGCCGCCCACCAGTGTCCAGCCCGGCTGGTAATAGTGGATGTCGGCCGGGTCGATGATGGCGATGTCGAGGCCGGGCTTGCGTGCCAGCAGGCTGGATGCCACGGCAATGCCCGCGGCGCCGCCGCCGATGATGACGACGGCGTGGCCGGCATCGGCCTGTGCGAGGGGTGTTTGGGGGTCGAGGGGCAGGGGGCGCGATTGCATGTTTTTTCCTTGTCGAATCTGGGGCGAAGACTCAAAGCGCGTTGATCGGGATCTTCAGATAGCGCGTGCCGTTGGCTTCCGGCGGCGGCATTTCTCCGGCGCGCATATTGACCTGCACCGATGGCAGGATCAGCGTGGGCATGGACAGCGTGGCGTCGCGGGCCTGGCGCATCGCGACGAACTCGTCCTCGCTCACGCCATCGCGCACATGGATGTTGCTGGCGCGCTCTTCCGCCACCGTGGACATGAACAGCAGCTCGCGTCCGCCGGGCTGGTAGTCGTGGCACATGTACAGGCGCGTATCGGCGGGCAGGCTCAGCACCTTGTTGATGGAGCGGTAGAGCGTGCGCGCATCGCCGCCGGGGAAATCGCAGCGGGCGGTGCCGTAGTCGGGCATGAACAGCGTGTCGCCAACGAATGCGGCGGTGTCCTTGCCGTTGCTGATCACGTACGTCATGCAGGCCGGTGTGTGGCCGGGGGTGTGCATCGCGCGCACCTGCAGGCTGCCGATCGAGAGCGTGTCGCCGTCCTGCAGCAGGCGGTCGAACTGACTGCCGTCATGCGCGAACTCCGGGCCGCTGTTGAACAGCGTGCCGAATACCTTCTGCACCGTGGTGATATGGCTGCCGATGGCGATCTGGCCGCCGAGCCTGGCCTTGAGGTAGGGCGCGGCGGACAGATGGTCGGCATGTACGTGGGTTTCCAGAATCCACTGCACGCTGGCGCCGAGCGTCTGCACGCGGTCGATCATGCGGTCTGCGCTGGCGGTTCCGGTACGGCCGGATTTCGGGTCGTAGTGGAGCACGCTGTCGATCATCGCGCACTGCTGGCTCTCACGGTCGAGCACGAGGTAGCTCAGGGTCCACGTATCGGGGTCGAAGAAGGCTTCGATGACCATCTGTGTTGTCATATGTGTCGGCGTTTCCGTTTTTTGATCGGGGCAATGACTCAAAACCCGTGCCATGCTGCCTGTGCGCCACAAGGCGATGATTTCCAAGGGATTTCGCTTCCAGCGCGTGCGAAGCGTGGACTGTCAGGCACCTCGGGTCACTGCCAACTTGGCAGTGTTGGCAGAACTTGGCAGAATGGCGCCCTTGTTTTACCCGCCCCGCCCCCCGCCCCTATGGATCGCCCCACCACACTCCAGGGACTGTTGTCCTACCTGGAACAGGAAAGCCAGCCGACGATCGTGCTGGATACCGACTACCGCATCCTCGCTGCCAATACGGCCTACCGCCGCCAGTTTGGCGCGGTGGAACGCCCCTATCTGGGCCAGCCCTGCTACCGCGTCTCGCACGGCTATGATGTGCCGTGCGATCAGGCCGGCGAACACTGTCCGATGCGCAAGGCGTTCGAGACCCGTGGGCCGGATCGCGTCCTTCACATCCATCACACCCCGCGTGGCCCCGAGCATGTGAACGTGGAACTGCGCCCGATCCTCGACGACAACCACCAGGTGGTGGCTTACGTCGAGCGCCTGAACACCGTGCGAAGCGCATCGGCGCGGCCGAGCGCGGAAGGGCTGGTGGGACGCTCGGAGGCCTTCAATCACGCGCTGGAGGCCGTGCAGCGCGTAGCACCGTCGTCGTTACCGGTGCTGCTGCTCGGTGAATCGGGCACTGGCAAGGAGATGTTCGCGCGCGCCGTGCACGAGGCCAGCGACCGCGCCAGCGGGCCGTTCGTCGTGGTCGATTGCTCGGGCCTGACGGAGACCCTGTTCGAGAGTGAGCTGTTCGGCTACGAGAAGGGCGCGTTCACCGGCGCGCAGGCGCGTAAGCCGGGGCTGGTCGAGACGGCCGAGGGCGGCACGCTATTCCTCGACGAAATGGGCGATGTGCCGCTGGCCATGCAGGTCAAGCTGCTGCGCCTGATCGAGTCGGGTACTTACCGGCGCGTGGGTGGCGTCGAGACGCTGCAGTCGAACTTCCGGTTGGTTGCCGCCACGCACAAGCCGCTCGATCAGATGGTGGCGCAGGGGCTGTTTCGCCAGGATCTGTACTTCCGGATCGCGGCATTCCCGATCCATCTGCCGTCGCTGCGAGACCGCCTGGACGATATCGCGCTGCTGGCCGAGTCGATTCTGGCGCGCGGCAATCGGACCAAGGACCCGCTGCGGCTGAGTTCTGAGGCGCTCGCGCGCATGCGCGCTCACCACTGGCCGGGCAATATTCGCGAACTGCGCAACGTGCTGGAGCGCGCCCGTCTCTATGCCGACGACGGTGTGATCCGCGTGAAGGATCTGCCGCCGGGAATGGGCGAGGCCCGTGTGTCTTCGGTCCGCTTCGTGCCGCCGTCCGCGTATCGCACGCAGGCGCCACGGCAGGATGACGATGAGGCGCTGCGTTTCCACGCAAGCCACTTCACGGGCACGCGCCGCGCGCTTGCCCAATCGCTCGGCATGAGCGAACGCACCCTCTATCGCCGGCTCAAGGCGCTGGGCATCGAATAGGTGTCGTTCGGGGTTCCCCCCACTGCCAATCGGCTGCCACGTGCTGCCATCATGGCAGCACTGTCGCGCGCTGGCAGCGCCGATGCCGCTTTCGCAGTCTGCGCATTCCGCGCCGAGCCCTTGTTCCATGGGGGTTCCCGGCCGTGCGCGTAGGTGGCACGGAATTTGTAATGATTGGCGCCTTACAAAAATTCTTACGCTCGCCCCCCCAGCGTTTGTCCTGATGGAATCGATCTATGCCGTGGGCGCCTCTCTGGGCGCCATCGTGGGCCTGATCCTGGCGCTGACCGGCGCTGGCGGCGCCATTCTTGCCGTGCCACTGCTGGTATTCGGCCTGCATCTACGCATGGCTGAAGCCGGCCCGATCGCGCTGCTGGCGGTTGGCGTGTCGGCTGCGGTTGGCGCGTTAATCGGGCTCCGCGCGGGTATCGTGCGCTATCGGGCTGCCGCCATGATGGCGGCAAGCGGCGTGCTGGCCTCGCCCGTCGGGCTATGGCTCGCGCACCGGGTGCCGAACGGCCCGCTGACCGTGTTGTTCGCGATCGTGCTGGGCTGGGTGGCCGTGCGCATGTTCAGGCAGAGCCGCGCGCCGCAACCAGTGGCCTCGGCGGCCGCGGCGGCCACTGCGGCCTCAACCGCCATGCTGCCGCAGGGACCGCTACCACCCTGCCAACTCGATGACGCGACAGGTCGCTTCGTCTGGACGGCGTCTTGCACGCGCGCGCTGGCGGCGTCGGGTATCGGCGCGGGCTTTCTCTCCGGTCTGCTGGGCGTAGGTGGCGGTTTCGTGATCGTTCCCGCGCTGCGCCGTGCGACCAATGCGCCGGTCAAGACGATCGTGGCCACGTCGCTGGCCGTGATCACGCTGGTGTCCGCTTCGGGCGTGGTGTCCACCGCGCTGGCCGGCAATATGAACTGGCATGTCGCCGCGCCGTTCGCGGCGGGCGCGATGCTCGGGATGCTCGTCGGCAGGCTCTTCGCCAGCCGCCTGAGTGGTCAGCGGCTGCAGCAGGGCTTTGCTGTGGTCGCCGGACTGATCGCCATCGGCATGGTGGTCAAGGTCGTGCTTGCAGTCTGAGGGTAGGCAAGCCAATAAATCGTTCACATATAAACCTAGGAGAACAAAGTGAACCGGACAAAACTGGGTGTTCTGGCGTTTGTCGCCATGGCGGCATGCGCGCCGTTCGTATCGCACGCGGAGAAGACCGTGCCCCTGGTCGTTCCCGACGAGGCGTCGATTCCAACTGGGCCGATCGGCGATGCTGTCCGCCGTGGCAAGCAGTTGCTCACCGATACCCACAAGCAGTTGCCAAAGAACGTCGGCAACGGGCTGAACTGCACGAACTGCCACCTGAGCGGCGGCACGACGGCCTATGCCTCGCCTTGGGTGGGGCTGTCGGGCGCGTTCCCGGAATACCGCTCGCGCAGCGGCAAGCTGATCTCGCTGCAGGAGCGCGTCAACGACTGCTTCCAGCGTTCGATGAACGGCAAGCCGCTGGCGTTCGATTCCGCCGAGATGAACGCGATCATGGCCTATATGAAGTGGCTCTCCACCGGCGTACCGGTCGGCACCAACGTCACCGGCCGAGGCTTCGAGAAGATCGACACCGCGCTCGTGCCGAACCGCGAGCACGGCAAGGCCGTCTACGCGGCGCAATGCGCGTCGTGCCACGGCGCCGATGGCCAGGGCATGAAGAACCCTCAGGGCGGCTACGTGTTCCCGCCGGTCTGGGGCAAGGACTCGTTCAATATCGGCGCGGGCATGGCGCGGATGTACACGGCTGCGGCCTTCGTCAAGCACAACATGCCGTTAGGCCAGGGTGGCACGCTGTCGGCGCAGGATGCGCTCGACGTGTCGGCATACTTCACGGCGCAGCCGCGCCCGGACTACGCCGCGCGTGCGAACGACTGGCCCAAGGGCGACAAGCCGAAGGACGCGCGCTGATGCGAGGTGATTCCCCGGCCTAGGTCTGGATATATCCGTCGTTGACCGGCCGGGGGCTAAGCGGCTGCTCGCCCACCATCTCCAGCACGGTCGATTCGATCATGTAGGACATGGTGGCCAGCGCCAGGTCGTTGGGCTCTTCGCCGAAGGGCTCCTCGATCTCCGCGCTGAGCGCTTCCAGCGCGAAGAACGTATAGGCGATGAAGCAGACGATCACTGGCGTCATCAGGCCGATCGTGTCGAGCAGCCCGAACGGCAGCAGCACGCAGTAGAGATAGATGCAGCGGTGGATGATGACGGAGTAGGTGAACGGAATCGGCGTGCTGGCAAGGCGCTCGCATCCGCCCAGCGCGCTGCCCAGATGGCTCAGCGCGTTTTCCATCGGCAACGCCAGCGACGGCGACAGCTTTCCCAGGCGTAGCTGCTCGCCCAGCCATTCGCCGGCGATCAGCAAGGCGATGGCGGGTTTGAACCGGGCATCGCGCATGCGCTGGCTGGTGGCGGTATCGACGAACGGCGCGATGTCGGCCGCCGGATCCGTGCCGCGCAATTGGTGGCGCAGCGTGTGCACGAAGACGCAGAGCCGGTGGGCCAGTTGCCGGGCGGCATCGGGGTCCGACGTCAGCGTCAGCGCCTGCCGCACGAGCGACCGCGACTCGATCAGCACGCTGCCCCAGAGCGTCCGTCCTTCCCAGTAGCGCGCATAGCTGGTGCTGTTGCGAAAGCCCAGGAAGATAGCCAGCGTCAGCCCGATCAGCGAGAACGGGACGAAATTCAGCGATACCTTCCAGTCCCAGATCCGCCCGTGAAACGCCGTGATGAGCGCGGAGAACAGCGTGACGCCGAGCAGTTGCGGCGCGATTGCCGGCAGCACGGACCCGCGCAGGACGAACAGCATCCGGAACCAGTGCAGTTGAGGCCGTGTGATCATGGGTGTTCGTACGGGGGCTGGGTCAGGATCTTCTGTTTTCTTCGGGCGCCGGCATGGCCGAGAGAATACACCTTGATGACAGCCCACCTGTTGCAGGCGACCGACATTCTGAATGAAGTGCCAACTTCATAAGACGCCGTGCAGATCTGATTGTTATACTTTTTATAACGATTAAAACGGGTATGGCAGAGAGTCTGGGGGTCACGCAGTGGAAGGCTGTTCGAGTTGGGGCGGGTATCCCGCGTTCATAAGCACAATCCCGGCGGCGCAATCGGATCGGGCGGGTGTGTCCGCCGGCGATCGCAAACCGGGTCTGGATGCTTTTCTGGCTTCATATGCCGGAATGCAGGGCAATCCTGAATCGCCGGTCTGGCTGTGCGAGGCAACCTCGCGCCTGGCGGGCTCGCCAATCGCCGCGTCGCCAGAGCCGTTGCAGATGCCCGTCGTCTGGAATGCGGATTTTCGTCAGCGCAATCAGGACGAGATGCCGAAATGGCAGAGTCATCAGAAAATCGCGCGGATTCTGGCCGCCGTGCACACGCCTGCCACCGATCCTGGCGCGCCGGACTGGAAAGAGTATTTCCAGGAGCGGCTGTACGGGCCGGCGGGTAACGAATTCTGGCTGAGTCTCTACCCGGCATTGGCCCGGACCGAGGATTCGGCATCCGGACGTTCGCCGCACGACACATTCGCCGTGCCACGCACGCTCCCGCGCTATGCGGCGCTATGCCGGCAGGGCGGACGCTTCGAGTTCGTCACGAGGCTCGCGCGTCACATGGCGCCGAAGATCATCGTTTGCTTTGGCCATCAGCATTCCGATGATTATCAAAGCGCGTTTGGTTTCGCTGGCGTTGTGGGAGAGGAAGTGATCCTGCAGCCGGCCGATCTGCCCAAGCGGCTGCGCGTCTTCACGAAGGACGGGACGAAACTGGTGATCGTGCCGCTGCTCGGCGGCACGGACGGCATCAATTCCGATGTCCTGCAGATTGCTCTGGGAAGGTACATTGGGCGTCTGCTCTCGGCCGGCGCGGCATGAGCGCGAGCAAGCCCTTGATCGTGTAGATCACGATTAGCGTGCCAGACAGGTCACCGATAAACATGACAAAGAAGCTCTGCACGACGTGGTCCGCACCGTCGTGCAGATAGAACCAGATGTGATGCAGCAGCGGGCTGGCCACCGAGTACGCCACGATGCAGGCCAGCAGGCGTTTCGGCGTCAGGTTGGCCAGTGACGCCCGCAGTCCAAACCAGTGCTGCGCCGACTTGTACACGAGATAGGGCGCGACAGTCGCCAGGATGCCGCCCATGAACGCGCGGCTGAAGTCATCCGGAAACAGGTACAGAAAGCAGACGAGCCAGGAAACGATCAGCAGGCCCAACGCGCCGGCCCCGCCGAACAGCAGTGTCGCGACCAGCCGCACGCCCGCAGGCAGGTAGATCCAGTTGATGCCGGGAATCAGTTCCAGTTGCGGGAACAACCAGTCGTTGGCCGCCAGCGTCAGCGCAAACATGACGATCGTCGCCAGGACCATGGCGAACTGCAGACGGAGGTGGGGCATTGACGTAGAATCCGGCCGGTACCAAATTGGGGACCGGCGGATGATAGCGCATCCGCCCTCCGTCAGTGTTCCGCGCCCCGGCCGAGGTTGTTCGTATGACCAGACCCGCTGATATTTACCTGCGCTTCCTGCAACTTGCCAACGCCGTGCGTGGTCTGCCCACGCTCCCGGCGCTGGACCCGCTGGAGCAGCGCATTCTGGAGTTCGTGGCACGCGCCGGCCAGGCTGGCCAGTCGTTGTGCGTGCGCGACATGATCGGCCATGCCGAATTCGGCTCGCCCGCGACGCTGCACGCGCGGCTGAAGTCGATGCGCGAGAAGGGCTGGATCGAACTCGCGGACACCGAAGACGCGCGTCGCAAGCAGGTCGAACTGACACAAGCGGCGCTGCGTCACTTCGATAAATTGTCTGAATGCTTGGTCAAGGCAACAAAGAATCGTTGAACATTGATTTAAGAAAATTCTTGCGCCGTGCATCGAGCGTGCATGGCGTTGCAGGTCCCTCCGCCAGCCCCTTCCTTTCGCCTGCTTTCCTCGTAGTATTTCTATTTCCCTGAAGCATTACGGCATCAATGCGCACCGATGATTTACGCGCTTTCAATTTTTTACGATTAAAGAATCGTCGCGCACGAGCCACGCTCTGCGTTCTGGTTGACCCATCCCCTGACTGCAAATTGCGCAAGAGCAAGTATCTGTCGAATTTAACCTTCGGCGGATAGACGCTGCTCATATGCTGGCCTTCAAACCGCGCAGGTCTGGCCGTGCTTGACTGGCATGCCTGTCGGCTACATGCCTCCGCAAAGCACGGAGCCTAGTCCGGGGATCAAACGTCCCCGTTTGTCGTTTTGTTGGGAATCTCCGGGTTATGAATACCAATCTGCACCGCCTCGTGTTCAACGCGGCGCGTGGAATGCTGGTGGCCGTGCAGGAAAGTGCGGCCAATCGAGGCAAGGGCCGTCACACCGGCAGTGGAATGCCGGCGGCGCGCGCCGCCACCGTGCATTTTGCATTGCCGGCGATCACGCTGGGCGTGTGGATGGCAATCGGGGTGCCGGTAAAGGCCGTGGCGCAGATCGTGGCCGATCCGAATGCGGGCGCCCATCGTCCGACGGTCGGACAGACCGCCAATGGCCTGCCGCAAGTCGATATCACGCGTCCTTCCGCAGCAGGGGTCTCTCTTAATCAATATTCGCAATTCGATGTCAACAAGCCCGGCGTCATTCTCAACAATTCGCCAGCTATCATCGCGACACAACAAGCCGGCTATATCAACGGCAATGCGAATCTGCTGCCAGGTCAGGGTGCACGCATTATCGTGAACCAGGTGACCGGCACGATGCCAAGTCACTTGCAGGGTTATGTCGAGGTTGCCGGCGCCAGATCGGAAGTCGTGATCGCCAATCCCAATGGCTTGATGGTCAATGGCCTCGGTTTCATCAATACCAGCCGCGCGACGTTGACGACGGGCACGCCGGTATTCGGGGGCAGTGGCAGTCTCGACGCATTCCGGGTGACGGGCGGCCAGATCCTGGTGCAGGGCGCGGGCATGAACGCCGCCAATGTCGATCAGGTGGATCTGATCGCACGTGCCGTGCAGGCGAATGCCTCGCTGTATGCCAACCGGCTCAATGTGATCGCCGGTGCGAATCAGGTGGACCACGACACGCTGGGTATCACGCCGATTGCTGGCGCAGGCCCCGCACCAGCGCAGGGTATCGACGTGGCGCAACTGGGTGGGATGTACGCCAACAAGATCCTGCTCGCCTCGACGGAGCAGGGCGTAGGCGTGTCCCTGCGTGGCATCGCCGCCGCGCAGGCGGGCGATCTGACTTTGACTACGCAAGGCAAACTGGTGCTGGCCGGTCAGACCAATGCAAGTGGCAACCTCACCGCCCACGCGCGCGATGGTATCGACAATTACGGTACCACCTACGCCACGCAAGCCGTCTCGCTCGATACCGATGGTGTGTTGAGTAACACCGGCACACTCGCCGCGCAGCAGCGGCTCGATGCCAGGGGCGGCACTGTGGACTCGACGGGCACGCTGGCGGCAGGCGTGAATCAGGATGGTACGGTGGCCGCGCCGGCGGACCTGGTGGTGTCGGCCACCCACGCGTTGACCGCCACGGGGCGCAATCAGGCCAGCGGCAATGCCACGCTTCGAGCGGGGAACGTGACTTTGGCCGGCAGTCAGACTTCTGCGGGCGGCAACCTGGATCTGACGGCCTCGGCGGGCGATCTCGACCTGACGGGCGCTACGAATACGGCGGGCGCTGGATTGACGGCCAATGCGTCGGGCGCCGTCGTGAACGACCGTGGTCAGATGTCGAGTCGGGGTGCGACCACCCTGACGGCGGGCAGCGTATCGAATGCAGGCGGCCAGCTCGTTTCGCAGGGGGCGATGACGCTTCAGTCGGCGGGGGTGATCAACAATGGCCAGGGCACGGTGCAGGCAGGTGGGGCACTCAACGCCTCGGCGGCATCGCTCGACAATACGGGCGGGCGTATCGCATCGCTGAACGCTGATGGCCTGTCGGTTGGCGTCACCGGGACGCTGACCAACGTGCCAGGCACGACCGCCACCGGCGCGCAGGGTGGAGTGATCGGCGGGAATGGCAACGTGCGCGTCGTTGCCGGCGACCTCGTCAATCATGGCCAGATCAGCGCGCAAGGGGATGCATCGCTTCAGGCTGCCGCGCTCGACAACAGCAGTGGCAGCCTCACGGCGGGCGGCGCGCTCGACGCAACCATCGCAGGCAGCCTGAACAACCGACAGGGCACGATCTCCGGGGCGAGTACCAGCCTTGCCGCCCAGTCGCTGGACAATAGCGCGGGCCTGATTGAAGGCAACCAGCTCGCGATGCGGACGAGCGCAGACCTGCTCAACCTTGGCGGCAAGATCCATCAGTTCGGGCAGACCGATACGACCATCGCCGCGGGTGGCACGCTGGACAACACGGGCGGCTCGATCGCGGCCAATGGCCAGAGCCTGACCGTTCAGGGCGGGACGCTCGTCAATGACAGCGGCAAGATCTCGCACGCTGGCGCGGGCCTTCTGACCGTGCAGGCCGATGGCGCACTTCGCAATGCCCAGGCCGCGATCCAGACCAACGGCGACTTGCGCATGCAGGCGGCGTCGCTGGATAACACGCAAGGCATTCTCTCGGCACAACGTGCCACGACACTTGCGAGCGCGGGCGATCTCGTCAATCGCCAGGGCAGCATCTATGGCCAGACAGGCTTGACGCTGACCAGCGGCGGCAATCTGGACAACACCACCGGCTCGGCGCAAACCGCTGGCGATCTGTCGGTCACCGCCACCGGGGCGCTGACCAATACGGGCGGCACGGTGGCGGCCAACGGCGCCCACGGGCACGCCACGATAGCGGCGGCCAGCGTGGACAACACGCGCGGCAAGATGGTCAACGCGGGTGATGGCGCGACGGCCATCACGGCCACGACATCGCTGATCAACACGGCGGGCAAGCTTGGCGGCAACGGTGACGTGAGCTTGCGCGCGGCGACATTCGCGAACAATGCCGATGGGGCCGGCGATGGCGCCGGAGCAGCAACAGCGGCAGGCGGCGCGCTCGATCTGAAGGTGTCGGGTCAGGTCGACAATCGCGGCGGCAGCTTGTCCGGCAGCAAGGGCCTGACGCTCGATCAGGCTGGCGTGACACTGAACAACGACGGCGGGCAGGTGCTCGGCGGTACGGACGTCAGGCTCGGCACGGCGTCGATGACCAATGCCGGTGGCGCGGTCAATGCCAACCAGGACATCGCCGTGACCGGCGCCCTCTCTGGTAGCGGCACGGTGCAGGCCGGGCGCGATCTGTCGGTCGAGGTGACCGGCGACTACACCAATGATGCCGCGAACAACCTGCGTGCCGATGGCGATATGCGTGTATCGGCCACTGGCACGCTTACCAACACCGGCACGCTGGCGGCCGCCGGCGGGCTGACGGTCAAGGGCGCCGACATCGTCAACGCCGCCGGCGCGGGCATGAACAGCGCGACCACGCAGGTGAATGCCGCCGATACGCTCACTAACGCCGGCCGCATCGAGGGCAACTCGGTCAGCACCAACGCCACGACGACCAACACCGGCACCATCATCGGCAACACCGTGACGATGCAAGGCCAGGACATCGTGAACGAAGGCGCATCGGCGCTGATGGCGGCCGTCAAGCAGCTCAATGTCTACGCGACCGGCTCGGTGCGCAATCTCGATGGCGCGAACCTGTACAGCGCGGGCAACCTGCGGATCGCGCGGGACGGCACGCGCGATCCGGTCTCGGGAATGCTGGTCAACCAGGTGGACACGCTGATCAACAGCTCGGCGACGATCCAGGCCGAGGGCGACATCGACATCGCGGCCAATCAGGTGGTGAACAAGCGCACGCGCATCGTGACGGAGGCGGGGACGCCCGTGGTCACGGCCAGCAAGACGCTGACGACGTGGTTCGCCGGGCTAACCGGGATCGATCAGATGATTCACATCAGTCTGACTTTCCCAGACTGGTCGTGGTCGAATTCGATGGCACCGGTCTTCACGAACCAGATCAACGCCCTGCGCGCACCCCTCACGGTCACGGTGGAAAAATCGACCGTGACGAACCTGAATACGGCCAATCAAACGCTGTCGTTTACAACCCCGCCTACCGAGGCGATCATCGGTCAGACCGAATGCACCCCGGGCCCTTGTACCCGTGCGCTGACCGGCAACCCAACGCAGTACTACCAATCGCTCACCGACAACGGCACGAGCTACAGCATCACCTTCTGGCCGGACTGGGACCCGAGCATCAATATTCGGCCGGATCAGGTGCGTCAGGCGAACTTCGGGCACGACTACAACGAGATCTCGCGCACGAGCACCACCACGACCGCCACGGACCGGCTCGTGAGTGCCACGCCCGCCGCCCTGATGCAGTCGGGCGGCACGATGCGCATCAATAGCAACGGCGGTGACATCCTGAACCAGTCGTCCACCATAGCGGCTGGCGGTGACCTGACACGCAGCGCAGTGGGTGGCACCATTCTGGACACGGGCACGGTGCTGCAGCAGACCGTGGCCACGCAGGATACCTCGACCTTCTACTGGCACCAGTCCAATGGTCCGAATAGTGATACGCAGGTTGTGGCCTATCCGACTACGCCGGCCGCTTCGACCACAATCGAGGCGCTGCCGGCCATTACTTCGGCAAACAAAGCCGTACAGACCACTGCGCAAACCATCGATGTTGCAACCGTCGATCCGCTGGGGCAGACCGTCACAGGCAGCAGCCTAACGGGTGGCATAAAGGGCGGCGGCGCAACGGGGACGCAGGCCGGTGGCGCGTCGGGTAGCCAGGGCAAGCCGACGCAGACCCTTGGCACCGCGCAGGGCGGTATCCCGAACCTCACGCTGCCAACCAACGGCCTTTACCGATACCAGCCCGCGCCAGGATCTACCTACCTGATTGCGACTGATCCGCGCTTCACGCAGTACGCCAGGTTCATCTCCAGCGACTACATGCTCGGTCAACTCGGGCTGGATCCGCTGATGACGCAAAAGCGTCTCGGTGATGGCCTCTATGAAGAGAAGCTGATCCGGGACCAGGTCACGCAACTGACGGGCCGTACGTATCTGGCCGGCTTCAGCAATAACCTCGACGAGTACCAGAGGCTGATGGACAACGGCGTTCAGTACGCCAGATCCTTCAGTCTGACGCCCGGCATCGGCCTGTCTGACGCGCAAATGGCGCAGCTTACGACCGACATGGTGTGGCTGGTCAGCCAGGATGTGACGCTGCCCGATGGCACGCGCCAGACGGTGCTGGTGCCCAAGGTCTATCTCGCGCAGGCAAGCACGGTGAACCTGCAGGACACCGGCGCGCTGGTCAGCGGCAACACGGTGAGCATGAACGCCACTGGCGACCTGTCCAACAGCGGCAGGATCGTGGGCGATCTGGCGACACAGGTGATTGGCGCGAACATCGTCAATCGGGGCGTGGTGGGCGGCACGGGTACAACGGTCGTCGTTGCGCAGCAGGATGTGCGCAACCTTGGCGGACGGATCACCGGCACCGACACGCTCGTATCGGCTGGCCGAGACGTGATCAACGCCTCGCAAACGATCACCAACACCAACACGTTGGCCAATGGCAACAGCGCAAGCGCTACTGCCGTCGGCTCCGTGGCTTCCATCGGCGGCACGAGCAACGTGGCGGTTCTGGCAGGGCGAGATATCAACATGGCCGGCGGCGACGTCAATGCGGGAAGCACTGCGTCGCTTGTGGCTGGCCGTGACCTGAACCTCCGTACTGTGGCTACGGGTACAACTCAGGATGCCACCGCGAATGGCGCACAGGACTGGCTGCGCAACCAGACCACAACCGGCGTCGGTAGCTCGGTGCAAGCCGGCAGCAATGTGGCCGCCGTCGCTGGCCGCGACGCCACGCTATCCGGTTCACTCATCGACGCCGGCGGCAATGCCACGCTGCTGGCGGGCCGCGATGTTGCCGTGACCGCGGCCATGGACACGCAGACCCATGACTCCGGCGCCTTCAGCAACAAGCAGTCGCAATTCACGCAATCGTGGTACGACGAGACAGCGCGAGGCAGTGCCGTCCAGGCCGGCAACAATGCGACGCTCGGGGCCGGGCAGTCGGCGACGGTGAATCAGGTGCTGCAGGCCAACGGCATCTCTCCCGCTGCCGACGCGATGGGTGGCACAGGCAACCTGACCGTGCTCGGCTCATCGGTCAGCACGGGCGCAGCCAATGGCGGCGGCGGGACTGCGGGCCTGATCGCCACGGGAGACGTCAACATCGGTACGGTCAACGAGACGCACGCGTCCGACAGCTGGTCGCAATCGCGCTCGTCGGGCTTTCTCTCGAAATCGGAGACCACGCGCGAGTCGAGTTCGCGCGAAAGTACCGCGGTGGGCTCGGTGGTCTCAGCCGAGACCGTGACGGGCAGCGCGGGGCGAGACCTGACAGTCAGTGGCTTTACCATGGCTGCCACGAAAGACCTGACCCTTGACGCCGGTCGCGATCTCACGATTACGACGGCGGAAAGCACGAGTTCGAGCCACAGCTTCGAGCGCACGACATCCACGGGCTTCGGCGCTGCCGGCGCAGGCATCTCCTACGGCAAGCGGGAAACCAAGGACACCGTCAACGACAACGCCGTGACGCACACCGGCAGCCTGGTCGGCAGCACAGAAGGCAATGTCAGCCTGCAGGCCGGCAATACGCTGCGCGTGACGGGTAGTCAGGTGATCGCCGCGAAGGATCTGAGCGGGGTGGGTGCCGATGTCGTGATCGAAGCGGCCAGGGGCATGGCACACCACGACGAAACCCACGAAGTGAAGCAGACCGGCTTCACGCTGGGCGTGGGCGGCGGCGCGATCGGTTCGGCCATTAACGCGGGGCAGAAGGCGGGGGCCGCGACGAAGAGCCAGGACGGCCGCGCGTCGGCGCTCTGGGGGATCGCGGCAGGGCGGGATGCCTACGACGCGGCGATGGGTGCAGGGGATGCCGTCAAGAGCCTGGCCGATGGGAAGGGTCCGGTGGGCACGGCGCTCACGCTGTCGTTCGGCACCAGCCAGAGCAAGCAGACGCTGACGCAGGACAGCACCACGCACACAGGATCGAACATACAGGCAGGCGGCACGGCCACGTTCATTGCCACGGGCGTGGATGCTGCGGGGAACAAGACCGCTGGCAATCTGGACATCATTGGCTCGGACATCGCGGCCAACAAGGTCGGGCTCGACGCCAAGGGCGATGTGAACATCGTGTCGGCCACTGACACGTACGAGAGCCGCAGCACGAACAAGTCGAGCAGCGGGAGCATCGGGGTGTCGGTCAGCGCGGCGGGCTTCGGGGTCTCGGCATCGGCCTCGACCAGCAAGGGCCATGCCGATGGCACGGGCACGACGCAGGTCAACAGCCACGTGAGCGGCAGCGAGTCCGTGTCGATCGTATCGGGCAAGGACACCAACCTTCTGGGTGGTGTCGTTAGCGGCGGCAAGGTATCAGCCGATGTCGGCGGCAACCTGAACCTCGCGAGCCGTCAGGACACCGAGGACAGCGAGGCCCGTCAGCAGAGCGTGGGTGGCGGTATCGGGTGGAGCCAGGGCGCTGGGCTCTCGGGATCGTTCACCGCGTCGATGGGCAAGGGCGACGGCAAGTACGCCAACGTGAACGAGCAAACGGGGATCCGGGCGGGCGAAGGCGGCTTCGATCTCGATGTGAAGGGCAACACGGACTTGAAGGGGGCGGTGATCGCGAGCACGGCCAGCCCGGACAAGAACCGGCTGTCCACGGGCACGCTGTCCTGGAGCGACATGGAGAACCAGTCGGACTACAGCGCCACGTCGTTAGGGGTGAGTGGTGGCTTCACCTTCGGGCCGAAGGTGGAAGACAAGAACTCGGGTCCGACGTCGGGCAGGAACACCGGCGGCGTGAGCCCGATGATTCCGCAGCACGAGAGCGGCAGCCAGCGGGGCGTGGCGCAATCGGGCGTCGCGGCGGGCACGATCGTCATTAACGATGAGGCGAACCAGAAGCAGGACGTGGCGACGCTGAACCGGGAGACGTCGAACACGAACACGACGGTGGGTAAGAACCCGGATCTGGCCAACGTGCTGGGCAAGCAGGCCGACATGATGGCGGCGGCGCAGGCGGCTGGGGAGGCGGTGGCGAAGACGGTAGGGGATATTGCGGGGAGCAAGGAGCGGGCCGCGCTCGCGAAGGCCAAGGAAGCCAGTGACGCGGGCAATCAGGCGTTGGCGCAGCAGTATCGGGATGAGGCGGCGCAATGGGAGGAGGGCGGAGCGAATCGCGCGGCACTCCATGCCGCGGGCGGCGCGCTGATCGTGGGGCTGGGCGGCGGCAATGCGGTCGCGGGTGCGGCAGGTGCGGGCGCGGCTTCGCTGGCGGGCAAGACGCTGAACGAACTGAGCCAGACGATCGCCAGCAGCGTGGGAAGCGGCAATGCCGATCTGAACGAGGCGATTGGCAATCTGGTGTCGAACGTCGCAGCGGGCGGGATTGGGTTGGCGGTGGGAGGCGGATCGGGGGCTGCGACAGCGGCGAATGTGGATCGGTTTAATCGGCAGTTGCATCCGGATGAGAAGGCCAAGATACAGGCGCAAGCGAATGGGGACAAAGTCGCAGAAGAACGATTGACCAAGGCGGCATGTTACGAAGTGAAATGCTGGGCTGAATATCCCGTCAGCAGCGATGCCTACAACAAGAACTACGTGAGCGCGGTTGAAGCATCGCAGCTTGGGCCCGAGCTGGATTGGGTGCGTCAGCAACAACAAGCGAACCTGTTTGCCTATACTCCCACGCAGAAGGCGGGGGATGCCATTCAAAGCGATCCCTTGGGCGTAGCGAAGAATGCGGCCAAAATTGTAATCGGCGGCGTAACGGCCAAAACGGGAGCCACCATATGTGGCACTACCGGAATTGGATGTGTACTTGGCGGCGGTGGGATGGTTGCATTTGGGCTCAGTGATGCCGGAGAGGGGATCGGTGGTCTTTACAACCGATTCAATGGGATAAACTCTCCAGGAACTAACATCCTTAGATATGGTTTTGATCAATTGAGCCCGACATGGGGAACGACGGCCTATGATGGCCTTAACCTGTTCTTCAGTGTTGGGGCGATGCGGGCGCAGGTCCCTTTGAAGATGGGGGTTGCAGATGGGCTTGGACGCCCGAGTTCCATGTTTGATGTTACGGTTCCAAGGTTTAATAATCCAACGCTAGTTCCTGTCATTAACAAGGCATTACCAAATGGAACCTCGCAGACAATTCTGCTATTTGGTGCTGGTGCCAAGGGTGCTACGTTAGTCAATGATGCAACTAAGGCAGGAACGCAATGAATTGGCGGAAGATGATCGCAAATGAGCGAAATATTATCCTGGTGGGCAGTATCGCCATTGCCTCTAGTGGGTTGTATGCATTCTTGCTGGCTGGTTGTGTACGACTACTGCTTGGTATAGAAGAGCGTTCATGCTTTCTCTGGGTTGGTCTGCCGGCGTTTGTTGTTCTGCTGGTCGTCCATGTTCTTCTACTCCCAAAGTATCTGCGTAAGGCCGGATTATTAGACTAGGAAATTACCCAGCTGCGAGCCGGGTTATTCGTCTATAAGACATCTATTGCTCATGCCTACGGCGGGCCCGCTGCCATTGAAATTGGGCTGGTAGCATCAGGGCTGTTTTCCGGCGCTATACCATATTTACATACTCAATCCCAGGCACTGAGGAAAGAGATAGGAGGGAGCTAGATATGGCAGCTTTTCCAGGGCCAACCTCTGAGCAGTATAAGAAGATGTCAAAGACAGCAAAGATCACTTACTGGTTGGTAATTTTATTGGTATTTACTTCGATAGCCTATGTGTGGCTATTCAAGTAGCGCTGAAATCGATGAGGCATGGGAATCAGACTAGGCATAGCCAGTGGAAGAGTGCATTTTGACACCGGTAGGAACAGGGGGTGGAATAGGCTCTTGCCAAGACGCTTACGGGACACAGTCTGTGGACACGCGCAATCGGGTCGCAGGCCACCGAAGTAGCCATCCGTGCGGAAGTGCTTAACCGCATGGTCGCGCTCGCTCGCGCACCCGCAATCCGCTCGTATCGCCTGAGTTCAGCCTCACCGAGGAGCCCCTGTTTTCAATCTCGATTTATGCAACAACGCCTCACGGAGGCGACGTGCATGCAGTAGCTTTCATAGTCGGAAAACGCTGGTGGACTGCTTGTATTGTAAAAATTACCGGGAGCAAGACTAATGCCCCTGCCGTGAAAAAAGCTTCCCGGCCACTGATCTTCATTTCGGCCAGATTTCAGAGCCAGTAGTCATCAATTACTCCAACCAAAACGGCACCAGACCGACAAACGCCCCCCCAAACCAACTCTCCGATGAGGGGCATAACTGCATGAAGAAGACGCTCGCATTTTCCCTGCCCGCAATGGCTGCCGCCATTGCGGCCTGTGGCGGCGGTACCGACAGTGGCACGACCACCGGCGCCACTGGTGTCGCAAGCAATCTCATGGCACTACTTGACGCATCGTGTATCGCCGCCATGCCTACGGGCGGCACGATGACTGGCGTCGAATTGAAGCATTAACCCATGAGAATCAAGTCGATGGCGATGACTCGCCCACTTCATGCGAGCCTGCTGCTGCTCGGCCTGTCCACGTGCGCGGAGGCGCAGCCGACTGGCCCGGGCCGGAGCCCGGCCACCACCGCCGCCGATCAACAACAACTCACCCGCCAGCAACAGGAAGCCCGCGAGCGCGCCCAGGCCATCGAGGCTCCCGGCGTGCGCGCGCAGGAGATCACGCCGCTCGTCTATCCGACGCTGCCGACCGAGACGCCATGTTTCCGCATCGACCGCTTCGTGCTCGAAGTCCCGGCCGATCTGCCCGATAGCGTCCAGGTACACGGTGCTTCTACGCTGCCGATGGACCCGTTTGCTTTTGCCCGAGCATGGCTCGATCACTATCAGGGTGCGTGTGTCGGCAGGCAGGGCCTGGATATGCTGACCATGGGTGTGTCTCAGGCCATTCTGAGTCGGGGCTATGTCACCACGCGCGTGTTACTGCCGCAGCAGGACCTCAGCACCGGGACCTTGCGATTGGCGCTGATCCCCGGCGTGATCGGCGAGTTGCGTTTTGCGGAACCGGATACGCGTGGCACATGGAAGTCCGCGTTTCCGGCACGTTCGGGCGATCTCCTGAATCTGCGCGACCTGGAGCAGGGGCTGGAGCAAATGAAGCGTGTGGCCAGTCAGGATGCCGAGATGCAGATCGTGCCGACTGCCGTGCCGGGCGTGAGCGATGTGGTCATCGCGGTCAAGCGGGCGAAGGCGTGGACCGTGGTGGCGTCGATTGACAACTCGGGCACGGAGGCAACGGGAAAATGGCTCGGCAATCTGAGTCTGGGCATCGATAACCCACTGGGTCTCAACGATCTGTTCAACGTCGGCTATATGCAGGACGTTGAGCTTGGCAATCGGAAGCACGGCACGCGCGGCTGGAACGGCTTCTACTCGGTGCCGTGGGGTTACTGGACGGGCACGCTGTCCGCGTACTCGAACACGTACTACCAGCAGATTGCGGGCGTCAACCAGACCTTTGTCTCGAGCGGGAATTCGCAGACGGTGGACATGAAGCTGCAGCGCGTGATTCGCCGCAGCCAGAGCGACGTACTGGGTCTGCAGTTCCGGCTCTCGCGCCGCTTTGGCGAGAGCTTCATCGAGGATACGGCAATCCCCCAGCAGCGGCGCAACAACACGTTTGTGGAGGCCGGCTTCACCGATCGCCATTACTTCGGCTCGGCGCAGTTCGATGGCAGCCTCGTGTATCGCCAGGGCATCGGCGGATTCGGCTCGCAGGCCGACACGCTGGCTGTGAACGGCGGGCCGACATGGCGCTACAGCATGGTCGTGGCCGATGCCAATCTGTCGGCGCCCTTCCGGCTCGGCGACCAGATGTTGCGTTACGTGACGACCTTCCGTGGCCAGTACACCGGCGATCGCCTGTATGCGCTGGACATGATGACCATCGGCAGCCGCTATACGGTGCGCGGCTTCGACGGTGAGATGCTGTTGGCCGGCGATAGTGGCTTCTACTGGCGCAACGAACTGCAGGCACCCGTCGCCAACACCGGGCAGGCGCTGTATGCGGGGCTGGACTACGGACGTGTGTTCGGGCCGTCGACGGTCGGGCTGGTTGGTACGCAATTGATCGGCGCGGTGCTGGGCCTGCGCGGTGGCTTTGGTTCGAAGTTCGGGCGGCTGTCCTATGACTTCTTTGTCGGCCTGCCCGTGTACAAGCCCGCCGCCTTTCATACGTCTGGCGTCACCGGCGGGATGCAGGTGGCGTACCAGTACTGAGTTTTCATACCGGCGGCTGTCGCCGCTTTCATCAACGTAGTCAAACAGGAGAAATTACGTGATTCGATTCAAGACCTATGCTGCGGTGGGCTTCGTGGCGGCGCTGGGGTTGGCAGGATGCGCGACCGAGACGTCCACGGCGGTGGCCGTGCAGAAGGTGGAAAGCGCCAGCCGCCCCTACAACGGCGTGCGCACGCCGATCGCCGTGGGCAAGTTCGATAACCGCTCGAACTATATGCGCGGTGTGTTCTCGGACGGCATCGATCGGCTGAGCGGCCAGGCGAAGACCAGTCTGGTGACCCACCTCCAGCAGACCAATCGATTCAATGTGCTGGAGCGCGAGAACCTGGACGAGATGAAGCGCGAGGCGACGATCAAGAATCAGGCGCAGAAGCTCAAGGGCGCCGACTATGTCGTGACCGGCGACATCACCGAGTTTGGCCGCAAGGAAGTCGGCGACGTGCAGCTGTTCGGCATTCTGGGCCGCGGCAAGGAGCAGGTGGCCTATGCCAAGGTCAATCTGAACATCGTGAACATCAGTACCTCCGAGGTCGTGTACTCGACACAGGGCGCGGGCGAGTACAAGTTGTCGAACCGGGAGGTGATCGGCTTTGGCGGCACGGCGAGCTATGACTCCACGCTCAATGGCAAGGTGATGGATCTGGCCATGCGCGAGGCGGTGAACAACCTGGTGGGCGCCATCGAATCCGGCTTGTGGAAGCCGCAGCAGTAATCGCTCTTCTTAGTAATCGCTGTTCTTTGTACGACGGGAAGAAAAAATGATGAGCATGGTCACGCTGCGCAAGGCAGCGTTTTTGTCGGCGGCCGGCCTCGTGCTGGCCGGTTGTGCGAGTGGGCCGAAGCCCCTCTATCAATGGGAGGGGTATCAGACCCAGGTCTATCAGTACCTCAAGGACGGCGCGAAGGAGGAGCAGGTGCTGGCGCTGGAAAGCGGGCTGGACAAGATGAAGGCGAAGGGTGGCTCGGCGCCGCCGGGGTATCACGCCCAGCTTGGCATGTTGTATCTGAATCTGGGCAAGGGCGACCAGATGGTGAAGGAGTTCCAGACCGAGAAGACGCTGTTCCCGGAAGCCACACCCTATATGGATTTCCTGATGCGCAACGTGAAGACCGATAAGCGGCCCGACACCAGGGCTGCGGCCAAGGCTGACACGACGGAAGCGAAGTCCGACGCCACCACCGGGAGCGCCAAATGATGCGTCGAATCCTGACCTATATCGCGGGCCTTGGTGCGGTGACGCTGTTCGCAGGCTGTGCCGTGCCGACCAAGCAGATTGACTACTCGGCGTACAAGGCCAGCCGGCCGCGTTCGATCGTGGTGCTGCCGCCGTTGAACGAGTCGCCGGATATCAATGCAACCTACGCGATGCTGGCGCAGACCACGGCGCCGTTGGCCGAATCGGGCTACTACGTGCTGCCCGTGGCGCTGGTTGACGAGACGTTCCGCCAGAACGGGTTGACCGTGCCGGGTGACATCCACGCCGTTCCGGTGGCCAAGCTGCGCGAGATCTTCGGTGCCGACGCCGCGCTATATGTGACCGTGAGCGAGTACGGTTCGAAGTATCAGGTGCTTAGCAGCGTAACGCGCGTGGCCGCGAGCGCGAAGTTGGTGGATCTGAAGACCGGCGACGCGCTGTGGAGCGGTTCGGCCGCCGCGGCCACCGACGACTCCGGTAATGCCGGCGGCGGGCTGGTTGGCGCGCTGATTGCCGCGGCCGTTGCCCAGGTGATCAACCACACGGTGGATCGCAGCTACGGCGTGGCTGGCGCTGCGAGCGACCGGTTGCTGTCGGCGGGTCAGCCCACCGGTATTCTGTACGGGCCGCGTTCGCCGAAATACCAGTCGGACTAACGGTAGGCGGCGTACATCGTCAGGCCACGACCTCGGTGATCCGGGGTTGTGGCGGTGCCTCAAGGACGATGCCGGCAATACAAGCGATACGCGCGATACGGGCCATCGCTCCCTCCAACTCAAAGCTTGTAGCCAATCTGCCGCAGCAGTTGCTTCCGGTCGGCGATATCGGCGGTGGTCTCGATGCCCAGCGGCGGTTCCCCGTCGACGACGCCGAGCACAGCCCGGCCAAGATCCGTCTGCGCGACGATGACCTCAGTCGGGTTCGCGGTGGCACAGTAAATGCGGCATACCTCCGGCACGGCGCGCACGGCGCCGAGCACGTTGACGGGAAAGAACCCACCCCCAAGAAAGATCAGGAAGGTATGACCGGCCGCGATCGCGGTGGCGTTCTGGCAGGCCAGGTCGATCATCGCCTCGTCAGTGCCAGACCAGCGCACGAGCCGTTTGCCCGACGCCTCACAGAAGGCGATGCCGAAGCGGATGCCGGGTACCGTGCCGACGAGTGCCTCGTGCAGGTCCTCGACGGTCTTGATGAAATGTGACTGTCCGAAGATGAAGTTGGTGTCTGCCGGCTTGGATACCGGCACCGCGCTGAGTTCCATGACTTGCTCTCCCGCATGGGTGCCTATCCAGTCAATGGTAGGCCGCGCGTCTTCGAATGCAAGCCGATGCATCCCGGGTGGATTAAGATAGCCGTTACGCCGCGCCGGCGTCGCCGCAGATGCAGCACGCCGGCACGTGTTCTGCGGCATCGTCAGTTTCCATCGACATCTACATTCAGAAGGACTCTCTCATGAAGCTGCATTCAGCTCCGCTTCGTGCCGGAATGGGGTCCGGCAGGCGCGTGTTCCAGACGCTGGTTTCCGCCACGCTGCTCGCGGTCGCGGCACTGGTCCTGCCCGCGATGCCGACCGATGCGCGCGCGCAGGCGCCCGCGCACGCGCAAAAGAAGACGCAGGTGCCCGGCTACTACCGCATGATGGTCGGCCAGTTTGAAGTCACCGCGCTGTACGACGGCTATATCGATATCGATCCGAAGCTGTTCAAGTACACCAGCGCGCGCGAGGTGCAACGGCTGCTCGCGCGCATGTTCGTCGAATCGACGCCCGGCATGCAGACCGCCGTCAATGCCTATCTGGTCAACACCGGCAGCCATCTGATTCTGGTCGATACCGGCGCATCGGCATGTTTCGGCCCGACGTTGGGACGCATTCGCGAGAACCTGCACGCCGCCGGCTACGAGCCGGAACAGGTAGACACCATTCTGCTGACCCACCTGCACGCTGATCACGCCTGTGGTCTGCTGTCCAATGGCACGGCGGTGTTTCCCGCCGCCACTGTCTATGCCGACAAGGCCGACGCGGACTACTGGCTCGATGAGTCGAAGGCTGCGGCAGCACCCAAGGATGCGCAGGGTCTGTTTGCCATGGCACGCGACGCGGTGGCGCCGTACCGGGCAGCCGGCCGGTTCCGCACGTTCAGTGCCAGTGCCAGTGCCGGCGCCGGTGACGAACTCGTGCCCGGCGTGCGCGCGGTGCCCGAGTTTGGCCACACGCCGGGGCATGTCGGCTATCTGTTCACGTCCGGCAAGGAAAAGCTGTTGCTGTGGGGCGATGTCATCCATAGCCACGCGGTGCAGTTCCGCAGCCCGCAGGTGGCGATCGAGTTCGATACCGACAGCCATCAGGCCGTGATTACGCGTAACCGCGTGCTGGCCGACGCCGCCCGCGACAAGCTCTGGGTAGGCGGCGCGCACCTGCCGTTCCCGGGAATTGGACATGTGCGGCGCGAGCAGGTCGGCTATACATGGGTGCCCGTCGAGTACGGGCCGATCCGCAACGATCGCTGAACGGCGCGGGGTTCACTCTGGCGGCGCCTTCGGGCGCCGCTATTCCGTGGTGCTCGGACTCCAGAACGCCTGGGTTACCGCTTCACATGCCGAAAGCCGCGCCACCACGGCATCCAGCTCGTCGCCGTCGACTGAAGTGGCCATGAGCACGGCTTCGATCTCGATATCGTTCGCGCCGAATGCGTGAACCACCAGATCGCGCGTGGGATGGTTGCTGGCTTCCAGCATGTCCGACAGCAGCCGCAATGCCTCTTTCTGGCGATGGCGCGGCGTGATCACGTAGACCGTGTTGGTCACCTCGACCGCAGGCGTGTCGATTGGCTGCTGGTTGATGCGATTGACCACGGGACGCAGCAGCGTGTTGGCGGCGAGCACGAACATGCTGCCCAAGCCGGCCTCGATGATCAGGTCTGCGCCCGCGCTGGCGCCGACCGCGGCGGAGCCCCACAGCGTGGCTGCGGTGTTCAGGCCGCGCACATTGCCTTCCTCGCGCATGATCACGCCTGCACCAAGAAAGCCGATGCCGGATACCACGTAGGCCACCACGCGCACCGCGCCGTCGTGGCCGGCCAGCCGGTTGGCCATGTCGACGAAAATGGCCGCGCCCACGGCGACCAGCACGTTGGTGCGCAGGCCGGCGGTGCGCTGGCGGTACTGGCGTTCATAGCCGATGACCCCGCCAAGCACGAAGGCGGTAACCAGGCTGATGCTGGTGTCGAGGAGCGACTCTAGGTTGATGTTCTGGATGGCTTCGATGGACATGCTCGACGGATGTGGAAATCATGACGCCACATGGCAGCCGTGGCTGGCATGTGGCGGGACACGGCACGTGCGTGCCGTGGCGTGCAACTGGCGTGCGGATCGCGGACGCGTCTTACCAGAGCGTGCGGCAGAACCGGATGGCCGCGTCGGCGTATTCCCGATCGGATCTCGGGGCGTCCGTGCGGCCGGCCTGGCCGAGTGATGTCGAGTTCGTGGTCGAGGTCGAGGTGTTCGACTGCGTCTGGGCGCGCAGGAACGGGGAGACCAGACGCTCTGTGAGCGCGGAGGTCCGGGTGGTGGATGCGAGGAACTTGCGCATTTCCTACTCCTTCGCTGTCCTGCCGACCATGGCGGAACAGCATGGTGCCTGCCGGGACAGGCGCGTGCGAGTGGCGCGCGGCGGGCTGGGGCGCCCGTGATTGCCGCTGCGTGACTTGCGATGGATCGATGCAAGCCAGCGACAAAAATGGATGCGGGTGGCCTGCTTAACCTTGTGTTGGATATCGACTAGAACAACAGTCCATTTGAGGGTCCTCCCCAGGCGAGCTTTGATGGGACGCAGTGTATCGACGGGGTGCTGCTCCGTACACTGAATTCTTCTTCAGGAACCGGCTTCACGCGGCGCCAGCGGAATCCTGACCGTGAACACCGCGCCGCCGTCGGGCCCGTTGGCGGCCTCGATACGCCCGCCCTGGGCATGGATGATCGATTGCGACAGGGCCAGGCCAAGACCCACTCCTTCGTTCTCGGACGCGCGCGCGCCAGCGCCACGGAAGAAGCGGTCGAACAGGAAGGGCAACTCGTCCGGGGGGATGCCGGGGCCTTCGTCGGTGACACGCAATGTGGCCTGGTGCGCGTCGGCGGCGCAGTCCACCACGATCTTGCTGCCCTGTGGCGAGAACTTGAGCGCATTGTCCACCAGATTGGCCAGCACCAGCCCCACCGATCCGTGCGACACCTTGGCGCCGCCCACCGCTTCGCTGCGTGCCACCAGTTCGACCTGCCGTTCACGGGCGGCTGGGCCGGCGCGCAACAGCGTTTCCGCGATCAGCGCATCCAGTGCCTGTGGCTCGCCAGCCTGGCGATCCTGCCCCGCGTCGAAGCGGGCCAGCATCAGCAGTTCCTCGATCAGCCGGGTCAGGCGGCCCACTTCATCCAGGCAGGAGCGCAGCGTGTCCACGTACTCCTGGCTCTCGCGCGGCCGCCGCAACGTCACTTCGATCTCGGTGCGCAGGCGGGAAAGCGGCGAGCGCAGTTCGTGCGAGGCGTCGGCCGTGAAGCGCCGCTGCTGGTCGAAAGCCTGCTCGAGCCGGTCCAGCATCGCGTTCAGCGTATCGACGAGCTGGCCGATTTCGTCCGTTGTGCCGGGGTGCGGCAGGCGTTCGCCAAGGTTGGCATCGCCGATGAGCCGGGCTTGCTTCACCACGTCGTTGATGCCACGGAACGCGCGCCGCGTCAGCACGCTGCCGGCGGCGCCCACGGCGGCCAGCAGTGCGGCGGCCATGATGCCGAACAGGATCGTGGCCGACTCCAGCACGTTGTGCACATCGTCCAGCGATCCCGCCACCTGGATCACCACGGGCTTGCCGTTTGCCACGGCGGGTAGGGACACCATGCGCAGCGGCTCTTCCCCAAAGCTCGGCAGCGTCTGAAAGACCGCCTGCCCCCCGGACGCGAGTTCGTCGAGCAGCGCGGGCGGAGCGGGCAGCATGGCGTCGCCCAGGTTTGAGCTGCGGGCCAGGATTTCGCCCTTGGCATTGACGATCTGCACCAGCCGGTCCAGGCGCACTAGCGATGGCGGGGCTGACCCGGGCGGGCGCTCGTGCACGCGGACCGGTTGCCCGTGGCTCTCCACCTGCATGCCGGCCTCGGTATCGGCCAGCGTCAGCAGCGCCGCGTCGAGCTGCCCGTGCACCAGGCGCGATAGCTGCCACCACCCGGCCAACGCCGAGCAGGCCACGATCACCACGATGACGGTCCAGTGGGTCAGGACCAGCCGCTGCCGGAAGTTCAGCACGTCAGAGGGCCCCCGATGGCGAGATGCGGAAGCCCTGGCCCCGCACGGTTTGGATCAGCGCCGCCATGCCCGGTGGGTCGAGCTTGCGGCGCAGGTTCTTCATGTGCACGTCGATCAGGTTGTCGATGGCGATCAGGTCCGCGTGCCAGATGTGTTCCGCAAGCTGTGCCCGGCTGACGATCTCCCCGGCGTGCGTCACCAGCAGGATGAGGATCGCGTACTCCTTCGGCGTGAGATCGAGCCGCGCGCCGGCCCGCGTGACGCCACGGGTCTGCGGGTCGATGACAAGGTCGTTCAGCGTGATCGGGGCGGGTTGGGCCAGCTCCACACGCCGCAGCAGGGCCCGCACGTGCGCGAGCAGTTCCTCAAAGACGAAGGGTTTGGTCAGATAGTCGTCGGCGCCCGTGTCCAGCCCGGTGATGCGGTCATTGATTGCATCGCGCGCCGTCAGCATCAGGATCGGCGTGCGCACGCCCTGCTCGCGCAATTCCCGGCAGAACTCGACGCCACTTTTGCCCGGGAGCATCCAGTCGAGAATCAGCAGACTGAACGCGTAACAATTGTGAGCCGCCGCCACGTCAACCGAATGGGCGGTCTCCACGTCATAACCTTCTTCTTGCAGACCACGGGCCAGCAGTCGCGCTGCCTTCTGGTCGTCATCTACCAATAGGATCCTCATGGGTTCGCCTTTCCGGGTCGGGTCTGATTCTATCAGCCGACTTTTCCGCATGTTACGCATACGGCCCTGCCTGAAGAAGAATTCAGAGTGCACGGGGGCTTGCGTGCGTACCATTGGCGGCAAATTCCCGCATGTGGCGATTCCATATCTTTTGAAACATCAGCATCGGAGTGAATGATGAAAAACAAGCCAGCCTTTCCCGGGCGCGTTGTCTACTGGCTTGCCGCGGCGGTCATACTGGGTCTCGGCGGTGCTGGTGTCTGGACGATGCGCGCCAAGGCCGAACAGAAGCGCGCGGACCCGCCCGTCGCCCTGCGTCATGAAGGCGAGCGCCTGGTAGTCCCGGCCGAGTCGCCATTGCGCCGCACCTTGGCCGTCGCGCCCGCCACGCGCGAAACCGTGGCTGCACCGTTCAATCTGCCGGCCATGATCGAAGCCGATCCGGCCAAGCTCGTGAAAGTGCTGCCGCCGCTGGCCGGCCGTATCGTCAGCCTGAACAAGCAGCTTGGCGACGAGGTCAAGGCTGGCGACGTGCTGTTCACGATCGATTCGGCCGATCTCGCGCAGGCCAACAGCGACGCCGCCAAGGCCCGCGCGGCCATGACAATGGCACGCCGCAACCTGGATCGTCAGCGGGAACTGGACAAGTCAGAGATCGCCGCAAAGCGCGACTTCGAGCAGGCCCAGAGCGACTATGACCAGGCCGCCAGCGAATCCCAGCGCGCCGATGCGCGTCTGGCGCAACTTGGCGCCAAGGGTGGCGGCACGTTGCAGGCGGGCGGCGGCCACATCCTGGCCGTGCGATCGCCGATCAACGGGCGCGTGGTCGATCTCAATGCCGCGACCGGCGCGTATTGGAACGACACCACGGCCTCCCTGATGACCGTTGCCGATCTCTCGCACGTGTTTGTCACGGCCAACGCGCAGGAAAAGGATCTGGGCCACGTGTATGTCGGCCAGTCGGCCACCGTCAAGTTCGACGCCTATGACGATCCGCAACCGGGCAAGGTGCGCTATGTCGGGCAGATCCTTGATGCGGACACGCGCACGACCAAGGTGCGCATGGTGTTCGACAACCCCGACGGACGGCTCCGTCCCGGCATGTTCGCGCAGGCTACCTTCCTGTCCCAGCCGCATGAAGGCATCGTCGTGCCGATGTCGGCCATCGTGCAGAGCGGCTTCTACACCCGCGCATTCGTCGAAGTGGCGCCGTGGCAGTTCGAGCCCCGTGTGATCAAGCTCGGCGCGCAAATCGGCGACCGTATGGAAGTGAAGTCGGGCCTGTCCGCGGGAGACCGCGTGGTGGTGAAGGAAGGGGTGCTGCTGAATGATTGAGCGCCTTGTTACCCTGTGCTTCAACCGGCGCGGCATCGTCGCGCTGGTGTTCGCGATGGTCGCGCTGTACGGCTGGTACGCGTGGAAGCAGCTGCCCCTGGAAGCGTATCCGGACATTGCCGACACCACCTCGCAGGTGGTCACGCAGGTCAACGGACTGGCCGCCGAGGAAGTCGAACAGCAGATCACAATCCCGCTCGAGCGCGAAATCATGGGCGTGCCCGGCATGCACGTGATGCGCTCCAAGAGCACGTTCGGCCTGTCCCTGATCACCGTGGTGTTCAAGGACGGCGCGGAGGACTACTGGTCGCGCCAGCGCCTGCAGGAGCGCATCAACGGCGTTTCGCTGCCGTACGGCGCGCAGCCGTCGCTTGACCCGCTGACGTCACCGATCGGTGAAATCTACCGCTATACGCTCGTCTCGAAGACACGCGATCTGCGCGAGCTGTCGGAACTCCAGTTCTGGAAGGTGATTCCGCGCCTGAAGCAGGTGGCGGGCGTGGTGGACGTGGCCAACTTCGGCGGCCTGACCACGCAGTTCATGCTCGAGTTCGATCCGGTGATGCTGTCGAAGTACAACATCTCGCTGAACCAGATCACGCAGGCGATCTCCGAGAACAATGCCAACGCCGGCGGCAGCATCCTGAATCGTGGCGAGCAAGGGCTCGTGGTGCGCGGCGTGGGCCTGATCCGTAATCTGGACGATCTGGGCAACATCGTTGTCACCCAGAAGAATGGCGTACCCGTGCTGGTGAAGGATCTTGGCCGTGTGGTGCTCGGCAACCCGCAGCGCCATGGCATCCTGGGCATGGACCGCAATCCGGACACGATCCAGGGCATCACGCTGTTGCTCAAGAACGAGAATCCGTCGGTCGTGATGGAGGGTGTTCATGCCGCCGTGCGTGACCTGAACGACAACATCCTGCCCAAGGACGTCAAGGTGGTGCCGTATATCGACCGGAGCAATCTCGTCGATGCCACGGTGCATACCGTGGGCAAGACGCTGATGGAAGGCATGTTCCTGGTGTCGCTGGTGCTGCTGCTGTTCCTGGGCAGCCCGCGCGCGGCGATCATCGTGGCCGTCACGATCCCGCTGTCGCTGCTGATGGCGTTTATCCTGATGCATCACTTCAAGATCCCGGCGAACCTGCTTTCGCTCGGCGCGATCGACTTCGGCATCATCGTGGACGGCGCCATCGTGGTGATGGAGAACATCCTGCGCCGGCGCGAGGAGGACGCGGAGAAAGAACTGCATGGCCGAGACATCATGCAGTCGGTGTTGCAGGTGGCGCGCCCGATCTTCTTCGGCATGATCGTGATCATCACGGCCTACCTGCCGTTGTTCGCGTTCCAGCGCATCGAGTACAAGCTGTTCTCGCCAATGGCCTTCGCCGTGGGTTTCGCGCTGTTCGGGGCGTTGCTGGTCGCGCTGCTGCTGATTCCGGGGCTGGCGTACTGGGCCTATCGCAAGCCGCGCAAGGTGTTTCACAACCCGGCGCTGGTCTGGCTCGCGCCGCGCTATGAATCGGTGCTGAACCGGCTGGTGGGCAGCACGCGCACGGCAATCGGTATCGCGGTGGCAACGCTGGTCGGGGTGATGATCCTCGGCGCGACGATCGGGCGGGACTTCCTGCCGTATCTGGACGAAGGCTCGATATGGCTGCAGGTGACGCTCCCGCCTGGCATCTCGCTCGAAAAGGCTGGCCAGATGGCCGATAACCTGCGTGCCGCGACGATGGAGTTCCCGGAGGTGGAGCACGTGGTGACGCAGGTGGGCCGCAACGACGAGGGTACCGATCCGTTCTCGCCGTCACATATCGAGACCGCGGTGACGCTGCACCCGTATAGCACCTGGACCTCCGGCCGCGACAAGCAGCAACTGATCGAGGCCATGGCCACGCGCTTCCGCGATCTGCCGGGTACTCAGGTGGGTTTCTCCCAGCCGATGATCGACGGTGTGCTCGACAAGCTGGCGGGCGCGCACAGCGACCTGGTGGTCAAGGTGTACGGCAACGACTTCGCCGAGACCCGGCAGGTGGCCACCGCGATCACGCGGCTGCTGAAGACGGTGCCGGGCGCGCAGGACGTGATCATCGATCAGGAGCCGCCGCTGCCGCAGGTGCGTATCGATGTCGATCGCGCCGCCGCCGCGCGGCTGGGCATCAATGTGGCCGACGTGATGGCGCTGATCCAGACAGGGATCGGTGGCAGCCCCGTCACGCAGGTGTTTGTCGAGGACCGCAGCTACAACGTGGTGGCGCGCTTCATCGGCAGCTCGCGCAACGACCCCGAGGCAATCGGCAACCTGACGCTCACGGCCGCCAATGGCGCGCATGTGGCGCTGGCCCAAGTGGCGCATATTCGTCTGGCCGAAGGCGAGACCACGATCACGCGCGAGATGAACAAGCGGCACCTGACGGTGCGCCTGAATCTGCGCGGCCGCGATCTGTCGACGTTCCTTGAAGAGGCGCGGATGCGTATAGACAAGGAAGTACCGTACGACCGTACCCATATCCAGGTGGCATGGGGCGGTCAGTTCGAGAACCAGCAGCGCGCCCAGGCACGTCTGGCGGTGATCCTGCCGATGGTGCTGGCGCTGATGTTCGTGCTGCTGTTCGGCGAGTTCAAGAACCTGCGGCAGCCCGCGCTGATCCTGATGGCGGTGCCGCTGGCAACGTTGGGCGGATTGGTTGCGCTGCATCTGCGCGGGATGACGCTGAACGTGTCGTCGGCGGTTGGCTTCATCGCGCTGTTCGGCGTGGCGGTATTGAACGCGATCATCATGATCGCCAACCTGAACCGGTGGCGCGATACCTCTGGCGTGAGCCTGAAGGAAGCGGTCGTGCGTGGCGCGGGCGAGCGGATGCGGCCGGTGCTGATGACCGCGACCGTGGCAGCGCTGGGCCTGATTCCGGCGGCGCTTGCGCACGGGCTGGGCAGCGACGTGCAGCGTCCACTGGCCACGGTGGTGGTGGGCGGGCTGATCACGGCAACCGCGCTGACGCTGGTGCTGTTGCCCGCGTTGTATTACCTGATCGAGACACGCGCGGCGAAGCAGGTGCGCGAGGAGCCGCCGGTACAGTTCGGCCCCACCAGTGAAGGGGATTTGTAATGGCTAAAATCACTTCGATCAGCGTGGCGACGCTGCTGGCGCTGGCCACCGCGGGTTGCGCGGTGGGCCCGGACTTCCAGCGCCCGGCCGCGCCCGAGACCGATCGCTACACGGCGACGACATTGCCCGCGGAGACCGCATCGGCATCCACGCCGGATGGGCAGGCGCAGCGCTTCGCGCCGGGGCAGGATGTGCCGGCGCAGTGGTGGACGATGTTTGGCTCCAGCGAACTCAACGCGCTGGTGGACGCCGCATTGCGCGCGAACCCGGACCTGCAGGCGATGGAGGCCGCGCTGCGCGTGGCCCAGGAGAACGTAGCGGCGCAGCGTGGCGCGTTCTTCCCGAGCGTTGACGCGTCGTACACGCCGTCGCGCCAGAAGATCGCCCAGATCATCGCGAGCCCGCTGTCCGACAACAGCGATCTGTTCACGCTGCACACGGCGCAGTTGAGTGTCTCGTACGTGCCCGACGTCTTCGGCGGCACGCGCCGGCAGGTGGAGTCAGGCGTGGCGCAGGCCGACGTTGCCCGGTTCCAGTGGCAGGCCGCGTACCTGACGCTGACGTCGAACGTCGTCAATGCGGCAATCCAGGAAGCCTCGCTGCGCGCCCAGATCCGCGCGACGCAAGACGTCATCGCGCTATCCACGCGCCAGCTCGAGGCCGTGCGCAAGCAGCAGCGCCTAGGGCAGGTCGGCGCCGCCGAGGTCGCCGCACAGGAAGCCACGCTGGCGCAGGCGGAAGCGGCATTGCCGCCGCTGGACCGGCAACTCGCCCAGCAGCGCAACCTGCTCGCGGCATTGACGGGCCGGTTGCCGAGCGACGCCGTGCCGCAGCAGTTCGAGTTCGAAGCGCTGACGCTGCCCGGGACATTGCCGCTGAGCCTGCCGTCGAGGCTGGTTGGCCAGCGCCCCGATATTCGCGCGGCGGAAGCGCAGATGCACGCGGCCAGCGCCCAGATCGGCGTGGCCACTGCGGCCCGCCTGCCGAATATCACGCTGACCGCCGCGCTCGGTAGCTCGTCGCAGGCGATTGGGGATCTCTTCACGGCCGGCACCGGCTTCTGGGGAATCTCCGCGGGCCTGATGCAGCCGATCTTCAAGGGCGGGATGCTGCTGCACCAGCAGCGCGCGGCCGAGGCGGCCTACAAGCAGGCATCTGCGCAGTACCGCAGCACGGTGCTGACCGCCTATCAGGGGGTGGCCGACGCGCTGCATGCGATCGAGGCCGATGCGCGGGGACTGCGCACTGCATCGGATGCCGAGCGTGCCGCGTACCGGAGCTTCAACATCGCCCAGGCGCAGTGGAAGGCCGGACAGATCGGTTACCCGGCCGTGATGCTGGCCGAGCAGACGTATCGGCAGTCGGCGATCACGCTGGTACAGGCGCGCGCGAGCCGTTACTCCGATACCGTGGGCCTGATGCAGGCGCTGGGCGGAAGCTGGGAGGATGAACCGGGCAAGACGCCGGAGAACCAGTCGGACAGCAAGCCGGCCGCAGCGCCGGAGGCCGTCGGCAAGGCTCAGGGTAACGGCTGATCCGTGGTGGCAGCCGCGTGCTGCCGACGGACGCCGCTCTCGTTGGTACCGTAGTTGCCACCACAGTTGTCACCACACGGCACGCGCACCGTCACGCGCGTGCCGTGGCGCGCGGCCGCGTCGGCGTAGTCGATCTCGACCGTGGCGCCCACCCGCTCGGCAATGACCCGGACGATGGAGAGACCAAGGCCGGAGCCGGGCGCGTCGTTGCCCGGAATCCGGTAGAACGGATCAAAGATCCTGCTTCGTTCCTCCGTGCTGATGCCGGGTCCGGAATCGGTCACGATCATCGCCACCGCATTGGGGGAAGTCTCCACCGACAGATCGACGCGGCCGTGTTTGGGCGTATAGCGGATGGCGTTGTCCACGAGGTTCTTGAGCAGCGTGATCAGCTCCACCTCCTGAATTGGCACCTGCGCGTCGGTGTCGCCAACCGCGCCAATGTCGATGTGACGCGAATCGGCCAGTGGCATCAGGTCTTCCAGCACGCGCCGGAAGGCGTGCCGCACGGAGATGCTTTCCGCTGGCGCTGGCGCGGCGGTTGCCGATTGGGCACGTGCGAGACTCAGCAACTGTTCCAGCAGGGCGCGGCTGCGTTCGATGCCGCGCCGCAGGGTGGCCAGCCGGGTGCGCGCCGCCTCGGGCATCTCGGTGCGTTCGAGCCGTTCGGCCTGCAGCGATAGCGCGGTCATCGGCGAGCGCAGTTCGTGCGCCGCGTCGGCGACGAAGCGGCGCTGCATCTCCATGGCCTGCGCGATACGGGCCAGCAGCCGGTTGATGGCCACCACGAAAGGACGGACTTCGGCGGGAAGCTCGTCTTCCGGCAATGGATACAGTTCGTGCTCGCCGCGCCGGTCGATGTCAGTGGAAAGGGTGGAGATGGGGCGGAACATCTGGCGGACCAGATAGGCCACGATCAGCAGCAGCACCGGTACGAGCACCAGAAACGGCAACACAGTAACTTGTGCGCTGTTGCGCGCGATCTCGTCGCGCATGCCGGTTTCCTGGGCAACGGCAATGCGTTGGCCGGTCGGCAGCGTCCGGATCAGCACGCGGTAGGACTCGTGGTCGACTTCGAAGGTGCCGAGACCATCGGGCGCGCTGGCGGGCAATGCCAGTATCTGCCGGGCGCTGTCACCGCCCGGTGACAGGGTCTGCACAATGACGCGGGCTTCCTCGTCGCTGTGCGGCAGTCTGCCAGCGTCCGCCAGATGGGGCGCGGGCAGATGCTGCGCGTCGAACAGCATCGACACCTGCCGCAGCAGGTCGTCCTGCATGATGTTGGCTTCGCGGAACGCGGAGGCAAACGAAAAGATGCCGCCGATGAGCGCCACCGCGAGGATCGCCAGCGATACCCAGAGGGATAGCCGTTGCTGGACCGAGTGCTTTGGCCCGGCGTGTTTCAGCCTTCCTTCGGCACCTGCCATCCCACCCCCCTGACGTTTCTGATGATGGTGCTGCCAAGCTTCCTGCGCAGGCCGTGGATCAGGAACTCGACCGCATTGCTTTCCACTTCATCGCCCCAGCCATAGATGCGCTCTTCAAGCTCGGCACGCGACAGGATTGCGCCTGGGCGTGCCAGCAACGCCTGCAGCAGCGCGAACTCGCGATTCGTGAGTTGCTGGGGCGCGCCGCCCGTCAGGGTGGCCTGCCGGGTCGACAGATCCAGCGAGACGCGGCCATTGCCGAGCACCGATGACGCCAGACCACTTCTCCGGCGCCACACAGCCCGCATTCGCGCGAGCAGTTCATCCATCTCGAATGGCTTGACCAGATAGTCGTCGGCACCCGCATCGAGCCCGCCGATGCGGTCTTCGAGTGCGTCCCGCGCCGTGAGGATCAGCACCGGCACGGCGCTGCCACGCGCGCGCAGCGAAGTCAGCACCGCATGGCCGCTCTTGCGTGGCAGGCCCAGATCCAGCAAGACCACGTCATAGTGTTGGCGATCCAGCGCGTCCAGTGCGGCCTGTCCATCCTCGACCCAGTCGGCGGCGCAGGAGGCGTCCTTCAGGGCGTCCTGCACCACCTGTCCGATCATGCGGTCATCCTCGACCAGCAGCACCCGCATCGCGTTCTCCATGCCAACGGTGTCCGACATCACGCATCATAGCGCCGCTCAATGGCTTGCGCGGGCCGCCGCCCGCTGGGGCAGCAGCAGGATGCAGATCACCATGAACGAGACCAGCGCGGCAGACGCCGAGAAGCGGCTCAGCGCCAGCCCACCCGATTGCAGCGGCTTGTCAAGAAAGTCGCCGACCACGGCACCGAGCGGACGGGTCAGGATAAAGGCGGCCCAGAACAGCAGGGTGCGCGAGATGCTGGTCCAGTAGTAGGCCGCGGCAAGCGCCGCGAGCAGCGTGACGAAAACGAGCATTCCGCCCAGATAGCCCAGGCCGATGGTGTCGGCGGTCCAGTCGCCCAGCGCCGTGCCGAGTGTCTGCGAGAACATGATCGTCACCCAGTAGAACAGCTCGGCCTTCGGCGAGTTGACCGTGTCCACCGACACCGTTCCCATCGAGCGATACCACGCGGCCAGCGACAGCAGGAGCAGCGCCAGCAGCAGTGCGCTGCCTCCGGCATAGCCGATGCCGAGCGAGCGGTCCGCGAAGTCCGCGAGCGTGGTGCCGACGGTGGTCGTGGCGACGATGGTCAACCAGTACAGCGCGGGCCGGAAAGCGCGCGCGCGGATCTGCGCGGACACGGCGGCAAGGAATACCACCGCGAATATCGCCGTGCTGACGAGGTAGCCGAGATTCAGCGACATCGACAAGGCATCGCCGCCGGTTTCCCCAAGCGTGGTGGCGGCGATCTTGATGAGCCAGAAGCCCAGCGTGATCTCGGGCACCTTGCTGAGTGCGTGATGTGTGGTGGAAGTGTTCATCGCATGTTCGTTGTCTTAAGGCTGGATTAAGCCGCGGTGCGTGCGCTAAGGTTGTACAAGGGCCGCATTAAGTCTTCATTAAGCAGCGGCGCTGCGAAAACGAGAAGCCATTCTTTCGTACAAGACTTAGCGTAGCCATAGTGCGCAACGCGGCAACAATCCCTTACAAAGCTTCCGGCCAAGGATGTGTCTGATTCGTCAACGTTCGATGGATATCTCCGTTACACGTCATAACCGCGCTAACAGTTCGCAAAGACAAGACGAACCCGGGCGCTCATAGACTTGCACGCAGGAGGTACTGCATATGAAACGAATCATGATTGCTGGCATCGTGGCCGGCGTGGCGGCACTGGCATCGGGCAGCGCGCTGGCTCGCGTGGACGTAGGGATTGGCATCGGCATTCCCGGTGTCGTTGTGGCACCGGCGGCGCCGGTCTACTACCAACCGGCCCCGGTGTATGTCGCGCCGCCGCCTCCGGTCTATGTGGCACCGCGGCCGGTCGTGGTGGCGCCGGGCTACTACGATGGCTGGCGCGGCCGGGAGTGGCGCGAGCACGAATGGCGCGAGCACGAGTACCGCCGTCGTGAGTGGCACCGCTGGCACGACGACGACTGATCGGCGCCTACGGTTTGATGAACCCCTCGGTGGCCGCGCGCACCACGGCTTCGACCCGCGTGGCCACGCCCAGTTTCTCCCTGGCGCGGTCGATATGGAAATCGACCGTCCGCTTCGACAGCCCCAGGATCGTCGCGATCTCGCCCGACGTCTTGCCGCGCGCGGACCATGAAAGCGCCTCGATCTCGCGCTCGCTCAGCGTGACGTTCTGCGGGGTGCGTTGTTGCGGTTTGACAGCGCGCGACAGCCGCGCTTCGATAATGCTCTCAAGGATGTCAAAATCCACGGGTTTGGCGACGTAGTCGTCCGCGCCCAGACGGCGTCCCTTGAGTTCGGCATCGCGCTGGGCCAGTGCGGTTAGGAAAACGAAAGGCACTTCAGCATAGCGCGGGGCCAGCGCGCGCAGTTTCGCGAGCACCTCGAAGCCGTCCATGACAGGCATGCCCACATCGCACAGGACAAGATCGGGTGGCATGCGCAGAATGGCGGCAAAGCCTTCCTGGCCGTCATGGGCGACGGTCACGGCGAAGCCTCGCTCGGTCAGTTCTTCCGCGATGAGCGTAGCGGTCTCTGCATCGTCTTCGATGCATAGAATCTGGTGGGGAGTATTGTCTGCGGATGTGACCATGTAGGGGCACTACTGTAGGGGAGCGGGCCGCAACCCGTCAATCGAACGGCATCTTGCAACTTCAAGGTAATGTATGCGCCACTTGTCTAGCGCAGAGGGAAAGATAGCGGTGGGCAGGCTTTCCGTAGCCCCGCTGGCACAGCTCAATCGATTGCGCGTGCGTCTGTCGCTGGTGTTCGTCCTGTTCCTGCTGCTCGTAATCGGGCTGGGCGCTTTCAGCATCAACCGGCTCAGCGCCTTTCACAACGTCGCGGCCGAGATCAGTGGCCGCTGGCTGCTGAGCAACCGCATCGCAGGCGATCTCAACAACAGCATCTCGGACTTCCGTGCTACCGAGGGTGAACTGCTGACCGCGCGTCGCGGCAAGGATCGGGGGCGCGCGGAAGGTTCGCTCGCGGTACTCGATGAAGAAATCGCGGATGCCAAACGGCGCTACGAAACGATCGAGCATGACCCCATCGAACTGGACCTCTACCGGCAGTTCAGCGAGCAGTGGCGGGCATATCGCGAACTGGCCAACCGAGTGCTGGTGCTTTCCCAGCGCGATGACAAGACCGACGCCATCGCGCTTTACTACCAGGAGTCCCGACGCGCCTTCACTGTGGCCAATGCCACGCTGGCCACGCTGACCGAGCGCAACGTCACCGGCGCGAACGAGGCTACCCAGGCGGAGGCCGTAGCCTACCGGCATGCCAGGGACCTGATCGTGAACGCGATCATCGTGGCGGCGCTGCTGATGATTGCCGGCGTGCTTTACTTCGTCACGGCTGTGACCAATCCAATCGCGGAACTGGTTGACCGGATGCACCGGATCTCCGACAACGAAACCGAGATCGACATCCCATCGACCGAGCGCCCCGACGAAGTGGGCGAGATCGCTCGCGCCGTGGTCCGGTTCCGCGATAACACGGTGGCGCTGGCGCAAAGCCGCGCCACGCTGGCCGAGCAGGCCCGCACGCTGGAAATCACGCTGGCCAACGAGCGGCGCATGGCGGAGCTGCAGCGCAACTTCGTGTCGATGGTGTCGCACGAATTCCGCACCCCGTTGACCGTGATCGACGGCTACGCGCAGCGCCTGAGTCATATCAAGCCGCCGCTGTCGCTTGAGGCGGTGCAGGATCGTTCGAGCAGAATCCGCGCGGCGGTGCGGCGGATGACCGCGCTGATCGAAGATATGCTCGGGGCATCGCAGGTGCTTGACCTGGCAACACCGGGGGCGTTTCAACGCACGGAGTTCTCGTTACACCTGCTGGTGCACGAGGTCTGCGAGATGCATCGCGAAAGTTCGCCGGATGCGCAGATTGTCGAGCAGTGGCACGCCGACGTACCCGAGGTTTTCCATGGCGATGCGCGTTTGCTGTTCCAGGCCGTGAGCAATCTGATCGGGAACGCCGTCAAGTACTCGCCGCCGAAGACGCCGGTCAGCGTGGATGTATCGATGGAATCGGGCGCGATCCTGATTTGCGTCGCGGACCAGGGCATCGGCATTCCGGAGAAGGATCTCGGCCACGTGTTCGAGCGATACGTGCGTGGCGCCAATGTGACCGGCACCGCCGGCGCGGGCGTGGGTCTCTATATCGTCCGGCTGGCCGCCGAATTGCATGGCGGCACGGTGTCGGTGCGAAGCGCGGAAGGCACGGGCTCGCGCTTCTTGCTCAGGCTGCCAGAAGCGCCAGCGCCAGCGCCGCTCAGCGCGTAGCGACTTCGGCGCGGGCCGGCTTGCCCGCGTCACCCACCTGCGTACCTTCGGCCTGGCGATTCCACCAGCCGCCACCCAGAGACTGGTAGAGCGCCACGGTATCCGTGAAGCGCGCGGCCTGCGCCTGTGCCGTGGCCTGCGTGGCCGTGCGCATCGTCTGTTCGGCGTTGAGCACGGCCAGCACATTGACGTAGCCGCTCGACAGTTGCTTCTCGGTGATCTCCAGCGTCGTGCGCGCGGCCTGCTCCGAGGTGATGGCCGCACGCAGCGTTTCCGCATCGGCGTCGATCGCGTGCAGCGTATCGGCCACGTTCTGGAACGCGTTGATGACGGTGCTGCGGTACTGGGCCTCCGCCTGCACGAGCGCGGCATCGGCGCCGTGCTTGAGCGCCAGCATCGTGCCGCCCGCGAAGAAGGTTTGCGCGACGTTGCCCGCCAGGCTCCAGAAGACGTTGCCGGCGCTGAACATCTGGTTGAACACGGTGGCCGTGCCGCCGTATGAGCCAGTGATGGTGAGCTGCGGCAGCATGTTGGCGATAGCCACGCCGACTTCCGCCGTGGCCGAATGCAGTTGTGCTTCGGCCGCGCGCACGTCCGGGCGCTGCCGCACCAGTTCAGACGGCAGCGACACCGGAAGTTCCGCCGGCAACTTGAAATCGTCGAACGTGAACTCGGCGTCGAGCGGATCGGCCGGCAGCTTGCCGGCCAGCGCAGCCAGCAGGTCGCGCTGCAGGGCCAGTTGCTTGCGCAGTCCTGGCAATGCCTGCTCGGCTTGCGCAAGCTGGGCCCGGGCCGCGGCCACTTCGAGACCGCTGACGAACCCGAGCGTGAATTGCTTCTGCAGCAGGTTGTACAGCTTGGTCTCGATGGCGACGATGCGTTGTTGCGCGTCGATCTGGGCGCGCAACGAAGCTTCCTCGATAGCGGCCAGGCTGATGTTCGATGCCAGCGTCAGGTAGGTAGCCTCCACCTCGAAACGCTGCGCATCCTCGAGCGCCTGCAGCGATTCCACCCGTCGGCGGTTCAGGCCGAACACATCGGGCGCGTAGCTGATCGACAGTTCCGCCGTGTGCAGGTTGAAGAGCGGATCGCCAGACGTCAGCGTCGGCGAGATCGTTCCTACCGCATTGCGCTGCCGCGATGGCGAATAGGAACCCGAGATGGTCGGGAAGAAGAAGCCCTGCTGCGCGCGCACTTGCGCCTGGGCCTGCCGCAGCGCTGCTTGCGCGGCCGTCACCGTCGGATTGGCCTTCATCGCTGCCGCGATAAAGCGGTCGAGCTTTTCCGAGTGCAACATGCTCCACCACTGCTCGGGGATCTGCATGCCTTCCACGAAGCGCTGGGCTTCGCCGCCTTGCACCGGCGCGGATGCCGTCTCGGTGGGCAGCGGCTTGGGTGTGTACGCGGTGGCATCAGGCGCCTTGGGCGTCTGGAAATTGGGGCCGACGGCGCACGCCGTCAGAACGCCGCAAACGGCCAGGGCGCAAGCCGTGCCGGCGAATGGGATTCTCGAACGAATGGAAGGGCTGCGGTGATCTGGCAGCATGGGCCGTGACCTCAAAGCGATGGCTGGTGCTGTTGGTAGAGCTATTGGTAGCGCTGGGCGGATTCTATGAGCGATGCGCCGGCCAGGCCACTGTCATTAATCACAGTAGACCGTGACGCGGCGAACTCTCATCATTTGCCCAAGTTTTCAGAATCCAGAGGGTTAGTCCATGCGTTTCGATGCCAAGTCCGCCATCCTGGGCGGGGGCGCCACCGCTGTGGTCCTGGTGGGGTTGATGTTCGCATTCAACGCGTGGACGCAGCCCAGCCCGCTCTACGGCCCGGAAAAAGGCTTTGGTCAGGGCGGTCCGTCGGCGCCCAAGGTGGCGCCGCGCGGGTCGTCCGTCACGCTGACCCAGACTCAGATGGGTACGGTCAAGGTCGTGTCGGTGCAAGACTATGCGTTCGCCAACCAGCGTGAAGCCGTCGGCAATATCGACTTCAATCAGGACCGCTCGGTCCAGGTGTTCACCGCCTACCAGGGCAAGGTCCGCAACGTGTTCGTCAAGGTTGGCGAAGACGTGGCCAAGGGAGCACCGTTGTTCGATATCGAGAGCCCGGATCTGGTCCAGGCCGAATCGACGCTGATCTCCGCAGCCGGCGCGCGCAAGCTCAATGCCAAGGCGCTGGAGCGCGCGCATCAGCTCTTTGAGATCCAGGGTATCGCGCAGAAGGATCTCGACCAGGCCATCTCCGATCAGCAGGCCGCGGAAGCCGCCTACAAGGCAGCGCGCGACGCCGTGGCCATCTTCGGCAAGAGCGCGTCCGAAATGGATCGCATCATCGAACAACGTCGCACCGATCCGGTCCTGACCGTGTTCAGCCCGATAGCGGGCCGCGTGACGGCGCGCAATGCACAGCCGGGCCTGCTGGTCCAGCCCGGCAACAGCCCGGCACCAATCACGGTTTCCGATATCTCTACGGTCTGGATGCAGGCATTCGTGACCGAAGCAGACAGCCCGCTGCTGAAGGTGGGACAGGCAGTCAAGGTCCATGCGATGGCCTTTCCGGGGCGGGAGTTCGCCGGAACCATCACGACGACGGGTGCGTCCATCGACTCCGCCACGCACCGTCTGATGGTCCGTTCCGAGGTCAAGGACCCGAAGCACGAACTGCGGCCGGGGATGATCACATCCTTCTCGATACGCACCGGTGAGCCAGATCATTCCGCGGCGGTCGCCGCCGATGGTCTGGTGCGCGAAGGCGACGGCACGATGACCGTATGGACGACCACGGATCAGCGCCGCTTCGAGCGCCGCGTGGTCACGGTCGGACAGACCCAGGACGGTCTGGTGCAGATTCTCAGCGGCCTTGCGCCGGGCGAGCTTGTGGCGAGCGAAGGGGCATTGTTCCTGAGCAATGCCGCGGCACTGGCCGCTCAGTAAGCGTATCGACCGCTCCCCAGTCATCCCGAAGAATTCGAAGACGAGGCCTCCGTGCTCAGGAACGTACTTCGGTTGTCGCTGACGCGACGGCCGCTCATTCTGCTTTTCCTCCTGGTATTTGCCGGGGCCGGCTTGTTCGCCTACTCGAAGCTGAACATCGAAGCCTATCCGAACCCCGCACCGGTGATTCTCGAGATCACCGCGCAGGCGCCGGGCTTGTCCGCCGAGGAGATGGAGCGCTACTACACGGTGCCCATGGAAGTGGGGCTGGCCGCCACGCCGGGCGTGGAAAGCATCCGCTCGACCTCGTTTTACGGCCTGTCGTTCGTGCGGGTGACGTTCAAGTACGGCGTCGACTACTACTTCGCCTATACGCAGGCCGCGCTCAACCTGCAGCAGAACGTCAGCCTGCCGAACAACGTGCAGCCGCAGATCCAGGCGTCGAGCCTGGTCGGTGAAATCTACCGCTACCAGCTCAGGGGGCCGGCGCACTTCGGGCTGACAAACCTGCGCACGCTGCAGGACTGGGTGCTCGAACGGCGACTGAAGACGGTGCCGGGCGTGGCGCAGGTGGTGAGCTGGGGTGGCACGACTAAGGAGTACGACGTCGAGGCCGACCTGCACAAGCTCGACGCGTACAACATTACGCTGCAGCAGATGATCTCCGCGCTGGGTAACGCCAACATCAACGTTGGCGGCCGGACCATCAACCTTGGACAGCAGTCGGTCAACATACGTGGCGTAGGCCTGATCGAGGACACCAAGGACATCGAGCAGGTGGTACTGACACAGCACAATGGCGTGCCCGTGCAGGTCAAGGACGTCGCCAAGGTCAAGATCGGCTACACGCCACGCCTGGGTCGCTCCGGGCGCGACAACCAGGACGACGTGGTCACTGCCATCGTCGTGATGAACCGGACGCTGCAAACCAACGAGGTGGTGGCGCGCGTCAAGGCCGAGATCGACAAGATCAACAGCGATGGCACGCTGCCTGCCGGCGTGAAGATGGAGCCGTACTATGACCGTTCGACGCTGGTCTCGGTCACCACGCACACGGTGCTGCACAGCCTGCTGTTCGGCTGTCTGCTGGTGTTCTTCATCCAGTGGGTATTCCTGGGTGATCTGCGCAGCGCGGTGATCGTTAGCGTCAACATACCGTTCGCGCTCTTCTTCAGCATCATGATCCTGGTGATGCTGGGAGAATCCGCCAACCTCTTGTCGGTGGGGGCGGTCGACTTCGGGATCATCGTGGACTCCTCGGTGATTCTGGTGGAGAACATATTCCGGAACTTCCAGATGCCGCTGGCGGATCAGCAGCGGCTGCTGATGAGTCGGGACGCGCGGGCGATCGGCAAGGGCGCGGGTATCACGGACCGCATCCGCATGATCTTCGTGAGCGCGCTGCAGGTGGACAAGGCGGTGTTTTTCTCGGCGGCCATCACGGTGGCGGCGTTCGTCCCGCTGTTCACGATGCAGGGTGTGGAAGGGCAGATCTTCGGGCCGATGGCGCGTACCTATGGCTATGCGCTGCTGGGCGCGCTGATCGCCACGTTCACGGTGACGCCGGTGCTGTGCACCTATCTGCTGCCCAAGCACATCGAGGAGAAGGAAACCATCTTGGTGCGCTGGCTGCATCGTATCTATGAGCCCGCGCTCAAATGGTCGCTTGGCAACAAGAAGCTGTCGGTGGCGATTGGCGCCGGCGTGCTGGCGGTGACGGGGGCGTTGATGCCGCTGCTGGGCACCGAGTTCCTGCCGGCGTTGGAAGAGGGCAACCTCTGGATTCGCGCCACCATGCCGCCAACCGTTTCGCTGGAGGCCGGCGTGCCGTCAGTGGCGCGAATGCGCAAGATCCTGCTGTCGCATCCTGAAGTGGCGACGGTGGTGTCCCAGCATGGCCGTCCAGACGATGGCAGCGATGCGGCGGGCTTCTTCAACGCGGAGTTCTTCGTACCGCTCAAGCCGATGGATGAATGGCCGGCGGGCATGACCAAGGACAAGCTGGTCGCGCAGGTGCAGAAGGAGTTCGCCAACGAGTTCACAGGGATCTCGCTGAATTTCTCGCAGTACATCCAGGACAATGTCCAGGAAGGCCTTTCCGGCGTGAAGGGCGCGAACTCGGTGAAGATCGTCGGCCGCGACCTGCCCACGCTCGAGAAGCTGGCCGACCAGGTGCTGCACGAGATGAAGGAGATCCGGGGCGTGTCGGACCTTGGCGTGTTCCGCGTGCTGGGTCAGCCCAACCTGAACATCAAGATCAACCGCGAGGCGGCGGCGCGTTACGGGCTTAACACCGGCGATGTCAACTCGGTGGTGGAGGCCGCGCTGGGTGGCACGCAGGCGACGACCGTGCTCGAAGGCGACCGGCAGTTCTCGCTGACGGTGCGTATGGCGCCCGAGTATCGCGGCAGTATCGACGCGATCCGCAACATCAAGGTGGCGTACCAGACAGCGGATGGCGCGAATGCCTATATTCCGTTGAGCGCGTTGGCGGACATATCACTGGATACCGGGGCGTCGTACATCTATCACGAGCGCAACCAGCGATACATCCCGATCAAGTTCAGCGTGCGTGACCGCGACCTGGGCAGCACGGTGGCGGAAGCGCAGGCGCGTATCGCCAGCAAGATCAAGCTACCCGAGGGCTACCGCATCCAGTGGGCGGGCGAGTTCGAGCAACTGGAACTGGCGAAGAAGCGGCTTGCGCTGATCGTGCCGATCAGCATCGTGATGATCATGGTGCTGCTGTACGGTCTGTTCAACTCGCTGCGGGACAGCGTCATGACGCTCGCGGGCATTCCGTTCGCCATCGCCGGGGGCGTGATCGCGCTGTTCGTGACCGGTCTGGATTTCAGTATCTCGGCGGCGATTGGCTTCGTCTCGTTGTTCGGGGTATCGGTCATGGACGGCATCCTGATGATCACCTACTACAACCAGTTGCGTGAACAGGGGCTGAAGTCCGAAGCGGCGATGTCGCAGGCGGCCCAGCAGCGGATGCGCCCGATGCTGATGACGGCGCTTTCGGCCTGTATCGGTTTGCTGCCGGCGGCCATCTCCACCGGGATCGGCAGCCAGGTGCAGCGTCCGCTGGCCACCGTGGTGGTGGGTGGCATGTTGATCGGACCGATCATGCTGCTGGTGATCGTGCCGGCGCTACGCATGGTGTTCATCGGCAAGAAGGAGACCTGACCGTAGACCTCAGACCGGCTTCTTGCCGGTAGCTTGTGACGCGCAACGGCCACGTCGATGAGTCCCGGGACAGAATGCCGGGACGCATCGCGTGGCCGCTTGCATTTCAGGGGAAAGCGCCGATAATCCCACTTCCCGGAACAAATGCCCCCAGGATCGCCATGACGCGCGACAGGATCGAAGAGGGTGGTGAAAGTGAAGAAAGCGCGGTGCTGGTCGTCGATGACGATCAGGATGTGCGCGTGGCGCTATCCAGCCTGTTCCGCTCGGCGGGACTCGCGGCGGAGTCGTTCGCCTCGGCCGAGGAATTGCTCGCGCACGGCATTCCGGATCGGCCCACCTGCATCGTGCTCGATGTGCATCTGCATGGCGCGAGCGGCCTCGACCTGCAGGCCACGCTCAACCGGGCGGGCCGCCATGCGTCGATCGTATTCATCTCCGGCCGTGGTGACGTCCCGATGACTGTGGCGGCCATGAAGGCCGGCGCCGTCAACTTCATCGCCAAGCCATTCCGCGACCAGGACCTGCTCGACGCGGTTGACGAGGCCTTGCAGCGCGACCGGGCGCAGCGCGAGGCCGAGGCGCAGAGCCGGCAGCTTCGCGATCATTTCGACACCCTGACCGGCCGGGAGCAGGAAGTCATGCAACTGGCGGCGCGTGGCCTGATGAACAAGCAGATCGCCGACGACCTCGGCATCAGCGAGGCCACGGTCAAGATCTATCGCGGTCACGCCATGCGCAAGATGCAGGCCCGCACTTTCGCCGAACTGGTCATCATGGCCCAGTCTCTCGGGCTGGTGCAGGACGACGCCGGATAGCCCGCGCGTCAGATCCCCGACCCACTCTCGCCGCTGGCCAGCGCACGCGCCAGGCACCGGAGCAATTCTCTCTCCTGAAACGGCTTGCCGAGGAATCCGGTGGCGCCCACGTCAAGGGCGCGCTGTTCGTCGCCATCCTGGGCATAGGCGGTCATGAGGATGACCGGCACATCGAGCCCGAGCGCGCGCAGCGCCGTGCAGAGCGCGAACCCGTCGATGCCCGGCATTCGCACGTCGCAGACCACGCACCGGATACGCCCGATCGAAGCGGACTGCAGCAGTGCCTGCCCGCTGGCGTAGAGTTCCACGGCCAGGTCGAACGAACGCACCAGTTGCCCCATGGCGTCCCTGACGGAGGCGTCATCGTCAACGATCGCGATTAGGGGAAGGGCAGTCACACGGTGCTCCGGACATTGGCCTCAATGGGGCCCTCATTGCTCCGGCTTGCTCTCCTTGGTGTCGGCCGCGGCCAGTGTCGGGCCGGGCGTGCCCGTGATCTTCGGCATGCATTCCTGGTGGAACCACGCCACGGTGACGGGCTCCCCCGCGATCATGCGCTTGATCGGCGGTACTACCTGCTCGCCGATAAGCATACCGAGCAGGCCGATCAGGGCCACCGCTGGCGGGGCGGGCGAGCGGACCTGCATCAGCGCGTAGATGATGCCGACCAGGATGCCGGCGCCCAATGAGATCAGATAGAGCTTCATGCGAGCCTCACGATATGTCGCAATACGAAACGGGTCATAGGAAACAGGGGGGGACGGCAGGTGCGTCATCGCTTGTTCGGTGGCAGTCCCACGCCCAGCAGATGCCGCACACGCGGTGGCGTCGTGCCACCATGGAACGCGGTCACTTCTCGCTGCAGGTCGGCATCGGCGTTCGGCACGCGGCGGTGTTGCCGCAGGTGCTCGGCCCATGACTCGACCAGAAACCACTCGGTCATCAATTCGGGATTGGTGGGGTCTTCCATCACGCCCCAACTGAATGCGCCATCGCGCAGCCGCTCTTCGGAGAGCCGGTGCACGGCGTGCAGGAAGCCGTCCCGGTTGGCCGGGGCAATCAGGTACTCGATCAGGATCATCACCGGGCCGCGATCGTGCGCGATCTCGTCGGCCATTTCGGGCTCGGGCCAGTGGCCGGCCGGGCCAAGGTCGTCTTCGCCGTGCGGCAGACGCAGCCGGTGCAGCGCCAGCGCGGCGACTACCAGGCCCGAGCCGGCGATCAGCAGCGCGGGGGGCGTGCCGAGCGCCTGCGCCACGAAGCCCCAGAGCAGGCTGCCACCGGCCAGCGCGCCGTTGAAGACCATCTGGTAGACCGCCAGCGCGCGGCCACGCACCCAGTTGGGCAGGATGGCTTGCGCCACGCCGCCGAACGTGGTCAGCGCCATGATCCATGCCGCGCCCAACAGCAACAGCAGCACCAGCGCCAGCCAGACGGGTGGCGCGACGGAGAGCGCGGCCATCACGACGGCCGTGACGATGGCGGACAGCAGCACCATCCCGTCGGCGTCGAGCCGCTTCTGCAGACGCGGCATGAGCAACGCGCCAAGAATTGCGCCCACCCCGACCGCCCCGAGCATCACGCCGTAGAGCCCCGCGCTGCCATGGAGCAGCTTGCGCGCCACGAGCGGCAACAGTGCCCACACACTGCTGCCGAACGCGAAATGCACGGCGGTACGGGCCAGCACGACATGGAGCTTGCTGTGCGCCCGCGTGAAACGCAGCCCGGCGCGGGCCGCGCTGAAGAAGTGCTCGCGTAGCGGGTCGACCGGTCGCTGGGGTCGATGCCACCAGATCAGCGCGGCAACCACGAACACGTAGCTGAGCAGGTCCACGCCGTAAGTCGCGGCCGCGCCGAACGCAGCCAGCAGCAGGCCGCCGGTGGCCGGCCCGATGGCGCGCGCGATGTTCACGCCAAGCGAGTTGAGCGCCACGGCCTGCCGCAGCGTGTTGGCGGGAACCAGTTCCGGCACGATCGACTGCCAGGTCGGCCCCATCATCGCCGAACCGATGCCGCCGGCGAACGCCAGCGCGATCAGGAGTTCGATCGTCAGCGACTGTCGCCATGCCAGCAGCATCAGCGAGCCGCTGACCAAGGCCAGGCAGAGCTGGATCACGATCAGGAAGCGGCGGCGGTCAAGGATGTCGGACAGCACGCCGGCGGGAATCGCGAGCAGGAACACTGGCAGCGTCGATGCAGCCTGGATGGTGGCCACCGCGGCCGGCGAGGTCGACAGGTCGGTGGCCAGCCATGCGCTGGCGACGTCGCGCATGAAGCTGCCGATATTGCCGAGGATCGTCGCTACCCACAGGACCGCGAAGGTCGATTGCGCAAGCGGCGCGAAGGTACCTGTGGAGGCGGGAGCGTTTGCCGTCGAGGCGGATTGCGTCATGTGGACTATCTGTCGTCTCTACGCTCGCAGGTCATGCCAGGCCACCAGCACGAAGCCGCCGACCAGACCCAGGTGCTCGAAGAATGCATTTGCCATGCCGAAACGGGCATCGGGCGGAGCGCTCCAGAAGCTGTTGGCCAGGAATGTCGCTGCCAGTGTGAATGCGGCCAGCGCCAGCGCGCCGAGCCAACGGCCGCGTCCGCTCAGGATCATGGCCGATGCGCCCAGTTCCAGCGCGATGGTTCCCGCCGCCAGCGGGCCAGCCGGCGACAGGCCGAAGTGCTGCATCTCGGCCATCGCGCTGGGAAAGTCGAACAGCTTGACCAGTCCGCCCTGCAGGTAGGCCGCGCACAGCAGCAACAACGCGACCCAGTGCAGCCAGCGCGGCAGCCGGTGAGGGCTATCGCCGGCGGATGACAGCGAAGGCATCGAGGAAGGCATGACCGGTCTCCGTTCAGATTGGCACGTGGCTCAGAACGCCCAGCACGAACAGCCGAGCGCGCCCCAGAATCCGCTCTCGTCGGACGTCGGCATGTTCGATGTCCAGGCCTTCGCGTGCGCATGGCCGTGCACGCCGCATGACGACGCGCAGCCGCAGGCGGTGTTCATCGCCAGCGTCTTTGCTTTGGCGGTTGGCCGCGGCTGATACTGGCTGCCGTAGCGGGCTGGCGACCAGTCGGGCATCGCGGGCGGAATCTCCGGCGAATGCTTGCCGAACTCGCCGTCGCCGTAGACCACCTTGCCGCCGAGCACGGTCATCACGGACGTGATGTCCTGGATGTCGTCACCGGGCACCGAGAAATAGTCGGCAGACAGCACCGCGAGGTCGGCGAGCTGGCCGGCCTTGATCTGCCCTTTCTTGCCTTCCTCGGACGAGAACCACGTATTGGCCTCGGTCCACAGGCGCAATGCGGTTTCGCGATCGAGCAGATTGGCTTGGGGGTACATCGACATGCCGCCCACGGTCTTGCCCGTGGTTAGCCAGTACAGCGACACCCACGGGTTGTAGGACGCCACGCGCGTCGCATCGGTGCCTGCGCCCACCTTGACCCCCTTGTCGAGCATCTTGCGGATCGGCGGCGTGGCCTCGGCGGCTTTCGCGCCATAACGTTCGACGAAGTACTCGCCCTGGTAGGCCATGCGGTGCTGCACGGCGATGCCGCCACCGAGCGCGGCGATGCGGTCGATATTGCGATCGGAGATCGTCTCGGCGTGATCGAAGAACCAGTTCAGGCCGGTGAACGGAATGTCGCGCGCCACCTTCTCGTAGACATCGAGCGCGCGCGTGATCGTCTCGTCGTAGGTGGCGTGCAGGCGCCACGGCCAGCGCTTCTCGGCCAGCAGACGGATCACCGGTTCCAGATCGGCTTCCATCGACGGTGGCATGTCGGGCCGCTCGACGCGAAAGTCCTCGAAGTCGGCGGCGGTGTAGACGAGCATCTCGCCAGCGCCGTTGTGCCGATACAGGTCATCGCCCTGGCCCGGCTTGACGGTGGACGTCCAAGTGGTGAAGTCGTTCAGCTCGGCCTTCGGCTTCTGCGTGAACAGGTTGTAGGCCAGGCGCACCGTCAGGTTGCCTTCCTTGTGCAGATCCTCGATGACGCTGTAGTCCTCGGGGTAATTCTGGAAGCCGCCGCCGGCATCGATCACGCCAGTCACACCCAGCCGGTTCACCTCGCGCATGAAATGGCGCGTCGAGTTCTTCTGGTACTCGAGCGGCAGCTTTGGCCCCTTGGCCAGCGTGGCGTAGAGGATGGTGGCGTTGGGTTTGGCCAGCAGCAGGCCAGTGGGGTTGCCGCTGGCATCGCGCACGATCTCGCCGCCCGGCGGATTGGGGGTGTCCTTCGTATAACCAACCGTGCGCAGCGCCGCGCCGTTCAGGATCGCGCGGTCGTACAGGTGCAGGATAAACACAGGGGTGTCCGGCGCCACGGCGTTCAGTTCGTCGATGGTCGGCAGCCGTTTCTCGGCGAACTGGTGCTCGGTGAAGCCGCCTACCACGCGCACCCATTGCGGCGCGGGGGTGCGGTCCACCTGGTCCTTGAGCATCCGCATCGCATCGGCCAGGGAGCGCACGCCATCCCAGCGCAGTTCCATGTTGTAGTTCAGGCCGCCACGGATGATGTGCATGTGGCTGTCGATCAGGCCGGGGATCGCTCGCCGGCCGTTCAGGTCGATCACCGTCGTCTGCGCGCCCGCGAGTTTCATGATGTCGTCGGGCGTCCCCACGCTGGTGAAGCGCCCGTCCTGGATGGCTACCGCGTCGGCTTGCGGGTTGGACTTGTCGAGCGTGGTGAACTTGCCGTTGACGAGGATGAGGTCGGGGGTCGATGACATGGTGAAAAGCTCCAAAGAGGCCGCCGCACGATGGCGGCGGTCGGGGCGATGTGTTGCCCGCGAGTAGCGGGTTGGGTGGCGTTGGCCTAAGTATTCAGGAAGGCCAGCAGATCCGCATTGACCGCGTCGGCATTGACCACGCACATGCCGTGCGACGCGCCCGGGTACACCTTGAGCGTGGCGTTCTTCACCAGCTTGGCAGAGAGGCGGCCGGCGTTGTCGATCGGCACGATCTGGTCGTCGTCACCGTGCAGGACCAGCGTGGGCACGTCGATCTTCTTCAGATCCTCGGTGTAGTCCACTTCCGAGAACTCGTGGATGCAGGCGTACTGGCCGACGATGCCGCCCGCCATGCCCTGGGCCCAGAATGTGTCGATGGTGCCTTGCGAGACCTTGGCGCCGGGACGATTGAAGCCGAAGAACGGCACGGCCAGGTCCTTGTAGAACTGCGAACGGTTGTCGGCTACGCCTTTGCGGATACCGTCGAACACGTCGATCGGCAACCCGTTGGGATTGGACGCGGTCTTGGCCATAATCGGCGGCACCGCGCCGATCAGCACGGCCTTGGCCACGCGCTGCGTGCCGTGCCGGCCAATGTAGCGCGCCACTTCGCCGCCGCCGGTGGAGTGGCCGACCAGCGTGGCGCCCTTGATGTCCAGCGCCACGAGCAGCGCAGCCAGATCGTCGGCATACGTGTCCATGTCGTTGCCCCGCGCGGGCTGGTCCGAGCGGCCGTGGCCGCGGCGGTCATGCGCGATCACACGAAAGCCCTTCTGCACCAGGAACAGCATCTGGGCATCCCACGCGTCGGCATTGAGCGGCCAGCCGTGCGAGAACACGACCGGCCGGCCGGAGCCCCAGTCCTTGTAGAAGATCTGCGTGCCGTCCTCAGCGGTGATGTAGCTCATGGTCTGTTCCTGGAGAGAAGGGTAGGTGGATGCCTGGATGTCCCTCTGCGGCGCGGATCAGCGGGCCGGGACCGGCGCCAGGGACTCGTGCGTCGTGGCGGTGCGCTGCGCTGCCTTGTGGACCATCGTGTAGGCGTAGTCGACGCCCATGCCGTACGCGCCCGAGTGTTCCTTGACCAGCTTCATCACGGCGTCATACGTGTCGCGGTGGGCCCAGTCGCGCTGCCATTCGAGCAACACCTGCTGCCAGGTCACGGGCACCGCGCCGGCCTGCACCATGCGTTGCATCGCGTAGTCGTGCGCTTCCTTGCTGGTGCCGCCCGACGCATCACCCACCATGTAGATCTCGTAGTTGCCTTCGAGCATTGCGCACAGCGCGAACGTGGTGTTGCACACCTCGGTCCACAGACCGGCCACCACGACCTTGTTGCGGCCGTTGGCCTTTAGCGCGTCACGTACCTTCTGGTCGTCCCACGAGTTCATCGAGGTGCGCTCGAGCGTCTTGGTGTTGGGGAAAACGTCCAGCAGTTCCGGGTAGGTGAAGCCCGAGAACGACTCGCTCTCCACCGTGGTGATGGTGGTCGGGATATTGAAGATCTTTGCCGCCTTGGCCAGACCCACCACGTTGTTCTTCATCGCCTGGCGGTCCATCGACTGCACGCCGAAGGCCATCTGCGGTTGATGGTCGATGATGATGAGCTGGCTGTTCTGCGGGGTCAGGACTTCGAGCTTGGGGTTGGACATGGGGTCGCTCCTTGGGTAGCGGGGTTGGCGAAGGGGCGTGGGCGGAGGATGTGCTGGCCGCGTGCCTTCGCATCGGCTGTTCCGCCCATCGGCTCCACCCGCCCCATCCGCAAGAGGCAGTGCGCAGCGTAGGTGCCGCGGGGAGGCTACGCCATACACCTTTCGTATAGGTGGACGGCATCGGTCGGGGGGGGAGGGCAGCGGCGGGCTGGCAACTACGACATTGGTATGGGTGGCACGCATCCGGGCGCTATGCTGAAATGCACCGCATTGGCGCGCCGGCGCATGGACCATGAACTTCCTGTGACATTGCCGTGACTTCTACTTGCCTGGAACCCGCCGCAAGTGCCGAGTACGAACCTGGCACGGTACTCGTGCTGGACGACGACGCCATGGTGCTCGACGCGCTCGGCGGCCTCTTTCGCTCGCTGGACATGGATGTGGCGCTGTTCGCATCGGAAGCCGAGCTGATGGCCTATCCGCTTCCCGATACGCCGTGCTGCCTGCTGCTAGACGTCAGGCTGGGCGGCGCCAGCGGGCTTGATCTGCAGTCGCGGCTCGGCCAGTCCGGCGTGGGGATGCCGATCATCTTCATGACGGGGTATGGCGATGTGGCGATGACGGCGGCCGCAATGAAGGCGGGCGCGGTGGATTTCCTGACCAAGCCGATTCTGGAGACGTCGCTGATTGCCGCCGTGTCCGCCGCCCTTGACAGGGACAGGTCGCGGCGGCGTGGGATGCGCAGGACCGATGCGATCCGTCGCGGCTTTGCCACGCTGACACCACGCGAGGCGGAAGTCATGGGTATGGCGGTGTCCGGCCTGCTGAACAAGCAGATTGCGGGCGAGATCGGCATCAGCGAAGTGACGGTCAAGATTCACCGGGGCCAGGCCATGCGCAAGATGAACGCGCGCTCCTTTGCGGATCTGGTGCTGATGGGTCAGGAACTCGGCCTTTACAGGGATGCCGCGCGGCGGGCACGCCAGTTCGCCGACGCATAGCAGTTGACCACCAAACGCGCAATACACGTATTGCGGGGGCACGGCTAGAATGCGTGACGACGCACTCGCCTCCACGAGCCAGCCCATCGCCACCAGCATGACCTCCCTCCCCCGCATCGAACACGCTCCCGTGCCGGCCTTCGACCCTGTCTGGCTTGCGCGGGTCGAATCGACCGTGCTGCTGACGGGAGATCACGTCCAGTCCTGCCGACTGTTTGACCCGGTCTCGCAGACCCACTGGTTTGCCCAAAGCGCGCCGCTGACGGCCACGGCCGTGTGCGAGCGCCTGCGGAACGCGGCGCGGCTTGCCACGCGCATGGAGTCATCGTGGGCGGCGATACCGGCGGCCACGATCTGGACGCCTGACCGGCTTGTGCTGATCAGCGACGCCGAGGCCTCCACCCAATTCGGCATGGTGAACGCCAGCGAGCGCGAAGACGTCCCGATCGCCGCCCGCCTGGAACTGGCAATCGGCGCGGTCAGGGCCGTGGCGGCCATGCATGGGCGCGGCCTGCTGCAAGGTGTGATCCGGCCAGAAAGCTTCCTGCTCGACGACGATGGGCGCATGCGGCTCACGGGGTTCGGATATGCCGTGGCCGTTGAGGAACCCTGCGCCGCGCTGCGGCATCCGGCTGATACCGTCTTGCCATATCTGGCACCGGAACTGATGCGGCAGGATGGGGCGCGGCCGAGCGTCGGCGCCGATCTCTACGCGCTCGGTGTCACGCTATACAAGCTACTGACCGGCGAACTGCCGTTCGTTGCGGACTCGCCGTCCGGATGGCAGCACGCGCATATGGCCATCGAGCCGGCCCCGCCGCAGTCGCGTCGGCCCGATTTGCCTGCCGTGCTTGGCCAGATCGTCATCAAGCTGATGGCCAAGGATGCCGGTAGCCGCTATACCTCGGCGGCGGCGCTGCTGGCGGACCTGCTACGTGTCCGTGCCGAGTGGCTGCAGCGCGGGCGTATCGAACCGTTCTGCCTCGACATGCCGGGCACGCTGCCGTTGCCAGGGACGGGGTCGGGCCTTCAGGGGCGGCTGTCCGGCCGCGCCAGGGAGATGGAGGTGCTGCATGGCGCGCTGGCACGTGTCCGTGCGACCGGGGTATCGGAACTGGTACTACTCGCCGGTGCGGCCGGTGTGGGAAAGTCGGCATTGGCCGAATGGCTGTGCGGGCACGCGGACCAGACCGGGGCCCGCTTCGCGGTGGGCAAGAGCGATCAGTTGCAGCGCGATATTCCCTATGCGCCGGTGGTGCAGGCCATTACATCGCTGACCATGACGTTGCTCGGCCAGGACGATGCGTCGTTGCAGCAGGTGCGCCTGCGCTGGCTCGATCGGCTGACCGGGCAGGGGCGCGCGGTCGCCGAACTGGCGCCCGTCGTCGAGTACGTACTGGGCGCCACCGTGCCGCTCTCGGAAGTGCCGGCCCGTCAGGCTCAGGCGCGGATCGAAAGCGCGGTACTGCGTACGTTTGCTGCGTTCGCCGCACCCGGTGAGCCGCTGGTGCTGTTCATTGATGACCTGCAATGGGCCGATGCTTCCACGCTTGGCCTGCTCGAGGCGTTCGCGGCACATCGCCCCGCCAACATCCTGCTGATCGCAGCCTATCGCGAGCCCGGCCACGAAATGGCGCAGCGCCTGGCGTGGTTGCAGCAGGGCAGTCGTAGCGGTGGATTGCCGGTGTCGAGCATTGCGCTCCAGTCACTGCCCGGGCGGGCCGTGGCCGATCTGGTGGCCACCGCGCTCGATGCGCCGGTGGCGCAGGTGGCGCCACTTGCCCGTGCGATCCACGCCAGAACCGGCGGCAATCCGCTTTTTTGCGTGCAGCTGCTGCGGGCGCTGATTGACGACGGCGTGCTTGCGCGTGGCGAAGCCGGCTGGGCCTGGGACGATGCCGCGCTGGCGCACCGGCGCTACTCGGACAACGTGATCGAACTGATGCTACGGCGCTTCGCGCGGCTGCCGAAGTCGGGCACCGCGCTGCTGCAGCATCTGGCATGCGTGGGCATTCGCGGTGAAGCGGCGTTGCAGGCCCGCGTGGCCGGCGTCGGGCCGGATGAACTGGCCCACGGGCTGCGTCCGTTCATCGATGCCGGGATGATCGTCGAGGTGCCGGAGGGCTTCGCGTTCCAGCATGACCGCGTGCTGGAAGCCGCCTATTCGTTGGTGGAACCGGAGGCGCGCCCGGCCGCGCATGCACGTGTGGCACGCGTCATGATCGAACACTGGGGCGAGCACGCGGCGGACCACGCGTTCGAGATCGGCAGCCAGATCGAGCGGACTGCGGGGCAGGCGCTATCCGAGCCCGAGCGGGTGATGTTCGTGCGGGCGCTCAATGACTCGGCGAGACGGGCCAAGCGTGCGGCCGTGCTGACGCGCGCGGCCAGCCATGTGGATCTGGCGTTCACGTTGATGGATGCAACCTGGTGGGACACCCACTACCCGCTGGCGCGCGACGCGCATCTGTTGCGCTGCGAGTGCCTGCTGGCGCAGGCCGATCTCGACCGCGCCGCGCGGGAGATCGACACCTTGCTGCAACGCGCGATGCCGGCGGTCGACAAGGCCGCCGTGTATCGCCTGCTGGCTACGCTGCAGACCGTACGGTCCGACTACGAAGGGGCGATCAATGCCGCGCTTTCAGGGCTGGCGCTGGTGGACGTGCATCTCGAACGACACCCGTCGCCCGCGCGAATGCGGGAGGCCTACGAATCGGTCATGGTGTTGCTTGGCGAAAGGTCCATCGACAGTCTTGGCGAGCTTCCCGTCACGGCCGACGCGCGGATGCACACGGTCATGGGGTTGCTATCGACGCTGATTTCTTCGCAGTTCGTGCGCGATGGGATCAGCTTCCTTCATGTGGCGACGATGGTGGAACTCTCGCTCGCGCATGGCGCGACACCCGAGACGCCCTATGGCCTTTCCTGGTTCGGCGTCTTTATCGCCAGCCTTTATGACGCGTACGAAGACGGCCTCGCCTTTGGGCTGGCGGCGATGGCGCTGGTGGAGCGGCATGAGTTTCAGGCCGAGCAAATTGCCACGCTGGTGGCGGTGGACCAGGTCAGCGTCTGGACCCGCCCGCTGGCGTTCGCGCTCGGACTCGCCCAGGAGGCCGTGGCACTGGGGCGGGAGTCGGGCGATATCGGCATGGCCTGCTATGCCTGCAATCACATCGTCTCGGATTTGCTGGCGATGGGCGAGCCGCTTGCACTTGTCGATGAAGAGATCGAACGTGGCGTGGGCCTGACACGGCTGGTTCGCTATGCCGATATCGAGCGGATTCTGGCTGCACAGCGGCTCTTCCTGCGCAGCCTGCGCGACGGTGGCGATGGCCCGGCATCGACGGTCGCGCAGCGGGCCGATGACGCGACCTCTTTCTCGACGCGCTTCTGGGTCTGGCTCCACGACGGCATGGCGTGGGCATACCGTGGCCAATGGATGCACGCGCTCGGCAGCCTGCGGCAGGCGGAAGCGCTGGCATGGTCGGCGCCGGCCCATATCAACGTGGCCGATTGCCGCTTGTACCTGGCATTGGCGCTGGCACATGCCGCGCCGGCCGATGTCGATGGTGTCGATGGTGTCGAGGGTCTCGATCGTGCCGTAGTCCTCGCCGCGCTGGCCGGTCACCGGGACCGCTTTGCGCGCTGGACTGCGCTGAATCCGCTGACGTTCCGGAACAAGCTGCTGCTGATCGACGCGGAAATGCTGCGTCTGCAAGGCGATGCCATGCGGGCGCTGGCGAGTTACGAGCAGTCGGCGCGGGTCGCGGCGGCATCGGGGTTCGTGCACGAGCAGGCGCTCGCTTGCGAGCTGGCGGGTGCGCTGTGTCTGGCCAACGGGCTGCCGGACTCAGGGCTGCACCATCTGCATTCGGCACGCGACGCGTATCGCCGCTGGGGTGCTCACCACAAGGCGGACCAGCTCTGCTGCCAGTATCCCGAGCTTGGTGATGCCGGTGCGGGTGGCCCGGAGCCGGTGCCAGCCGAGCCGGCGCGGGTGGCAGCCGGCTGGGAACTCGGCATGCGGGCCGCCCAGGCCATGAGCAGCGAGCGCGTCATGGATCGGCTGATTGAGTCGCTAATGGCCGATGTGGTGGTCCATGCCGGTGCGCAGTACGGGTTGCTGCTGCTGATGCGTGGCGATCGTCCGATGATCGAGGCGTCCGCGCGCGTGGTCGACGGCGCCGTTTCCACCACGCTTGGCGCCGTAGAGCCGAACGACGACCTTCTGCCGCTTACCGTCCTCAACAGCGTCCTGCGCACGCGTCAGACCTTCGCGCTGGCTGATGCCTCGGCCGATGCGCCGTCGATCCGGATGCGCGGCGCGTCCGGGCGGCGGTTGCGCTCGCTGTTGTGCCTGCCGCTGGTGCGCGGCGGCACGTTGATCGGCGCGTACTACCTTGAAAACAACCTGGCGCCGGGCGTGTTCGGTGCTGGCCGGATTGCCGAACTGGAGGTGCTGGCGCCGCAGGTGGCGATTGCGCTGGAGACTGCGCGGCTCTACGAGCAATTGATCGACGAGAACGATCGCCGCCTGGCAGCCGAGATGGGCCTGCGTTCGGCCCGTGCCGAGCTTGCGCGGACCTCTCATCTGACGGTGATGGGCACGCTGGCGGCCTCCATCGCCCATGAGGTGAACCAGCCGCTGACGGCGATCGTGGCGTCGGTCGATGCCAGCCTGCGCTGGCTCAACCGCGCCACACCAAATCTCGGCGAGGTTCAGGACGGGCTCGCGCATATCCGCAAGAATGGCCTGCGCGCAGCCGAGATCATTCGTGCCTTGCGCGCGCTGGCCAGGCAGACCCCATCGGTGATGACACCGCTGCAGCCAGACGAGGTTCTGAGCGAAGTGCTCGATATGGTGCGTATGGAAATCGCCGGACACGGCGTGCGGGTCTCGACGAGCTTGTCCACGGGCGGCGCGCTGGTGGCGGCAGATCGCGTGCAGTTGCAGCAGGTGATGCTGAACCTGATCACCAATGCTATCGACGCAATGGCGACGACGCCGCCGGATGCGCGCGATCTGGTGATTGCTTCGGCGCTGGAGAATGCCGACGTCGTGATCCGGGTCGAGGACGCCGGCCGCGGCATTCCCGACGCCATGCGTCAGCGGCTGTTCGACCCGTTCATCACCAGCAAGCAGAGCGGCATGGGCATGGGGCTTGCCATCTGCAAGTCGATCGTCGAGGCCCACGGCGGCGAGCTCGATGCGGCGCCGCGCGATGGCGGTGGCACGGTGTTCACGTTCCGGCTGCCAGTTCTGGGGAGCGCGACGCGCCCTTGATCCGCGCGGCGGGAGGAGGCCGGTGTCGTGCGAGGCACCCGTGCATAAACGGCGGATGACACCGAGATGACATTGCTGTCATGCAGCGCTTGGTGGCAGGGGTGCGCCATAGAATGGGCCGCAACGCGCCATGCGCGCACCCCACTGCAAGGAGCCCCAAATGAAATGCCCAACCTGCCCCGACTCGGTACTGATCATGGCGGATCGACAAGGTGTGGAGATCGACTACTGTCCGCGATGCCGGGGCGTCTGGCTGGACCGTGGCGAGCTGGACAAGATCCTGGAGCGCTCTGCAATGGCCACGCCAGTGTCACAGGCCTCGGCGCCGCGCGAACGGCCGGCATCACCTGCCTACCACGGTGATGACCACGGGCGCGGTGGTCATGACGGTTATGGCAGTCGCAATGGCCATCACGGCAATAAACGCAGGAAGTCCTGGCTGAACGAGCTTTTTGACTAAGATGACCAAGGCGGTCGAAGCGGTTGATACGACGGCAGGAAGCTGAAGGAAGAAAGGGGGCGATCGAGCACTGTTGATCGCCCCCTTTGACTGTAGAAGCCGTGTCAAAACGATTCTGGCGTCGTTGCGGGGACTTGCCGTACGACTTGTACTGTCTGCGGCCCCGCGTCTAGCCCGAACCGCTTCGCTTCATTTTGAAACGGCTTCTTAGTGCCTGATAACACCCAGCCCTCCGCTCAACCCTCCTTGCCGTCGATGCGTGCGCGCGTCAGGTAAGGCGTGTATTTGACAAGGTAGAGCACGAGGGACAGCGCCCACAGGACGCCCGACGCGGCGATGGCCTCGGGCTTCAGCGCCGGCAGGGCGATCGGACCGGCCACCCGCGCAATGGCGGCCAGCGCCATGCACAGGTAGGCCAGGTGTTCCATGCGGCCCGTTTCCAGGCGGCGGCCGGAATGGCCCAGCGCCGTGCGTGTCACCATCGCGATGATGGCGCCCCCGATCACGCCGACGGTCAGCGCATGGAGCGCGGTGGAACGGTCCACCCAGCCCAGCGACGCTGCGGCGATCAAGAGGAAACCTATCGGCAGGAATGCATAGGCGGCGTGCAGGATGCTGACGATCGGCTTGCGTACCGTGCGCAGCGAATCCCATCCGGCCAGACGGACGCCCTGCGCGATGGCGGCGGCGAGCGCCAGCGGCGCCAGGATGATCGCAGGTGCCAGCACTGCGCTGGCCAGCGCCGCCAGCAGCGTCAGCGGGATCACGCAGCGTTCGACCCACGCCCAGCGGCGAATGCGGATACCGGGAATCGCATTGGCGGTGAACATTGGAATCACGCGGCCACCGATCACCGTGACAAAGATGGCGACGAGCCCGATCGCGGCTTCTGACGCGTGCAGTGCCCAGTCGATCCGGCCGCTCAGCACGGCGGCGTGGAAGCCGATGTTGAAGGCCCCCATCACGCCGAGCGCGATGGCCAGGCCATAGTTGCGCTGGCTCTTGGCGCGCCGGAGGATGCGGTAGAAGCTCAGGCTGCACAGTGGCAGAAACAGCACATCGACCGTGATGGCCGCCCATGCCGGGCCGCTCCACATCAGCACACGGGCCAGCAGCCACACGCCGACCAATGCGCCGAGCCAGGCCCCCTGCGGCGTTTGCAGTCCGGTCCAGTTCTTGCCGGCGGTGAACAGAAAGCCGACCACTACCGCTGCCGAGAAACCAAACACCATCTCATGCGCGTGCCAGACCATGGTGCCGGCCCACGGCTGGCTGGCCGGCGTCCACCAGCCAAGGTACATGGCGACCCAGGCCACCACGGCCAGGGCGCCGAATGCGGCGGCCAGCAGATAAAACGGGCGAAAACCCAGCGCGAGCACGGGCAATCCGCGATAGCCGGCCTGGGAGCGGGAGGGTGGGGAGATTTGCAGCAGGACTGACATGATCGGAGGGGAAGGTGCGCGTGACGCAATCGATTCTATGAAACATGCATCTTAAATGCAATTTAAAACTTCGGATGTCATGCGTCGGGTTGCATGAGTGCAAATCCCTAGGCGCTGTTACCCCGACCCCCTACCGGAGTAGGGCGAAATCGAGGGGCCCACAGCCGTTAGCCAGCAAACAACACATGCAGGGCGTTGGCGTGATGGCGCGGACGACACCTGTAACGCGTGATACGGGGATTTTCAGTGCTCAATGCATCACACTGTGATGCAACAACATCCATATCGCCGAGGAATCGGCAACTGGGGGTAGCTGTGAAAATCCGCGATCTGTCGATCAAGACCAGGCTCCTTGCGGGGTTTGGCGCGCTGGCACTCATCGTGCTGGTGGTTTCGGGGCTGTCTTTGCGTGCGCTGAGTCAGGCGACCGACGGGTTCAGTGCCTACATCAACGGGCTCAACGCCCGTGGCGAGATGGCGTCCAAGGTGCGCACGTCAGTCGATCGTCGCGCCATCGCCGCGCGCAATCTCGTGCTGGTCACCACGCCGGCAGACATCAGTCTGGAAAAGGAAGCGGTGCTCAAGGCGCACGACGACGTGAAGGCGCGGCTGGGCCAGCTTAACGAGATGATCAAAGCCGAGGGTGTAAGCGAGACCGCCCGAAATCTGGTGGCCGAGGTCGACCGCATCGAGGCGCGTTACGGTCCCGTGGCCACGGCCATCGTCGCCCTGGCGCTCGAGGGCAAGCGTGACGCCGCCATCGAGAAAATGAACAACGAATGCCGCCCACTGCTGGCCGAGCTGATCAAGGCGACCAACACCTATGCCAGCTTCACCAAGGAGCGCCAGGACGAAATGATCCGGAAGCTGCAGGACGACTATGTCGCGCAGCGCAATCTGCTGATCATCGTGTCGCTAGCCGCGGTGGCCTTTGCCATGACCGGCGGCATGTTGCTGACCCGCGCGATCACCGGGCCGATAGAGCGCGCCGTGGGCGTGGCCAGCACCGTCGCGCGCGGCGAGCTTGGCATGCGCATCGAGGTGAATTCCACCGACGAGACCGGCCGGCTGCTCGGCGCATTGCGTGACATGAACGAGCGCTTGAGCGAAACGGTGGCGCGCGTGCGCGAGGGCAGTTCGAGCATCGCGGTGGCCACAGGCCAGATCGCCGAGGGCAACATGGACCTGTCGAGCCGTACCGAGCAGCAGGCGGCGTCACTGGAGGAAACCGCGGCGAGCATCGAGGAACTGGCGGCGACGGTCCGCCACAACACCGAGAACGCCCGACAAGCCAGCGAACTGGCCCGCAACGCCACCGAAGTGGCCCAACAGGGCAGCAGCACCGTGGGCCGCGTGGTCGATACGATGGAAGGCATCAGTGCAAGCTCGACCAAGATCGCGGAGATCACCGGCATCATCGAAGGCATTGCATTCCAGACCAATATCCTGGCGCTCAACGCCGCAGTGGAAGCTGCGCGTGCCGGCGAGCAGGGGCGCGGGTTTGCCGTGGTGGCCAGCGAGGTGCGTGGGCTCGCACAGCGGTCGTCGAGTGCGGCCAAGGAAATCAAGGAGTTGATCGACGCATCGGTTGCCCAGGTGCAGGCTGGCTCGTCGTTGGCCAGCGAAGCGGGCAAGACCATGACCGACGTCACGCAGGCCGTGGCTCGCGTCACCAATATCGTCGACGAGATTGCCACCGCGTCCGCCGAGCAGAACCGTGGCATCGAGCAGGTGAACCAGGCGATCGTGCAGATCGATCAGGTCACGCAGCAGAATGCCTCGCTGGTGCACGAGGCCGCGGAAGCGTCGAAGGCGCTTGAGGAGCAGAGCCGGTCGCTGGACGATGCTGTGGCGTTCTTCAAGCTGCCATCGGGCGGCGGGCGCCTTCATGACGCGCACCGCGCCGTCGTTGGTCAGCGGACGGCAGGCATCGCGTTCACGTAAGCCGCGTCTGTAAGCGTGCGCAGGAAGGCGACGATGTCGTCGATCTCGCCTTCCGTCAGCGCGGCCGGCATGTCTGGCCGCCGGTTCATCGGCGGCGAGTTGACGTTGATGTTGTCGCGATAGGCAGCGGGCACATCGTCGAACGTCCTGCCGCTGGCATACCACTTGCCCGGATCGATCGATCGCGTGTTGTAGAACGCCACGGCATCGCGCAGCGTCGTGAACACTCCGTTGTGCATGAAGCGCTGACGAACGGCCACGTTGCGCAGGCCGGGTGTGCGTATGTACCCGCACCACTGGTCGGGATCGGGCCAGCGCAACGTGCGCGCGGTGGCGCAGAGCCCGTTGTCGAAGTGCCTGGGATCGCGGTTGGCGGGCAGGGCGCGGTTGCGCGGCACGGCGATCGCGTCGTAGCCGAAGTCCGTGAACAGCGACCGCTCCGGCCGGCTCGCGGTATCAGACAGCGTATGGCAACTCATGCAGTTGCCCTTGTCAGGGTTCTTGAATAGTGCCAGTCCGCGCATCTCCTGCGGCGCCAGCGGTGTGCGGCGGCGCAGGTAGTCGTCAAAGCGTGACGTGAACGGCGCCATCTCGTCGCTTTGCATGTACGCCTGCAGCGCTGCGCCCAGGGCGCGGAGCATTGCCTGCGGGGCCTTGCGCACCGCCGGGCCGAACTGCGCGGCCATTGCCGGCGCCAGATCGGTGTCGTTGACGTTGCGCAGCAGCCGGGCCGGGCTGCCGTTGTTCATCTCGTTCGGATCGAGCAGCGGGCCGCGTACCTGCTCGGCAAGCGTGTCTGCGCGGCCGTCGGCGAACAGGCCACCGAACGGTGATGCCGCAGGGGCATCGTCGTCCTGATAGAAATGCCGGCGCGGCACGTAGCGCACATATAGCAACGAAGGTGGATTGCGCAGACTGAAGTGCCCTGGGCGACTGCCTTGCGGCACGCCGGGGCCACGCTTTCCGTCGTCTGGCAGCGTGGGCGAGAACGCACGCGCCGGGTCATGGCAGCTTGCGCACGACTGCCCGCGCGGTATCGACAGGCGCGGGTCGAAGAACGCGCGCTTGCCGAGCGCCACCAACGCCGGATCTGGCCGAAAGATGCCGGTAGTGGCATCGACCTTCGCGGTCACCTTGGGCGTGCCATTGCCGATGGTCGCCACCACCCGCGCGGGCGGTGCGCCGGGCAGCAGCACGGTGCCCACCGCGCCGGCGTGGCCTGTCACCGCCCAGAGTGCAAGGGCGGCGACGGCAGGTCTTGTTGGTGTCATCAAGGTGCGATCAAGGTGCGATAAAGCCGGTCTTGTCGCACGTCACCGTGTTGCCGGTCTGGTTGCAGGTGGCCATCAGCTTGCCGTCCTTCGCGTAGGCCTTGAAGGTCCACCCGGTGGCCGGCGAGGCCTTGCGGTCCATTACCAGGAAGCCGAAGCTGGCATGGTGCGTGATCCGGTCGATCGTCGTGCCCGGAGCCGGCACGCTGCCGGCAGGCAACGGATCGGGCAGCGCGACGTCGAGGTTGTCGCCGCCGTTGCCGGTCACGATCGTCGCCGGATGCGCCGACGCGAAGTTGATCGCCTGGAAGTCATGCACGTGGCCGTGCAGCGCCACGTGAATGCCAGTCGGGTAGTACGCCTGCGCATTCAGGTTCGACATCACCGACTGCAGCGCCAGGTTGCCCGGCGCCGGATTCGCGCCGGCTATCGGGGCGAAGCCGAGGATCGGGTGGTGGTTCGTGAAGATCGTGGTGGTCATGCCCGGCTTGGCAGCCAGCGTGGCCACGGTCTGGAACTGCTTCTGGTAGGCGATGAACTGCGGATCGGTGGTCGGCAACGCTGCCTTGCCAGCCTTGGCCGAGTCGAACACGATCACCTGCGAACCGCCGCCCAGCGACACCGCGTAAGGGTCGGCGTAGTTGCCGGTGCTGTCATTGACGGGGTCGTCGCACGAACGCGTGGTGTCGAACGGGCGCGGATCGAGGAAGCGAGACCAGCCCTGGCCGGCACGCGCGCATTCCTCGTGGTTGCCGCGCACCACCACCCACGGCGCCTTGGCCAGCAGCGGCGCGGCGGGCTTGAACAGGTCAGCCTGCCACGTATCCCAGCCATAGCCCCACGGGCTGCCCTGGCAACCGGCGATGTCCGGCGGGCAGGCGTTCTCGCGATAGTGGTAGTCGCCGATGTGCAGCACGAGGTCGGGATTGAAGCCCGCTGCCGTGGTTGCCACCGTGGAGAGCGGCCAGGCGTCGGTGTCGCTGCACGCCTGCCATGCGTTGTCGGCCTTCTTCAGGCGGCAGCCCGTGTCGGCCAGCACCACGATGCGCTGCGGCAATGCCTTGGGCAGCGGCAGTGTCTGCGTGCCGATGGCCGCGCTGGTGGCGGTGGAAGCCACGGTGGCCTCGCACACCGATACCGGGAACTCGGACGGCTTCGAATCGGCCGGAGCGCTCGCAGTGGTCCGCAGCGGCACGGTGGCGGGGCCCACGCGCAGCGTCATGCGCGTTGCCTTGCCATCGACGGTCAGCATCGGGCAGACGCCATTTGCACCGGCGTCGGCTGGCGCGACATAGCTGGTGACGGCGCGTGCGATGGCCTGGTTGCTGTCACCGATCTCGACCCACGCGGCCTGGATGTTGGCGCTCGCGGTGGCCGCGTCGGCCGGCGTGACCGTGGGTGGCGTGGTGGTGCCGCCGTTGCCGCTGCCGTTGTTGCTGCTATTGGCGTTGGTGTCGTCGCTCCCGCAACCGTGCAATCCAGCCACGGCGACGAGCGCTACCATCCCGGCTGTCCAGCCGAGGGCTTTTTTTGTGCGCATGGATTTCTCCCCTGTTAGGGGCGCAACCGTACAGGCCGAGTGTGTAATAAATATGACGGTCTATGCTCACGCTGAGGTGCAAGCCCGAACGCGCGGCAACGATACGTACGTGTTCGCGATCAGCCTGGATATGCCGAACCCGGGCGTCGCGCCGAAGCGCCAGGAGATTGCGCGCGCGGTGCTCAAGCAGGTGGGCGCGCTGTCCTGAGCGACGGCCCGGGTCTCTGTCTGATCGCTAGGGCGCGAGCTGGTCGAGCACGGTGGCGGCGGTCTGGAGGCCGCTTTCGATCAGGTGCTGCACGTAGGCGCCCATGTGCGGCATCACCAGCGCCAGGACCAGCATGCCGCCCAGCAGCGTGACGGGGAAGCCCACGGCGAAGATTGAAAGCTGCGGCGAGGCCCGGTTCAGGATGCCCATGGCCAGGTTCATCGTCAGCAGCGCCGCGATCATCGGCAGCGAGAGCAGCGTACCGGCGGAGAAGATCATCGATCCCGCGCGAGCCAGCACGCCCCAGCCGTGCCCGGAGAGCGGCACGCCGGAGATGGGCAGGCCCTGGAAGCTGTCGATCAGCGCGGCCAGCATCATCAGATGACCGTCGAGCGCCAGGAACAGCAGCATGGCCACCATGTTCAGGAAGCGTGACAGCACCATGGTCTGGCCGCCGGCCGCGCGATCGTAGAACGACGCGAACGACAGACCCATCTGCAGGCCGATGACTTCACCTGCCATCTGCACCGCGGCGAATACCAGGCGCATTGCGAAGCCCATCGACAAGCCGATGCCGACTTCGTTGAGGACGATCAGCAGGCCATCGAGCGAGTAGACCGGCACGGTGGGGATATTGCCGATCGTAGGGGAGATGATTATCGAAAGAGCGGCTGCCAGCAGGATCTTGAGACGCCGGGGAATCGTCGATTCGCTGAGCAGCGGCGCGGAAGAGATCAGCCCCAGCATCCGGAACATCGGCCACAGGAAGGTGGCGATCCAGCCGTACATCTGGGCGGTGGTGACCTCGATCACGGCGGGCTATTGGGAAGGAAAAGGGAAAAGGGTACGGCGGCCGGATCAGTGGGCCAGGGCGGGGATGCTCTGGAACACCTGGCGCATGTAGTCCACGAAGGTGTTGATCATCCACGGGCCGACCAGCACCATCGTCGCGAACAGCGCGATGAGCTTGGGGATGAAGGTCAGCGTCATTTCGTTAATCTGCGTCGCGGCCTGGAACAGGCTCACCACCAGACCCGCCGCCAGCGCCACCAGCAGAAGCGGTGCGGCCAGCATCAGCGTCATCTTCATCGCCTGCGTGGCGATGGTCATCACCATTTCCGGTGTCATGGCGGGCCTCCGGTCAGTTCATGAAGCTCTGCGCCAGGGAGCCCAGCAGCAGTTGCCAGCCATCGACCAGCACGAACAGCATCAGCTTGAACGGCAGCGAAATGGTGGCGGGTGGCACCATCATCATGCCCATCGCCATCAGCACGCTGGCCACGACGAGGTCGATGATGAGGAACGGGATGAAGATCGTAAAGCCGATCTGAAACGCGGTCTTCAGTTCGCTGGTGACGAACGCCGGCACCAGCACCGTGAACGGCACGTCCTCGGGGCCCTGCAGTTCGGGCGTTTTGGCCATCTGCGCGAACATCGCCAGGTCCTTCTCGCGAGTCTGACGCAGCATGAACGCGCGCAGCGGCACGGCGGCGCGCTGGGCGGCGGTCTCGAGGCTGATCTTGTTTTCGGAGAGCGGCTGGTAGGCGTCGGTGTAGACCTTGTCGAACACCGGCGACATGACGAAGAACGTCAGGAACAGCGACAGGCCCACGAGTACCTGGTTGGGCGGCGACGATGCCGTACCCAGCGCGTTGCGCAACAGGCCCAGCACGATGATGATGCGAGTGAAGCCCGTCATCATCAGCATGGCCGCCGGCAGGAACGACAGCGATGTCAACAGGACCAGCGTCTGGATCGACAGCGACCAGGTCTGGCCGCCGCCGGGTCCCGGCCGGCTGGTCACGCCGGGCAGCGACTGGGCCAGCGCCGATTCGGGCGCGAGCCACAGCACGAGCGGCAGCAATGCCAGCAGGGTGGCGGCCACGCGCGGCAGGCGCGCGGGATGCCGTGCGACGTCGGCACGCAGCGAGTTCATTTCTTGAGGTTTTCCTGCATGGCGCGCATCAGTCGCTCGCCGAATCCGCCCTGCATGTTCCGGGACACTCCTGAGTCCGCCTGGGAGCCCGGCCGCGAATCGTCCGGAGAACCGGTGTGCGGTTGTGCTTCCAGCGTGTGAAGCGGACGGATTTCATTGGGCGACACACCAAGCACCAGCCAGGTACCGCCCACTTCCACCGTGACCACCCTCTGGCGCGGACCAAGCATCAGGCTGCCGACCACCTTCATCGACGCATTGCCCGAGCCCTGGCGCACCAGGCCGACGCGCCGCGCCACCCATGCCATCGCCAGGATCAGCGCGATGACGGCGAACAGGCCCAGACCGGCTTGCGCCAGGCTGGCCCCACTGCTGATGACGGGAGCGTTGGCGCCGGTGTTGCTAGTAGTGGCGCTGGTAGTGGTGTTGGTCGCGGCGCCGCCGGTGGGCATGCCCGCCTGGGCCGTGCTGAGTACGACGTCGGCAGCCTGCGCGCCGGAAGCGGCAACGCCCGCAAGGGCAATGCCCGCGGCAAGCCGGCGCGCGGCAACCATCATTTGTTGAGCTTCCGGATACGTTCCGACGGCGTGATGATGTCCGTCAGGCGGATGCCGAACTTGTCATTGACCACCACCACTTCGCCCTGGGCGATCAGGTAGCCGTTGACAAGCACGTCCATCGGTTCGCCGGCCAGGCCGTCGAGTTCCACGACCGAACCTTGCGCCAGTTGCAGCAGGTTCTTGATGGGTACCTTGGTGCGGCCGAGTTCCACCGTGAGCTGCACGGGAATATCGAGAATCATCCCGATATCGTTGTGGAACCCCGGCGGCGCTTCCTGCGCCAGCGGCGGGAATACCGTGGAAGCTGCCGGCGTGGCGGCAGGCATGGCTTGCGCCGCCGGTGCGGCAGCGCTGGGCGCCGGCGCGGCAGTGGACGTTGCCTGCTCGGCGCTGGTCTGCTCCGCGAGGGCGCTGGCCCAGTCGTCCATTGGATCGACCGGCTTGTCCTGGGTGCCGTCAGTCATGATCGGTTTCCTTGTTGGAATCGCTGTCTTGGTAATTGAGCATCCGTTCCACGCGCAGCGCGTACTGGCCGTTCATGGTGCCGAAGCCGCACTGCATGACGGGCACGCCGTTCACCTTGCCGAAGATGTGTTCCGGCAGTTCGATCGGCAGCACGTCGCCTTCGCGCATTGCCAGGACCTCGGCCACGGTGCTGCGCAGGTGCGTGAATTCGGCCACCAGTTCCACTTCGGCGGCACGTAGCTGGTTGGAGAGCTGGCCGAGCCAGCGCTTGTCCACCTCGACCTCGTCCTGCAGCGGGTTCATCAGCAGATCGCGCAGTGGCTCGATCATCGAGAACGGGATGCAGATATGAAGCTGCCCGCCCACGGCGCCCAGTTCGATGTGGAACGCGGTGGTGACCACGGCATCGTTCGGGCCGGCGACGTTGGCGAACTTCGTGTGCATCTCCGAGCGGACATAGTCGAACTCGATCGGATGCACGGTGCGCCAGGCCTGGCCGTAGCTGGAAAGCGTGAGGTCAAGCATGCGGCGGATGATGCGCTGCTCGGTCTGGGTAAAGTCGCGGCCTTCCACGCGGGTGTGGAAACGGCCATCGCCGCCGAACAGGTTGTCGACGACGAGAAACACCAGGTTCGGGTCGTACACGAATAGCGCGGTGCCCCGCAGCGGCTTCATGTGGACCAGGTTCAGGTTGGTCGGGACGGGCAGGTTGCGCACGAAATCGCCGTACTTCTCGATCCGCACGGTGCCTACCGAGATGTCGGCGCCGCGGCGGATGAAGTTGAACAGCGCGGTGCGCAGGGCGCGGGCAAAACGCTCGTTGATGATCTCGAGCGTGTGCAGGCGGCCGCGGACGATGCGCTCCTGGTTGGCCAGGTTGTACGGACGCACGCCGCCATCGTCGGCGACCGGCGCGCTTGCCACGGGCGCATCGGATTCGCCCGATACGCCTTTCAGTAGTTCATCTACCTCGTCCTGCGAGAGGAACTTGTCGTAGGCCATCTAGTGTCCTGCCCCGTGAACGGCTTTAAGGATGAAACGGTCCATGGCCGGCTTCAGGCGCCGCGCGCGATGCGGCGGCAGAGGTGAAGTTCGGCGGGCAGTTTCATATCGGATTTGGTTCAGGGTTCGCGAGGCAGGCACACGGCTTACTGCACCACGAACGATGTAAACAAGACGTCCAGGATCTTCTGCGGCGGTAGGCCTGCGGCAAACGGCTGGCTGATGGTCGCCTGGATGTCGCGTGCGAGCTTCTGCTTGCCCTCGACGGTGGCGAGATCGGCTGGCTGGCGTGCCGAAAGCAGCAGCAGGATGCGGCTACGCGCTTCGGGCAGGTACTGCGACAGCCGTGCCTGGGTGTCGCTGTCCGCCACCTTCAGAGACAGGCCGGTGTGCAGGAAACGGTCGCCATCCTCGCTCTTGAGGTTCACGGTGAACGCATCCAGCGGCACGAAGATCGGCGGTGGCACCACCGGGGCAGCAGGAGCCGCCGGTTGACGGCTGCCACCGATGATGTTGCCCAGCACGAAGCCGCCAACGCCCAGCGCCACCACCAGCACACCGCCGCCGATCAGCAGGAGCCGGCCGCGCTTGCTCGGGGTGCCACCGGTCTGGGAGGGGGAAAGCGTGTTCGCCATGAGATGCCTGTGTCGGAATGCCTGCATTCTTCCCGAATTGCAGGCAAGCAAAGGGCCGATAAAAAGGGGGAATCCCGCTCAGCTTGGCCGTTTGAGCTGGGCGGACGTCGGGCGCACGGGTGCATAGGAGCGCCATTTGCGCCTCCTTGCTGGTTAACGAATGTGAAGAGCGGAACTTAAGACCGGCACGGCGGGCGAGTCACCAGGTCCGTCCGCGCGGCACCGTGCGGCCAAGTGGGGCTCCGGCAAAGTGCTTGCGGGGGCAGATGAATCGTGTTTCGGTAAGTAATTGATCTGTAACGGTTTGCTCGTATCGACTCTTATATAAGATATAAGACATTTGATCTGGCGGGGACTTCGGTCTACAATCACGCGCAACTGGCCGCCTTGCGCACCAGTCCTCACAGAGACGGCAGTACCGTTACAACCCTATTACCAGCAGGTTCCTATGCTTGATACCTATCGCGCCCATGTCGCCGAACGCGCTGCGCTTGGCATTCCCCCTCTGCCTCTGACCGCCAAGCAGACCGCCGACCTGATCGAACTGATCAAGAACCCGCCGGCGGGCGAGGAGCAGGCGCTGCTGGACCTGATTACCTATCGCGTGCCTGCAGGCGTGGATGACGCCGCCAAGGTCAAGGCCTCGTACCTGGCCGCCGTGGCCCTGGGTTCGGAAAAGACCCCGCTGATCTCGCGCGCCCGCGCTACCGAACTGCTCGGCACGATGCTGGGCGGCTATAACATCTCGCCGCTGATCGAGCTGCTGGACGATGCCGAAGTGGGCACCGTGGCTGCCGAGGCGCTGAAGAAGACGCTGCTGATGTTCGACGCCTTCCACGACGTGAAGGAAAAGGCGGACAAGGGCAACGCCAATGCCAAGGCCGTGCTGCAAAGCTGGGCCGACGCCGAATGGTTCACGAGCCGTCCGGAACTGCCGCAATCGCTGACGATCACCGTGTTCAAGGTGCCGGGCGAGACCAACACCGATGACCTGTCGCCGGCCCCTGACGCCACCACGCGCCCGGACATCCCAATGCACGCGCTGGCCATGCTGAAGAACAAGCGCGAAGGCGCCGCGTTCCAGCCGGAAGAAGATGGCAAGCGTGGCCCGGTCAAGTTCATCGAGTCGCTGAAGGACAAGGGCCACCTGGTGGCCTACGTTGGCGATGTGGTCGGTACCGGCTCCAGCCGCAAGTCGGCCACCAACTCGGTGCTGTGGTTCACTGGCGAAGACATCCCGTTCGTGCCGAACAAGCGTTTCGGTGGCGTGTGCCTGGGCAGCAAGATTGCTCCGATCTTCTACAACACGATGGAAGACGCCGGCGCGCTGCCGATCGAACTCGACGTGTCGAAGATGGAAATGGGCGACGTGGTGGAACTGCGTCCCTACGAAGGCAAGGCCCTGAAGAACGGCGAAGTCATCGCTGAATTCAAGGTGAAGTCGGACGTGCTGTTCGACGAAGTGCGCGCCGGTGGCCGCATTCCGCTGATCATCGGCCGTGGCCTGACCGCCAAGGCCCGCGAGTCGCTGGGCCTGCCCCCGTCGACGCTGTTCCGCCTGCCGCAGAACCCGGTCGACACCGGCAAGGGTTTCACGCTGGCCCAGAAGATGGTCGGCCGCGCATGCGGCCTGGCCGAAGGCAAGGGCATCCGCCCGGGCACGTACTGCGAACCGAAGATGACCTCGGTGGGCTCGCAGGACACCACTGGCCCGATGACCCGTGACGAGCTGAAGGATCTGGCTTGCCTGGGCTTCTCGGCCGACCTCGTGATGCAGTCGTTCTGCCACACCGCCGCTTATCCGAAGCCGGTGGACGTGAAGACGCACCACACGCTGCCGCAGTTCATCAGCACCCGTGGCGGTATCTCGCTGCGTCCGGGCGACGGCGTGATTCACTCGTGGCTGAACCGCATGCTGCTGCCCGACACCGTGGGCACCGGCGGCGACTCGCACACCCGCTTCCCGATCGGTATCAGCTTCCCGGCCGGTTCGGGACTGGTTGCCTTTGCCGCCGCCACCGGCGTAATGCCGCTGGATATGCCGGAATCGGTGCTGGTCCGCTTCAAGGGCAAGATGCAGCCTGGCGTGACGCTGCGTGACCTGGTCAATGCCATTCCGCTGTACGCGATCAAGCAGGGTCTGCTGACCGTGGCCAAGCAAGGCAAGCAGAACATCTTCTCGGGCCGTATCCTCGAAATCGAAGGTCTGCCCGACCTGAAGGTGGAACAGGCCTTTGAACTGTCCGACGCCTCCGCAGAGCGTTCGGCCGCCGGTTGCTCGGTGCGCCTGAACAAGGAACCGATCATCGAATACATCAACAGCAACATCACGCTGCTGAAGTGGATGATCGCCGAAGGCTACCAGGACCCGCGCAGCCTGCAGCGCCGTATCAAGGCCATGGAAGCATGGCTGGCCGATCCGAAGCTGCTGGAGCCGGACACCGACGCCGAGTACGCCGCCGTGATCGAAATCGATCTGGCCGACGTGCACGAGCCGATCGTGGCCTGCCCGAACGACCCGGACGACGTGAAGACGCTGTCCGACGTGGCCGGCGCCAAGATCGACGAAGTGTTCATCGGTTCGTGCATGACCAACATCGGCCACTTCCGTGCCGCTTCGAAGCTGCTGGAAGGCAAGCGCGACATCCCCGTGAAGCTGTGGGTCGCCCCGCCGACCAAGATGGACCAGAAGCAGCTGACCGAGGAAGGCCACTATGGCGTGTTCGGCACCGCTGGCGCGCGTACTGAAATGCCGGGCTGCTCGCTGTGCATGGGTAACCAGGCACAGGTGCGCGAAGGCGCGACGGTGATGTCGACCTCGACGCGTAACTTCCCGAACCGTCTGGGCAAGAACACGAACGTGTATCTCGGCTCCGCCGAACTGGCTGCCATCTGCTCGCGCCTGGGTCGTATCCCGAACAAGGAAGAGTACATGGCCGACATGGGCGTGCTGAACGCCAACGGCGACAAGATCTACAAGTACATGAACTTCGACCAGATCGAAGACTTCAAGGAAGTCGCGGACACGGTGTCGATCTAAGTGTCGATGTTCCTCGGCGGCGACGCCGAGGAGCGAACTGAAGTCCGATGAACCCCGCGTGCGCGTGAAGCGCACGCGGGGTTTTTTCATGGGTGATTGCGCAAGCCCGATCAGGATTGCCTGATGGCTGCCGCGTGTGACTGTCATTGGGGGGATGGACCAGCGTGAAGGAGATCGGCCGGATCGTGCTGGCTAGTGGCTGATTCTCCGGTCGCCGCTTACGCGTGATCAGCTGCGGCCAGCATCACGCATTGCTCGCTGGTGCGGATGCGGTCTGTCGGCGTGTGGTGCCATGCGCGGCCCGGCTCTCCTTGGGGCTGCAACCGAACTGCGCGTGATACCAGCGCGAGAATCCGCTCGGCGCGGAAAAGCCGAGGAGGGTCGCCACCTCGGTCAATGGACGATCGCTCTCGATGACATGACGCGTCGCGAGCTCCGTACGGATTTCATTGACCATCGACGAGAAGCTCTGCCCACGTTCGGCCAGCCGGCGCTGGACCGTGCGGCACACGACGCCCAGGTGATCGGCGACCTGCTCGGCGCTGCAACGGCCACTGGGCAACAGCAGGAGGATGGTGCGCCGCACGTCCTCGAGCATCGTCGCCTGTTGCATGACGGCCGACTCGTCTATCAGTTGCTGCGCGTAGCGCGCCATGGCCGGATCGGCCCACGGGTTGCGCGCATCGAGATCGGCCTTCGCGCAGATGATGCCGTTGAAGTCACAATCAAATTCGACGTGGGGACCGAAGAACCGGTGGTGCGCGCTCAGGTCGTGCGGCGCGGGATGTTCCAGGCACACGCGTTGCGGCTGCCAGTCGGCCTTGATGAGCTGACGTATCAACCGCACCATGACCCCAAGCGCCAATTCAACCCGTTGGCGAGTTGGTTGATGGGCGTTGCCAGCGATCAGCACCTCGCGAATGATGACCCGTCCGCCGCAATCCTCGACCGCCAGTGACTGCGCGCCGTTGAGCAACGGTTGATAGCGCATCAGCAGGGTAAGGGAGTCACGCAGCGTCGCCTGGTCGCGGATCAGCATGCCGACCGCCCCGAGATTGGACAGCAGGCGCGACTCGGCCATGGCCAACCCGAAGCTCTCGTTGCCCGACATGGTTGCGGAGGTCTGAAGCAGGCGACCGTAACGCTCGACGGGAATCATGAGATCTGGTTCGCGCAGCACGCTCGGACTGATTCCTGCGTCCATCATCATCCGCACCGGATCGAGCCCGGCGGCACGAGCGACCTCGCTGTAGTTGGTGAGGGCTGCGGCCCGGACAAGTAACGACATCGGGAACTGACTAAAGAATGAAAGCCCATGATAGAGAGCGGCAATGGGTTGTCAAGCGGGAGGAATCCCGAGCTTCAGGCGCGAAGGTAAGGTTGTTTGCGCTGCATTCGCCTCATCGGCGATCCCCGGCTTTCCGCGTTGGAATCGCTGTCGCCAAAAGCCAAATCACGACGCGATAGGCAAAGCGGGAAGGGGGGGTAGGGCGGGATGATCCGAATCGGGAGTCCCTGAGCAATCGTCACATCGATGGCGATGATGACCCCCGTCCGATAGAAAGGAGCCCCCGATGACATGGATCACTCACGGTGCCCGCCAGGCCATGGCGCTCGCACTCGTCCTTGGTTCTGCGCTGCCGGCCATGGAGGCGGCCCGGGCCGCCGACTGGCCCACCAGGCCCGTGCGGATACTCGTAGGCGCTCCCCCGGGTGGTACGGCGGATATCGTGGCACGCCTCGTTGCCCGTGAGTTGCAGGCATCGCTTGGCCAACCGGTCATCGTCGACTACAAGGCGGGCGCGGGGGGCACCATCGCCGTCCAGACCATGCTGGCTTCGCCGCGAGACGGCTACACGTTCCTCTTGATCCAGAAGGGGATCGCATCGGAAGTGCCTCATGCCATCAAGGTGTCCTACGACCCTTTCAAGGACATCGTCCCGATTGCTCAGCTTACGCAATATGGTCTCGTTCTCGTCGGGAATCCCAATCTGCCCGCGAAGGACCTCGGTGAGTTGGTCAGGTACGTGAAGTCGAAGCCGGGCAAGTTCGACTATGCGAACTTTGGCGTCGGCACGCGCGGTCAGACGATGGGTGTGCAGTTCAATCGCGTTGCCGGGCTCGATGCTGGCACCGTGAGCTACAAGGGCTCACCGGCCGCGCTGCAGGATGTGATGGGTGGACAGGTGCCGCTCATGTTTGACGGTCCGGCGACTTCGCTGCCGTTCATCAAGGCGGGGAAGCTCAGGGCCTATGCGGTGGCATCGCCCAGGCGAATGGCCGCGCTGCCTGACGTTCCGACCTTTACCGAGTCGGGATATCCAGACCTGCAGGACGTGAGCTGGATGGGGATCTGGTCCGCCCAGGGCGTGCCGCCAGCCGTGATGACGAAAATGCGCGACGCGACGCTCAAGGTGACGCAATCTCCGACGCTCCGGCCAAGGCTCGAGGACATGGGTATGGAGCCCGGTTCGCCGGCTACCACCGATGAGCTTCTCAAGGATGTGCGCGAGTCGTACGAGCGTCAGGGCGCGTTGCTGCGCTCCATCCACTTCAAGCCGGACTGATGGTGAATCGACGGTGAATCGCGGCGCTGGTTGCCAGCGCCGCGATGCGTTGACTCAGAGTTGCTGAACCAGTTCTTCCGCCAGCGGCCATGTGCCAAAGCCATCCACAGGTCCGAGATGCCCGACTTCCCCGGCGTCGATGCAACGACTGCCCCACGCCTGCGCCAGTTCCTGGATTCGCTCGAATTTTCCGAGCGGATCATTGCGGCTTGCGACCACGATGCTCGGGAATTTCAATTGTCGACGTGGAATCGGCGTCCAGCCTTCCTTTGCCAGCGTCGGCAGATCGGTGTATCCGGGCGGCAAGGGGTTGTCAAAGTCGGCCGGCGCAGCAAGCAGCGCGCCTTGCACCGCGCACTTCGTCTCCTGTGCCCAGTGAACGGTAATCAGGCAGCCCACGCTATGCGCGACGAGGATGACCGGCCCTGGGATGCCGCTGACGACACGCTCGAGGTTCTCCACTCTCGCGCGGCGCAACCTCTTGTCGTGATCGATCTGCGGCACGATGCGCACCGCTCGCCCCTGCTGCTGCAGGCGCTCCGCAAGCAGTGACTGCCAGTGCTCAGGCATGTGATCGCGAAAGCCGGGAACGATTACGACCGTTGGCTGGTTTCCGGATGTCATGGAATGCACTCTCCTCTGTCTTTCAGCTCAGTACGGGATATCACCGACGATGCCGGCGCGCTCCATCTTGCGCGGCGCCGGATAGTAGTCGTTGACGGCGTAGTGCTGCGTGCTGCGGTTGTCCCACACCGCGACATCTCCCTCCTGCCAGGCCCAGCGCACCTGGTACTCCGGAATGGTGGCGCGGCTGGTCAGATAGTTGAGCAGCAGCGAGGCGCCAGGCGATTTGTCGATGCCATGGCGCACGTTGGCCGGCGTGCTGTAGTTGGTGAAGTGCGTCGTGAACGAGGCACCGACGAACAGGATCTTCTCGCCGGTTTCCGGGTGGATGCGCACCACAGGATGCTCCACCGGTGGATGATCCTGCGCCAGCTTCGCGCGGTTCTCCGGCGTCATTACCGCCCCGAAACTGTGTTCGATGCTGGCCCTGGCGCGCAGGCCGTCGATCTTCGACTTGATCTCATCGGGGAGTTCCTCGTACGCCTTCACCATGTTCACCCAGATGGTGTCACCGCCGATCTCGGGACATTCGAGGCAGCGCAGGACAGCCCCCATGGCCGGATTGGGGCGCCACAGACCGTCGCAGTGATAGCTGTTCTCGAAGCTGTGCGGGTTGTCGCTACGGTAGACCTTCACCAGGCCCGGGTAGTCCGGAACACTGCCAACCACGGGATGGTCTTCCAGCTTGCCGAAGCCGCTGGCGAAGGCCACGTGGTCGGCGCGCGTGATTTCCTGCTTGCGAAAGAAGAGGACCCGGTGCTTGAGCAGCGCCGCGCGGATCTCGGCGAAGACTGCCGGATCGCGTGCCGCCTCGCCGATGTTGACGCCGGAAATCTCGGCCCCGATCGCAGGGGTGATTTGCCTGATCTTCATTTCCATGTCTCCTGCTGTCTTGTAAGTGCCTGGCAACGAGTATCTGGTGTTCCAGGCATCCATGCTTACTTCGGCAGGACATTCACTTTCCAATTCGCGACATTCCGGCCGTAGCAGCGGCCTGCGAAGGTCAAGTTCCGTAGCATGCGACATCGCACCGGGCAGTTCATTTTCGAGCGAAGTAACGGAGGGCATCCACCATGGCAGCACCACAGAGCAAGGTGATCGTCACCTGCGCCGTGACCGGCAGTATTCACACCCCCACAATGTCGCCTTATCTCCCCATCACCGCCAGGGAGATCGAAGACGAGGCCGTTGCCGCGGCGGAGGCTGGCGCGGCCATTGTCCATCTCCATGCGCGAAACCCGGAGAATGGCCAGCCATCGCAAGACCCGGCCCTCTTTCGTGCGTTTCTCCCACGGATCGCGGCCCGTTCGGACGTCGTGATCAATCTCACGACTGGTGGCGCCCCCAACATGTCGGTGGAAGAACGCTTGCAGCCGGCACTTCAACTCAAGCCCGAGGTTGCCTCGTTGAACATGGGGTCCATGAACTTCGGTCTCTATCCGATGCTCGCCCGGCACGCGACGTTCAAGCACGACTGGGAACGTCCTTACCTCGAAGGCTCCGAGGACCGTGTGTTCCGCAACACGTTCAAGGAGATCCGCTACATCCTCGAATCCTGCGCCGACAACGGCACACGCTTCGAGATCGAGTGCTACGACACGAGCCACCTTTACACGGCCGCGCACTTCATTGATCGCGGCATCCTCAAGCCGCCTTTCTTCATCCAGTCCGTGTTCGGCCTGTTGGGCGGCATCGGCACGCACGCCGACGATGTCATGCACATGCGCCGCACCGCGGAGCGCCTGTTCGGCAAGGACTACTACTGGTCCGTGCTCGGCGCTGGTCGCAGCCAGATGCCGATTGCATCGATGGCGGCGGCGATGGGCGGAAACGTCCGCGTTGGCCTGGAGGATTCACTCTGGGAAGACCGCGGCAAGCTGTCCACCAGCAACGCCGACCAGGTCAAACGCGTGGTTGGCATTCTGAGGTCGCTGAACCTCGACGTGGCATCGCCGGACGAGGCCCGCGACATGCTGCAGCTAAAGGGCCGCGATGCCGTCGCGTTCTGACCGGCCGATCTTCCCCAAGGGCTCACGAACAGTCTCGCCTGACTTATCCAAGGAAACGCTTATGTCTCATCCTGTTGTCTTGATTACCGGCGCGACCGCCGGCATCGGCCGTGCGACGGCGCTTGCCTTTGCAGCCAAGGGCGCGCGGCTGGTCTGTTCCGGGCGGAATGCCGCAGCCGGAGACGCCCTCATCTCCGAACTTCGGGAGATGGGCGCGGAAGCAGACTTCCTGGCGGCCGATGTCAGCCGTGAGGACGATGTCATGCGTCTTGTCAGTCATGCCGTCGAGCGCTTTGGCTGCCTCGATATCGCAGTGAACAGTGCCGGGACGGAGGGCACACCGGGGTCGATCGTCGAGCAGACCGTCCAGTCGTACGCGACGACGTTCGATGCGAACGTCCTTGGGACGTTCCTTTGCATGAAGCACGAGCTGAAAGCAATGATCGGGCAACAGCGCGGAGTCGTTGTCAATCTGTCGTCCACGATGGGCAGTCGCGGCAATCCGCGCAATCCGATGTATGTGGCGAGCAAGCACGCAATCGAGGGCCTGACCAAGTCCGCGGCCCTTGACGTCATCCAGGCGAATGTCCGCGTCAATGCCGTGGCGCCGGGCCCGATTGAAACGGCCATGCTCGGGCGCATTGCCGGTGGCGCGGATCGGCTTGCCTCCGTCGCTGCGACGATCCCTGCCGGGCGCGTTGGCACCCCGGAAGAGGTCGCCGATGCGATTCTGTTCCTGGCATCCGATCAATCGACGTACATCACGGGGCAGATCCTTCATGTGAACGGTGGGAAGACCGCCGGGTAAGTCGGCGGTGTCCCGGGGGCGCGGTCAAGGGCCCCGGGAATGTCGGGGCTGCGGCGCGCGCTGCAGCGATCAGGAGCGATCAGTACCTGATGGTGCCGGGGCTCCCGCCAGCGACAGAAATGGCATCGCCATTGATCGCCACACTCACTGGCGATGCAAGGAATGCCACGACGGCTGCAACCTCGCGGGCTTCCACAATGCGGCCCAGCGAGGTCCTTGCCGCGGCCCAGGCCTCGAATGCCGCGTCGGTTGTCTCCGTCCGTGTCGCTCCGGGATGGACCGCCGTGACATTGATGCCCTTCGGCCCGAGTTCATCCGCCAGATTCTTGGTGATCGCAGCCACGCCGACGTTGCGCAGCGTGGCAATGGGGCGGCCGGTGCGATAGATCGCCAAGCCACCAATGTTCACGATCCGTCCCCAGCCATTGGCAATCAGGTGTGGCGCGAGCGCCCGCGCGGTGCGCAGATAGCCAATCACCTTGATGTCGATGTCTTCAATGGCTTGCGCATCGTCGATTTCATCGAGCCGGGACGCCGATGAGATTCCACCGGGCAATGCAGCGGCGTTGACCAGTATATCGATGCCGCCCAATGCGGCGATGGCCTGGTTCACCATGCTGTCCACGGAAGCCTTGCTGGAAGTGTCGACGGCGAGTGGCACGATCCGTCTTCCTGTCAGCGTCGCCAGCTCCGCAGCCGTCGCTTCCAACGCCGCGCGTCCACGGGCTGCCACCACCACGTCGACGCCTTCTTGCGCGAGCTGGAGCGCAATCGCCTTGCCGATACCCCGGCTGCCGCCGGTGACTATCGCTCGTTTGTCCTTCAGACCAAGATCCATGGTTCGCTCTCCCGCAGTATGCGGACAACGTCAGTGAAGCCGGAAGTCGCCTCGAGTCGCCTCAAGTCGCATCAAGGCGCTTCCGGCCGAACGCTCAGAACACGTGTCGAATCCCCAATGCCGCGCCGAACATGGATTTCTGTCCGTTGGCCAGCGCATAGGAATTGCCCAACGCCAGGCTGGTCGCGAAGCCGCTCGCTGCCGATTCCATCGCCAGGCCGGCGTTCCTGCTGTATGCCGTGGTCAGGTACACGTCCGTTCGCTTGGAGAAAGCATAGTCTGCGATCAGGGCAATCTGCCAGGGGTTGGCCACGCCGTTGTTTCCACCCAGGTTCTTCACGTTCTGATAGTCATACTCGAGCGTGAAGTCCAGCGCCGACGAGAAGCGGTATTGGCCACCAATCCAGTAGAAGTCATCGCGCAGGATCGTCGTGCCGCCCGGATCCTTGTTCTGCCCCCATCGGTAACCACCCATCAGCTTCGCCGTATCGTTGAACGCGTAGCTGGCCATGACAACGGCCTTCTTGAATGTGCCATTGCCCGTGCCGATGGTCGGATTCCACTGGTCATAGCCAATACCCAGCCCGACCGGCCCAGCCAGATAGCTCAAGGCGACACCATAGGCCGAATCGCGGCGGAACTGGCCCGGTACTTCACCGGCACCACCCGCCGTCGGCACCGTGGGGTAGGTGGACGGCAGCGTCGTGCCAACCCCGAACGACCAGTCCGCCTGCGCGGTGAAGGGGCCGAACGTCCCTGAGTACTTGACCGTGTTGTCCTGGCGGAAATTGGCCCCTGCCACCACACCCGTCGGCTCATACTGCGTGGCATATCGCGCTGGGACGAAGTTGGCCATGGTGGAGAAAATCGATTGGTACTGTCGGCCGAACGTGAACACACCGAAGCGTGTGTCGAGGCCCACGAAGGCCTGGCGCCCAAACATGCGTCCACCCTGTTGCAGCGTGCCGGTATCGGCATTGAAGCCGTTTTCCAGCACGAAGATCGACTTCAGGCCGCCCCCGAGGTCTTCGACGCCGCGAAGACCCCAACGCGATCCGGAGTAGCCGCCAGAATTCTCGCGAAACACCGTCTGGGGTGGACCGGGGTTGTAGCCGTTACCTGCCTGCGGCACGGCCCCGACGTGGTTGACGTATTCCACGTTCACATCGACCACACCGTACAAGGTCACGCTCGATTGCGCGTTGGCCGCGCCACACGCGCAAGCGGCGGCCAGGGCAAAAAGTCTCTTGTTCACCAGCACTCCTCCACGTTCATTGTTTTGGTTTCCAGGCTGGTAACGCGCGGGCGCCACCGGCCTGGAACGTTGCCAGGTCCGAATCGAAGTCCGGTTCCCTTTCTTGCGCAGAACCCGCGCGTTTATCCATGGGCGAGCACGGCTCTCGCCCTTTGTGTGAGCGATGGCGTTCGTCCTGTCTTGCGCTTGGATTTGCAGTAGAGCTACGGGCAAGGCAGATCAACGGCTTGCTCCGCTTTGCGTCGCGAATTCCACTCGCCGTCGACGCAAGACGCCGGGCACCGTGGGCGCCTGGCGGTCGTCAATCCACTAGTCGATCTGAATCCCCGCATCGGTGGCGATCTTCGACCAGACATCGAGGTCGTGGCTGACCGTCTCGCCGAATTGCACCGCTGTCTTCACAGGCGGGGGACCAAAGTTCATGGCCTTCATCGTGGCAGCGAGATCCGGGGATGCCTGGGCCTTGTTGACCTCATCGGACAACCGCTTCACGATCGCCGGGTTGGTTCCTGCCGGTGCGAACATGCCGAACCAGCCCACCGCATCGAACGCGTAGCCCTGTTCACCCATGGTCTTGACCTCCGGTAGCTGCGGCGCGCGAACGTTGCCGGCAATGGCAATGGCGCGGACCTTCCCGGAGCGCAGGAATGGGACTGGCGCGCCCGGGTCTGTCCAACCGATCTTCACGATTCCCGAGGACAGGTCGGTCAGCAACTGGGTCGAAGTCCGATACGGGACGTGATCGGTCTTCATGCCGGTCTGCTTCTTGAGCCATTCCATCATCAACTGGCCTGACGATCCCGTGGCCCAGGTTGCGTAGCCGTACTTGTCCGGGTTCGCCTTGAGCAGCTGGATGAGTTCCGGCAGGCTATGGACCGGCAGGTCGTTGCTCACCAGCAGTACCACGCCACCCGAGGCCGTCTCGGCGATGGGTACAAGGCTTTTCTTGGGGTTGTAGGGGATGGTCTTCAGTACGGCCGGGGCAACGACCATGTTCGATGCCGTGGTGTAAAGGATCGTGTATCCGTCAGCAGGCGCCTTGACGACAGCGTTGGTCCCGATGACGCCACTGCCGCCGGGCCGGTTATCGACAACGACAGGTTGCTTCAGCGCGATCGACAGACGCTGCGCCATCAGGCGCGCCAGCGCATCGACTCCGGACCCTGCCGACGACGCCACGACCATCTGAATCGGGCGCGAGGGCCAGACGTCCTCAGCCAGTGCCTGCGCTGAAGCGCACAGCGCCAGAAGCGCCGCAGCACCCAGCACGACCGCAGTCGGCTTTTGCATGCGTAATGCCATTGTCTACCTCCATGTACTTGGTCTTTTGACGGTCGCTCAACCGATGTGTGAGGTCGATGCGTGAGGTCGATGCCAGCCCCGGGGGCAGGGGCTGGCGTCCGGCCCGCCGGGCTGACTTCAGGACGGCAAGTTCTCCTGCTTGCGCAGGAAACCCTGGTTGGCGCCGTTACGATTCGGCGAGAAGCCATTGGCCTGAAGCGTCTCTTCCACGGTGTCGTAGAAGACCCCAAGCTTGAGGATTTCCCGTGTCTGCTTGGCTGTGGCGATGGGACGACCGAATTCGCGGGAGATGCGCACCAACTGCTTGATTTGCTCGACGGAGCTCATCTTTCCAGTGCGGGACTGGTTCCAGAGCACGTCCTCGATGCCGCAACGAACGTGCAGGCCCAGCGCGATGCCGATCATGTTGATGGGCAGCACATTCAACACCGAACTCTCGACCGTTACCACGGCGCCGTCCGGCACGGCACGCAGCATATTTGCCAGGTTGAAGATGTTCGCCTGATCCATGCCGCCACTGATGGCCACCCAGTTCATCACCAGCGGCCCCTTGTAGACGCCGCGGCGAATCATTCGCTCGATCGTTTCGAAGCTGTTGATGTTGTAGCACTGGAACTCGCTCTGGATGCCGGCAGCGGTCAGACGACGGATGTGCTCCTCGGCCCAGCTTGGGTTCGAGGGCACGACCATGTCCTTGTAGGTCTTGTAGAGATGCGGAAAGCCGCGCGAGACACCCTTGAAGTCGTCGAGGCCGGCATGTTCCGTCACGTTCATCTGTGAAGTGTTGACGGTGACCGTCACCTGGTCGGGTTTCGGATCGAGCTCGGCGAGCATGTGTCGCGTGTCATCGCTGAGCCATTTGGCGTCCTGGCCCTCTTCCGGCGCGAAGCTGATGGAGCCGCCCACCTGGATCACCATATCCGGCACGGCGGCGCGCACGCCCGCAATCAGCTCATTGAACATCGACAGACGCTTGCTGCCCTTGCCGTTGGCCTCGCGCACGTGCAGATGCAGCACTCTGGCGCCGGCTTCGTAGCAGTCCACCGCCTTCTGGATCTGTTCTTCCATGGTGACCGGAATGTCTTCCGGGAAATCTTCGGGAATCCAGCCCGGCGCATACGGTGCGGCGGTGATGATCAGCGGTTGCTGGTTCTCGGGGTACAGGTGGCCGTCAAGGAAATGCATGGATGGGTCTCCGGATGAATGATGAATAGCGGGGATGGCGAACGGGATGCTCCCCAGGGAAGGGCAACCGTCAGATTGCGAAAATGGACGAACCGACGATCTTGCGAGCCTCAAGGTCGCGATGCGCCTGCACGGCATCCTCCAGCGCGTAGCGGCGATTGATGTCGATGCGAATGCGGCCAGCGGCCACGTGGCCGAACAGCTCATCGACCAACTCCGCCTTTTCGGCGGGATCGGCGATGTAGTCGGCCAGGCCCGGTCGCGTCAGATACGCGGAGCCCTTGCGGGCCAGAATTGCCGGGTCAAATGCAGGGACGGCTCCGGAGGCGAAGCCCACGCAGACCAGCAGGCCACGGCGCTTGAGTGAGTCCAGCGACGACATAAAGGTGTCCTTGCCCACGCTGTCGAAGACCACGGACACGCCTACGCCATCCGTCAGTTCCCGCACGCGCTTGGCCACGTCTTCATGGCTGTAGTTGATGGTGTGGTCGCAACCATGGGCGCGCGCCACTTCGGCCTTGGCGTCGGTAGAAACCGTTCCGATGACGGTCAGCCCCAGCAATTTGGCCCATTGCGAGATGATCAGGCCGGCACCACCCGCGGCCGCATGGAGCAAGATGGTGTCGCCGGCCTTGAAGGGATAGATCCGGCGCATCAAGTACGCGGCTGACAATCCCCGCATGGTCATGGCCGCCGCGACTTCGCAACTGATGGCTTCCGGCAGCTTGATCAGCGGGTCGGCGGAGATCAATCGGTCGGTGCTGTAGGCGCCCAGCGTGGGTGTAAAGCCCGTATAGGTTACGCGGTCGCCGACGGCAAGATGCGTGACGCCGCTACCGACGGCCTCGATCACGCCGGCGGCTTCGTTGCCAATGCTGCTGGGCAGGGGAACCTTGTAGAGGCCGCTGCGAAAGTAGGTGTCAGCAAAGTTCAGACCGACCGCCACGTGACGGACACGGACCTCGCCCGGTCCCGGCTCACCAACCGTGGCGTTCTCAAAACGAAGGACGTCGGGCCCGCCCGTTTCATAAATCCTGACGACTTTCGCCATGTGGTCTCCTGTCTGCTGTCGAATATGGAGGTCCACCTGCGGCGTGCGGATCGAGCGCGTCAGATGGACAACCTGTGTGGTGAATCATCTGATCTGGCCAAGCTTTCCGCTTTTCCGTGCATGTCTTGAACTTTCCCTTTTGCGACAGGGATATGGCTGGCGTGGTCACGTTGGGGTAATCGGCTCGCGGGCGCGCTGCCGCCGCATTCGCACCCGTCAACGTTGAGCGTGCCGGTCGCGGCGATGGCCCAGCGTGTGCTGATTTCGTCATGCCGTCGGGCCGCAGGGCAGGTAAGGCGTGCAAGACGCGGCCGCGCATCTATAATCCGGCATGACTTCTTCAGCCCCTACCTCATTCGCCACGCTGCCGCTGTCCGCGGCCATGCAGGCTACCCTCGTCCAGCTCGGCTACGACGCCATGACGCCGATCCAGGCCGCCAGCCTGCCGCTCGCGCTGGCTGGTCACGACCTCATCGCCCAGGCCCGCACCGGCAGCGGCAAGACCGCAGCGTTCGCGCTCTCACTGCTGCATCGTCTCGATCCGCGTCCGCTCGACGTACAGGCGCTGGTGCTCTGTCCCACACGTGAACTGGCCGATCAGGTCACACAGGAGATCCGTCGTCTCGCCCGCGCGGAGGACAACGTCAAGGTGCTGACGCTCAGTGGCGGCACGCCAATCCGGCCGCAGGTGGAGAGCCTTGTTCACGGCGCGCACGTTGTCGTAGGCACGCCGGGCCGCATCATCGATCACCTCGATCGCGGAAGCCTGAATATCGATGCGATCAACACGCTGGTGCTCGATGAAGCGGACCGCATGCTCGACATGGGCTTTCACGATGACATCGCATTTATCGCCAGCCACGCACCGAAGGACCGGCAGACGCTGCTGTTCTCGGCCACCTATCCGGCTGCCATCGACAAGCTCGCCCATCGCTTCCTGCGCCAGCCGAAGACGGTGAAGGTGGAGGAGGCGCACGACGCGGCCACCATCACCCAACGCTTCTACGAGGTGGAGGAGGGCGATCGTCTCAACGCCGTCGGCCGATTGCTCGACCATTTCCGCCCGGCCACCACACTCGCCTTCTGTAATACGAAGGCGCGCTGCCGCGATCTGGCCGACCTGCTGCGCGCGCAGGGATATGCCGCGCTTGAACTGCACGGTGACCTCGATCAGCGCGATCGCGACCAGGTGCTGGTGCAGTTTGCTAACCGGAGCTGCTCGGTGCTGGTAGCTACCGACGTGGCCGCACGCGGGCTCGACATCGCGCAGCTGGAAGCCGTGATCAACGTGGACGTGACGCCCGACCCCGAGGTCCATGTCCACCGCGTCGGCCGTACCGGACGCGCTGGCGAAGCAGGCTCGGCCTTCAGCCTCGTCAGCCTGGATGAAATGGGTCGCGTCGGCAACATCGAGCAGCACCAGGGCGGTGAGTTCGAATGGCACGCGCTTGACGAACTGAAGCCGTCAGGCGGCGGACGTCTGCTGCCGCCAATGGTCACGCTGCAGATGCTGGGTGGGCGCAAGGAGAAGATCCGGCCCGGCGACATCCTCGGCGCGCTGACCGGAGAGGCTGGCTTCACAAAGGAGCAGATCGGCAAGATCAGCGTGATGGAGATGTCGACCTATATCGCCGTGGACCGCGCCATCGGTCGCGAGGCGGTGAAACGGCTGAACGAAGGCAAGGTGAAGGGCCGCAAGGTGAGAGTGAGAATGCTGACGACCGATCAGCGGTAACTCGGCTGAGCCATACCAGCGAGCCTGGCGCAGCGGTGATCAGGATATGTGCGACTGATCCGATCGCAAACGCCAGGTCGCCGGCTCTACCGTCACCATAAGGTCGACACGCAGGGGTTCGAGCGCCGGTCTTGCTGCACCTGACCCCGTGATCCGGTGGGCTTAGTGCGGTATGGCCCCGTAGACGGCCCGGATTGCGGCGATAAAAGCTGTCGATGATTCCAGCGATCCATTGCGTGCCGCCACAGTCTTGCCCGCCTCTGCCGAAGCGCCGCGAGGCGCCGAATCAGGACTCGAAGAGAACTTCACTACGCTCAGTTCTTTTTTCGGATTGATGTAGATCTTCTGCCCGAACCGGCCGCTCGCCTCCACGGAGCCATCGCCATCGTTCACCTGATACCAGTAGTCACCATATGCGTAGCCCGACCGGCCAGCCGCGAGGCGGCCCGTGGCGAACCCGGCCTGGTTTCCGCGCGGGTGCAATGCGGCACGGACAGCTTGAACAGGAATGCCCGCGTCGGCATCCCCGGCCTGCGCGCGCCGGACTGCGTCGGCAAAACGGGCCGCATCGCGCAAGGTCGTGCTCAGGCCACCGCTTGCCATTTCTGTTCCGAGTGAGTCGACCTGAATGTAAGCGTCGTCCTGGGCCAGCTTCGACCAGACCGTTTCCTGCGCCAGTTCCGCCCACGATTTGCCAGAGATTCTGCGCATCGCCCATGCAACAGCTTCCGGCGATCCGTTCTGGTAGAACCAGTAATCTCCCGTAACAGCCCTCTTGTCGGTGGAGACGGTCTTGAGGAAGTCATAGATATTGTCTGGCGCACCCGCGCGACGCGGGATGATTCCGACCGCGCCGAACAATCCCAGATCGGGCGGAAGCTCTGGCGAATACGCGACGGGCACTTCCATGTCGAGGTTCTGCGCGACCGTGGCGTCGCCGAATGGATTGCCCACCAACTCAGGCACATAGGTGGCCAGCCTTGCTTCGGGGTTAAGCCTGCCATCGACGATCAGCATGGCCGCCATCAGGCCCGTGAGCGATTTGGTCATCGACGCCCAGATGTGCGGCTGCGCAGGTCCGAAGCCATCCAGGTACCGTTCAAAGACAATCTGGCCTTTGTGCAGCACGATGAAGCCATCGGTGTGGGTGTCCCGAAGGTAATCGGACAATTTGACTGACTGTCCTTCCACATTGAACTGCACGTCATCGAGACTTGCTGCCGGCCGCTCCGGCAGAGTCATTGGCGTTGAAGCGTGCCGAACTCCCGCCGTCGGCGAGGTCTCGCGCGCATGACGGAAGGCCCAGCGCATATATGGTGGCTGGAATGCGTTGGTCTTGGTCACACGCATGGCTGGAGACGGCGGAAAGCCCTCCATGACATCGACGTCCTTCCGGTCGTTGCTCTGGCCCAGCGACTGTGCCGCGACCCCGCCCGTCACGGCGAGGAGCGCTATCGTGGCGATTGCCCTGCACTTGCGCTGCCAATGAATGCGGTGGCGAGGCACGGTGTCCATTCTTTCTCCTTTGCAAAGCATGCTCCGGAGTATGAAAGCGAGGATTCTGCCTAACAAGAAACCGAGGGGCATCGAGTCATAACTGATGGGAATCCCCTGCGGTGCGGATTCAAGTGTCATCTCTTTTCAGGAAATGCCCCGTTCGCCACGCTGGAAGCATCATTTAGCGGATGGGCATGGTGCTACCTAGACTATCTGGGGGGCAATACTCCGCGTGTGAGTATGTGCTCACAGCAAGGCACAAGAAGACACAAGAAGGGGGTGCCATGAAATCCGCAATTTCCTATCTGGCTGCGCAATTCTGCTTGCTCTTCACACTCGGGTGTCTGTCACCCGACGGACTGGCGCAGGTCGCCCGGACCGAAGTCATTCCCGTACCGACTGTCACCATGTCGGACCAGGAATTTCTGGCCGGAGTCGAGGGCGGGCGGCCTGCAACGATTGCGGGCGAACTTCGGCTCCCCAAGGCCGGGGCGGACCGGCTCCCACTGGTGATTCTGCTGCATGGCTCAGGCGGCATCGGTAGTTCGGTGACCGACTGGGAGCAGGATCTTCTGGGGATGGGCGTCGCGACGTTTGTCCTTGACAGCTTTTCTGCCCGTGGCATCACCAGCACGATCAACGACCAGACTCAGCTACCTCGCCTGGCGCAAATGGAAGACGCCTTTCGCGCGCTCGCGATTCTTTCAAGGCACCCGCGTATCGACCCGACGAGAATCATGCTCGTGGGTTTTTCGCGAGGCGGGCAGAATGCGCTTTATGCAAGCCTGAAACGGTTTCACCGATTGCACGCGTCACCCGGAACCGAGTTCGCGGCCTACGTCGCCTTCTATCCCGACTGCTCCTATACGTATCGCGAAGACGATGACCTTGTTGCAAAGCCATTAAGAATTCTCCAGGGCAGCGCAGACAACTACGACCCGGTTGGCCCGTGCCGCGCATATGTCGATCGGCTAAAGGCGAAGGGTAACGATGCGATGTTGATCGAGTATCCAAAGGCCAATCATGCCTTCGATTCGCGGGCGCTCGCGTCGGCCGTGCAGCTTCCGCGCGCGCAAACAACGCGGCATTGCAGGACGATGGAGTTGGAGAATGGGTTGCTGGTCAACGCCCAGACCAGCAAGCCTTTTACCTACGATGACCCGTGCGTCGAGCGGGGCGTGACCGTCGCCTATGATGAGCAGGCAGCAAGGGAGGCGAGGCAGGCGCTTCACGAGTTGGTGATCGCGGTGCTAAAGCCGGGTGCCGTCGCAACCGTAACGCGCCCGTGATCGTAGTGGCAATTGCCAAGGCGCCAGGCGCCCGCGGTTGCCCAGACGGCGCGGACGCGCTGAAGTAGTGCGGCTGTAGACGGCCCGTCACCCGAAGCAGAAAGCCCGGCGCGGCCTTGCGGCGGCACCGGGCGGGTTCATGGCGTCAAACGAGGGATGAGGGCTACTTGTCGGAGTCGGACTTGGCGCCGTCCACGAAGGGGTCGAACTTGCCGGTGCGCGCGCCGTCGGTGTACGGGTCATACTTGCCCGCCTTCGCGCCCTCGGTGTACGGGTCGGCCTTCTGGTCCGGCACCAGATTGGATTGCGCCGACGTGTTCGCGCCCTGGGTGTAGGGATCGAACTTGTCGCCGGTCCTGGCGCCATCGGTGTACGGGTTGTACTGATCCGACTTCGCGCCTTGCGTGTAGGGGTCGAACTGCTTCTTGTCCTGGGCATGTGCCATCGGCGCGGCCGCCACGGCCGCCGTGGCAACAATCAGGCTGGTGAGGAGGATCTTGCGCATAGTCGCCTCGCGAGATGGGCGCGAATCACTTGCCTGGCCGGGTGCGCCCAGAATGTCATCGGGCAGGCGGCATGACGCGGAGGTCAGTCCCTTGCAGCATAGTCGTTACAACGAAGAACGACGATCTCCGCGTGATGCCGCCAGAACGAATCTGCAACCGTTGGTTACGTCGACGACGCGGCTTTACCCTTGCGCGGATGTGGCGTCTCGCGGATGGACGCAGCGGGAACGTCTTCGACCTCGCCCTTCGGTGCTGCGGCAGGCATATCGGTGACGGCCGCTGGCATCAGTGACAACGGTGTTGGCAGCACCGGCAGCCCGAACATGTGACCCCAGGCATCCATCCATGCGCGCTGCGTGGAAGCCGTCAGTTCGATCATGGCCGTGGCGTAGCGCAGCGGGATCGACAGGAGCGGGATCTGGCACGACCATTCGCGCACGTAAAAGTCCTCGGGGTCCTGCGGCACGAAGCATGATGCCCAGTCGAACTGGACTTCCTCGAACATTGAACGCGTGAAGTCGGCATTGAGGCCCATGAATTTGTGCCAGCTCTCCATTGCGCTGTGATCGAACGACGTCAAGGCCTGGAAAGAGAATGTCGGCATCGGCCACAACGTTGCGGCAGCCGGTGGAGTGCTTTGCATGGTGGAAGCTCCGTTTGGATACACGTGGTGATCAATAGCGTGGCAAGCGAGGACTGTGCCTGCCATCTGCCGGTCATCTGGCGGGTGACGGTGCAGCGCGGTGACGGTAGCGTCACCGCGCTGCACGGCGAGGACGATGTCGACATGCTCGACCATCGTGCCCACCCGGTCAACCCGCGTACAAGGCACAATACCGGGGGCTTGTGACAGGAGAGGAAATGGAACTGCGGCAGTTGCGCTACTTCGTGCATGTGGTGGAGCTTGGCAGCATGGGGCAGGCGGCCCAGCGACTGGGCGTCGTCACGTCCGCGTTGAGCCAGCAGATCAGCCGCCTCGAGAGCGAGCTATCCACGCGACTGCTGCAGCGCACGTCGAGCGGCGTGGTGCCGACCGACGCGGGTCTGGCCTTCTGGCGTCAGGCGCAACTGGCGCTGCGCCACGCGGACGATGCCGCGCGCGCGGCGCGGACGGCGCGGCTGTCGGGCCACGTCAGCGTGGGCATGGCACCGAGCACGCTGGCGGTGCTGGGGCCTCCGTTCATGGTCGCGATGCGCGAGCGTTATCCCGATATCCGTCTTCATCTGGTCGAAAGCCTCTCCGGCAACCTGGCTTCGATGATTGGCGCGCGCCAGCTTGACCTGGCCGTGCTGTTCCAGCTCGAAGCGGGTCAGCGCTGGAGCACCACGCCATTGCTCGAAGAGCGGCTTTTCCTGATCGCGCGCCCCGATCAGCCCGGCTTGCCAGCGGCAAATGCGGTGCGGCTCGAGGACATCGGCGACATCCCGCTGATTCTGCCCAGCAGCGCGCACGGTCTGCGTGCCGTGCTGAACGCGGCCGCGGCCCGTCACCAGCGTGCGCTGAACGTGGTGGCCGAAATCGACGGGCTGGCCGTACTGATGGACGCCGTGCGCGCCGGCATTGGCGCGACGATTCAGCCTGGCGCCGCCGTGGCGCGCCATCTGGGCGACCCGCTGGCGCTGATCGAGATCGCCGATGCCAGCGTCAGGCGTCCGAACCTGCTGGTCAGCCTGTCGGACGACGAACTGTCGCCGGCCGGCCTGGCAGCGCGAGGCGTGCTCGAATCAGTGGCCCGCCAACTGGTCACGGCCGAACGCTGGCCCGGCGCCACCCTTCACAAATCCTGAACACCTCCCGCCGGCACGGGGCTGGTGCAGGCTTCGCCACCTTCGTAAAGTCTCAGGGATCAGGCATTTCAGAATTCCATAGTTCCCCGAGGAGACTCGCATGACCCCATGCATGGCGCGCCGCACGGCGCTCAGGATGCTGGCGGGGGCGGCCATTGTCGTGGCCGCCGTCCCGACCGGCTCCGCATTTGCCGCCGACCACTGGCCGTCGAAGCCGATCACGCTCGTTGTGCCGTTCGCGTCGGGCGGCACCACGGACATCATCGGCCGTGCGGTCGGACAACGGCTGGGCGAGGCGCTTGGCCAGCCCGTGGTGGTCGATAACCGTCCCGGCGCGGGTGGCACCATCGGCGGCGCGCTGGTAGCGCGTGCGAATCCGGACGGCTACACGTTCCTGCTGGCGACCGTGGCTCACACCATGGCCCCCGGCATCTACAAGACGCTGCCGTACGATTTCCAGAAGGATCTGGAGCCGATCGGCATGGTGGCGCTGACGCCCAACGTCGTGCTGGTGAACACGTCGATTCCCGCCAGGAACGTGCAGGAACTGATCGCCTACATCAAGGCCAATCCGGGCAAGGTGAACTACGGTTCGGCGGGCATCGGCAGCACCGAGCACCTGTCCGGCGAGCTGTTCCGCTCGGCCACGGGCACCGATATCTCGCACGTGCCCTACAAAGGCGGCGCGCCGATGATGACCGACCTGATCGCGGGCCAGATCCAGATGGCGATCGAGACCAGCCCGTCGGCGAATCCGCACGTGAAGAGCGGCAAGGTCAAGGCGCTGGCCGTCACGTCGGCCAAGCGTTCGCCCGCCTATCCTGGCGTGCCGACGGTGGCGGAAAGCGGCGTGCCCGGCTACGAGGTGACCACGTGGTATGCGCTGATGGCGCCGCGCGGCACCCCGGAGCCGATTCGCCAGCGTATGAGCGCGGAACTTGCCAAGGTGCTGAAGCAGTCGGACGTGCAGAAGCGCTTCGACGATCAGGGCGTGACGGCTGGCGACATGACGCCGCCGCAGCTTGCCGCCTTCATCAAGACGGAAACCACCAAGTGGACCAAGGTGGCGAAGGATTCGGGCGCGAAGGCCGAGTAATCAGCGGTACGGCATCGGGGTGGTCATATCCCCGGTGCCGCCAGGGGTATAGGGCTACAGGGCGCGCCGGATTTCCGACACACCGAACGCCGCCAGCGCCACGCCGGCCGCGCGATCAATCCATTGGCGCACGCGCATCCCCAGCGCATGACGGGCGCCACTGACGATCGTCACCAGCACGCACCACCACAGGATCGAGCCGCAGAACACGCCGAGCACCGTTGTCATCGCGATCGGGGTCGAGAACGCGCCACGCGGCGCCAGTGTGGCGAACAACGCGGCGAACATGATGATCGTCTGCGGGTTGGTGAGCGTCAGCAGCAGCGCGCTGCCAAAGGCCCGCGCGCCGTAGCCATTGCTGTTCAGCGTAGCCGCCTGGTCGGTCGGCTTCTGCAGGAACGTGCGCAGCCCCAGGTAGACCAGGAACAGCCCGGCGGCCAGATGCAGTGGCTTGTCGTAGGCCAGCATGAATTGCGAGACGCCTACCAGCCCCAACGCCGCCACCAGTCCGTAGATCGCATCGCCGCAGGCAATGCCGAAGCCGATGGCCAGCCCGGCGCGGGGCCCGTCGGTCAGCGTCCGCCGGATGCAGAGCATTCCCATCGGGCCGACGGGGGCGGCCACGGCCAGACCCACGCCGGCAGCGGTCAGGAACAGGGCAGGTAGCGACATGCGGGGGCTCCGGGGTCAATACGTTGGGAAATGATTCGGCGGCGTATCACCGGTGGGTTGGTCGATTCTAGCCGTCAGGCCACCGCTTGCGGCGTGGCCCGCGTCATCAGTTGCGCCAGTTCCACAGCGGGCATGGGCCGCCCGAACAGCCATCCCTGGCCGTAGTCGACGCCCTGCTCGCGCAGGAAGTCGGCCTGCATCTTGTCCTCGATGCCCTCGGCGATGACCTGCAGGCCGAGCGACTGCGCCATCGCGATGATGTGCGGCGCCACGGTACTCGACGCGGCCTCCTGGCCGATCGTGTCGACGAACGACTTGTCGATCTTGAGCGCATCGACCTTGAAGCTCTGCAAGTACGACAGGCTCGAATAGCCGGTGCCGAAGTCGTCGATATAGACCGGATGTCCGGCATCGCGAAATGCCTGGATCGTGTCGCGGGCCACGTCGGGCTCCAGAAAGCCGCGCTCGGTGGCCTCGATGCGGATCTGCTGGGGCGCGATGCCTGAGCCGCGCAGCCGCGCATTGAGCACGCTCAGAAAGCGCCGGCTCTTGAGGTCTTCCACGCCGACGTTGATCGACACGTAGAACGACGGGAACCGGCGCAGCAGCGTGCCGAGTTCCGACAGGATAATGTCCAGCACCTGGTCGGTGATCTGCTGGATCAGACCAGCGTTCTCCGCCATCGGAATAAACAGGTTGGGCCGCACGAGCCTGCCGTTGCGGCGCCAGCGGACCAGCGCCTCCACGCCCACCCAGTGGTTGTCCGCCAGCGAGGCAATCGGCTGGTAATGCACTGCCATCTCGTGGCGGCGCACGGCGCTGCGCAGTTCGCCTTCCAGGCTGAAGCGCCGTGTGGCCCGTCGCCAGACCAGGATGCCGAGCGGCACGCCGGCGGACAGTCCCACCACCAGCCCGCCGATCAGCAGCGATTTCCAGTTGGCCAGCAACGCCGCGCGCGGGGCAAGCACCACGACCGCCAGCGGCATGTTGCGTGATTTACGCAGGACGATCGAGGCGTCGTCTTCCTGCGCGGCGTCGGCGCCTGACCCATATGAGTGTTCCGAGTAGGCCTGCTGCAGCCGCGTCAGGTTCGCGCCCTGCGTTGCCGAGAAGATACGGCCGGCGTCGGTCTGCACCACGGCCAGCATTCGCGATTCGCGATCGACGACATCGACGAAGACCTGCGAGTCGAGCCCGACGTTGTTGCCGTTGCGGCCGATCAGCACCACGTGGCGCTGGGCATTGAACGGGACGGGCTGGTCGAACCAGTAGTCCAGCCCGTCAGGCGTGCGCCAGTCGGGCGGCGGCAAGGGGAGCTGTCCAGGCTCGATGGGGCCAAGCAGCGCCGAGCAAAGCCGTTTGCCGGCGCGATAGATGCCGGCGTCCTGAATATAGGAATAGGTGTAGGTGATGCGGCGAAGCTGGACCAGGTTGGCGGGTGTGCATGGCTCCTCCCGGAGCATTTCCATATCCTGCAGCGCATTGATTGCCTGCGTCATGACCAGTTCGGCCCGCCGGGTCGCGGCATCGGCAAACACGCTTAGTTGGTCTGCCTCGCGCCGGTTCGCCTCGAGCTGCGCCATGAACACACCGATTCCCACGGGAAACAGCGTGGCCAACGTCGTCAGCACGATCGTCACCACCAGGAACCAGCTTCGCTGCATCGGGGGCCCTCACGAGACTACGCTGCACGCGGCGCCTTCGGTGGGCGCCATCCATTGACCAACTAGTACTGAGCGGAGGTGAGCTGCAACAGGGAAATCATTGCCGTTGTGGGGAGCATAGCGAACAATTGCCGATCATGTCTGATACTTTTTTCGGCGGCGGCAAGCGCCCGGACGCCGCTACCATGGGTTTGGCGGCGGCAATCCGTACAGCGTAGGGGATTTGACTGCACCCGGTATATCCGTCATGCGGGTGAGACGGAACCGGGGCGGTGGGGCGGGATGCTACTTCTGGAGATGCTGGCCGGGAACGATCGCCTCGACGCGGGCCATGCCTTCGGCAGGCACCATGGATTCGCCGAAGCCGCCGGGTGCGCCGGGTGGTGGCCCCGGCGGATGGCCTGGCTCGCGCGGCGCCGTGGCGGTGGGATCAACCACCAGGGTCAGCGCGATCACATACCGGTCGCGGGCTTCGCGCACGGCGCCCAGCACGGTATCGCCGGCCATCAGCGCGATACCGTCATTGCGGTTGAGGACTTCGCGCACGCCCTTGCGGCGGTATGTCGGCAGTTGCGTATAGAGATACTCGCTGAGCGCATCGGGCAGGAAACACTGCGTAGTCAGCAATGTACGGCTGCCGTCGATTACCTTCATATGCAGATGCGTGGCGCGCCCCGCGTACCAACCGGGGTAGATGGTGCGGAACACCGCCACGCCGTCGGCGCCCACCGGCTGGCTTCCGCGCAGGAATGTGCGGTCCCGCATGGACACGCGCTGGCCGTGGTCATCCACCTGGCCCGCATAGCCGGAATAGACCCCCGAGGCATTGCAGTGCCAGAGGTCGACGCGCCTGCCCGCGAGCGGCCGGCCATGCATGTCGACCACCGTGAAGCGGACCTCCACCGGCACGCCTGGCTGGCCTTCGGTGATGTCCTGGCGGACCTTGCCGGCATCGAAGTAGAACGGCCCCTCGGTGGTCTGCGCGGTGAGGGGCAGAGGCGTGGCGGGCGTTTGCGCCGTGGCCATGCGCGATGCGGCCATCAGGCCGGCGCCGCCAAGCCCCATGGCCAGCAGATGACGGCGGCGCCCCGAGGGCTGGGGCCGAGAGTCTTCGGGCATCACACGTTCCGTTAGGGCGATGAAGATGTGGGATGCCAGTGTAGTCCGGGCCGGGGCGCGCAGTATTTCTGCCTGGTGTCGACCCGGCTACACTTCGGATCGCGAAGTCAGACGGCGGATTTCAGCACCGCGCCGGTGGCGAAGAAGCTCTGGAGGTTGTCGAATACCAGATCGGCCATGGCGGCACGGGTCTCATGCGTGCCGCTGGCCACGTGCGGCAGCAGCACCACGTTGTCGAGCGCGAACAATGCTTCGGGCACGTGCGGCTCGCGCTCGAACACGTCGAGCCCTGCGCCCGCGATGCGCTTGTCGGTCAGCGCGCTGACGAGCGCGGCTTCGTCCACCACCGTGCCGCGTGCGATGTTGATCAGATAGCCCTGCGGCCCGAGTGCCTCCAGCACGCTGGCCGAGATCAGGTGCCGCGTGGACGGGCCACCCGACGTCGCTACCACCAGGAAGTCCGCCCAGCTCGCCAGGGCTTCGAGCGACGGCTCAAAACCGTAGTCGACACCGTCCTGCGGCTTGCGGCCGAAGTAGCGCACCTCCATGTCGAATCCGATCGAACGCCTGGCGATGACCCGTCCGATGCGGCCCATACCGACGATGCCCAGACGCTTGCCGCTGACGCGCGTGGTCAGCGGATACGGGCCCTTGGGCCATTCGCCGCGCCGCACGAAGCGGTCCGCGGCGCTGACCTGTCGCGCGGCGTCCATCAGCAGCGCGAACGCGGTGTCCGCCACGCAGTCGTTGAGCACGTCCGGCGTGTAGCCGACCGCGATGCCGCGCGCGCGGGCCGTCTCCAGATCGAGCTTGTCGGTGCCCACGCCGAAGCTCGAGATCACGCGCAGGTTCGGCAGAGCGGCCAGCATCGCGGCATCGACGCCGATCGCGGCGCGCGTGGTCATCGCCACGAACTCGCCACCGTGTTTTGCCAGATAGCCGGCGGGATCGGTCTCGGCCCAGAACGGATGGATATCGAACTGCTCGGCAAGCTGGGCTTCGGTCTTTTCCGGGAGTCGGCCATGCTGAAGGAGGCGGGGTTTCATGCGAGAAGAGTCCTGTGTTATCGGTGTTTTGGCTGGGTGCGGGTTAGTCCGCGCTCAGATGATTATCGGCGATGATCTTTGCATAACGCTTTCGGTCCTGGGCGATGATGGCGGCGAACTGCTGCGGCGTATTGCCCACTGGAATCGCGCCTTGCTCAATGAGTTGCTTCTTCACGTCGGGAATGACCACCACCTGCTTCACGCTGGCGGCGATCTTGTCGACGATCTCCTTCGGCGTGCCGGCCGGCGCCAGCAGTCCCACCCATGAGCCCGACTCCGCGTTCTGGATGCCGGCTTCGGCCAGCGTCGGCACATCTGGCATCGACGGCGAGCGCACAGTGCCGGTCACGGCCAGCGCGCGCAGCTTGCCGGCCTTTACGTGGCCGGTAGTTTCGAGGATCGACGCGAACAACATGTCGACGTTGCCGGCCATCAGGTCGGTCATCGCCGCACCGCCGCCCTTGTATGGGACGTGGAGCATGTCGGTGCTGGTCGCCGCCTTGAAGATCTCGCCAGACAGATGCGGCGAGCCGCCGGTGCCTGAACTGGCAAACGTTAGCTTGCCCGGCTTGGCCTTGGCCAGCGCCACGAGTTCCTTCGGCGTATTCGCGGGCAGGCCCGGCGTGACCACGAGCGCAAATGGCAACTCGGCCATCATCGTCACCGGGACGAAGCCGTCAGGGTTGTAGGAGAGCTTCTTGTACAGGAACGGATTGATCGATTGCGTGCCGACGTTGCCCGCCACCAGCGTGTAGCCATCGGGTTTGGCGCGCGCGGTGAGTTCCAGGCCAACGTTGCCGGCCGCGCCGGGGCGGTTGTCGACGACCACCGGTTGTCCCCAGAGCTGCGACAGGCGCTGGGCTACAAGGCGCGTGCCGATGTCAGTGCCGCCACCGGGGGTGAACGGCACGATGATTGTCACGGCGCGTGTGGGCCAGTTCGTCTGCGCGGGGGCGGTGACGGAGAGCGTGGCGGCGCAAAGCGCCACGGCAAGGCGGGCTGTCTTCAACATGGGGTCTCCCGATCTTTATCGTTATCGTTTGTGATGCGCTCCCCTCGCCCACGTTGTGGGAGAGGGGAGACCGAACGCGTTACCGCCTGTTTTCCTTCCGCCAGACCGCGAAATCCTCGCGCGCTTTTTCGGTGGTGGGCGGATACAGCCCGATGATCGAGCGGCCCTTGCGTACCTCCTCGGTCACGAAGTCCTCGAACGCGGTCATCTCCACCGCTTCGGCGGCGATGTCCTCCACCATTTCCTGCGGGATCACGACCACGCCTTCCGCGTCGCCGACGATCACATCGCCGGGAAACACCGCCACATCGCCGCAGCCGATCGGCACGTTGAATTCCAGCGCCTGGTGGAGCGTGAGATTGGTCGGGGCAGATGGGCGATGGTGATAGGCGGGCATCGCCATCTGCGCGATTTCAGGAGAATCGCGGAAGCCGCCGTCGGTCACGATGCCGGCGCCGCCACGTTGCATCAGTCGGGTCACCAGGATCGAGCCCGCGGATGCGGCGCGCGCGTCTTTCCTGCTGTCGATGACCAGCACCGCGCCGGGCGGGCATTGCTCGATGGCCTGGCGTTGCGGATGGTTCGGGTCCTGGAACACGGTGATCGGATTCAGGTCCTCGCGCGCCGGGATATAGCGCAGCGTGAACGCTTCGCCGACCATCGTGCCGGGGTTGGACTGGATCGGCCGCACGTCCTGGATGAACTGGTTGCGCAGCCCGCGCTTGAACAGCGCGGTGCACAGCGTGGCGGTGCTGACGGTTTTCAGCGCGGCGCGCAGGGCAGGGGTGAGCTCGGACATGGCGGGTTCAGTAGATGCTCGGTTCGCCGGCGGCTTCGCCGAAGTCGGTTTGCAGGAAATCGAAATCGCAGCCGTCGTTGGCCTGGCGGATATGGCGAGAGAACATCCAGCCGTAGCCGCGCGAGTAGCGGGGCGGCGGCGGTTGCCATGCCGCGCGGCGGCGTTCGAGCTCTTCGTCGGAGACTTCCAGATGGATGCTGCGCCGGTCGATGTCGACCGTGATCAGGTCACCGGTTTGCACCAGCGCGAACGGCCCGCCGATGTACGCTTCCGGCGCCACGTGCAGGATGCAGGCGCCGTAGCTCGTGCCACTCATCCGCGCGTCGGACATGCGCAGCATGTCGCGCACGCCCTGCTTCACGAGCTTCTTCGGAATCGGCAGCATCCCCCACTCGGGCATGCCTGGCCCGCCCTGCGGCCCCGCATTGCGCAGGATCAGCACATGATCGGCCGTAACGTCGAGGTCTTCGTCCTCGACCGCTGCCTTCATCGACGGGTAGTCGTCGAACACGAGCGCCGGACCGGTATGTTTGAAGAACCGTTTTTCGCACGCGCTCGGCTTGATCACGCAGCCGTCCGGTGCGATGTTGCCGCGCAGGACGGCCAGCGCGCCTTCCTGGTAGAGCGCGTTGTCGCGCGTGCGGATCACGTCGTCGTTGTAGACCTCGGCCCCGGCGATGTTCTCGCCCAGCGTGCGGCCGGTGACGGTCAGCGTGTCGAGATGCAGCTTGTCCCGGATACGGCCCATCAGCGAGGGCAGCCCGCCCGCGTAGAAGAAGTCTTCCATCAGGTACTTGTCGCCGCTGGGCCGAATGTTGGCGATCACGGGCACGTGGCGGCTCATGCGGTCGAAATCGTCGAGACCGATGTCATGGCCCGCGCGGCGCGCCATGCTGATGACGTGGATGATCGCGTTGGTCGAGCAGCCCATGGCCATGGCCACCGCGATGGCGTTTTCGAACGCACGGTGCGTCTGGATGCGTGCGGGCGTCAGGTCTTCCCAGACCATCTCCACGATGCGGCGACCCGATTCGGAACACATGCGGATATGATTGGCGTCCGCCGCCGGAATCGACGACGCACCCGGCAGCGTCATGCCAATGGTTTCGGCGATCGCCGTCATCGTGCTGGCGGTGCCCATCGTCATGCACGTGCCGTGGCTGCGCGCGATGCCGCCCTCGATGCCGATCCACTCGGCCTTGCTGATGTTGCCGGCGCGGCGTTCGTCCCAGTACTTCCATCCATCGGAACCGGAGCCGAGCACCGTGCCCTTGTAGTTGCCGCGCAGCATTGGCCCGGCCGGCACGTAGATCGCCGGCACGCCGGCGCTGGTGGCGCCCATCAGCAGGCCCGGCGTGGTCTTGTCGCAGCCACCCATCAGCACGGCCCCGTCGATCGGGTGGGAGCGGATCAGCTCCTCGGCCTCGATCGCCAGCAGGTTGCGGTAGAGCATGGTGGTCGGCTTGACCGAGCTCTCGGACAAAGAAATGGCCGGTAGCTCCACGGGGAAACCACCGGCCTGCAGGATGCCGCGCTTGACGTCTTCCACGCGCTGCTTGAAGTGCGCGTGGCACGGGTTGATGTCGGACCACGTATTGATGATGGCGATGAGCGGCTTGCCCATCCATTCATCGGGCGAGTAGCCCATTTGCATGATCCGTGAGCGGTGCCCGGATGAGCGCAGATCGTCAGGCGCGAACCAGCGCGCGCTGCGGAGTGCGTCCGGCGTCTTTCTGTGAGCCGTCATCTTGTCTCTTCCACGTTGGTATTCGTCATAGTCGTCAGTTGTCATACGACTATTGGCTGGCACAGTGTACTCACCGACGCAACCGGGCGTCAATGCAAGTCAGATATGTGGCGGTTGGGATTGCGCGACAGAAAATTCGCCCTATGCTCCACATTCAAGGCGCATCGGGCGTGAAAATTTGTCATGAATATCGCGAAATTGATAGATTTCAGATATTCATTTCTCGGTAATCAATGATGTCGAGAGTCGTGATTTCGAGCAGCGAGCAGCTCGGCCAGGTGCTTCAGGGCGCGCGGAAGATCGCCGGGCTTTCCCAGGCAGATGCCGCAGCCCGGCTGGCCATCAGCCAGAGCCGCATTTCGCACCTGGAACTCAACCCCGAGACGATCAGCGTGGCGCAACTGCTGGCGCTGCTGGCAGCCTATGACCTCGACCTGTTCGTGGAGCCGCGCGCGTTGGATGACAAGCCGGACGACAAGCTGGACCCCAAGCCGGGCACCACCTTGAGCGACGCGGAGATCGACAGGCTGGAGTGGTGAGGTCGTGAGGTTGTGCGGTTGTGCGGTTGTCAGGTTAGGGGGCTGGGTGGTTCAGGGCAGGTAGCCCAGCAGGCGCCACCAGAGATAGTCCAGCGGCAGCAGCGCCACGATCGTGATGGCCGCCATGGTCAGGCACAGGCGCGTGCCGTGCCGCAGGCCCACGCCGCCCAGTTGCATCGCGATCATGATCGGCGGTGACTGGTACGGGAAGAATACGGTGGAGAACACCGGCACCTGCAGCATCAGCACGGATTCAAGCGGCAATCCGGTGGCCTTCGCCAGATCGGCGGCAAGTGGCGTCAGCACGGCCGGCAGGGCCGGCAGCGTGGACAACATGCCGATGACCGCGCCCATCGCGCCAATCGTGCCGACATTCGCCGCGGTGTGGCCGGGCGTCATCGGCAGCCAGTGCAGCAGCCCCGCGCTGATCGCGCTGCCCAGGCCCGTCGATTCGACCACCGCGCCCAGCCCCAGGAAGCCAGCCACGTAGATCAGCGGTACCAGGTGGACCTGCTCGGTCATGGCCTTGGGTGATACCAGCCCGATGCCCGGCAGCAGGCAGATGATGCACGCAGCCAGCGAGATCCACGCGGGCGATACGCCATGCCAGGCATCCGTGGCAAAGCCCGCCACGGCCAGCGCCAGGATGATCGCCAGCGCGCGCTCCTGCGGCCCCATCTGCGTGCGGACGCTGGCGGCTTGCGGCGCGATCGGCCCGCTGTCCGGGAACATGCGGCAGATTACCCAGATCAGCACCACGGTCTTCAGCACGCCGAGCACCGGGAAGTGCAGCAGCAGATAGCTGCCGTAGCTCAGGTTGATGCCATAGAGCGAACTGGCAGCGCCCAAGAGCACGCTGTTCGGAATATTGGCGGGCAGGATCGACGTAGGCGGCATGTAGCTCGCGGCCGCCACGGTCAGCACCATGCCGATGCGGCCGTTGGAGCCGGGCGCGAAGCCAAGGCGGTCGGCCAGCGCCAGCACGATCGGCATCAGCAGCAGCACGCGGCCCGTGGTGGAGGGCATCAGGAAGGCCAGGCCCACCGCGCTGAGCGCCACCGTGGTGATCACCTGCGGATAGGTGCCAACGCGCTTGTGGAAGATGATGTCGGCCAGCCGCAGCGCCAGTCCCGTGTTGCGCAACGCCACGCCGGTGACGGCGCCACCAAACATCAGCCACCACGCGGTGGATGTGAACCCCGAGAACACCACCTTTGGCGGGGCAATATGGAACACCACCGCGGCAAGGAAGAAGAGCAGTGTGGCGGTGGGCTCAGGTAGCGCCCCGACTGCCCAGCAGCACACCGTCGACAACACCAGCGCGCCGGCCCAGATCAGCGCAGGCGGCGCCTGCAGCCACTGCCCTGCGATCCATACCACGCTGATGCACGCGGCGATCAGCAATGCCGCGCGGATCGAATCGGCGGGCCGGCCGCCGAGCGGCGCAGGTTTGGGTGATGGGGTTTCCTGCAATGGCGCGGTGTTGTCGGGCTGGCCGGTATGGCCGGGAGAGGTTGACATCGGGGTTGTCTCGCTGGCTGCCGGGCGCAACGTGGCGCCGGCCTTGTTCTGATGATGGTGCGGTGCCGCTATCGTAGTGGTTGTCCTACTGTGCAGGCAACTGCCCATGCACTCCCGCGTCATTGGCGGGTCTTGGGTCTTGCTTGGCGGTCTTGCTTAGCGGGTCTTGCGAAACGTCAGGTTGATTCGCTCGCTTCCGGTCAACGCATGATCGCCGTCGGCCAGCGGGGCGATGCCGTGGAAGACCAGCCTGGATGGTCCACCCCAGACCACCACGTCACCATGCGCGAGCCGGAATCGGCCCGGCCGGTCGGCGCGACGCAATCCACCCCAGAGGAAGACGGCCGGCAGGCCCATTGAGACAGAAACGATCGGTGCGCGCAGATCGAGTTCGTCGCGATCCTGATGCAGCGACAGGCGCGTGCCCGGCAGATAGCGGTTGATCAGGCAGGCATCGGGTGCAAAACCGGGATAGCCAGCCGCTTCCGCCGCGTGTTCGGCCAACGACCGGAACACGGCAGGCATGGCCGGCCACGGCCGTCCTGACTCCGGATCGACCGCATCGTAGCGATACCCGGTGCGATCGGACACCCAGCCACGCTCGCCGCAATTGGTCATGGCCACCGACATGCGCAGGCCGCCCGGCGTGATCAGATGGCGGAACGGCGCCTCGGCACTGATCGTCTGCACGGCGGCGAGCAGTTCCGGCCCCGCATCCCGCGCGAATCCATGCAACACCACGGCGCCCGGCGCAAGCGTCTCCACGGCAGGCGGGGCGTTGGAATCGGCGGGAAGGGCGTCGAAGAGGTCGAAGGTCATGGCGGGCATTTCGGGTACCTGGGATGGTACCCGGGATCGCAGTTGCCGTTCACCCGCCCGTCACGCCTACTTGCCACCCACCTTCGCCAACCCCTCCAGCAATGCCTTGTGGAACGCCTGCGGATCCTGCATCTGTGGCGCGTGGCCCATGTCGGGGAATTCGACCAGTGTCGTGTTCGGAATCGCCCTGGCCGTCGCTTTCGCAAGTTCGGGGTAGTGGCCGAGCTTCGCCTGCACGTCTGGCGGCGCGGCGTCCTTGGCGATGGCGGTGGTGTCCCGGTCTCCGATCATCAGCAGGGTCGGGGCCTGGATCGCGCTCATCTCATAGACCACGGGTTGCGTATAGATCATGTCGTAGAGCAGTGCCGAGTTCCACGCAACGATCTGCTTGCCCGGGCCGCGGTTCATGCCGGCCAGCATCTGCACCCAGGGCTCGTACTCGGGCTTCCACTGGTTCACGTAGTACGTCGATTTCTCGTAATTGCGAATCCGGTCGGCTGTCACGTTGAGTTCGCGCGCGTACCACTGGTCCACCGACAGCGACGGCACGCCCTTGGCCTTCCAGTCTTCCAGGCCGATCGGGTTGACCAGCACCAGTTGCGCGGTTTCCTTCGGATACATCAATGCATAGCGCATCGCCAGCATGCCGCCCGTGGAATGGCCGATTACGGTGACGTCGTGCACGCCGATCGAGGCCAGCAGATCGTGGGTATTGCGCGCGAGTTGCTGGAACGAATACTGGTAATGCGGCGGTTTGGTCGATTTGCAGAAGCCGATCTGATCGGGGGCAATCACGCGGTAGCCGGCGGCGGTGAGCTGCTGGATGCTCTCCTGCCACGTGGCAGCGCAAAAATTCTTGCCATGCAGCAGTACCACGGCGCGGCCGTTCGGCTTCTCCGGCTTGACGTCTATGTAGGCCATCTCGAGCGGCTGCCCTTGCGAACTGAAGCGATATTGCTGAACCGGATAGGGGTAATCGAATCCCTCGAGTTGGGGACCGTAGGCCGGGCCGCTATCGGCGGTCTGGGCAGCGTGGGCAGCTTGGGCGAGTGGGACGGAGAGGGCGATGGCTGCGAGCAGCAGCGGACGGACTTTGAGCATGGTGCGCAAGGGGGCGTGCGGATCGGGAGGGGAATCGTCGCACAAATGCCCATGTCGTGCTTGGGCGGCCCCTCGGCCTTCGTGGGCGAAGGCGTGCGTGCCGGCGCACGCATCAAGCGCGAGTTGTGTTCCCCCTCTCTCTCATGAAATGGGAGAGAGGGGGAAACCGTGAGGCAGTCGAATCAGGCAAACGTATCGACTTCCCCACGCGCCAGCACGCGCGGTGCGCGAGGCGCTGCCGCCGTTGCCTGGACTGGCGCATCCTGCGTCAGCCCGGCGGCCTGCGCGAATGCGCTGCCGCTGCCCGGTTGGCGTTGTTGCTGCTGGCCGCCGTTGCCAGCCTGGGCGAAACCATCGCTGCCGACAGACGTTTGGCCAAGCTGGATACCGGCTTCGGCCATCGACGTGCGCAGGTGCGGCAGCGCGGCTTCCACCGCGGCGCGCACGGCCTGGTGCGGAGAGACGAACTGGGCCTGGGCCTGATCGTTGACCACATTGAGCACGACCTTGAGCGGGCCGAGGTTCGGCGGGTTCAGGTCGAGTTCGGCGGTCTGGCTGCCTTGCGTGGAGAGTCGCACCATCTGCTGGCCCAGTGCCTGAGCCCACTGGCTGTCGCCGAGATTCGGTGCGACTGCCGGGCGTGCCGCTGCTGCGGCGGCTGTGGCCTGTGCGGCGTTCGTCTGGGATTGCGCGGACAGGGCCGATGCCAGCATGGCAGCGCTGCTCGGATTCGTGGCGCCGGTGTCGGTGCCTTCACCCGTGCGTGCGCTGGCCTGTGCCATGGCATATGGCGTGGCGATGGGCGTCTGGCTGGCTTGCGTCGTGTCGGCTTGCAAGGTCGGTTGCGCGCCGTGGCCGAGGCCGGTCTGTTGCTGGCCAGCGTTCTGGCCGCGTGCGTCCTGCGCGCCCGTCTGTGTGCCCGTCTGTGCCGGGTTGTTGAGCGCGGCGGCGATCTTGTCAGCGGCGGTCGGCGTGCTGTTCTGCGCAGCCGCGCGCTGCTGGGCGATCGTGGCCAGCGTGTCCGCCGGGCTTGGCGTGGTCCCCTTGGCGGCAGTGCCCGCGGTAGTCGTGGCCGATTGCGCGTCGGCGGCCTGAGCCAGCAGCGTGGCGGCGTCGGTCGCCGGGTTTGCTTGCGTAGCGGTCGTGGTGGCGGCCGTCTGAGCGGCGAGCGGGAGGCCGTTGGCTCCGGCCAATCCGGCACCATTGGCGGCTGCATCAGCGGCCGCGCCACCGGTCAGTGCCGTCGTGGCGGGCGCGGCCTGCTGTGCCAGCATCGCGGCGGCCAGGGCTGCTGCGGCAGCCTGCGCGTCGCTCGAGGGTGTCGAGCCATCGTCGCTGGCTTGCGTGCTGTCGTCTTTCTTGCCGGTCGTGGCGTTGGTCTTGCCGTTGTCTTTCTGCTGCGGTGTGCTGGAAGCGCCCGACGTACTGGCCTGCGTAGTCTGCTGCCGCGTGTTTTGCGATGCGTCTTCCTTCGGCGCGCTGGTCTGGCTTGAGTCCCTGGGCTTGCTGGCGACCGGTTGCGCGCTCTGCGGGGCGCTATCACGCGCGCGCGAAAGCGCGTCCTGGAATGCCTTGGCGTCCGCGGCGGCGGTGCTGGCGGCGTTGGACTGCGTCAGGGTCTTGAGGGCGGCGTTGGCGGTGTTACCGATAAGCTGGCTGATATCGATCATGGTCTCTTCGTCGGATCAGGTTCGGCCGGCCGCCGGCTGGCGGGCGATGCGGGCCGCGTATTCGTCGTTGGCGCGCTGCTCGCGCCGGGCGGAGACTTGCTGCTCGCGTGTTTCCGCCCGCGTGATCAACGTATCGAACGAGTTCTGGCGGCGCTTCTGCTGCTGCCAGTTTGCGCGTCCGGCCAGCAGGTCGGCCTCGGCCTTGGCCAGCGCATTGGTCTGCTGACGGATGGCGTGGTCAAGCGAATCGAGGAAGCGAGAGAAGTCGTGCCAGCGGCTCGACGACATGCCTTCGGCGGCGATCGCTTGCATCCGGATCCGGTACTCCTGCCGGTACTGTGTCAGCGCGTTGAGCTGTTGCTCGGCCTGGGTGCGCAGCCCCTGCAGACGGCCCAGTTCGCGCGCGGCCTTGTCCGTGTCGTCCTGGGCCAGATCGGCCAGAGTATTCAGCGGATTGTGCTTAACCATGATGCGTCCTCTCGAAGAGATCGTGCAACTGGGCGATCGAGGCGTCGTAGCCGGCGCGTTCGTGAATGTCCTGCTGCAGGAAGGCCTCCATGCGCGGATACATGCGAATCGCGAGATCGAGCTCCGGATCGCTGCCGGGCACGTAGGCCCCGACACTGATCAGGTCGCGGTTGCGCTGGTAGCGCGACATCAACTGCTTGAAACGCCGCACGGAGGCAAACTGCGGCGCGTCGATCAGCGCAGTCATGGCGCGGCTGATCGAAGCTTCCACGTCGATGGCCGGATAGTGGCCGGCTTCGGCAAGGCTGCGGGATAGCACGATATGGCCGTCCAGAATGGCGCGGGCGGAGTCGGCGATCGGATCCTGCTGGTCGTCGCCCTCGGTCAGCACCGTATAGAACGCGGTAATCGAGCCGCCGCCTTCGGGGCCGTTGCCGGTGCGTTCCACCAGCGTCGGCAACTTGGCGAACACCGAGGGCGGGTAGCCTTTGGTGGCGGGCGGCTCGCCGATGGCCAGCGCGATCTCGCGCTGCGCCATCGCGTAACGGGTCAGCGAGTCCATGATAAGCAGCACGTGCTGGCCTTTGTCGCGGAAATACTCGGCCAGGCGCGTCGCATAGGCAGCGCCCTGCATGCGCAGTAGCGGCGAGGTGTCGGCCGGCGCGGCCACCACCACCGAACGCTTGCGGCCTTCCTCGCCGAGGATGTTCTCGATGAATTCCTTCACCTCGCGGCCGCGTTCGCCGATCAGGCCGACCACGATCACGTCCGCATTGGTGTAGCGTGCCATCATGCCCAGCAGCACGCTCTTGCCCACGCCGGAACCGGCGAACAGGCCCATCCGTTGGCCGCGACCGACGGTCAACATGCCATTGATCGCGCGCACGCCGGTGTCGAGCACGGTTTCGATCGGCGCGCGTGTCAGCGGGTTGATCTGCGTGCCGGCCAGCGGAACTTCGCTGGCGGCGGTAATTGGGCCGAGGCCATCGAGCGGCCGTCCGGCTGCATCGAGCACACGGCCGAGCAGGCCATCGCCAACCGGCAGCCGCTTCGATCCCTGCTCGCGCGGCGCGCCGGCGCCGATGATGCCGTTGGGCAGCGGCGACGGCTCCAGCGGATAGACGCGCGCGCCCGGTACCAGGCCGGCCACGTCCGATTGCGGCATCAGGTAAAGACGGTCCGCGCCAAAGCCGACCACTTCGGCTTCTGCCGTGCGTGGGCCGCCATGCGAATGCTGTCCGGTGGGCAGTTCGATCAGGCAGTCGCTCCCCACGGGCAGACGCAGCCCCACGGCTTCCAGCACGAGTCCCGCGGCACGCGTCAGGCGGCCACAGGTGCGCTTGCTGTCAATGTCGCTGACGCCGGCCGATGCGGCTGCCAGTGCGTCGCGCCAGCGGCCGACGTGCGCGGCGGGGGCGTCCGGCGCGGTGGCCTGCGCTGGCTCGTCATGCATGGGGCGGCTCCCACGGATCGTTGCGGCCCAGCGCCTTGACCACGCGCTGCCAGCGCGTGGACAGGCTGGCGTCCATCTCGCCGCTTGCGGCGCTGGCGATGCAGCCACCGCGCGCGATCGACGGGTCGGCCCGCAGTGTCCAGCCGGCGGCTTCGAGTTCGCCGCTCAGGTGTGTTTCCACCAGCGCGATGTCTTCCGGGTTCAGCAGCAGGCAAGGCGCGCCGGAGAGCGGCGGCTCGGCGGTCAGCAGTTCCCGCGCAGCCGGCAGCAATGCGGCCGGATCGAGCTCGACGGTCTTGCGCACGAGCTGGCGGGCCACGTCCAGGGCCAGGCCGATCAGCGCGTTGGAGATATCGTTGTCGACGCGGCCAAGCGCGTCGCGGAAGTTGGCGGCAAGCTGCTGCATGCGGGCCGCTTCATTGCGTGCCGCTTCGAGCCCGCGTGCGTAGCCTTCGCGGTGGCCATCGCCATAACCTTGCGTCTGGCCCTGGTTGTAGCCCTGCGCGTAGCCCTCCTTGCGGGCGCCGTCGCGCATCGCGTCCAGCGCTTCGAAATCGATCGCCGGGGGCGGTGGGGGCTCGGCGGGCAACTGCGCCGCCAGCGCCTTGCGCAGGACATCGCGTGGATCCAGCGACTCCATTTGCCAACGCTGCCAGCTTTCGCCGCGCGAGCGTGGACGGGCAGGGGGCTGGAAGCCCTGGAAGCCGTCGTCGCTCTCGTGCAGGTTGGTCAGGCCGCCGGTTGTGCCCGTGGAGGGCGCGCCGAAGAACCCTGGATCGCCGTGGCCCGGGCCACGGCCAGCGGAAAAACCGCGGTCAAACGTAGGCATCGTCGCCTCCGCCAATCTGGATTTCGCCGGCCTCGGCCAGACGTCTCACGACCTGCAGGATGGCCTTCTGCTCGGCCTCGACCTGCGACACGCGCACCGGTCCCAGCGCCTCGAGGTCCTCGCGCAGCATCTCGCCGGCACGCGTCGACATGTTGCGGATGAACTTGTCGCGCAGCTCCTGCGGCGCGCCCTTGAGCGCGACGATGAGCGATTCGGTGGCCACTTCCTTGAGCACGCGCTGGATGCCCCGGTCTTCGATTTCCAGCAGGTTCTCGAACAGGAACATCTCGTCGATGATCTTCTGCGCCAGGTCGGCGTCGTGCGTGCGCACACCGTCGATGACCGCTTCCTCGTGCGCCGTGCTCATCAGGTTGATGATCTCGGCCGCCGTGCGGACGCCGCCCATGCGGCTGCGCTTCAGGCTCTGGCCGGCCAGCAGCTTGGTCAGCACGTCGGTCAGTTCCTGCAGCGCGCCCGGCTGCACGCCACCGAAGGTGGCGATACGCAGGATCACGTCGTTGCGCAGGCGTTCGGTGAAGAAGCCCAGCACTTCCGAAGACTTCTGGCGGTCCAGGTGGATCAGGATCGTGGCGATGATCTGCGGGTGTTCATCCTTGATCAGTTCCGCCACCGACGTCGAATCCATCCAGTTCAGCGAGTCGATGCCGCCACCCGGATCGCGCGATTCGAGGATGTCCTCGATCACGGACAGCGCGCGCTCCTCGCCCAGCGCCTTGTTCAGCACGCTCTTGATGAACGTGCTCGAATCGACGTCCAGCGCCAGGTACTGCTCGGTTTCGTTGCGGAACTCGGACAGGACCTCGGACATTTCCTCGCGCGTCACCGATGACAGGTTGGCCATCGCCGAACCGAGTTGCTGCACTTCGCGCGGCGACAGGTGCTTGAAGACTTCGGCGGCTGCATCCTCGCCCACGGCCATCATCAGGATGGCGCTCTTCTGCAGGCCCTTTTCGGGCACTCCCTTGTTAGCCTTCGTCATTTGCCATCCAAGTCTTGATTACGCTGGCGACCAGGCGCGGGTCGCGTTGCGCGGCGTCGCGCACCAGGGCGAGATCGCTTTCATATTTCGCGGCCAGGCGCAGCACTTCCGGATTGGTTTCTTCTTCCGGCGGCAGCAGAACGGCTTCGGTGGCGGCTGCCGTCTCGGTAGGCGCGGGCAACGGCGGCGCGGTGTACTTGCGCAGCACCGGACGCGCGACCTTGAACCACAGGAACACGGCCAGCAGGGCCAGCAGCAGGTAGCCGACGCCGGTCTTGGCCAGGTCGATCATCTGCGGCTGCTTCCACACCGGCACTTCCGGCTCCGTCTTGATGTCGCTCGTGAACGGGCTGTTGACCACGTTCAGCGAGTCGCCGCGGTCGGCGGAGAAGCCCATCGCTTCCTTGGTCAGGTTTTCGATCTGGGCCAGTTCCTTGGCCGACAGCGCTTCCGTCACCGGCTTGCCCTTGGCATCGACCTTGGTGCGGTAGTTCACCACCACGGCCACCGACAGACGTTTCACACCGCCTGCTGCCTGCTGCACGTGGCGCACCACGCGGTCGAGTTCGTAGTTGGTGGTGGAGTCGCGGCGGCTGTTGCTCGGGCCGGTCTTCTCGGCCGTCTGGGTCGTCTGGGTCGTCTGCGCGGGCTGGTTGGCCTGTGCGGGCGGATTCGGCTGGCCGGGCTGGCGCGGCGGTTGCGGCGTGGTGACCGGCGCGGCGGCGGCGGCTGGCGGCTGGTTCGACAGCGCGCCGGGCACGCCACCTACAGGCGTGCCACCCTGCGAGTTCGATTCGCTGGTCTGCTGGCTGCGGATCGCGGCCTTGGTCGGGTCCTGGTTCGGCTTGTAGCTTTCGTCGGTATGTTCGACCGACGAGAAATCGACATCGGCCGTGACCTGGGCGTGGATGTTGTCCTTGCCGAGGATCGGCGCGAGGATCGACTCCACGCGCTTGACGTAGCCCTGCTCGACCTGTTGGACGTACTTGAGCTGGCTGGCATCGAGCGAACGATCGTTGGTGCCGGACAGCAGGTTGCCCTGCTGGTCGACGATCGAGATCGACTTCGGCGTCAGTTCTGGCACGCTGGAAGACACCAGGTGCGTGATCGCGGCCACCTGGCCTTCATCGACGGCGCGCCCCGGGTAGAGTTGCAGCACCACGGAGGCGGTGGGCTTCTGGCGCTCACGTACGAACAGCGTGGGCTTGGGAATCGCCAGGTGCACGCGGGCCGACTGCACCGCGCCGATCGATTCGATCGAACGGGCCAGTTCGCCTTCCAGCCCGCGTTGATAGTTGACCTGTTCGGCGAACTGGCTGATGCCGAACTTCTGGTTGTCCATCAGTTCCATGCCGGTCGTGCCGCTTTTCGGCAGGCCCTGGCTGGCCAGGCGCAGGCGCGTCTCGGCCACCTTGTCGGCCGGCACCATGACCGCACCACCACCTTCGGCGAACTTGTAGGGCACGTTCATCTGCTGGAGCGACTGGATCACGGCACCGCCGTCACGCTCCGACAGATTGGAATAGAGCACCTTGTAGTCCGGCGCGCGGGACCACATCACACCCACGGCGATAGCGGCGACCAGCGCGGCGCCGCCCAGCATCATGGGCAGGCGCGGGTTGGCCTTGACCTTTTCGAGCAGGGCCGTGCCGTTCGGCAGGGTTGCGGTCGCGTTCATGCGCGCGTCTCCGGCTTGGCGAGGCAAAATTCGCCCTTGCCACTCTGGCCTTTGCTGCCGTTAATCTTCCCGGCACGGCTCAAATCACGCTGCAGAAAAAACACGCGCACTCCCCGCGATAGTTGATGTTCATGGCCGGGGGCGGGCTGCAATGGTCGCGGCTGTTCCGCCAGATCCGGCACGGTAGCGATGATCGGGCAGAAGGGCCAACGACAATCGGCTGAATAGGGGAGGTTTTCCCGTCGATTTCGTGCTTTGGCCGGCACGGGCGGATGGGTACAGTGCGAGGACTGAAACTGGATGATGTGTGATTCATTGGGCGCGTCGTCCGTTCGCCTCTCTCTTCAAGTTCAAGGACCCGGACGCGTCATGACCATTTCTTCCATCGAGGGCATGCTCCAGCAAATGCGCGCCACCGCGCAGGTGGCCGGCGGCGGCGCCGCGCCCCAGGAGGCATCGGCGGCAACCGAAAGCTTCGCGGGCGAGCTGCAGCGCTCGCTGCAACGCCTGAATGCCACGCAGGACCGTGCCTACGGCAAGGCCGAGGCATTCGAAATGGGCAAGGCTGGTGTGTCGCTCAACGACGTGATGATCGACATGCAGAAGGCCAACATCTCGTTCCAGACCGCCGTGCAGGTGCGTAACCGCCTGACCGCCGCGTATCAGGAAATGATGAACATGCCCGTGTGATGACGATCAGGATCGCCCGGCCTAATCAATTGGCCGGGCGTATTCAGCAAGGATCCGGCGATGCGCCGGATCAACCCTGGCTGACCGTGGCATCCTCGATCTGATGCAGCCACGCCAGCAATTGGGCCACCGCCAGATAGAGCTGGGGTGGAATCTGGGAGTCCATGTCCACCTGCATCAGCAGGTTGACCAGCGCCGGAGAATTGTGGACATAGACTCCGGCTTCCTGGGCGCGGGCGATGATTGATTCGGCCGTGACGCCGTAGCCCTTGGCCACCACGCGTGGGGCCTTCTCGCCTTCTTCATATGACAGCGCCACCGCGGCGCCGCGCGACGTGTCGCTCATGACGGGACTCCCGCTTCCGTTGGCGCCGTATCGGCGCGTGCCGTGATCTGGCCCACCACGAAGCCGCTGGCCGCCAGACGCCCGTGCAGATCGGGAATGGCTGCGCTAAGTCTTGCGACAGTGTCATCCAGCGGCGCATTGACTCGCACGTCCAGCATCGATGGCGATAGCGTCACACTGGCTTCGACCATGCCCATGCCTGGCATCTGCACGACCAGCCGTGTGGTCCAGCTCCGCGCCTGGTGCTGCGTGCCGGATCCATCCTCGTCGACCGGATTCGGCGACACTTCCCATGACATCTGCGTACCTGACCAGGCTTCACCTTGCCAGCGGAACTGCTGGGCGGCCAGCAGTTCGAGTTGCTGGCGCATCAGGCCCTCTGTCGCCGGGTGCACGATCTGGCCTTGCGCTGGGGGCGGTGCGGCGGGCGGTTCGGACGACGACGCATGCGTGGCCAGCAGAGACGCGCGTGGCGCGTTGCCCGCGTCGGCAACGCTGGCATACGACTGGGCTGCCTGCAGCGATTGCGTGCGTGCGCCGTCGGGTGCGGGAATCGGATCGCCGACGGTGATGGTGCGGGTGACCGGCGGGTGACGGCCGAATGACGAAACCTCCGCGGCGCGATTCGCGGCCATGCCGCCTGCGCTGCCCGTTCCGTTGGCAGTACCCGCGCCATGTGCGGTGTTTCCCGCCCGGCCGGTGGCGTCGCCATCCGGTGCGTCGGGAAGGTCCACGGCAGCAAGCATCGTCGCACGCGCCGCATCGGCGGCCCGAGGTGAATAGGGCAGCGCCAGCAGCTGGCGCAGTGGCTCATCAGGAGCGGGCGGGTTGGCGCCGTTGGCGGTGGCGCGTGCCAGCACGGCCTGGGGCTCGCGTGCGATGTCCTTGAGCGTACGCGCTCCGCTCACCCATTCGGCGAGATGCGCTTCATAAAACATGCCGCTCTGGTCGAGCAGGCTGGCAAGCTTGGTGGCCAGCAGCGGCGCGGATTGCATTTCCGTGCGCGTGGCGAGTGGTGTGGTCGACTTTAGCGCGGCGGCGGCCTCGTCGGCATTCGCGAACAGGTCGAGGATCGTGCGCGCTGCGAAGCTCAGCGTTTCGCGCGTCGAAGTGACGACGGCGCCGGCGGTATTGCCGGCCGATGCTTCGCCGGGCCGCGCACCGGGCACGCGGCCAGCGGTGCCGAGATCGGTGCTGGTGTCACGCGAACTGGTCTCGTTCGTGTCCTGGACCGGCATCAGCGCGGCCAGCTTGTCGACCGCCAGCGCCGTGCGCTGTGTCAGCAGGTCGTTACGTGCGAGCTGGCCAGCGTCAGGCTGGGAATGAATCGGAATCGACATGGAACGGGCCGTGACATGGGGCGTTACGGATGCATGAGCTCAAGGCGCCGCATTGGCGCCGCGCGGGGCGCCCTGTGAACGTATCTCTCAGCGAATCTCTCAGGCGGAAACGCCGTAGGCCTCGTTGACGTCGCGGCGGCGGCGGGCGCTGCCGAGCAGTTCCCCGAGGCGTTGCAACTGTGGCATCACCAGATCGCGGATCGCGGCGTCGTGAGCCAGCAGCTTGGCCAGCAGGGCCTGACGCTGCATACGTTCCTGAAGCGTCGCGGGCGGGTGTGTGTCTCTGCCGCGGAGTGTTTCCACCTGAGCCACATACACACGCTGGACTTCGGTCATCGCGTCCCAATTGCCATGGCGGGCAGCTTCGAGCATCTGCTCCGAGAGCAGGACGAGTTCCTCGTAGATCTGGATGACCGACGGGGTGGCAGGCATTTTGGAGTACATCGTCTCAGTTCCGGAAGGTAGTCACGAGTTGGCAGCGATCGGCTGTGCGGCCAGCGCGCCGTTGGCGGCTGGATTGCCGATCTGTGCCCAGGCGCTGGAGAGGTCCTGCAGCAGGCTGTCGACCTGGTCGAGCAGCGCTTCGTCGTTGCGCAGGTTGGCCAGCATGAGTTGGCGCGACATATAGTCGTACAGCCGTTCAAGGTCCGCGGCAACGTCGCCGCCGGCATTGTGGTCGAGCACGGCGCGCAGGCCGTTGTCGATGATGTCGATCGACTTGGAGATGGCGTTGCCCTTGGCTGCGATGTCGCCGGCCGCCAGGTGGAACTTGGCACGTGCGATGGCCGCGCGCGCGCCGTCGTAGAGCATGACGATCAGCTGGTGCGGACTGGCACTCATGGCTCCGGTTTCGACACCCACCTGGGCGTAGGCATTGACGGCATTGCGGCGCGCGAACATGTGGACTCCTGCTGTTGGCTGACGTTACTTCTTGCTACTGCTTGTGCCGTTCATGGCGCTGAACTGCTGCGTCAGGTACGAACTGGTGTTCTGCATCTGCGACATGATCACGTCGAGTTGCGTGAACTGCGTCTTGTAGTTGGCGATGACCGCGTCGACGCGGGTCTGCGTTTCATCGTACTGATTGCTCAGATCCTTGAGCGTGTTGTTGATGCCGGCCGTGGCCGTCGTCAACGCGCCGTTGCTGCTGGTCAGGCCCGTGACGAGCTTGTTGATCTGGTTGCCGTAGCCACTCACGCCGTCGGTGTTGCCGAACAGCCCCGCAACCGCGCCGGGGTTGCTGTTCAGCGCCGAGGTCAGCTTGGTGGTGTCGAGAGCAAGCGTGCCGTCGTTCTGGAACGAGATGCCGATCTGCGACAGCGTGGTGAGCGCGTTGCCCGACTGCGGCGTGTTCATCACGCTGCGCATCTGGGACTGGATGATGCTCAACGTGGAATCGCCCGTCAGGGGAGAACCGGTCTTGGTGCTCGGGTCGTAGGCCGACAGCGACGCAGCGGTGTTCTGGAGGTTGTTGTAAGCCGCGACGAAGGCCTGCACGCCGGAGACGATCGAACTGTTGTCGCGCTGGACCGTCACACTGCTCGTACCGGTCTGGGTCAGGTTAAGGACCACGCCTGGCACCGCGTCCGCCACGGAATTTCCCTTGCTCTGGACGGCGATGTTGTTGACCGTGAGCTGGGCGTTCTGGGCCGCAATGGTCTGCTGCATGTTCTGCGTGCCGGCTGGATCGTATGCCGCCAGATCCGAGAGGCCGGTGCCGCCATCGGTTTCATTCACCGACATGCGCACGCTGTTCGTGGCACCGGTGGCGTTGGAACTGATGACCAGGCGATAGGGCGTGCCCGAACCGTCGTTGACGATGCTGGCTGTGACGCCGGCATTGGCCTTGTTGATCGCGTCGCGAACGCCCTGCAGCGTGTTGTTGCTGCTGTCGATCGTGATGTCGACGCCGGTGGAGCCGCTATTGGCAGTGAAGGTGGCGCCGGTGTACTTGCCGTAGGTGGCGCTGGCCGGGTTGCTGTCCAGCGTGCCACCCGTGATCGCACCGAAATCGATATGGATCGTGCCGGTGCCGACGGCGGTGGTCTGCGATGCCTGTCCGGTGGAAACCACCGACTGCGACTGCGCCAGTTGCGTGACGTTGACCGAGTAGGTGCCTGGCACCGCAGTGGTGCTGCCGGTGGCGCTCAGTACCGAGGTGTTGCTTGCGCTTGCCGTGGTGGATTGGAAGAACGTGGGGTTCGACAACTGGTTGGCCGAAGCCTGGAACGCCGCGAGCATGCTCTGCAACTGGCCGTACGCGGACAGTTTGGTCTGGTAGCTGCTCTGCTGGGTCTTGATCGCGGTGAGCGGGGCCTGTTCAGCCGTGGTGAGCTGATCGAGCAGGCTGCTCAGGTCGAGACCGGAGCCGACGCCGAGGTTGGAGATCGTAGTCATTTCTTGTTTTCCAGGGGGCTTCTGGTTGGGGCTGCGACGATGTCAGGCGGTCTGGTTGACGAACAGCCCTTGCAACTGGGCCAGCGCGTCGGCGATACGCACGACTTCCTCTGTGGGAATCTGTCGGATGATTTCGCCGTTGGCCTTGTCGACGATCTTGGTCACGACGCGGTTGGTCTCGCGGTCGATTTCAAACTGGACGCTGACCGATGCAGCGCGCAGGGCCTCGGTCAGTTTCCTGACTGCCGCGTCCGTGCTGGGGCGCACCGCCGGTTGGTCAGGCGCCGGTGTGGCCGACGTGACGCCCGCCGGTGCTTGTGATGTATCCGCAGGCGTTGCGGATGCGCGTAGGCCGGGCTGTGGCAGGGACACGCCGACTGCCGCTTGCACTACGCCGGACGATGGAGCAGTTTGGGTTGCCATGATTGTCCTGACTCGGTCATCTCGAAATGTTTTCCCAGAGCCGAAGCCCTGGGGAAATACTCCGGGCGCAAGAAAGCCGGACACGAGGTCCGGCCTTCCTGCTTACGCGGTGCGATTAACGCAGCAGCGACAGCACGCCTTGCGTGGTCTGGTTCGCTTGAGCCAGCACCGAGGTACCAGCTTGTTGCAGGATGTTCGCGCGGGTCATGTTCGACACTTCCGTTGCGTAGTCAGCATCCTGAATGCGCGAGCGCGACGACGACAGGTTGGTGATGGTCGTGCCCAGGTTCGAGATCGTCGAATCCAGACGGTTCTGGATAGCACCCAGCGAGCTGCGCAGGCTGTTCACCGTTTGCAGGGCGTTGTCGAGCGTGGCCAGCGGGTTGGCCGAGGCGCTGCCCGTCAGGGTGGAAGCGGTCACGCCAGTGGTGTTCAGCGTGAACGATGCCGTCGCGCCCGTCGTGCTCGTCGTCGAGTTCGGGTTCAGTGCAACGTACATGGTCATGGCCGAGCCGCTGGTTGCGGTGGTCATGCCCTGGTTCTTCAGTGCCTGAGCTTCCGTGGCCGACGCCGGCGTGACGGTGACTTGTGCGAACCAGTTGCCGTTCGCGTCAACCATGGCCTGGTTGCCGATGGCCACGCTGCTCGAGCTGATACCCAGGGTCGTGGCCAGCGTGCCGCCGACGGCTTCCGTGATCGACGACGTCGTGAACGTGGTGGAGCTACCGAAGACCTTCTGGAAGTTGGCAGCGGTGGCGGCGGTGACGGCGCCTTGCGGGCCGTTCACGTTGAAGCTGTTCAGGCCCAGCGTCTTCGTGCTGATTTCCTGCAGGTTCACAGCGATGGTCTGGCCGTCTTGCGCGCCAACCTGAATGTTCACGCTCTTGGCGGTCGACGACAGCACCTTCACGCCGTTGAAGTCGGTCTGGGCCGACAGGCGGTCGATTTCCGACATACGCTGCGTGATTTCGTCCTGGATCGACTTCAGGTCCGAAGCCGAGTTCGAACCGTTGGCGGCTTGCACCGACAGGTCGCGGATACGCTGCAGGTTGTTCGTGACTTCGGTCAGCGCGCCTTCCGTCGTTTGCGCCAGCGAGATGCCGTCGTTGGCGTTACGCTGGGCAACGGTCAGGCCGTTGATGTTCGACGTGAAGCGGCTGGCGATGGCCAGGCCGGCTGCATCGTCCTTTGCGCTGTTGATGCGCAGACCCGACGACAGTCGCTGAATGGCGGTGTTCAGCGCCGATTGCGACGTGTTCAGGTTGTTCTGAGTCATCAGAGACAACGAGTTGGTATTAATGACTTGCGCCATGGTACGACTCCTATTTGCAATGTTTTAGGCATTCCGGCGGGTGCCGTAACGTTGGCTGCCTGCGTTGCAGGGCGTAGAGTGCCTCCGTTGCAAAGGTTATCGACCGGGCAGGGGGAGACTTTAGAGTGATCTTTGCGGGGGTTGCGCGCGCAACTTGACCTGGTGTTTGCGTGGTCGTGGGCCCGCATCTATATAGAAGGGCGCCACGACTTGCTGCGCCGCTCAGCGGCGCTTGCGCGTGCGCGGGGTGTAGAGGCGCACGAAGTCCGGCGATGTTTCGGCCTCGAGCAGCACCGACGTCGTTTCGGGCGCGTGGGCGGGGGTCACGACGGTAATCGCGCGTTTGTAGATCAGCGTGGGGGTGGGATCTTCGGCGCTCTGCCCAAGCAGCACCATATAGTTGTCCGATGCCAGGACGACACCGGTCAACCTCGTGCCGTTCGACAGATGGACGATGACTGCGTTGCGGCTTGCGCCGTGGGCTGCGTAATGCAGGTGCTGCAGTTTCCGGCTGGGTCTTGGAGCCTTTTTTTCCTTCTTCACAACTTCTCCGGAAGAACCCGCGAGGGATCTGGCGGCTGACAACGGTCCGATGACCACATGATTCGATCTGTAACGCACTATGGGTGACGTTTTGTGCGCTCAGATCGTGGTGCGCTTTGAAACATTCGCTCTCGGAGCCGGAGGTGGCGCAGGAGCTGGCCGGCATGAACGCGGCGGGCAGACGATTCGCGAATATCGGGGGCGCTGCCCGGCCATCACGTCCAATCGGCGCAGCCAGGAGAGAAGGGGAATACTTCAGACGGGGAGAGTAACAAAGTTTTACAAGCATTGACTGAGCGGCTGCTTGTCTTCGACTAGAGTCATTACTCTATTTGTGATGTTGTCGCGTGGAGCGAGTTGTGGCAGGCGCATGCGGTATGCTGCCATCGGAACGCCCGGCCAGATGCCGCCAACCCGCGCCAGCTAATGCTTTGCGGGAAATTGCCGATATCTGACGAAGAGCCCGCACGTGACTTTCGCGCTACTGAGAAGCTATCAAGTGATCTTCGGATTACACCCGCCATCAGGGGAATCCCTGATAGAAGCGCGATTTACACCTCATGTAAGCGGGTTTATATTCGAGCGCTGGACCGGGTACAGCCGGTCCTTCTGAGCAGTCCTGGAAAGCCTACGAGCACCCCGCGCGTAGGCTTTTTTTTCGCGCTGGCTGGTCGGGCCGACGATGGTCTGACGCCGTCTGTCTGGTCTCCGGTGCCGGTGCGTGTTGCGCAGATGGATTAGATGCCATTTGTTGTGCAGTCAATCCACCGAATACCTGCCGATTTCCCCCTCAATTCGTTTTTGCGCTTAAGTCCGCCCGCGACGCCGCCGATAGGAGGCCGTGCGATGCCCGGTTTCGGGCGGATATCGCTCGTACGAACAATCGGATCACAAGAGAAAGGTACGAAGTGATGGGCTTGCGAAAAATGGGGATCGGGGCGCGGCTGACCTTTGCTTTCAGTCTCGTGGTGCTGCTGCTCGCCGCGGTTGCCGCGGTTGGGGTGTCGGCGCTGGGCAGCATGAACGATGCCATGCACATGGCGGTGGAGAAGCGGCTGCTGCGGGTGATCGATCTGAATCACGCCAAGGCGCAGGTGCTGACGATCGGTCTGATGGTGCGCGATGCGGCATTGACCGAGGATGCCGCGCTGGTCACGGCGAACGCGGCGAAGATCGCCCGGTTCCGCGAGGAAATCGACGCGACGCTCGAACCGATCGGCAAGACCCTGGTGGCGTCGGGCAACGCGGAATGGAAAGCCGTGTTCGAGCAACTGACGCAGGCACGCGCCACCTATGACGGTCAGCTCGACCTGGTCATGCGCCAGCTGGGCGCAGGGGAATACGATGGCGCCCGCGCCGGGCTGACTGCCACGCTGCCGTCATCGCAGGCCGCGTACTTCGACAAGCTGGACGCGATCGCCCAGCTTGGCCAGAAGCTGGCCGTGGAGGCGGTGGAGGATGCAACAGCGCGCTACGCTTTTACGCGCAACCTTCTGATCGGCATGGCAGCTCTGGCGGCGATCATTGCCGCGCTGCTGGGTATCGGCATGACACGCTCGGTGACGCGTCCGGCCCGGCAGGCGCTTGATGCTGCCGAGGCGCTGGAGCAGGGCCAGCTTGCGCACACCATCGAAGTACGCAGCCAGGATGAGATGGGCCGGATGCTCGGCGCGCTCGAGCGCGCCTTTGGCCAGCTCGGCACGCTGGTTCGCGGCATCCAGCACGCGGCCGGTTCGATCGACACCGCCGCGCGCGAGATCTCCAGTGGCAATACCGATCTGTCCCGCCGTACCGAGCAGCAAGCGGCATCGCTGGAGCAGACTGCCGCGTCAATGGAGCAGTTGACGTCCACCGTGCGCCAGAACGCCGAGAACGCGCGACAAGCCAACCAGCTTGCCGCGAACGCATCGGATGTCGCCACCGAAGGCGGCCGCGTGGTGCGCAGCGTGGTGGATACGATGGACGGCATCACCCAGTCCTCGGCACGCGTGGCCGAGATCATCGGCGTCATCGAAGGTATCGCATTCCAGACCAACATTCTTGCGCTGAACGCCGCTGTGGAAGCGGCGCGTGCCGGCGAGCAAGGTCGTGGCTTCAGCGTTGTGGCGGCCGAAGTGCGCAGCCTGGCGCAGCGTTCATCGTCGGCGGCCAAGGAAATCGGCGATCTGATCAATGGCTCCGTGCGGCAGGTAAAGGAGGGCGCGCGCCAGGTCGAAGTAGCCGGCAAGACCATGGATGACATCGTCGGCGCGGTACGCCGCGTCACGGACATCATGGGCGAGATCACCGCCGCCAGCGAGGAGCAGAGCGCCGGCATCGAGCAGGTGGGCCTGGCGATTGCGCAGATGGAAACCGTGACGCAGCAGAATGCCGCGCTGGTGGAAGAAGCCAGTGCTGCCGCCGAAAGCCTGATGCAGCAGGCCGGCGGGCTGGTGACGGAAGTCGCGCGTTTCGATCTGGGCCAGCAACAGCAGCGCGAAGTGCCGCGCGCGCCGGGGCCCGTGGCAGTCGTTGCGCAGCCGGTTCAACCGGCGCCACGCTTGCCCGCTGCTGCGCCGAAGGCATTGACGCCGAGGCCATCGCCCCAGAAGGCATTGACCCAGAAGGTATCGACCCAGAAGGTATCGACCCAGAAGGTATCGACCCAGAAGGTATCGACCCAGACGGCCGCCGCTGCCCCGCAGCGCCCGGTGCAGCCATCACACCAATTGCGCGCGCCCGCAGTGCCCGCCGCCGTGCGACCGCCCGTGGTACGCAAGACCTCGGCGGCCCCGGTACTGGCGCGCCAGCCAGCCACGCCAGCCAAGGCCCGCCAGCCGGTCACCCATCAGCGCAAGGAACCCGTACTGGCTACGCCCTCGAGCCGTCGGCCCGTGGCAAAGGCGAGGCCATCGGCCGCACCGGTGCCCGCGACGGCCGATGGCGGCGATTGGGAAACGTTCTGAGCGCGCGCCGGTGCGAGGAGGCCAGCATTAGTGCGGATTAGCCCGGATTAGCCCGGATTAGCCCGGATTAGCCCGGATGTCGCCGGGCACCGAAGCCCAGGCCCGGCGACATGACTTCGGTGTCGCCATCGCGCAGTGTGACAGTCGATATGCGGCCGTGACCTAGCGCCGCTTCGGCAAACTCGCCCAGCTTGCGTACCTTCGCTGCGGGTACCCCGCGCGTGGCGAGGCGTTCCTCGAGTTCGTCGGCGCGCAGCATTTGCAGGCGTTGCGCGATGATCGTTTTCAGCGCGGCAGGGTCGCGTGAGCGCACGAAGGTGGCGGGGGACTCCGCATCCAGTGGTTCGGCAAAGTAGGCCGGGTCGGCGGCAAGCTCGGACAGTTCCAGGACTTCGAGAAGGCGCAGCAACTGGCGTGGGGTGTTGGCGCCGAGTGCAATCCAGCCGTCGGTCGTGGGGAAGAAGTCCGCCGTCGGGCTCCCCGAGTAGCCCCGGTTGCCCACGCGAGAGGGCGAAGTGCCATCCGTCAATGCCTCGCAGGCAAAGCCATACATGAGTTGCATCGCTGCGCCGGTCATGGAGATGTCGAGCTGAATGGCGCAGCCGCAGCGATCGCGCTCGCGCAGGCCGGCCAGAATGGAGAGCGCTGCCTGCATGCCCGTTGCGGCGTCGACGACAGGGAATCCGGTCTTGATCGGCGGGTCGTTCTCGTTGCCCGCCAGAAAGGTCATGCCTGTGGCCGCCTGAATGACATGGTCGTATGCGGGGCGGCCCGACCAGTCGGCACTGCCGCGACCAAAGCCCGAAATCGAGCAATACACCACACGCGGATTCACCGCCCGCACCGCTTCGAAGCCGAGGCCGAATCGCTCCAGCACGCCGGGGCGCAGGTTGTCGACGACGACATCGCACGTGGCCGCCAGGGCGAGAGCGTCGGCGCGGCCCGCTTCGGAGCCCAGGTCAATGTCACGACAGTCCTTGCCCGCATTGAGCGCGAGAAAGCCCTTTCGGCCAGTTTCGGTCCTGCGCATGACATCGCCGCCATTGGCGTTTTCCATCTTCAGCACATCGGCCCCGAGCTGTGACAGGTAGAACGTTGCCAACGGGCCCGCGATGACATGCGAGAAATCCAGTACGCGGACGCCGGCAAGGGGGGAGAACGAGAGGTTTTCGGTGGTCATGGGTGGCCTCATTGCAGCGAAATATGGTTCGATTCGATGATCCGGCGGTACTTGACCATCTCGTCGGCAACGAATCGGTCAAAGGCTTCCTGGCTCGGTGTGGGGTCGATCACCGAACCCGCCTTTTGGAACATGTCACGTGTGCCCGGATCATTCAGGGCCTTGATCACAGCAGCCTGCAGGCGTGCAACCACGGGCTTTGGCACGCCGGCGGGCGCCCAGATGCCGAACCATGAATCCAGCGCCAGATCGTTCCGGCCCAACGCCTCGTTCAGGGTTGGCACCTGGGGCAAGCCGGGCAAGCGGGATGCGGAGGTAACCGCCAATGCACGCACCTTGCCGTTCTCGATCTGTGGAATCGCGGTCGATGCAATCGGGAAGCCAAGTGTTGCATCGCCCCGGATCAACGCGGGAACAACCTCGACCGAGCCTTTGTACGGCACATGGACCAGGTCGATCGTCGCGGCGCTTGCCAATGCCGCGCCCGACAGATGGGCGGCGCTGCCGATACCCCCCGACGCATAGTTGAGCTTGCCCGGCGATTTGCGCGCTGCCGCGACAAGATCGGCCACGGACTGGTAGGGCGAGGTGCTCTTCACCAGCATGACCTGCGGGCTGAAGCCCGTACGGATGATGTGGGTGAAATCCCTGGCAGGGTCGAACCTGACCGACGGCTGCATCAGTTTCTGCACCAGGTGTGTGGAGGCGCCGATCATCAGCGTGTAGCCGTCAGCCGGCTGCTTGGCGACGAATTCAGCGGCAAGAATGCCCCCTGCGCCAACCTTGTTCTCCACAACGACCGGTTGCCCCAGGTCGCGCGAGACGACTTCGGCCAGCTTGCGGGCCTGGATGTCCGGGCCGCCACCTGCGGCGTAGGGAACGATCAAGTGCACGGGCCGCGCGGGATATCCGGCTTCCGACGAGGCTGCTGCCGCGCTAGCCACCCCTGTCGTGCCGATCGCCACTGCCAGGCCGGGTAGCCATGCCAGTCGCCTTGCGATTCGCCGCATTTTGTCTCCTCTTGCTCTGGTCTTGCTCTAGTGAGCTTGTTCGACAGCATTGTGCGAGCCGGATTCTTTCCTGTAAATTATGATGTCTTGATAGCATCATCACGATTTGTTATGACGCGGGTATCGCCTGAGCAACACGGTATGGGCCTCCACAGGCCAGCGCGCGCGCAGCGGCTGGATCGCTTGCGCATCCGGCATCTACGCTTTCTGGAACTCGTGGCCGAGCATGGCTCGTTGACGACGGCGGCCGCACAACTGGCGCTCAGCCAGCCTGCCGCAACCAAGATGCTGCAGGAGCTGGAATCCGCGTTCGGGGTGGAACTGGTCGCGCGTACCACGCGCGGCGCGGCACTATCCCCTGCGGGACTGGTTGCGCTGGACCGCCTGCGTATCGCGCTCAGCGCGCTGGCGGTGGCGGCTCAGTCAACGACGGAAACACCCCCCGCTCCCGTGGTGAGGCTTGGCGTACTCCCGCTGGTTGGCGTGGTGATCCTGCCGAGATTGCTGGCGGCAATGGCTGCGCGGCCAGACTGCCCAAGACTCGTCGTGCGTGAATCGACGGTGGGCGGGCTGCTTCGAATGTTGAGCCGTGGCGATGTCGACTGCGTGATTGGCAGAATCGGCGTGGAGCTGGATGAGCAGGCCGCCAGCAGGCTGGCGGTGACGCCGCTGTGGCAGGAGCCGCTCGCCATTGCGTGCGCACAGGACCACCCACTGCGCCGCAGGCGCAACGTCGGGTTGGCGGAACTGCGCGAGCTGGGTTGGATCGTGGCGTCACGCGAGGCCTATACGCGCCAGGTGTTCGACGACACCTTCCTGTCCGCAGGCCTGGTGCCGCCCCATCCCAGGGTCGAGTCGTTCTCGTTCCACACGAATCTGAGTGTGGTGGCAAGCAGCGATCTCTTGACCGTCGCACCGGAAAGCGCCGTGGCGCACTATGCGCAACTGGGAATGGTGCACCCGGTACGCCATGATTTTTCGTTCCCGGTGGGGCGCACGGTATTCATCACGATGGCGGAGATGGGGGCCTGGCCCGGCATTACGCTGATCCGGGATGCCTTGGCTGATCTGACTGTCCCCTGAGATTTCGCTCGCTCAATGCGCTGCCCGTGGCCCGCGTCGGCTGCCATTGCATGACGCAGATGCCCGCCAGGACCAGCACCACGCCGGCCAGGCGCGCCAGCGTGACTGGCCGGGCCGGCAGGCCGACCAAACCGAAATGATCGACCAGCATCGAGGCCAGCAACTGGCCGGCCACGGCGCCGACGATGAAGTTCGCGGCGCCCATGCGCGGCGCCAGCCACAGCGCCGCAGTGATGTAGATCACGCCGAACAGCCCCCCGATCCATTGCCACCACGGTCCCTGCGCGGCCGCTGCGAGATTGGGCGGCGGCGCGCGCAGTGCCAGCAGCACGGGCACGACGGCAACCAGGCTGATCACGAGCGAGATCACGGTGGCCCAGAGCGGGTGCCCGAGCGCGCGGCCCAGCGTGGCGTTGCTGCCGGCCTGGAACGGGATCATCGCGCCAGCCAGAAGCGCGACGCCCAATGGCATCCAGAGCGAGCCAGCGGATGCGGCAAGCGGCGAGGTCATGATAATTTCTCCGATTCGAATGCAATCTGAATGCAATCTGTTGCCGGGCATGTTGCACGCGCCGCCGCCGCAATGGAAATTCGCAATCCATACATGAGACATTCGCCGCATGGATGACCTGCGCCGTATCGACCTGAACCTGCTGTTGACATTGCACGCCTTGCTGACCGAGCAGCATGTGACGCGTGCCGCCGTGCGGCTGCACAAGAGCCAGCCGGCCGTCAGTCACGCGCTGGCCCAGTTGCGCGATATCTTCGACGACCCGCTGCTGGTGCGTCGCGAGAACGGCCTGACGCTCACCGCGCGCGCGCGCGATTTGCTGGGCCCGCTGGACGATGCACTGGGTCAATTGAACGGACTGGTGGGCGAATCCACGTTCGACGCCGCCCATGCGCGCCGCTGTTTCCGGCTGGCTCTGTCCGACTATGGCGCGCGCAGCGTGTTGCCCGCGCTGATGCGACGGCTGCGCCGCGAGGCGCCCGGCATCGACGTTGCCGTGGTCCAGGCTGGCCGCGAGGCGATGCTCGCGCAGCTTGCCGACGGGGAGACCGATCTGGCGATCGGTGTCTTTCCACGGCTGCCCAGCGATATCGAGGTGGCTACGCTGTTCGAAGACCACTACACGAGCGTGGCGGACCGGGCCACGCTGCCTCGGCGGGGGCCGCTGTCGGTGGAGGGCTGGCTGGCGCGGCCGCATGTGCTGGTGGCGATGCGTCCCGACGCGCCCAGTGAGATCGATCTCGCCCTGGCCGAGGCTGGCATGCAGCGGCATGTGGCCCTGGTGCTGCCTCATTGGGGCGCTGCGCTCGATCTCGTGCCCGGCACCGACCTGATCCTGACCGTCGCGACCCGCGCGGTTGCCGCGGCGCCAAATCGCGCGCTGCGGGCGTTCGCGCCGCCGATCGCGCTGGCGCCAGTGCCGTTCCAGCAGGCATGGCACGCGCGGCGCAGGGCCGATCCCGCGCATCGCTGGCTGCGCCAGACAGTGTGGGAGTGCAGCCAGCAGCCTGAGGGCACCTAGCCGCGCGGTTTCGAGGTGGTGGCGGGTGATGGGGCGAGCACGCGCCGCCGGGCTGAAAGCAAGCCGACAAGCACGGTTTGAAGCGCTCGCATAAAATAGCGGCTCTTCTTGACCAACAAGAGCAGGCAGGCCGTCCGGCCAATGCCTGCCGTGCAGGCTCCTCCATGTCCGCTCCGCAAGCGCCCTCCGCCCCGCATTCACCCCCAGACGTGCCCGTGATGCAGGTTATCTTCGGCCTGATGCTGGCCATCATGCTGGGTGCCCTCGAACAATCGATCGTGGCCGTGGTCCTGCCCGAGATCGCCTTGCAGCTCAACGGTTTCGAGGACATGGCGTGGGTGATCTCCGCCTATCTGGTGGCGTCCACCGTGGTTACGCCGATCTACGGCAAGCTGTCCGACGTGCTCGGGCGCCGCTCGGTGCTGACGTTCTCGATCGTGCTGTTCGTGCTGGCGTCGATCGCCTGCGCGATGGCTACGACGATGCCGATGCTGATCGTTGCGCGCATTCTGCAGGGCCTTGGCGGTGGCGGCCTGATCTCGGTATCGCAAGCAACGATCGCCGACGTGGTGCCACTACGTGAACGCGGCAAGTACCAGGGCTACGTCAGCGGCGTCTGGGCCGTGGCCAGCATGGCCGGGCCCGTGATTGGCGGCTACCTTGCGCACTTCCTCTCATGGCGCTGGATTTTCTGGATCAACATTCCGCTGGGGCTGATCGCGCTGATCGTGGTGCGCCGGGCGCTGCGGCATCTGCCGGTCAGCGGACGCAAGCATCGCATCGACTACCTTGGCGCGCTGCTGTTTGGTGGCGGCCTGTCCGGCGTGCTGGTGTTCCTGACGCGGATGGGGCAGGGCCACTCGCCGCTGGAGCCGCAGACGATCGGCCTGCTGGCTGCCGGGCTGATCGGTCTGGTGCTTTTCATCTGGCAGGAGCGGCGTGCCGTCGACCCGGTGATTCCGCTGAAGATGCTCGCCGTGCCGACCGTCGCGATCTGCTGCCTGACGCTGTTCCTGTGCTTCTTCCAGTTGATCGCGATGTCGGTGCTGCTGCCGCTGCGCTTCCAGGTCGTGGGCGGCGCGGGGGCCGACACCGCCGCGCTGCGGCTGGTGCCGCTGACGCTGGCCATTCCGTTCGGCGCCTATGCGTCGGGCCGGCTGATGTCGTGGAGCGGGCGTTACAAGCCGCTGCAACTGGCTGGCTGTCTGGTGGCGCCGATTGCCATCGTCGGGCTGGCCTTTGTGCCGCCGCAGGCGGTGGTGCCGGCCGCGCTGGTGATGATCGTCCTGGGCCTGTCAATCGGCCTGCAACTGCCGAGCGGGCTGGTGGCCACGCAGAACTCGGTGCCGCCGCAGCAGGTTGGCATCGCCACCGCGCTGACCGCCTTCTCGCGCCTGCTTGGTGGCGCAGTGGGCGTGGCGGTGCTGACCACGGTGCTGATCGCGCTGCTACGCCATAGCGGCATGGCGGTCAGTGACCTGCATGGCGGCGAGGATGTGCTGATGAGCATGTTCCGGCGGGCCATGGATGCGGGGGATCAGGGCGATGCTGCCGCGGTGCGCGAGGCGGCGGAGCATGCCTTCCGCCTGCTGTTCCTGATGAGCGCGGGCGTGTCGTTGATCGCGCCGTTCTTCGTCATGCGGCTCAAGGAGAAGACGCTGCGCGGCAGCCCGGCCGGGGCAGCGGCGTCCGCCGCTGCCGAGTGATGCGGCGCGGGTTGCCCGCGTCCGCCATTCAGCTACGTGCGCGCAGTTCGTACACCCCGAGCCACGACGCTGTCTTGCCGACCCGGCCGCCGGATGCGCTCCACAGTACATCGAGGAGGCGGTTGTACTGGCGTGTGAACGCGCCCTTGATGCCACGGTTGACGTAAAAGGACCGCCACAGGCGCGTGCGATAGGGGTCCTTGAAGAAGTGAATGTCGACCATTTCAAGCAGGCCGGCTTCGCCATAGGAAATCGGCATGCCGGTTGCGCCGAACGCGTGCCGGATGCTCTGCGGCAGGTACGGGCGGATATGCGAGAAATCGTGATAGAAGCGCTCGCCGGGCGTTGGGCTCAGCATGATCATGCGGCCGTTCCTTGCCAGTTGCGCGCAGAGGCGGGGTACCAGTGCGACGAGTGCGTCCGGCGTGACGTGCTCGATGAGATGGCTCAGAAACACCACGTCGAATGGGTCCTGGGTCGTGGCGAAGAAGGCCTCCGGCTCGTAGGCCTGGAAGCCCTTTTCGCGGGCGCCCGCGACGTAGGCCGGATTCGCGTCGACGCCGGTGACCTCCATGCCCAGGCTTGCGAAGACGTTCAGGAATTTCCCGAGTCCGCAGCCGAAGTCCAGCACGCGTAGCGGCTTTGCGCTTGCGGCCTGATACTGCCGCATCAGCGACATGACGCGGACATACTCCAGGTACTGGTAGTGGGCGATTCTTTTCATGATCGGAGTCGTGCTGCGGAACTGTTCGTCGGGTACACCAGACCGCTCAGGAGCGGGCCATCGCGGGTTGCTTGACGAGCAGGGCGTGGCCGTTGAGGTTGTGAATGAACAGCCCGTCATCGTGGGCCGCGACGATTTCGTTGACGGCCTGGTTCGCGCCTTCGCAGCCGAATACGGCAAAGTCATCGAATACGACCATGCCGCCCGGCTGAACCCGCGGCCAGATTTCCGCGAACGACTCCTTGACGGAGCGGTAAGTGTCGACGTCGATATGCGCGAGGCAGATCGATGCCGGCAGACCTTGCAACGTGTCGTCCGGGAAGATGCCGCGGTGGATCCGGCATTCCACGTTGGCCTTCGCAAACAGGCTCCGCACGATGTCTTCGTCGGTGTCGGCGTGCTCTCCACCCGAGTAGAGCGTATCGAACTCGGCATCGTGCTTGACGACGCCGCTGAAGGTATCGAACAGATGCACCGGCCGGTTGTTCAAGGCATGAGCCATCAACGCACCGGTACCGCCCCGCCATACACCGACTTCGACGATCTCGCCGGCAACGCGACGGCATTGCCGCGCAAGACTGTAAAGCTCGTAGCAGCGGTAGATGTCCACCATGGTGAACGGCTTGACGATCTCGTAGATGGCGGAGAATGCCTCGTCATCGAGCCACGGTGAAAAGGTGGCAAAGGGGATGACCTGAGAGTGGCTGCACCCTTCCCTGAGCGATTCGAATCGGGTCTGCCGCATCCGGTTCAACAGATCTCTTCGCTCCGTGCGCAGCACAGCCAGAAAATCGGGAGATGTCTTTTCCATGGGTTCCGTCTACTTGATAAGGAACTCGACCATGTCCACATCGAGAACGGGGATTGCGAGCTTTCTCGCGACCTCGAGTCTCTCGGGAAAATGATTGTCGATAAAGATTGAGTCAGGTGAGAAATGGTCGGCCTTTGAGCCGCCGTCGGTGATCACGATGATCTGATCGAAGATGCCGCGGCTGATATGGGCCTTCTCGAGTGTCTGAGCGACATCGAACGCGTGCCGGGTGATCAGGTTCACTTTCTTGCCGTCCGCCTTGGACTGATACAGGAACGCCATGGTTTGCGGCACGGCATGTCCGTTCAGCACCAGGGTGTCGTCGAGATCGACGAAGACAGAGTCGTAGGCGAAATCCAGACGTGTACGCGTGGCGATACTCCGCTCCACCAGGTTGACGTGCGGATTGTCCAGCGCGACCAGATCGCGGCCGAGGTGATCCTGCACCGCCATCAGCGGCAGGTTCACGCCGCGCGCGCGCTGCGCGACCATCGTGCCGGCAACGCGGCATGAAATCTCGAGAAGCTTCCAGCGGCCATCCTTGTCCGCCTTGAGCTGGAAGAACCACGGTCCGCGGAGCTGCAGGCGTTGATTGATCTCGCGGGCGATGCCTTCGATCTCAGGGGACAGCGCCAGCAAGCGGGAGCGCATGGTGATGCCTGCCCGCACTCGTTCGCGGGTACGCGGTCCGGTCCAGACGAGCCGCCGTTTGCGGTCCGTGAAGCAATCCACGGTGATTTCTTCGCCCGGAAGGTACTCGACCAGGACCGGGAACTGCATCGCGTCCATCGCCGCGCGAGCCTGTTGCGGATCGTTTGCCAGCGTCACGCCCTGGCCGCCCTGTCCAAGATCAGGCTTGACGATGATCGGCCACGCTTTCACCGCCTCGACCGACTCGAACATGTGCGGCGCCCAGTCGGCATCGCGAAAGCACGCGTAGGTGGCGCTCTTGCGCCGCGCGATGGCCGCGGTCTGCGGGTCGCCATTGATCAGCGTGACGCCCATTCCAGGGGCGCGCGGCGCGAGATAGTCGAGCACGGAGTCGTGCGTTGCGAAGACGACATCAATGTCGAGTTCGACAAGAAGCCGCGAGAAGGTGCTGTCGAATTCGGCGTCGCTGATCTTCGGCAACCCGCCAACGTACCGTTCGAAGCGAAAGCGGCCGTGGTCGTCCACGCTGGATGCGCCGAACAGCTCGACATGCAACGAATACCTGAGCGCCTGGTGGATCTCGGCTGCGTTCTCCGAGCCGCAAGGGAAAACCAGGACCTTCAGTTTCTTGTTCATGGACGCATTCATTCAGTCTGACTTCAGGCGGTGTCGCCGCGCTCGCAGATCACGTAGATGCTCGAGCACAGATCCGGGTAGACCCGTCCCAACTCGAAGCATCCATCGAGATACTCCCTGGAGATGATGCCTGCCTTCAGTGCGGCGTCTATCTGGAAGTTCGCCAAGCCCTTGAAGATGATGCCGCCGTGAGTGACCGGTTGCAGCTGCGCGTCGCACAGGTCTGCCTTCAGCGTGTCCAGCGAATAGGTGACGCGATGGCCGTGCGCGGCTTCAGCGGGTGTGACGGCCGCCGCATGGCGGATCAATCCCATGTTGACGGCAATCTGGCGCGACCCGGCCCGCGCGTTCGGCGTCGCAACGAACAGGCGGCCACGCTCCGACAACCATTGGCGGATGCGGGACAGCACTTCGACAGGTTCGTCGAGATGCTCGAGCGTATGGATCAGGAAGATATTGTCGTACTTCTTCTTGGGTTCGAATGTTTCGAACGTCGAGTGATAGAACGTTGCCGCCTCGCCTGTCTTGGACGCGGCGACCTCGATGCAGTCGGAAGACGCCTCGACGACGTCGACCGTGGCAAAGTGCCCGAGCAGGCGCTGCGTGAAATGTCCTTCGAAGCAACCAAGCTCGAGCGCGTTCCCGGCCACCATGGATGGCCCGAACGTCTTGAGCATGTACTCATGCATCAGGTAGTCGAAGGCGTAGGCGTAGCTGTGTTCGGGATGGTCCTTGGCTTCGGCGTTGTAATCTCGGCTCATGATGTCAGTCCTGTCCGCGTTGATAGAAGCGCTGCTCGACCGGTACGTAGAACTCCTCGAGGGACGCGGGCACCCGGGCGTTGAAACCGATCACCTGCCGGAGGAATGGCGTGAGGGTCGAGACGCCGGAGCTGGCCATGAGCCTCGGATAGTCGAGCTGCGGTTTGAAGAAGGGGCAGGTGAACGTCAGCGTCAACGCCCTTCTGGGAAGATTTGTCGTGTTCTCTCCGGCGGCGTGCCAGATTCGGGAGTCGAACAGCAAGACCGAGCCGCGCTCGCCTGTCACGCGCGCCGCATCACGAAAGAACGTGTCGTTGGACGGCCTCTCGGGCTGATGCTGGGAACCGGAAAGAATATGGGTCGCGCCATTCGGCTCGGTGAACTCGTCGAGCATCACCAGCGTATTCAGCATGAAGCGCTTGGCGTTCGAATGAAAGCGGATATCCCTGTGAACGTCGTGGGCGTAGGTCTTGCCGTCGTTGATGAAGCCGCCGTACGAGTTCAGGATGTAGTTGCCGCCGAAGAACCATTTGACGATGGGATCGAGCGCTTCGAATTTCGCCAGCAGTTCGACATAGCAGCGGTCGTCGGAAAGCACGTGGTGAGCGGTGCCCTGACAGTTTTCCATCAGACCATTTGCCGTGCGGATCGCGTCACGCTTGTTCAGCGACGGAACAAGGGCGTGGTTCAGCGCGCCGACGAGTTCCTCATGGATCAGTCGCGGGACCACTGTCCAACCCTGGGATTCGAGTTCGGCTTCGTGCCTGGCAAGGTTCGTGTTCATGAATATGTTTGTCAATTCGGGACCATCATTGACGGTCGCGGTACTCCAGGACCTGCCGGGCAAGCGGAGCCAACTGCTCGGGCGAAAGACGCTGGTCGCAGGGAATGAAGAGCGTGTTGCGCGGCAGGCTCCGCTCGAACTCTGGCATGTCCTGGCTTTGCTCGAGGTCAGGCCAATAGGTTGCGCTGTATATGCGTTGGGACCGCCATGCTTCGCGCAGGCCCTGCGGCGCGCCCAGGAATGGGTAGCAAAGCGGCGCGCAATCGTGAGCCGCTGCAAGCGTCAGGCTGTTATGCCTGCTCAGGCATTCATGGAGAAAGGAGAAATTGGACGCACGCCGCGCGCGGATTTCCGGATAGTCGATCGCTGCGAGCAGGCGCTGCGTGAGCGGTGACATACGGCGCGGTTCCTGCCACTCCAGGCTGCACTCCGCGGCGGCATAGTCCGCATAGCCGGATTCGGCGCCACCCGCTAGTCGCTTCAGCAGGTGGCTGCTACGGGCTACCGAGCCATCGTCGGTCACTTCGGGAAGCTCCACCGATGCGCGTGTCGCGAGGTATCCGCCATCCGGTACGCCGACGAACTTGCGCGGTGAGTAAATCGTCGCCAGGTTGTCACGCGCCGCCGAGAAGAACGCGTGGGCATTGTCGATGATCACCTGTTCGTGTGGAAAGCGCGCGAGCACATCGTCCACGTGGCGATCGCATACACCGAAGTAGTTGACGTATAGCAGCCACTCGCCATCGGCGAGCGCGATATCGGGGCAACCGAGGTCGTGCCGCAGCGCGTATCGCTTGACTATCGAGCCCGCACTCCGAAGTGGTTCGAGCATGCTGTCGCACAGATACCAGGGTACCCAGACGGCTGCCGGTGCGTGTGTGCGAAGTAGAGCCAGGAATGCCGCGCGCGCCGATTGGAAGCGCAGTGCTTGCGGATACCACTCCTGACCGTACTGCGGCAATTCCAGGCCGAGGTAGCCGCCTATCGCGTCCGTGTTCATGCGGTGATGGCCTCTCGGGAAAGCATTGCGTGGACGGATTCGACATGATTGAACATCAGCACGTCGATGATCGACAGGCCGGGAACGAACGGCGCGCCGAACTGCGGATACGCAGGAAGCGCCGTATCGACGAACTCCAGGTCGATGCTGGCAGCGGCGAAGGTGCCAGCATCGTAGAGTGCGCGGCCGCCAGGTAGATTCACATAGGTACCTGCGTGTTCGCGAGCGCAGATATCGATAACACGCGCTTCGCTCCTGAGCGCTTCGTTGCCGTAGCCGGTTGACGTCGTCACGAACGTTGTCTCCAGGCCGAGGTATGCGCAGGTGTCGATCACGCTTTTCGCCGCGAGCCGTGCGATCGAATCCGTACTGTCGGAGAGCACCTGCTCGACCAGCCGGCTGACCGGTACGTATTGCGGCGCGCGCCCATAAGCGTGGCGGAGTTGCTCGAGCAGCTTCCCCAGCCAACGTTCGCGAGGCTGTGTGCGGACCTCGTCGATCCGGCGCGACGAGCTGGCTCCCGCCAGTGGTACGGTCAGGTAGTGTGGGGCGCTGGCGAGCAGGATGCGGTTCCGGTTGATCCAGCCATTCTTGATGAACGTGACATCGTCGTAGACCACGAAACGGTCCACCGATGCCGCTAGCTGGAAGTAGCCGAGGTACGGGAACAGATAGGGCTGCATGATTGCCAGCCGCATGCTCAATGCTCCGCGATGATGCTCACGACGCGCTGAACTTGCTCTTCAGTGAGCGCCGGATAGATCGGCAGGCACAGCACCTTCAGCGCCGCCTCCGATGCAATGGGCAAGTTATGGCGGCTGGCGGACGGCAGGCCGCGATACATCGGGAAATCCGAGATCAGCGGATAGAAGTAGCGCCGAGCGAAGATACCTTGCTCGCGGAACTTGTCAAACAGGGCATCCCGGCTGATCGGGTAGTCAGCTTCGACGTGAATGGGGAAGTACGCGTAGTTGGCTGTGGTTTCGCCGGCATCCGCCTGGCAACGAATGCCGGGGATGTTGCGCAACAGTTCGCGATAGCGTGCATCGATCGCCTTGCGGCGCTCGAGCGCCTCGTCGATGTGCTGCAACTGCAGCAGCCCAAACGCAGCGTTGATTTCACTCATCTTGCCGTTGATGCCGGCAGCGACGACGGTGACTTCGTCGACAAAACCGAAGTTCTTCAGATGATCGATGCGCTGCTTTGTCTTGGCATCGGGGCAGATGATGGCGCCACCTTCGAACGTGTTGAAGACCTTGGTGGCGTGCAGGCTGAGAATCGACAGGTCGCCGTGCTTCAGGATGCTGCCGCTTTCGTTACGGACGCCGAAGGCATGGGCGGCATCGTAGATCACCCTGAGGTTGTAGTTGTCCGCGATCTTCTGGATCGCGTCGACATCGCAGGGGTGGCCGTAGCAATGCACGGGCATGATCGCCGTTGTCTGCGGTGTGATCGCGGCCTCGATCTTTGCCGGATCGAGATTCATCGTATGCGGGTCGATGTCGACGAAGACGGGCTTGACGCCGTTCCACAGCAGCGAGTGCGCCGTCGCCACAAAGGAGTATGGCGTCGTGATGACCTCTCCCGTGATCCGCAGCGCCTGTAGCGCCGTCACGAGCGCGAGCGTGCCATTGGCGAACAGCGACAGGTAAGGGACGCCAAGGTACTCGCACAGTTCACGCTCGAACTGCTGGTGAAACGGCCCGCCATTGGTCAACACGCGCGAGTTCCAGATCTGCTGCAGATAGGGCAGGAACTCGTCGAGCGGAGGCAGGTGTGGCTGGGTGACGTAGATGCGGTCCTCGAGCAGGGCGCGCACGGATTCCGACGGAAGGCTGGCTGTCATGGTCGCTGATCCTTACGTGACGGGCTGGAGCGCG